>NZ_JABWRP020000050.1 GCF_014269035.2 Pseudomonas vlassakiae
GGGCCTGTCCCATGGCGGCGGACGCCAAGAAGCTGGCTAATGAGCCAACTGCCTCAAACCTTTTGCATATTCGTTCGGTGAACGATAGCCCAGTGCCGAATGCAGCCGACTGCTGTTGTAAAACCCGTGGATATAGCTAGCAATTGCCAGGTGAGCGTGTTTCTTGGTGGGGTAGACCGTGCAGGCTTCCTCTCTCTTCAATGTAGCGAAGAAGCTTTCAGCTACGGCATTATCCCAACAGTTTCCTCTCCGGCTCATGCTCTGCACGAAGCCCTTCTTGGCTAAAGCTAAACGAAATTTACTGCTCGCGTACTGGCGCCCTTGGTCAGAATGGAAAATCACTCCGCAGACGCCTAAACAGGCGTTCCAGGCGTTCATAAAAGCGCGCTCGACCAAGTCGTCAGGCATCCTATCCGCAAGGCTATAACCCAGCACCTGGCGCGTCTGGATGCTCAGCACGACTGCCAGATAAAGCCAGCCCTCTTTCGTAGCGATGTAAGTGATATCGCTGACCCAGGCTGGGGCGGGGTTTTGAACGGAGAACTGACGATCCAATAAATTGCTCGCCACTGGCAGCGCATGGTGACTGTCGGTGGTGCACGGTCTGAAACCGCTCTTGGATCGGCCCTGTATGTGTTCTTCATGCATCAGCCGGTCAATGCGCTTATGGCCTACAGCGTGGGCCTGTTGCCGTAGCGCCTCGACCAGCCGCGGTCGACCGTAGGTCTTGCGGCTAGCCGCATAAGCCTTGTGCAGATCGATGCGGATCTGCGCATCCGGATCCGGGCGCCCCTGGCGGTGCTGATAGTCGTAAAATCCTGAAACCGAAACACCCATTACCCGGCACAACAGACGCACCGGGAACTGAGCCCGTTCTTCAGCGACGAAGGCGTATCTCACCTGGACTCTTTGGCAAAGAATACCGCCGCCTTTTTTAGGATTTCACGCTCCAGTTTCAGCTCAGCGTTCTCGGCTCGCAATCGCGCTAACTCGCTGTCTTCTTTGGTAATTGCTCGACGGTCAGGAGAGCTCAGCGGTAGACCACTGCGAGAAGCGTTGACCCAGTTGTCCAACGTTTTCACAGACATTTCCAGCTGGCGAGCAGCTTCCGTCCTGCCGAGCGTTTCGGCGAGCGCAACGGCCTGAATCTTGAACTCATCGGTGTAGTTGCGGCGAGTGGTTGGGTACATGGCAACCTCCAAGATAGCGATGTAAGTATCGCTTCTTGGCGTCCGTTGTCACGGGACAGGCCCA
>NZ_JABWRP020000051.1 GCF_014269035.2 Pseudomonas vlassakiae
AGGTCTGATTGGCGCCGATGGTGATGGTCTGGCCATTGCTCAGCGTGACGGTCACCGCCGTTTGTGCAGCGTTGCTCAGGGTAGCGGTGTAAACGATCTGCCCACCTTCGGCCACGCTTGGTGTCGCCGAAAGCGAAACCGTCGTGGTGTCCAGGACATCCGTGATGCCAGTGCTGACTGGTGCCTGATTGGCGACCAGGTTTTCGTAGTTTCCGCCGCTGACGCTGGTGATGCTGTTGGTGACCGCCGTATGGCCTTGATAGACGTCGTTGGTGACGGCTTCCGTGGCTGTACCGGAGGACTGCCCGACTGGGATGGTGATGGTCTGGCCGTTAGCTAGGCTGACTATGACCGGGCTACCGGTGACCGGCGCATTTACCGCGGCGGTATAGACGATAGTGCCACCCTCGGCCACGGAAGGCGTGGCGGTCAGGGTGACAGTAGTGGTGTCTTGTACATCGGTCACGGTGGTGCTGACAGGAGCCTGGTTGGCGACCAGGTTCTCGTAGTTGCCACCGCTGACGCTGGTGATGCTGTTGGTGACTGCCGCGTGGCCTTGGTAGACGTCATTGGTCACGGCGCCCGTGGCGGTGGCGGAGCTTTGGCCAACCGGAATGGTGATGGTCTGCCCGTTGGCCAGGCTGACTATGACTGGGCTTCCGGTGACCGGAGCCCCTACTGTGGCGGTGTATATGATAGTGCCACCTTCGGCCACGGAAGGCGTGGCGGTCAGGGTGACAGTGGTGGTGTCTTGTACATCGGTGACAGTGGTACTGACCGGTGCCTGATTGGCGACCAGATTTTCGTAATTGCCACCGCTGACGTTGGTGATGCTGTTGGTGACTGCCGCGTGGCCTTGATAGACGTCGTTTGTGACGGCGCCCGTAGCTGTACCGGAGGACTGCCCGACTGGGATGGTGATGGTCTGCCCGTTGGCCAAGCTGACTATGACCGGGCTGCCAGTGACAGGAGCGCCCACTGTCGCCGTATAGATAATGGTCCCGCCTTCGGCCACGCTGGGTGTCGCCGTCAGTGATACCGTTGTGGTGTCTTGCACATCGGTCACGGCGGTGCTGACTGGTGTTTGGTTGGCGACCAGGTTCTCGTAGTTGCCACCGCTGACGCTGGTGATGCTGTTGCTGACTGCCGCGTGGCCTTGGTAGACATCATTGTTCACGGCCCCGGTGGCCGTCCCTGAACTCTGACCAACCGG
>NZ_JABWRP020000052.1 GCF_014269035.2 Pseudomonas vlassakiae
AGCCATCGTCGCTGTTGAGGTACTCGGTCATCTGGCCGAGGGCGTCGATTTCGGCGAGAAGGTTGCCCTTGTCGTCGTAACGCGCCGTCCAGGTGCTGCCGTCCGGGTAGGTGACCTTGGTCACCAGGGTGGTCAGGTGGTGATATTCGTAGGTGATCTTGCGGCCCAGCGGGTCGGTTTCTTCGAGCAGGCGGGCGAACTCGTCGTACTGGAAGGTCAGGCGATTGCCGTCTGGCAGATCGAGGCCGACCATGTTGCCCTGCTCGTCCAGCTCGATGGCGTAACGCTCGCCACCGTAGTCGCGGCTGGCGATGACGCGGTGGTCGGCGTTGTACTGCACCTCCAGTTCACGGCCGAGCACGTCGGTGGCCCAGCTGGTGCGGGCGTCGAGGTCGTAGCGGAAATGGTAGTGCTCGCCGTCGCTGGTCCAGTGCTCGACCACCCGGGGGTTGCCGCCCTGGGTTTCCCAGCGGTAGTGGCAGCCCAGGCCCAGGGCGTTGCTGTGGGTGACCATCAGGCCTTCGGCGTAGCTGAAGCTGCGCACGGTGTCGCCGTTGCGGTTGATCACCGCGCTCAGCTGGCCGTGTTCGTCGTAGCGGTACTGGGTGAGCGTTTCGACGGCCTGGTTGTCGACCACGCGCTTGATGTCGGTCAGGCGGCCCAGCGGGTTGTCGTAGTGCAGGTGCACGCGGGTGCCGCCAGTGGCGCTGATGTCGGTCAGGGTGCCGTCGGAGGTGCGGGTGAAGTGCAGGTAGTGGCCGAGGGCGTTTTCGATGCGCTGTAGCGGCACCTCGGTATTGGTGTCAGGCACTTCACCGAAGTAGAAGAACAGGTTGTCGAGGGTCTGCAGCAGGTAGTGGCCGCCCTCGGTGCACACCAGGTAAACCTGCTCGTGCGGGTTGTAGATGCGCTCGCCCGGTTGCAGGGTCACGAACGGGACTTCGCGGCCCTGGTTGTCGGTAAGGTAGATGAACGAGCCCTGGCGGCGCAGGCTCTGTTCCCAGGGCAGCACCCAGCCGCGGCCGAGCACGCTGTCGACGGTGAGGTCGCTGGCGTAGAAGCGTGACCATTCGATCGGCATCAGGCCGGGCAGGCTGAAGTCGATTTCATCGGGGATCAGC
>NZ_JABWRP020000053.1 GCF_014269035.2 Pseudomonas vlassakiae
CGGTGACGACCTCCGTAGCGGTACCGGAACTCTGACCGACCGGAATGGTGATGGTCTGGCCGTTGGCCAAGCTGACTATGACCGGGCTGCCAGTGACCGGAGCACCAACTGTGGCGGTGTAAATGATAGTGCCACCCTCGGCCACGCTGGGCGTTGCCGTCAGCGAAACGGTGGTGGTGTCTTGTACGTCGGTGACGGTGGTAGAAACCGGTGCCGGGTCGGCAATCAGATTTTCGTAGTTGCCACCGCTGACGTTGGTGATGCTGTTGGTGACTGCCGCGTGGCCTTGATAGACGTCGTTGTTCACGGCGCCGGTGGCGGTGCCGGAGCTTTGGCCAACCGGAATGGTGATGGTCTGCCCGTTTGCCAGGCTGACTACGACCGGGCTGCCGGTGACCGGCGCACCTACTGTGGCGGTGTAAATGATAGTGCCGCCTTCGGCCACGCTTGGCGTCGCCGTCAGCGATACCGTCGTTGTCTCTTGCACATCGGTGACGGTGGTAGAAACCGGTGCCGGGTCGGCAACCAGGTTTTCGTAATTGCCACCGCTGACGTTGGTGATGCTGTTGGTGACTGCCGCGTGGCCTTGATAAACGTCGTTGGTGACGGCACCCGTGGCTGTACCGGACGACTGCCCGACTGGGATGGTGATGCTCTGGCCATTGGCTAGGCTGACTACGACCGGGCTTCCGGTGACTGGCGCATTAACCGTGGCGGTATAGACGATGGTGCCGCCCTCGGTCACAGACGGCGTGGCCGTCAGGGTCACGGTCGAGGTGTCGACGGTGTCACTCACCGTTGTAACTGCCGCGGTACTGTTGATCGCCAGGTTTTCGAAATTGCCACCCGAGGCATTGGTGATGCGTGCGCTGACCTGACCGGCATCGAGGTACGGATCATCCGCTGGCGCGGCAACGGCGACGCTGCCGG
>NZ_JABWRP020000054.1 GCF_014269035.2 Pseudomonas vlassakiae
AGTCGGGCAGTCCTCCGGTACCGCCACCGGCGCCGTCACCAACGACGTTTATCAAGGTCACGCGGCAGTCACCAATAGCATCACCAACGTCAGCGGCGGCAATTACGAAAACCTGGTCGCCAACCAGGCTCCTGTCAGCACCACCGTGACCGATGTGCAAGACACCACCACTGTCACCCTGACCGCCACGCCTTCCGTGGCCGAAGGCGGCACTATCACTTACACCGCCACAGTAGGTGCGCCGGTCACCGGCAGCCCGGTCGTAGTTAGCTTGGCCAATGGCCAGACCATCACCATTCCGGTTGGTCAGAGTTCAGGGACGGCCACGGGGGCCGTGAGCAATGACGTCTATCAAGGCCACGCGGCAGTTACCAACAGCATCACCAATGTCAGCGGTGGCAATTACGAGAATCTGGTTGCCGACCAGGCACCGGTCAGCACCGCCGTGACCGATGTGCAAGACACCACAACGGTGTCGCTGACGGCAACGCCCAGCGTGGCCGAGGGTGGCACTATCATTTACACCGCCACAGTAGGTGCTCCTGTCACGGGAAATCCGGTCGTGGTCAACCTCGCCAACGGGCAGACCATCACCATCCCAGTCGGGCAGTCCTCCGGTACCGCCACCGGCGCCGTCACCAACGACGTCTACCAAGGCCACGCGGCAGTTACCAACAGCATCACCAATGTCAGCGGCGGCAATTACGAGAATCTGGTCGCCAACCAGGCACCGGTCAGTACCACTGTCACCGATGTCCTGGACACAACGACGGTATCGCTTTCGGCGACACCAAGCGTGGCCGAAGGTGGGCAGATCGTTTACACCGCTACCTTGAGCAACGCTGCACAAACGGCGGTAACCGTCACGCTGAGCAATGGCCAGACCATCACCATCGGCGCCAATCAGACCT
>NZ_JABWRP020000055.1 GCF_014269035.2 Pseudomonas vlassakiae
ACCCCTGCGTGACCTGCCCAAAATCCCCAAAGAGCTGCTGGAGCAGTTCGGTGAGGGCCTGATGACCGCAGAAGCTATCGAGGATGCCTCTGCGGCGTTCAAGAAGGCCTTGATCGAGCGTGCTCTGCATGCCGAGCTTGGCCACCACCTGGGCTATCCGCCGGGCGCGCAGCGCCCAGAGGATGAGACCAACCAGCGTAACGGCAAGAGTGGCAAGACGGTTTTGACCGGCGATGGCCCGCTGCGGCTGGAAATCCCCCGTGACCGAGACGGCAGTTTTGCACCCATTCTGATCCCTAAGCATGAGCGGCGGTACACCGGTTTCGATGACAAGATCATCGCCATGTACGCCCGTGGAATGACGGTCAGGGAGATCCGGGCGTTTCTGTCCGAGCAGTACGGCACAGACGTTTCACCCGACTTCATCAGCTCTGTGACAGACGAGGTCATGGACGAAATTGGCGCGTGGCAACAGCGGCCTCTGGAGCCGATGTACCCGGTCATTTTCTTTGATGCACTGCGGGTGAAGATCCGCGAAGAAGGCCTGGTGCGCAACAAGGCTATCTACCTGGCGCTGGGCGTTCTACCCGACGGGACCCGCGATATCTTGGGCATCTGGATTGAGAACACCGAGGGTGCGAAGTTCTGGATGAAGGTCTTCAACGACCTCAAAACGCGTGGCGTCGAGGATGTGCTGATTGCCGTGACCGATGGTCTCAAAGGCATGCCAGAAGCCCTCAGCGCAGTGTTTCCAGAGACGACGCTGCAGACCTGCATCGTGCACCTGATCCGCAACAGCCTGGACTTCGCGGCCTGGGACAAGCGCCGGGCACTGGCCAAGGAGCTCAAGCCGATCTATCAGGCCATCAACGCCGAAGCGGCTGAGCAAGC
>NZ_JABWRP020000056.1 GCF_014269035.2 Pseudomonas vlassakiae
GTCCCGCCACTGCCTGATCCGGTTGTCCCTGACCTTGTCAAATTGGCGCGCATTGAAGTCCAGCCGGTTCGCCGCCGGGTCGTAGCGGAATTCTTCGCTGCCCACCAGCGAGCCGGTATCCCGGCTGCGCAACTGGCCGTTGGCTTCGTACTCGTACTTGATCTCGCCCCGCAGCTTGTCGAGGGTGCGCACCAGTTCTCCGGCCGGGTCGTACTGATAACGGCGGTGAATCGGATTGTAGGCATGCTCCACCAGCAAAGAGGTGTTGATGCCGGTGTTGTGCACCTGCGAGAGCTTGTCCGCGGGCAAGGTCGAGGCAAACTGCCAGGCCTTGCGTCCCATCGCATCGTAGCCAAAGCAGCTGGTGAGCTTGCCCTGGGTCCTGTAGACCTCCCGATGCAGGTCATCGCGCTCCATGTCGCTGATCACCTGCCCGTCCAGGTTCAACTGGTGCAGGTGCCCGCTGCCGTAGTACAGGTGATTGACCTTGCGGCCATCCGGCAGCGTCAGCGTAGTCAGGTTGCTGAGCGGATCGTACTCGTAGGCCAGGGTGCCGTCGGGCGTGATTTCTTTTGTCAGCCGCCCCAGCACATCGTAGGCGTATTCGAGCTTCTCCTCGGTCACGCCAAGCTGCTTGCCGATACCACTCGGGTGCCGCTCGATGCTCAGCAACCGGTCACCGTCGTCATAGGTGAACCGCTGCTCAGCATCGCGATTGAGCTTGGCGATCAAGCGGCCAATGGTGTCGCGCTCAAACAGCGTATGCCGCTCCGGGCGCTCGGCGTTTTCGCCGTAGCCAATCTCATCCAGCCGGACGAGATGGCCACCAACGTTGTAG
>NZ_JABWRP020000057.1 GCF_014269035.2 Pseudomonas vlassakiae
TGGCCATCTCGTCCGGCTGGATGAGATTGGCTACGGTGAAAACGCCGAGCGCCCGGAGCGGCATACGCTGTTCGAGCGCGACACCATTGGCCGCTTGATCGCCAAGCTCAATCGCGATGTTGAGCAGCGGTTCACCTATGACGACGGTGACCGGTTGCTGAGCATCGAGCGGCACCCGAGCGGAGTCGGCAAGCAGCTTGGCGTGACCGAGGAAAAGCTGGAGTACGCCTACGACTTGCTGGGGCGGCTGACCCAAGAGATCACGCCCGATGGGACACTGGGCTACGAGTACGATCCGCTGAGCAACCTGACCACGTTGACCCTGCCGGATGGCCGCAAGGTCAATCACCTGTACTACGGCAGCGGGCACCTGCACCAGTTGAATCTGGACGGGCAGGTGATCAGCGACATGGAGCGTGATGACCTGCACCGGGAGGTTTACCGCACCCAGGGCAAGCTCACCAGTTGCTTTGGCTACGATGCGATGGGGCGCAAGGCCTGGCAGTTCGCCTCGACCTTGCCCGCCGACAAGCTCTCGCAGGTGCATAACACCGGCATCAATACCTCGCTGCTGGTGGAGCATGCCTACAACCCGATTCACCGCCGTTACCAGTACGACCCGGCTGGAGAGTTGGTGCGCACCCTCGACAAGCTGCGGGGCGAGATCAAGTACGAGTACGAAGCCAACGGCCAATTGCGCAGCCGCGATACCGGCTCGCTGGTGGGTAGCGAAGAATTCCGCTACGACCCGGCAGCCAACCGCTTGGACTTCAATGCGCGCCAATTTGACAAGGTCAGGGACAACCGGATCAAACAGTGGCGGGAT
>NZ_JABWRP020000058.1 GCF_014269035.2 Pseudomonas vlassakiae
CATCACCACTTCCACATGCCCAGTGGCAATGAAATGCGCCGCTTGATCGATGGCATACGGGTTGTCCTGGCTGAACGCGTTCAGCCCTTCTTCACCGCGTGTGCCTTCCCAGGCGATGCCGATGCCTTGCAGGTAGTACTCGCCAATGCGCGGCAAGCCGTCGACGAAGAATTCGGCGAGCGAGGCGATGCCCAGCACGCCGAGGATCCAGCCGCTGACCTTGAAGCCGATGGCGGTGCCGGCTACGCCGCCGGGAACGGCACCGGCACCGCCGGCGAAGGCGCCGATGCCGGCGCCGAGCAGGCCGCCGGTGAGGGCAGTGCCAGCGACGATCATCGCCATTTGCTCGGCGACGCCGAGCAGGTCGTTGAGGATGCTTTTGATATCGAGGTCGGCGAAGCGCTGGCGCAGCAGCTGGCCGGCTTTCGATTCGGCCCCGTAGAAAGCGCGCCGCACGCTGTCCACACGGCGCAGGTTGAGGGCCAGTGACGGCACTGCTTCGTTGAGGTAAGTACAGAAGTGGGCACCTCCTTGATAGCCCATTTCATCGGTGATGCGTGTCTCGATATCGCGCCAGGTGGGCACGATGTGCCAGAGCAGCATGAGGCGTCTCCCTGCCAGTTTTTGTGCAGGGGAATCACATCATGGAGTGGATGTGGGACGTTCCTGAGTCAGCTGTAGGAAAAGTT
>NZ_JABWRP020000059.1 GCF_014269035.2 Pseudomonas vlassakiae
TTGCGCCCGGTGGTGAGGTCGACCGGGTTGCCGACCAGGCCACCGATGGCTCTGCGTGCCACGGGTTCGACCACGTAGCGGCTGGCCACCTCGCCAGCGACGAAGCCTGCGGTGAACTTGAGGGCGCAGGGCATGATGGCTTTCATGCCGGCCTGGGTACCGGCCTTGATCAACTGGGCGATACCGCCGGCGGCACCGGCCATGGCCATCAGCACATCTACCGTGGTGCGCAGCCACTGGGGGATCTCATCGTCGACCGGCAGGTACCGGTAAGTGCCGCCCCCAATGATGACGTTATCGGAGCCACCGGAAATGGTCGCGCCGCAGGTCAGCTTGTCGCCCTTGCGTGCAGCGGCGACGCTGTTGATGAAGACGTTGGTCGAGCCTTCGGCAATCTGCACCGGCCCGGGGTGCTTGTCACAGGCGCCGATGCTTTTCTCGACCCGGGCGGCCTTGCGGCTGTTGATGAAGACATTGGGCGAGGCAGTGGTTATCGTCCCTGAGGGGGACGAGAACATACTGCCTATCGCCTCTCCGGCGGCGGTCAGCAAGCTGCCTCCGATACCGGCTGCGAGGCCGGCCAGCAAGGCCACGCCGAACCCGCAGGTGAAGGTGGCGATGGCCACCGTGGCCACCAGCGCGATACCCAGGGCGGCTCCGATCAGGAAGCCTCCCAAGGCACTGGTATG
>NZ_JABWRP020000006.1 GCF_014269035.2 Pseudomonas vlassakiae
CTGGGCTCAATACAGGCCTTTGTCGCAGCCATGCGCAGCCCTTTTCCTATGCAAGCCAACGACCCCTAGCTATCATGCCAGCCTTATTCCAAGTTGAGACTGGCATGCTGAAGTTGTTGAATCTCCTCAAGGATGGCCGGTTCCATTCCGGAGAAGCCTTGGGGGCAGCCCTCGGGGTGAGTCGCAGCGCCGTTTGGAAGCAGCTGCAACACCTGGAAAGTGAGCTGAACCTCACCATTCATAAAGTTCGAGGGCGTGGTTACCAGTTGGTTGCGCCGCTGAGCTTGCTTGATGCGCAGGCGATCGCTGAGCTTACCGAGGGTGAGCGCTGGCCCGTTTTCATCCACGAAACAATCGATTCGACCAACGCCGAAGGCCTGCGGCTTGCCAGTGAAGGACAGCCAGCGCCATTCCTGGTCCTGGCCGAGCGTCAAAGCGCTGGGCGTGGCCGGCGAGGGCGCATGTGGATAAGTCCATTCGCAGAAAACCTCTATTACAGCCTGGTTTTGCGCGTAGATGGTGGCATGCGTCAGTTGGAGGGGCTCAGTCTGGTGGTCGGATTGGCCGTGATGCGCACGCTGCAGGCGTTTGGTGTAAAGGACGTGGGGTTGAAGTGGCCCAACGATGTCCTGGTTCGCGGGCAGAAGATCACCGGTATTCTTCTTGAGCTAGTGGGCGATCCAGCAGACGTCTGCCATGTGGTACTTGGCATCGGCGTCAACGTGAACATGCAGGTCAATGAGCAGGTCGATCAACAGTGGACCTCGATGCGACGTGAGGTTGGAGTGACAATTGATCGCAATCGCCTGGTGGCCATGCTCAGCCGGCAACTGCAACATGAATTGGCCCGTCATCGGCGCTACGGTTTTGCGGCATTCCAGGAAGAGTGGGAGCAGTCGCACCTGTGGCAGGGGCGTAATGTATCGCTGATCGCCGGTGCCACCCGTATCGATGGTGTCGTGCTGGGGGTGGACGGGCAGGGCGGATTGCGCCTTGAAGTCGACGGTGTGGAAAAGAGCTTCAGTGGTGGTGAGCTCAGTTTGAGGTTGCGTGATGATTCTTGAGCTCGATTGCGGTAACAGCTTCATCAAGTGGCGTGTCATTCATGCTGCCGACGCCACCATTGTCGGTGGTGGCATTGTCGATTCGGACCAGGCGCTGGTAGACGAGGTTGCGGCCCTGCAATCATTGCGTCTTACCGGTTGTCGAATCGTCAGTGTGCGTAGCGAGGATGAAACCGCTGCCCTCTGCGCACTGATCGCCAAGGCTTTTGCAGTGGTTGCTCGGGTTGCAGAGCCTGCACAAGAAATGGCAGGTGTGCGCAATGGCTATGACGATTACCAGCGCCTCGGCATGGATCGCTGGCTCGCGGCATTGGGTGCGTTCCATCTCGCCAAGGGCGCCTGCCTGGTCATTGATCTGGGCACAGCGGCCAAAGCCGACTTTGTATCGGCCGATGGCGAACACCTGGGTGGCTACATCTGCCCAGGTATGCCACTCATGCGCAGCCAACTGCGTACGCATACCCGCCGTATTCGCTACGACGACGCTTCGGCTGAGCGGGCATTGAGCAGCCTTGCGCCAGGGCGCTCCACAGTCGAAGCGGTAGAGCGCGGTTGTGTATTGATGCTGCAGGGTTTTGCCCGCACGCAGCTCGAGCAGGCGCGGGCTTTGTGGGGTGAAGACTTCACGGTGTTCCTGACGGGAGGGGATGCGCCGCTGGTACGAGAGGCGGCGCCGCAGGGCAGGGTAGTCCCTGACCTGGTATTTGTCGGTCTGGCCATGGCCTGTCCACTGGACTGAGGTGCTTATGCGTTGGTTGTTTCTGCTGTTGCTGGTGCTTAACGTCTTCTATTACGTCTGGCACCAACAGGAAGCCCCGCTGAAGGCGAAGGACGTCGCGCCGTTGTCGTTGTACAAAGGAAATCAGCAAGAGATCCGTCTGCTCAAGGAGACTGGCGCATCTGCACCGGCCCGGCGACGCGATGAATGTCTGGTGGTCGGTGGACTGATGGCTCGCGATCAACTCGATGCGCTGCGACAGCGCCTGCTGAGCCTGGATATCAATGCTGTGCCGGTGTCTGGCCAGCTGCCTGGCGCTGAAGGTTCCTGGCTCAAGATTTCCCCGGAAAGCGAGCGTTTGCTGGATCAAACCGTTCTCGAGACTCTTTCCAACGATTTCAAAGACTTAAAACATAAAATTATTTTCTGCCAGGGTATTGCAACTGGTGAATAGCTTGATAGAATGGCGCCCGCTTCACAGGGAACACCACTCAGGTGGCAGAACTGGAAGCGAGTGTCAAAGCAGCTAAGTTTCAGATTTGATTGAAAAAATTTGAAAAAAAGCTTGACACTGGGACGGCAGACAAATAGAATGCCGGCCACATCTGGAGGGATTCCCGAGCGGTCAAAGGGGACGGACTGTAAATCCGTTGCGAGAGCTTCGAAGGTTCGAATCCTTCTCCCTCCACCAGTTTTAGCGAGAGCCGCAAGCTCCGCGGGTATAGTTTAGTGGTAGAACCTCAGCCTTCCAAGCTGATGATGCGGGTTCGATTCCCGCTACCCGCTCCAAGTTTGCTGGATTTTGCGCAAAGTGTTTCGCTCTTGTAGCTCAGTTGGTAGAGCACACCCTTGGTAAGGGTGAGGTCAGCGGTTCAAGTCCGCTCAAGAGCTCCATATAAACAAGGCAGATATGAAAATATCTGCCTTTGTTTTATCAGCGTAAGACTATTTTCTTCTGCGGAGGATTGTATCGATGGCTAAGGAAAAGTTTGATCGTTCCCTTCCCCACGTTAACGTCGGCACTATCGGCCACGTTGACCACGGTAAGACCACTCTGACCGCAGCTCTGACTCGCGTCTGCTCCGAAGTTTTCGGTTCGGCGGTCGTTGAGTTCGACAAGATCGACTCGGCTCCAGAAGAAAAAGCACGCGGTATCACCATCAACACCGCTCACGTCGAGTACAACTCGAACATTCGTCACTACGCTCACGTTGACTGCCCAGGTCACGCTGACTACGTGAAGAACATGATCACCGGTGCTGCCCAGATGGACGGCGCGATCCTGGTTTGCTCGGCCGCCGATGGTCCGATGCCACAAACCCGTGAGCACATCCTGCTGTCCCGTCAGGTAGGCGTTCCGTACATCGTGGTCTTCCTGAACAAGGCTGACCTGGTAGACGACGCTGAGCTGCTGGAACTGGTCGAGATGGAAGTTCGCGACCTGCTGTCCACCTACGACTTCCCAGGCGACGACACTCCGATCATCATCGGTTCGGCTCGTATGGCTCTGGAAGGCAAAGACGACAACGAAATGGGCACTACCGCTGTCAAGAAGCTGGTAGAAACTCTGGATGCCTACATCCCTGAGCCAGTTCGTGCCATCGACCAGCCATTCCTGATGCCAATCGAAGACGTATTCTCGATCTCGGGTCGTGGTACCGTTGTTACCGGCCGTATCGAGCGTGGTATCGTCCGCGTTCAGGATCCGCTGGAAATCGTTGGTCTGCGTGACACCTCCACCACCACCTGCACCGGTGTCGAGATGTTCCGCAAGCTGCTGGACGAAGGTCGTGCTGGCGAGAACTGCGGCGTTCTGCTACGTGGTACCAAGCGTGACGACGTTGAGCGTGGTCAGGTTCTGGTCAAGCCAGGTTCGGTCAAGCCGCACACCAAGTTCACCGCAGAAGTCTACGTCCTGTCGAAGGAAGAAGGCGGTCGTCACACTCCGTTCTTCAAAGGCTACCGTCCTCAGTTCTACTTCCGTACCACTGACGTGACCGGTAACTGCGAGCTGCCGGAAGGAGTTGAAATGGTAATGCCAGGTGACAACATTCAGATGACTGTTACCCTGATCAAGACCATCGCAATGGAAGACGGTCTGCGCTTCGCTATCCGTGAAGGCGGTCGTACCGTCGGCGCCGGCGTCGTAGCAAAAATTATTGAATAAGTAGTTGATTTACTTGATCAGGCCGGTATAATGGCCGGCCTGATACAGCGTTACAGGTCAGTAGCTCAATTGGCAGAGCGACGGTCTCCAAAACCGTAGGTTGGGGGTTCGATTCCCTCCTGACCTGCCATTTCACCTCGGTGTGATGGCTTTCTTCTTACAGGATCCTCCTCGATGACCCCCAAAACTGAAGCCCAAGAATCGCGTTTTGATCTGTTCAAGTGGCTGGCTGTAGTGGCTTTGGTGGTTGTTGGTGTCGTGGGTAATCAGTATTACTCCGCCTCTCCGATCCTGTATCGCGTCCTTGCACTTCTCGCCCTGGCTGCTGTCGCAGGCTTTGTAGCTCTGCAGACTGCGAAGGGTAAGTCGTTCTTTGCGCTGGCGAAGGAAGCTCGTACCGAGATCCGTAAAGTCGTGTGGCCGACCCGCCAGGAAACCACCCAGACCACGCTGATTGTTGTGGCTGTCGTGCTGGTTATGGCACTGCTGCTGTGGGGTCTTGATTCCCTGCTCGGCTGGGCGGTCTCCCTGATCGTTGGCTAAAGGTGTCCCGTGGCTAAGCGTTGGTATGTTGTGCATGCTTACTCGGGTTACGAGAAGCATGTAATGCGCTCTCTGATCGAGCGCGTGAAGCTGGCAGGCATGGAAGACGGTTTCGGCGAGATCCTGGTCCCGACCGAAGAAGTCGTTGAAATGCGCAATGGCCAGAAGCGCAAAAGTGAGCGCAAATTCTTCCCTGGCTATGTATTGGTCCAGATGGAGATGAACGAAGGGACCTGGCACTTGGTCAAGGATACCCCTCGTGTGATGGGCTTTATCGGTGGTACTGCAGACAAGCCTGCACCGATTACCGATAAAGAAGCTGAAGCTATCCTGCGTCGCGTTGCCGACGGTAGTGACAAGCCGAAGCCGAAGACGCTGTTCGAGCCGGGTGAAGTGGTTCGAGTCATTGACGGTCCGTTCGCTGACTTCAATGGTAGTGTCGAAGAGGTTAACTACGAAAAGAGTCGCCTGCAGGTCGCGGTGCTCATTTTCGGTCGCTCTACTCCGGTGGAGCTCGAGTTCAGCCAGGTCGAAAAGGTCTAGGCGGACGAAGCATCCCATACCCCGCAGCCCTGTGTGCTGCGGGGTTTTGTCGTCACTGGGATAAAACGCAAGTCATCCGGGGAGCCATCAGGCGTTCGTACCCGATTTTGGAGTAGCTCATGGCTAAGAAGATTCAGGCTTACATCAAGCTGCAAGTTAAGGCCGGCCAGGCCAACCCAAGCCCACCCGTCGGTCCAGCTCTGGGCCAACACGGTGTGAACATCATGGAGTTCTGCAAGGCCTTCAACGCCCGTACTCAGGGTCAAGAAGCCGGCCTGCCGACTCCAGTGATCATCACTGTCTACAGCGACCGTAGCTTCACCTTCGAGACCAAGAGCACCCCTGCCTCGGTTCTGCTGAAGAAAGCTGCTGGCCTGACCAGTGGTTCGGCTCGCCCGAACACCGTTAAAGTCGGTACCGTTACCCGTGCTCAGCTGGAAGATATCGCCAAGGCTAAACAGGCTGATCTGACCGCCGCTGACCTGGACGCAGCTGTACGCACCATCGCTGGCTCTGCCCGCAGCATGGGCCTGAACGTGGAGGGTGTGTAATGGCTAAGCTGACCAAGCGCCAAAAGGCAATCGCCGAGAAAATCGAAGCAGGCAAGGCCTACAACTTCGAAGAAGCCGCAACTCTGCTCGCTTCGCTGCCGGCTGCCAAGTTCGTAGAATCCTACGACATCGCCGTCAACCTCGGTGTTGACCCGCGTAAATCCGACCAGGTCGTTCGTAGCGCTACCGTGCTGCCACACGGCACTGGCAAGACCGTACGTGTTGCTGTCTTCACCCAGGGTCCAGCTGCTGAAGCCGCTCTGGCTGCCGGCGCTGACCGCGTAGGTATGGACGATCTGGCTGCCGAAATGAAAGGCGGCGACCTGAACTATGACGTCGTCATCGCATCGCCTGATGCCATGCGCGTTGTAGGTCAGCTGGGTCAGGTTCTGGGTCCTCGCGGCCTGATGCCTAACCCGAAAGTGGGTACCGTGACCCCAGACGTAGCCGGCGCTGTCAAAAACGCCAAGGCTGGTCAGGTTCGCTACCGTACCGACAAAAACGGTATCATCCACACCTCCGTTGGCAAGATCGGCTTCGAAGCTGACAAGCTGAAGGAAAACGTTGAAGCCCTGATCGCTGATCTGAAGCGTATCAAGCCGGCCTCTTCGAAAGGTATCTACGTCAAGCGCGTTACCCTGAGCACCACCATGGGCCCAGGTCTGATCATCGATCAGAGCTCGCTGAACGTGTAAGAACATGGTGGCGCGACCTGTCGCGCCACCAGTAAAAATTGGGGTCCCTGCCTGGCGGGGGCTATCCAAGACCGTAGGCGGCGCGAGCCTTAAAACCCCAGCCCACGCAGATGGTGCTCCCGATTCGTTTACCGAATCAGACACCAAAACGACATCCGGCTCCGGCCAGATGAAACGGTAAAAACCAGGAGTAAACCCGTGGCAATTAAACTCGAAGACAAGAAGGCCATCGTCGCTGAAGTCAACGAGGCTGCCAAAGTCGCTCTGTCCGCTGTCGTGGCCGATGCCCGTGGTGTGACTGTAGGCGCAATGACCGGACTCCGTAAAGAGGCCCGCGAAGCTGGCGTATACGTACGTGTCGTACGTAACACGCTGCTCAAGCGCGCTGTTGAAGGCACCGAATTCTCGATCCTCAACGACGCGTTCAAAGGCCCGACCCTGATTGCTTTCTCCAACGAACACCCGGGCGCTGCCGCTCGTCTGTTCAAAGAGTTCGCCAAGGGTCAGGACAAGTTCGAGATCAAGGCAGCTGCGTTTGACGGCAAGTTCCTTGCCGCTAACCAGATCGACGTGCTGGCAACCCTGCCAACTCGCGACGAGGCTATCGCACAGCTGATGAGCGTAATCCAAGGTGCAACCAGCAAGCTGGCTCGTACCCTGGCAGCTCTGCGCGACCAGAAAGAAGCTGCTGCTGCCTAAGGCACGCGCAACTCTTTCAAAATCATACGTTTAATTTGATGGCTGCGTAGGCTGTCACCCCAATACAGGATTTAAGTCATGTCTCTGACTAACGAGCAAATCATCGAAGCGATCGGCCAGAAAACCGTTCTGGAAATTGTTGAACTGATCAAAGCGATGGAAGAAACCTTCGGCGTTACCGCTGCTGCCGCTGTTGCCGCTGGCCCAGCTACCGCCGCTGCCGCTGTTGAAGAGCAGACCGAGTTCAACGTTGTTCTGGTTGAAGCCGGCGACAAGAAAGTGAACGTGATCAAAGCCGTTCGCGAACTGACCGGTCTGGGCCTGAAAGAAGCCAAAGAGAAAGTCGACGGCGCTCCTCAGGTTGTAGCTGAAGGCGTTTCGAAAGAAGCCGCTGAAGACGCTAAGAAGAAGCTGGAAGAAGCAGGCGCTAAAGTCGAGCTGAAGTAATTTCGACTTTGCGATGCCAGCCTGAGCGTTGAGCGAAAGGCTGATGGCTGGTGGCTTATGCCACCGGCCTTTTTCCGTTATTGGTGGCTGGTCAAGCCGGCCCCGATAACACGCTGCAAGACACCCATGTGGGTGCGCAAACCAAGGGGTTTGCACGATTTTCTGGCTGCTCCCGCCGGGAGAAGCCAAACAAGCAGGTGACCAAGCTGGGGAACGCTGATGGCTTACTCATACACTGAGAAAAAACGTATCCGCAAGGACTTTAGCAAGTTGCCGGACGTCATGGATGTGCCATATCTTCTGGCCATCCAGCTGGATTCGTATCGCGAATTCCTGCAAGCGGGAGCATCCAAGGATCAGTTCCGTGACGTCGGCCTGCACGCGGCCTTCAAGTCGGTATTCCCGATCATCAGCTACTCCGGCAATGCTGCCCTGGAGTACGTAGGCTACCGCCTGGGCGATCCCGCCTTCGATGTGAAGGAATGTGTCCTGCGTGGCGTGACCTTCGCGGTCCCACTGCGGGTCAAGGTGCGCCTGATCATCTTCGACAAGGAATCGTCGAACAAAGCGATCAAGGACATCAAAGAGCAAGAAGTCTACATGGGTGAAATCCCCCTGATGACTGAGAACGGTACCTTCGTTATCAACGGTACCGAACGAGTAATCGTTTCCCAGCTGCACCGTTCGCCTGGTGTGTTCTTCGACCACGACCGTGGCAAGACGCACAGCTCCGGCAAGCTGCTGTACTCCGCTCGCATCATCCCTTACCGCGGTTCGTGGCTGGACTTCGAGTTCGACCCGAAAGACTGCGTGTTCGTGCGTATCGACCGTCGCCGCAAACTGCCGGCCTCGGTGCTGCTGCGCGCGCTGGGCTACAGCACGGAAGAAGTACTCAACACCTTCTACACCACCAACGTGTTCCACATTTCGGGCGAGAAGCTGAGCCTGGAACTGGTACCTCAGCGTCTGCGTGGTGAAGTCGCGGTCATGGACATCCATGACGGCGCTGGCAAGGTCATTGTCGAGCAGGGTCGTCGCATCACTGCGCGTCACGTCAATCAGCTCGAGAAGGCTGGCGTCAACCAGCTGGACGTGCCGATGGAATACGTCCTCGGTCGCACCACCGCCAAAGCCATCGTTCATCCGGCTACCGGCGAGATCCTGGCCGAGTGCAACACCGAGCTGACCACCGAGCTGCTGATCAAGATCGCCAAGGCTCAGGTTGTCCGCATCGAGACCCTGTACACCAACGACATCGATTGCGGTCCGTTCATCTCGGATACCCTGAAGATCGACACCACCAGCAACCAGCTGGAAGCTTTGGTCGAGATCTACCGCATGATGCGTCCAGGCGAGCCGCCGACCAAGGATGCTGCCGAGACCCTGTTCAACAACCTGTTCTTCAGCGCCGAGCGTTACGACCTGTCTGCCGTCGGCCGCATGAAGTTCAACCGTCGCATCGGTCGTACCGAGATCGAAGGTTCGGGCGTGCTGAGCAAAGAAGACATCGTCGAGGTTCTGAAGACCCTGGTCGATATCCGTAACGGCAAAGGCATCGTCGACGACATCGACCACCTGGGTAACCGCCGCGTTCGTTGCGTTGGCGAGATGGCCGAGAACCAGTTCCGCGTTGGCCTGGTACGTGTTGAGCGTGCGGTCAAGGAACGTCTGTCGATGGCCGAAAGCGAAGGCCTGATGCCGCAGGACCTGATCAACGCCAAGCCGGTAGCGGCGGCGGTGAAGGAGTTCTTCGGTTCCAGCCAGCTCTCGCAGTTCATGGACCAGAACAACCCGCTCTCCGAGATCACCCACAAGCGTCGTGTCTCTGCACTCGGCCCTGGTGGTCTGACCCGTGAGCGCGCCGGCTTCGAAGTCCGTGACGTACACCCGACCCACTACGGTCGCGTGTGCCCGATCGAGACCCCTGAAGGTCCGAACATCGGTCTGATCAACTCCCTGGCCGCCTATGCCCGCACCAACCAGTATGGCTTCCTGGAAAGCCCGTACCGTGTGGTGAAGGAAGGCGTGGTCAGCGATGACATCGTGTTCCTGTCGGCCATCGAAGAAGCGGATCACGTGATCGCTCAGGCTTCGGCTGCGATGAACGAGAAGAAGCAGCTGATCGATGAGCTGGTAGCGGTCCGTCACCTGAACGAATTCACCGTCAAGGCGCCGGAAGACGTTACCCTGATGGACGTTTCGCCGAAGCAGGTAGTTTCCGTTGCCGCGTCGCTGATTCCGTTCCTCGAGCACGACGACGCCAACCGTGCGTTGATGGGTTCGAACATGCAGCGTCAAGCTGTACCGACCCTGCGTGCTGACAAGCCGCTGGTAGGTACCGGCATGGAGCGCAACGTTGCCCGTGACTCCGGTGTCTGCGTGGTTGCTCGCCGCGGTGGTGTGATCGACTCGGTCGACGCCAGCCGTATCGTCGTTCGTGTTGCTGACGACGAAGTCGAGACCGGTGAAGCAGGTGTGGATATCTACAACCTGACCAAGTACACCCGTTCGAACCAGAACACCTGCATCAACCAGCGTCCGCTGGTGAGCAAAGGTGACAAGGTCCAGCGTGGCGACATCATGGCTGACGGCCCGTCCACCGACATGGGTGAACTGGCGCTGGGCCAGAACATGCGCATCGCGTTCATGGCGTGGAACGGCTTCAACTTCGAAGACTCCATCTGCCTGTCCGAGCGTGTGGTTCAGGAAGACCGCTTCACCACCATCCACATCCAGGAACTGACCTGTGTGGCGCGTGACACCAAGCTTGGCCCAGAGGAAATCACTGCGGACATCCCGAACGTGGGTGAAGCCGCTCTGAACAAGCTGGACGAAGCCGGTATCGTCTACGTGGGTGCCGAAGTTGGCGCTGGCGACATCCTGGTTGGCAAGGTCACGCCTAAGGGCGAAACCCAGCTGACGCCGGAAGAAAAACTGCTGCGCGCCATCTTCGGTGAAAAGGCCAGCGACGTTAAGGACACCTCCCTGCGTGTGCCGACCGGCACCAAGGGTACCGTCATCGACGTGCAGGTCTTCACCCGTGATGGCGTGGAGCGCGACAGCCGCGCCCTGTCCATCGAGAAGATGCAGCTGGACGAGATCCGCAAGGACCTCAACGAAGAGTTCCGCATCGTCGAAGGTGCAACCTTCGAGCGTCTGCGTGCTGCCCTGAACGGCCAAGTGGTCGACGGTGGCGCGGGCCTGAAGAAAGGCACCGTGATCACCGACGAAGTCCTGGACGGTCTGGAGCACGGCCAGTGGTTCAAACTGCGCATGGCCGAAGATGCACTGAACGAGCAGCTGGAAAAGGCTCAGCAGTACATCGTTGACCGCCGCCGTCTGCTGGACGACAAGTTCGAAGACAAGAAGCGCAAGCTGCAGCAGGGCGATGACCTGGCTCCAGGCGTACTGAAGATCGTCAAGGTCTACCTGGCAATCCGCCGTCGCATCCAGCCGGGTGACAAGATGGCCGGTCGTCACGGTAACAAGGGTGTCGTCTCGGTGATCATGCCGGTAGAAGACATGCCGCACGACGCCAACGGTACTCCGGTTGACGTGGTACTGAACCCGCTGGGTGTACCTTCGCGTATGAACGTCGGTCAGATCCTTGAAACCCACCTGGGCCTCGCGGCCAAAGGACTGGGCGAGAAGATCGACCGCATGATCGAAGAGCAGCGTAAAGCCGCTGAACTGCGCACCTTCCTCACCGAGATCTACAACGAGATCGGTGGTCGTCAGGAGAACCTGGACGAGTTCACCGACGAAGAGATCATCGCCCTGGCGAACAACCTGAAGAAAGGCGTGCCAATGGCTACTCCAGTCTTCGACGGTGCCAAGGAGCGTGAGATCAAGGCCATGCTGAAACTGGCAGACCTGCCAGAAAGCGGCCAGATGGTGCTGTTCGACGGCCGTACCGGCAACAAGTTCGAGCGTCCTGTGACCGTTGGTTACATGTACATGCTCAAGCTGAACCACTTGGTGGACGACAAGATGCACGCGCGTTCCACTGGTTCCTACAGCCTGGTTACCCAGCAGCCGCTGGGTGGTAAGGCGCAGTTCGGTGGTCAGCGTTTCGGGGAGATGGAAGTGTGGGCGCTGGAAGCATACGGCGCGGCATACACCCTGCAAGAAATGCTCACAGTGAAGTCGGACGACGTGAACGGCCGTACCAAGATGTACAAGAACATCGTGGATGGCGATCACCGTATGGAGCCGGGCATGCCCGAGTCCTTCAACGTGTTGATCAAAGAGATCCGTTCGCTCGGTATCGATATCGATCTGGAAACCGAATAACACGTGACGCGAAGGGGAGTGGGGCAGGTAATGCCCGCTCCCTGCTCCGCCAGGAGGAAAGGCCTTGAAAGACCTACTGAATTTGCTGAAAAACCAGGGTCAAGTCGAAGAGTTCGACGCCATCCGCATCGGTCTGGCGTCGCCTGAAATGATCCGTTCGTGGTCGTTCGGTGAAGTTAAGAAGCCGGAAACCATCAACTACCGTACGTTCAAGCCTGAGCGTGACGGCCTGTTCTGCGCCAAGATCTTTGGCCCAGTCAAGGACTACGAGTGCCTGTGCGGCAAGTACAAGCGCCTCAAGCACCGTGGCGTGATCTGCGAGAAGTGCGGCGTTGAAGTTGCCCTGGCCAAGGTTCGTCGTGAGCGCATGGCGCACATCGAACTGGCCTCGCCGGTTGCCCACATCTGGTTCCTGAAGTCGCTGCCGTCCCGTATCGGCCTGCTGATGGACATGACCCTGCGTGACATCGAGCGCGTGCTCTACTTCGAGAGCTACGTCGTGATCGACCCAGGCATGACCACCCTCGAGAAGGGCCAGCTGCTGAACGACGAGCAGTACTTCGAAGCGCTCGAAGAGTTCGGTGACGACTTCGACGCCCGCATGGGTGCCGAGGCTGTCCGCGAGCTGCTGCACGCCATCGACCTGGAGCACGAGATCGGCCGCCTGCGTGAAGAGATTCCGCAGACCAACTCGGAAACCAAGATCAAGAAGCTGTCCAAGCGCCTGAAGCTGATGGAAGCGTTCCAGGGCTCGGGTAACCTGCCTGAGTGGATGGTCCTGACCGTCCTGCCAGTACTGCCGCCGGACCTGCGTCCGCTGGTACCGCTGGATGGCGGCCGCTTCGCGACCTCCGACCTGAACGACCTGTATCGTCGGGTGATCAACCGTAACAACCGTCTGAAGCGCCTGCTCGATCTGTCGGCGCCGGACATCATCGTGCGCAACGAAAAGCGCATGCTGCAGGAAGCGGTCGACGCCCTGCTGGACAACGGCCGTCGCGGTCGCGCCATCACTGGCTCGAACAAGCGTCCGCTGAAGTCCCTGGCCGACATGATCAAAGGTAAGCAAGGTCGCTTCCGTCAGAACTTGCTCGGTAAGCGTGTGGACTACTCCGGCCGTTCGGTAATTACCGTAGGCCCGACCCTGCGTCTGCACCAGTGCGGTCTGCCGAAGAAGATGGCCCTCGAGCTGTTCAAGCCGTTCATTTTCGGCAAGCTGGAAATGCGTGGTCTGGCGACCACCATCAAGGCTGCCAAGAAGATGGTCGAGCGCGAGCTGCCAGAGGTATGGGACGTTCTCGCCGAAGTGATTCGCGAACACCCCGTGCTGCTCAACCGTGCACCGACCCTGCACCGTCTGGGTATCCAGGCATTCGAACCGGTACTGATCGAAGGTAAGGCCATCCAGCTGCACCCGCTGGTCTGCGCCGCGTACAACGCCGACTTCGACGGTGACCAGATGGCCGTCCACGTGCCGCTGACGCTGGAAGCCCAGCTCGAAGCACGTGCGCTGATGATGTCGACCAACAACATCCTGTCGCCAGCCAACGGTGAGCCAATCATCGTTCCGTCGCAGGACGTTGTACTGGGTCTGTACTACATGACCCGTGAAGCCATCAATGCCAAGGGCGAAGGTCGCGTATTTGCCGACCTGCAGGAAGTCGACCGCGTATTCCGCGCCGGCGAAGCTGCCCTGCACGCGAAGATCAAGGTTCGTATCAACGAAACCGTGAAAGAGCGTGACGGTTCGGTGGTCAAGAATACCCGCATCGTCGACACCACCGTCGGCCGTGCGCTGCTGTTCCAGGTTGTACCGGCAGGCCTGCCGTACGACGTGGTCAACCAGCCGATGAAGAAAAAGGCGATCTCCAAGCTGATCAACCAGTGCTACCGCGTGGTTGGTCTGAAAGAGACCGTTATCTTCGCTGACCAGCTGATGTACACCGGTTTCGCCTACTCGACCATTTCCGGCGTTTCCATCGGTGTTAACGACTTCGTTATCCCGGACGAGAAAGCCCGCATCATCGGTAACGCTACCGACGAAGTGAAGGAAATCGAGAGCCAGTACGCTTCCGGCTTGGTCACCCAGGGCGAGAAGTACAACAAGGTCATCGACTTGTGGTCGAAGGCGAACGACGAAGTGTCCAAGGCGATGATGGCCAACCTCTCGAAAGAGAAGGTCATCGACCGCGATGGCAACGAAGTCGACCAAGAGTCCTTCAACTCGATGTACATGATGGCTGACTCGGGTGCGCGGGGTTCCGCAGCCCAGATCCGTCAGCTGGCTGGTATGCGTGGCCTGATGGCCAAGCCGGACGGCTCGATCATCGAGACGCCGATCACCGCGAACTTCCGTGAAGGTCTGAGCGTACTCCAGTACTTCATCTCGACCCACGGTGCTCGTAAGGGTCTGGCGGATACCGCACTGAAGACTGCGAACTCCGGTTACCTGACTCGTCGTCTGGTAGACGTTGCGCAAGACTTGGTCGTGACCGAGATCGACTGCGGCACCGACCAGGGCCTGCTGATGACCCCGCACATCGAAGGCGGCGACGTGGTCGAGCCGCTGGGTGAGCGTGTACTGGGCCGTGTCATTGCCCGTGACGTGTTCAAGCCAGGCACCGAGGACGTCATCGTTCCGGCCGGTACCCTGGTCGACGAGCAGTGGGTCGAGTTCATCGAGCTGAACAGCATCGACGAAGTGATCGTGCGTTCGCCGATCAACTGCGAAACCCGCTTCGGTATCTGCGCCAAGTGCTACGGTCGCGACCTGGCTCGTGGTCATCAGGTGAACATCGGTGAAGCTGTCGGCGTCATCGCTGCACAGTCGATCGGTGAGCCGGGTACCCAGCTGACCATGCGTACGTTCCACATCGGTGGTGCTGCAAGCCGTACCTCGGCTGCCGACAGCGTCCAGGTGAAGAACGGCGGTATGGTGCGCCTGCACAACCTGAAACAGGTTGAGCGTGCCGACGGTAACCTGGTTGCCGTATCGCGTTCCGGCGAGCTGGCCATTGCCGACGAATTCGGTCGTGAGCGTGAGCGCTACAAGCTGCCTTACGGTGCGGTGATCTCGGTCAAGGAAGGTGACAAGGTCGAAGCTGGCGCCATCGTCGCCAAGTGGGACCCGCACACCCACCCGATCGTTACCGAGCTGAAAGGTACCGTGACCTTCGTGGGCATGGAAGAGAACATCACCATCAAGCGTCAGACGGATGAGCTGACCGGCTTGACCAACATTGAAGTGATGGACGTCAAGGATCGCCCTGCCGCAGGCAAGGAAATCCGTCCGGCAATCAAGATGGTCGACGCCGCTGGCAAGGACCTGTACCTGCCAGGTACCGACGTACCTGCCCAGTACTTCCTGCCGGCCAACGCCCTCGTGGGTGTGGCTGACGGTGCTCAGATCGGTGTTGGTGACGTTATCGCGCGTATTCCGCAGGAAACGTCGAAGACCCGTGACATCACCGGTGGTCTGCCACGCGTTGCCGACCTGTTCGAAGCGCGCCGTCCGAAGGAAGCCTCGATTCTGGCTGAAGTCAGCGGCACCATCGCGTTCGGCAAGGAGACCAAGGGCAAGCGTCGTCTGGTCATCACTCCGACCGACGGCAGCGAGCCGTACGAAGAGCTGATTCCGAAGTGGCGCCACCTGAACGTCTTCGAAGGCGAACAGGTAAACCGCGGCGAAGTTATCTCCGACGGCCCGAGCGATCCGCACGACATCCTGCGTCTGCTGGGTGTGAGCGCGCTGGCGAAGTACATCGTCAACGAGATCCAGGACGTTTACCGTCTGCAAGGCGTTAAGATCAACGACAAGCACATCGAGACCATCCTGCGTCAGATGCTGCGCAAGGTCGAGATCGCCGAGTCGGGTGACTCCAGCTTCATCAAGGGCGACCAGATGGAACTGACCCAGGTGCTGATGGAAAACGAGCGCCTGGCAGCGGAAGACAAGTTCGTCTCCAAGTACACCCGCGTGCTGCTGGGTATCACCAAGGCCTCGCTGTCGACCGAATCGTTCATCTCCGCGGCTTCCTTCCAGGAAACCACTCGCGTACTGACCGAAGCGGCTGTAACCGGCAAGCGCGACTACCTGCGCGGCCTGAAAGAGAACGTGGTCGTGGGTCGTCTGATCCCGGCTGGTACTGGTCTGGCCTACCACAGCGAGCGCAAGCGTCGCCGTGATGCCGACAAACCGCTGCGTGTGAGCGCCAGTGAGGTGGAAGCCGCACTGACCGAAGCGCTGAACTCCAGCGGCAACTAAGTACAGGGCAGGGCCCCGGCAAACCTCGAACGACCATCGCTGACATGAAATGTTGCCGATGATCGGGCGAGGAGGGCCGGGGCCTCGTCTTGACTGGGTGCAAGATCCTCCGTAGACTTTTGTACCCTTAAATTTGGTGAGGCTCCGTCTCGCCAATTTTTGGCTTTCTTGCAAGACAATAGAGTCGCAAGACAATCAGTGGAGCTAGTAGATGGCAACTATCAACCAGCTGGTACGTCAGCCGCGTAAGCGTTCGGTCGAGAAGTCCGACGTTCCTGCGCTGCAGAACTGCCCGCAGCGTCGTGGCGTGTGCACCCGCGTGTACACCACCACGCCGAAAAAACCTAACTCGGCACTGCGTAAAGTATGCCGTGTGCGTCTGACCAACGGTTTCGAGGTTTCCTCGTACATCGGTGGTGAAGGCCACAACCTGCAAGAGCACAGCGTCGTCCTGATCCGTGGCGGCCGTGTAAAAGACTTGCCAGGTGTTCGTTACCACACCGTTCGCGGCTCTCTGGATACTTCGGGCGTTAAAGGCCGTAACCAGGGTCGTTCGAAATACGGTACCAAGCGTCCGAAGTAATCGGCCGTTTGCAGACATCCATTTTTTTGAGTCGATAAGAGTAAGGTCGGGCAGGGGTCGAAGACCCGCGTCCCGGGCTAACCTGAAGACCGTTTGAGGGCTTATCATGCCAAGACGTCGTGTAGCAGCAAAACGTGAGATCCTTGACGATCCGAAGTACGGATCGCAGATCCTCGCCAAGTTCATGAACCACGTGATGGAAAGCGGCAAGAAGGCCGTAGCCGAGCGCATCGTTTACGGTGCCCTGGATACCGTCAAAGCACGCAAGAACAGCGACCCCCTGGAAATCTTCGAGAAAGCTCTCGACGCCATCGCTCCGCTGGTCGAAGTAAAGTCCCGCCGTGTCGGCGGTGCCACTTACCAGGTTCCGGTTGAAGTTCGTCCATCCCGTCGTAACGCTCTGGCAATGCGCTGGCTCGTAGACTACGCCCGCAAGCGCGGCGAGAAGTCGATGGCTCTGCGCCTGGCCGGCGAGCTGCTGGATGCTGCCGAAGGCAAAGGTGCTGCGGTCAAGAAGCGTGAAGACGTGCACCGTATGGCTGAAGCCAACAAAGCGTTCTCGCACTACCGCTTCTAATTCAAGCATCAATTATTTTGCGAGGGCTTTATGGCTCGTACTACAGCAATTAACCGCTACCGTAACATCGGTATCTGCGCCCACGTTGACGCGGGCAAGACTACCACTACCGAGCGGATCCTGTTCTACACAGGTCTGAGCCACAAGATGGGCGAGGTGCATGACGGCGCCGCGACCACCGACTGGATGGTGCAGGAGCAGGAGCGCGGTATCACCATTACCTCCGCTGCCGTTACCACCTTCTGGAAAGGTTCCCGTGGTCAGTACGACAACTACCGCGTAAACGTCATCGACACCCCCGGCCACGTTGACTTCACCATTGAAGTTGAGCGTTCGCTGCGTGTACTCGACGGCGCGGTCGTAGTGTTCTGCGGTACTTCCGGCGTTGAGCCACAGTCCGAAACCGTATGGCGTCAGGCCAACAAATACGGCGTTCCACGTGTTGTCTACGTGAACAAGATGGACCGTGCCGGTGCCAACTTCCTGCGCGTTGTCGGCCAGATCAAGAACCGCCTGGGTCACACCCCGGTTCCGATCCAGCTGGCTATCGGTGCAGAAGACGATTTCCAGGGTCAGGTCGACCTGATCAAGATGAAAGCCATCTACTGGAACGAAGACGACAAGGGTACTACCTACCGTGAGGAAGAAATTCCTGCGGATCTGGTCGACCTGGCTAACGAATGGCGCAACAACATGGTTGAAGCCGCCGCCGAAGCCAGCGAAGAGCTGATGAACAAGTACCTTGAAGAAGGTGAGCTGACCGTCGAAGAAATCAAGGCAGGCCTGCGCGCGCGCACCCTGGCCAGCGAGATCGTTCCGGCTGTCTGCGGTTCGTCGTTCAAGAACAAGGGCGTTCCCCTGGTTCTCGACGCCGTCATCGACTTCCTGCCTGCTCCGACCGAGATTCCTGCGATCAAGGGTATCCACCCTGATCTGGCCGAAGTGCCGAAGGATGAAGTCACTCCTGAGCAGTACGACGAGCGTCACGCCAGCGATGACGAGCCGTTCTCGGCTCTGGCATTCAAGATTGCCACCGACCCGTTCGTTGGTACTCTGACCTTCGTCCGCGTTTACTCGGGCTTCCTGACCTCTGGTGACTCCGTCATCAACTCGGTCAAGGGCAAGAAAGAGCGCGTTGGTCGTATGGTGCAGATGCACGCCAACCAGCGTGAAGAAATCAAGGAAGTACGTGCAGGCGACATCGCTGCTCTGATCGGCATGAAGGACGTCACCACCGGTGACACCCTGTGCAACGCCGACAAGCCGATCATCCTCGAGCGCATGGACTTCCCTGAGCCGGTAATTTCGCTCTCCGTAGAGCCGAAAACCAAGGCTGACCAGGAGAAGATGGGTATCGCTCTGGGCAAGCTGGCCCAGGAAGACCCGTCGTTCCGCGTCAAGACCGACGAAGAAACCGGCCAGACCATCATCTCCGGTATGGGCGAGCTGCACCTGGACATCCTCGTTGACCGCATGAAGCGCGAGTTCAACGTCGAAGCCAACATCGGTAAGCCGCAGGTTTCGTACCGCGAGAAGATCACCAAGTCCAACGTCGAAATCGAAGGCAAATTCGTTCGTCAGTCGGGCGGCCGTGGTCAGTTCGGTCACTGCTGGATCCGTTTCTCGGAGCCGGATCAGGACGACAAGGGCAACATCACCGAAGGTCTGGTGTTCGCCAACGAAGTCGTTGGTGGTGTGATTCCTAAGGAATACATCCCTGCGATCCAGAAGGGTATCGAAGAGCAGATGAAAAACGGCGTTGTTGCCGGTTATCCTCTGATCGGCCTGAAGGCCGCGGTATTCGATGGTTCGTACCACGACGTCGACTCCAACGAAATGGCGTTCAAGATCGCTGCTTCGATGGCAACCAAGCAACTGGCCCAGAAGGGCGGTGGCGTGGTTCTCGAGCCGATCATGAAGGTCGAAGTTGTAACCCCGGAAGACTACCTGGGTGACGTGATGGGTGACCTGAACCGTCGTCGTGGTCTGGTACAGGGTATGGATGAGTCGGTCTCTGGCCGCGTCGTCCGCGCTGAAGTTCCGCTCGGAGAGATGTTCGGTTACGCGACCGACGTTCGTTCCATGTCTCAGGGTCGCGCAAGCTACTCCATGGAATTCTCCAAATACGCCGAAGCTCCGTCGAACATCGTCGAAGCACTCGTTAAAAAACAAGGCTAATCCCCTTTAGGCAAGAGGTTCACTGTCGTGGCTAAAGAAAAATTTGATCGTTCCCTTCCCCACGTTAACGTCGGCACCATCGGCCACGTTGACCACGGTAAGACCACTCTGACCGCAGCTCTGACTCGCGTCTGCTCCGAAGTTTTCGGTTCGGCCGTCGTTGAGTTCGACAAGATCGACTCGGCTCCAGAAGAAAAAGCACGCGGTATCACCATCAACACCGCTCACGTCGAGTACAACTCGAACATTCGTCACTACGCTCACGTTGACTGCCCAGGTCACGCTGACTACGTGAAGAACATGATCACCGGTGCTGCCCAGATGGACGGCGCGATCCTGGTTTGCTCGGCCGCCGATGGTCCGATGCCACAAACCCGTGAGCACATCCTGCTGTCCCGTCAGGTAGGCGTTCCGTACATCGTGGTCTTCCTGAACAAGGCTGACCTGGTAGACGACGCTGAGCTGCTGGAACTGGTCGAGATGGAAGTTCGCGACCTGCTGTCCACCTACGACTTCCCAGGCGACGACACTCCGATCATCATCGGTTCGGCTCGTATGGCTCTGGAAGGCAAAGACGACAACGAAATGGGCACTACCGCTGTCAAGAAGCTGGTAGAAACTCTGGATGCCTACATCCCTGAGCCAGTTCGTGCCATCGACCAGCCATTCCTGATGCCAATCGAAGACGTATTCTCGATCTCGGGTCGTGGTACCGTTGTTACCGGCCGTATCGAGCGTGGTATCGTCCGCGTTCAGGATCCGCTGGAAATCGTTGGTCTGCGTGACACCTCCACCACCACCTGCACCGGTGTCGAGATGTTCCGCAAGCTGCTGGACGAAGGTCGTGCTGGCGAGAACTGCGGCGTTCTGCTGCGTGGTACCAAGCGTGACGACGTTGAGCGTGGTCAGGTTCTGGTCAAGCCAGGTTCGGTCAAGCCGCACACCAAGTTCACCGCAGAAGTCTACGTCCTGTCGAAGGAAGAAGGCGGTCGTCACACTCCGTTCTTCAAAGGCTACCGTCCTCAGTTCTACTTCCGTACCACTGACGTGACCGGTAACTGCGAACTGCCGGAAGGCGTTGAAATGGTAATGCCAGGTGACAACATTCAGATGACTGTTACCCTGATCAAGACCATCGCAATGGAAGACGGTCTGCGCTTCGCTATCCGTGAAGGCGGTCGTACCGTCGGCGCCGGCGTCGTAGCCAAAATCATCGAGTAATCACTCGACCGATTGAAAAAACCCCCGCTCAGCGGGGGTTTTTTTTATTGGGTTGACACTAAATTGGGGCGTCTATAGAATCACGCCTCCTTTTAGCGGGCGTAGTGCGTCCGTTGGGAACAGCCTGGAGTCTGAAATCCAATGCAAAATCAGCAAATCCGTATCAGGTTGAAGGCTTTCGACCATCGCCTGATCGACCAATCCACCCAGGAAATCGTGGAAACCGCGAAACGTACTGGTGCACAAGTGCGTGGTCCAATTCCACTGCCTACCCGCAAAGAGCGTTTCACCGTTCTGGTCTCCCCGCACGTCAACAAAGACGCGCGTGACCAGTACGAGATTCGCACTCATAAGCGTGTTCTGGACATCGTCCAGCCAACGGATAAAACCGTTGACGCGCTGATGAAGCTCGATCTGGCGGCAGGTGTGGAAGTACAGATCAGCCTCGGCTAAGACTTCGGTCTAGTCGTGTAACGCTCTGAAATGGGCGGCCATAGCGGGTGAAAGCCCCGTACACTCATGAGGTTTACAACATGACTATTGGTGTAATCGGTCGCAAGTGCGGTATGACCCGCATTTTCACCGAAGAAGGTGTCTCCATTCCGGTCACGGTCATTGAGATCGAGCCGAATCGTGTCACCCAGTTCAAAACTGAAGAAACCGATGGCTACCGTGCAGTGCAAGTCACTGTCGGCGAGCGTCGTGCTTCGCGTGTGACTGCCGCTCAGGCAGGTCACTTCGCCAAGGCCAACGTTGCCGCTGGTCGCGGTGTCTGGGAGTTCCGTCTTGAAGAAGGCGAGTTCCAGGCTGGCGACTCGATCAAAGCTGAACTCTTCACTGCAGGCCAGCTGGTTGACGTTACTGGTCAGTCCAAAGGTAAAGGCTTCGCCGGTACCATCAAGCGCTGGAACTTCCGTGGCCAGGACAACACCCACGGTAACTCCGTGTCGCACCGTGTCCCAGGTTCCATCGGCCAGTGCCAGACTCCTGGTCGTGTGTTCAAGGGCAAGAAAATGTCCGGTCACATGGGCGCCGAGCGCGTGACTGTTCAGTCCCTGGAAGTAGTTCGCGTAGACGCTGAGCGCAACCTGCTGCTCGTCAAGGGTGCCGTTCCTGGCGCTACTGGCGGCGACGTGGTTGTACGTCCAGCTGTCAAGGCTCGCGGTTAAGGGGATACTGACATGCAACTTAATGTAAATGACGCTCAGGCGATCGAAGTTTCCGAACTGGCTTTCGGTGGCGAATTCAACGAGACGCTGGTACACCAAGCAGTCGTAGCCTACATGGCTGGCGGCCGTCAGGGCACCAAGCAGCAGAAGACCCGTTCCGACGTGGCCGGTGGCGGTAAGCGCCCATGGCGTCAGAAGGGTACTGGCCGTGCTCGTGCTGGTACCACTCGTGGTCCGATCTGGCGTGGCGGTGGTGTAACCTTCGCAGCTCGTCCTCAAGATCACTCGCAGAAGCTCAACAAGAAGATGTACCGCGCAGCCCTGCGCTCCATCCTCGCTGAGCTGGTGCGTAGCGACCGTCTGGTCGTGGTTCAGGACTTCGCTGTTGAAGCGCCGAAAACCAAAGATCTGCTGAACAAGCTGAACGGCATGGGTCTGAACGACGTACTGATCGTTTCCGACGCTGTTGATCAGAACCTGTACCTGGCTGCTCGCAACCTGCCGCACGTCGACGTACGTGACGTTCAAGGTTCCGACCCGGTCAGTCTGATCGCATACGAGAAGGTGTTGATCACCGTCTCGGCCGTGAAGAAATTCGAGGAGCTGCTGGGATGAACCAGGAACGCGTATTCAAAGTCCTCCTTGGCCCGCACGTTTCCGAGAAGGCTACCGTTCTGGCTGAGAAAAAAGGCCAGTTCGTATTCAAGGTTGCTACCGATGCAACCAAGCTGGAAATCAAGAAAGCTGTCGAAGGCCTGTTCAACGTAAAAGTTGAAAACGTGTCGACTGTTAACGTTCTGGGTAAAACCAAGCGTACCGCACGTGGTCTGGGCAAGCGTAATGACTGGAAGAAGGCGATCGTCTCCCTTCAGCCAGGCCAAGATCTCGATTTCAGCAGCAGTGCTGAGTAAGGAAGGGGTGCATCATGGCAATCGTTAAATGCAAACCGACTTCCCCTGGCCGCCGTTTCGTGGTCAAGGTGGTCAACAAGGAGCTGCACAAAGGCGCTCCTCACGCACCGCTGATCGAGAAAAAATCGAAGTCTGGTGGTCGTAACAACAATGGCCGCATTACCACTCGTCACGTTGGTGGTGGTCACAAGCAGCATTACCGTCTGGTCGACTTCCGTCGCAACGACAAAGATGGCATCCCAGCCACTGTCGAGCGTATCGAATACGATCCAAACCGTACTGCTCACATCGCCCTGCTGTGCTACGCAGACGGTGAGCGTCGCTACATCATCGCCCCTAAAGGCGTAAGTGCTGGCGACCAGCTGATCGCAGGTGCCCTGGCCCCAATCAAGGCCGGTAACTCCCTGCAGCTGCGCAACATTCCAGTAGGTAGCACCATTCACGGCATCGAACTGAAGCCGGGTAAAGGTGCTCAGATCGCACGTTCCGCTGGTGCTTCGGCTCAGCTGATCGCTCGTGAAGGTGTCTACGTGACCCTGCGTCTGCGCTCTGGTGAAATGCGTAAAGTCCTGGCTGAGTGCCGTGCGACCCTGGGTGAAGTCTCGAACTCCGAGCACAGCCTGCGTTCGCTGGGTAAAGCTGGTGCCAAACGCTGGCGCGGCGTTCGCCCAACCGTTCGTGGTGTTGCCATGAACCCGGTTGACCACCCACATGGTGGTGGTGAAGGTCGTACCTCCGGTGGTCGTCATCCGGTATCGCCATGGGGCTTCCCAACCAAGGGTGCGAAGACCCGCGGTAATAAGCGTACCGACAACATGATCGTCCGTCGTCGCAAGTAACTAGAGGGATACGACAGTGCCACGTTCTCTGAAAAAAGGTCCTTTTATCGATCTTCACCTGTTGAAGAAGGTCGAAGTGGCGGTGGAGAAGAACGATCGCAAGCCAGTTAAAACCTGGTCGCGCCGTTCGATGATCCTGCCACAAATGGTCGGTCTGACCATCGCGGTTCACAACGGTCGTCAGCATGTCCCAGTTCTCGTGAACGAAGACATGGTCGGCCACAAACTGGGCGAGTTCGCCGGTACCCGCACCTATCGCGGGCACGTGGCTGACAAGAAAGCCAAGCGTTAAGGGGTAAGGAAATGGAAGTAGCCGCTAAGTTGTCGGGCGCTCGCATCTCCGCCCAGAAAGCCCGCTTGGTCGCCGACCAGATCCGCGGGAAGAAGGTGGGCGAAGCGCTCAACCTGTTGGCCTTCAGCAGCAAAAAAGCCGCTGAAATCATGAAGAAAGTCCTCGAGTCGGCCGTAGCCAACGCCGAACACAACGAAGGCGCAGACGTTGATGACCTGAAGGTCTCCACCGTCTTCGTCAACGAAGGGCGTTCGCTGAAGCGCATCATGCCACGTGCCAAAGGCCGTGCTGATCGCATCGTCAAGCGGTCTTGCCATATCACTGTCAAGGTTGCGGACAAGTAACGGAGTCGATCAGATGGGTCAGAAAGTACATCCCACTGGCATTCGCCTGGGAATCGTCAAGGAGCACACCTCCGTCTGGTACGCAGACGGTGCTACTTACGCAGATTACCTGTTGAAGGATCTGAAAACGCGTGAGTACCTCCAAGACAAACTAAAAAGCGCGTCCGTAAGCCGTATCGATATTCATCGTCCGGCTCAAACTGCACGCATCACCATCCACACCGCTCGTCCAGGTATCGTTATCGGGAAGAAGGGTGAAGATGTCGAGAAGCTGCGTCAGGACCTGACCAAGCAGATGGGTGTGCCTGTGCACATCAACATCGAAGAGATCCGCAAGCCGGAACTCGACGCTATGCTGGTTGCGCAGAGCGTAGCTCAGCAGCTGGAACGCCGCGTAATGTTCCGTCGCGCCATGAAGCGCGCCGTACAGAACGCCATGCGTATTGGTGCCAAGGGCATCAAGATCCAGGTGAGCGGTCGTCTCGGCGGTGCTGAGATTGCTCGTACCGAGTGGTATCGCGAAGGTCGTGTGCCGCTGCACACCCTGCGTGCCGATATCGACTACAACACCTACGAAGCTCACACCACTTACGGTGTGATCGGTGTGAAGGTTTGGATCTTCAAAGGCGAAGTTATTGGTGGTCGCCAAGAAGAACTGAAACCACAAGCACCAGCGCCTCGTAAAAAAGCTGCTAAGTAAGGGGTACGCCAAATGTTGCAACCAAAGCGTACAAAATTCCGCAAGCAGATGACTGGCCACAACCGTGGTCTGGCACTGCGCGGTAGCAAAGTCAGCTTCGGCGAATTCGCCCTGAAAGCTGTTGCTCGCGGTCGCCTCACCGCTCGCCAGATCGAGTCCGCACGTCGTGCGCTGACCCGTCACGTCAAGCGTGGCGGTAAGATCTGGATCCGTGTGTTCCCGGACAAGCCGATCTCCAAGAAGCCTCTCGAGGTTCGTATGGGTAAAGGTAAAGGTTCCGTGGAATACTGGGTTGCCCAGATCCAGCCAGGCAAAGTCCTGTACGAGATCGAGGGTGTTTCTGAAGAGCTGGCGCGCGAAGCTTTCGCCCTGGCTGCTGCAAAGCTGCCTCTCGCCACCTCCTTTGTTAAGCGGACGGTGATGTGATGAAAGCGAATGAACTTCGTGAAAAATCTGCACAGCAACTGAATGAGCAACTGCTCGGCTTGCTGCGCGACCAGTTCAATCTGCGTATGCAGAAGGCAACTGGCCAGTTGGGGCAGTCGCACCTGCTCTCGCAAGTTAAGCGTGACATCGCTCGCGTGAAAACTGTGCTTAACCAGCAGGCAGGTAAGTGATCATGGCTGAAGCTGAAAAAACCGTCCGTACGCTGACTGGCCGTGTCGTCAGCGACAAAATGGACAAGACCATCACCGTTCTGATCGAGCGTCGCGTAAAGCACCCGATCTACGGTAAATACGTTAAGCGTTCGACTAAGCTGCACGCGCACGACGAATCCAACCAGTGCAAAATCGGCGACAAGGTTTCCATCCGTGAAACCCGTCCGCTGGCCAAGACCAAGTCCTGGGCACTGGTTGAAGTCCTCGAACGCGCTGTTGAAGTCTAAGGGCTAAGGGTCGGAGAAATTTTATGATTCAGACTCAATCCATGCTCGATGTGGCCGATAACAGCGGCGCTCGTCGCGTCATGTGCATCAAGGTTCTCGGCGGTTCGCACCGCCGTTACGCCGGCATCGGTGACATCATCAAAGTAACCGTCAAGGAAGCAATTCCACGCGGTAAGGTCAAAAAAGGCCAAGTGATGACTGCTGTTGTCGTCCGTACCCGTCACGGTGTACGTCGCGCTGACGGTTCCATCATTCGTTTCGACGGCAACGCTGCTGTTCTGCTGAACACCAAGCAAGAGCCGATCGGCACTCGCATCTTCGGGCCAGTGACCCGTGAACTTCGTACTGAGAAGTTCATGAAGATCGTCTCGCTCGCCCCTGAAGTGCTGTAAGGAGATCCGACATGCAAAAGATTCGTCGTGACGACGAGATCATCGTGATCGCCGGCAAAGACAAAGGTAAGCGCGGTAAGGTGCTGAAGGTTCTGGCTGATGACCGTCTGGTCGTCGGTGGTGTGAACCTGGTCAAGCGTCATACCAAGCCTAACCCGATGGCGGGCGTTCAGGGCGGTATCGTCGAAAAAGAAGCGCCTCTGCACGCTTCCAACGTTGCCATCTTCAACGGCGAAACCAACAAGGCTGACCGCGTTGGTTTCAAAGTAGAAGACGGTAAGAAAATTCGTGTCTTCAAGTCGACCCAAAAAGCGGTTGATGCTTGAACACTGCTAGGTAGAAGACCATGGCACGACTGAAAGAGATTTACCGGAACGAAATCGCTCCTAAGCTTAAGGAAGAACTTAAGCTGTCGAACGTGATGGAAGTTCCGCGCGTTACCAAGATCACCCTGAACATGGGTCTGGGCGAAGCGATCGGCGACAAGAAAGTCATCGAGCACGCTGTTGCCGACCTGGAAAAGATCACCGGTCAAAAGCCGGTCGTGACTTTCGCTCGTAAATCCATCGCGGGCTTCAAAGTCCGTGAAGGGTGGCCGATCGGCGTCAAGGTGACCCTGCGTAGCGACAAGATGTACGAATTCCTGGACCGCCTGCTGGCGATCTCCCTGCCTCGGGTACGCGACTTCCGCGGCCTGAATGCCAAGTCCTTCGATGGCCGTGGCAACTACAGCATGGGCGTGAAAGAGCAGATCATCTTCCCGGAAATCGACTACGACAAGATCGATGCTCTGCGCGGTTTGGACATCACCCTGACCACCACTGCTCGTTCGGATGACGAAGGCCGCGCTCTGCTGCGTGCATTCAAATTCCCGTTCCGCAACTGATTGGAGTAGGAAAATGGCCAAGAAGAGCATGAAGAACCGCGAGCTGAAGCGTCAGCTCACGGTAGCCAAGTTCGCCAAAAAGCGTGCTGAGCTGAAAGCGACCATCGTCAACCTGAACGCCTCTCCAGAAGAGCGTTTCGCTGCCGTTGTCGCTCTGCAGAAGCAGCCACGTGATGCCAGCGCTGCGCGTCTGCGCAACCGTTGCCGCCTGACTGGTCGTCCTCACGGTGTATACCGTAAGTTCGGCCTGGGCCGTAACATGCTGCGTCAAGCTGCAATGCGCGGTGACGTACCAGGCCTGGTCAAAGCCTCCTGGTAATCGCTACAGGTGTGATCCCGGTGGACGGGGAGCAATCTTCCGACCATCGGTGACCTCGCCAACAAACAAGCCCCCTCGTGGGGCTTGTTTCGTTTCTGCCTTATGTCTAGAATGACCGGCTCACCTGAGCCTGGGTTTTTTACCCTGCCCGCTCGGGTGGTTGTGATAGCCGCAAGGCTAATATTTCTTGTATCAGGAGCATCTAGCCCATGAGTATGCAGGACCCGTTAGCGGACATGCTAACTCGCATCCGTAATGCCCAGATGGCTGAAAAGTCCGTCGTAAGCATGCCTTCCTCCACCCTGAAGGTCGCGGTTGCCAAAGTTCTGAAGGACGAAGGTTACATCGCTGGCTACCAGGTTACTGGTGAAGCCAAGCCTTCCCTGTCGATCGAACTGAAGTACTTCGAAGGCCGTCCGGTCATCGAGGAACTGAAGCGCTCCAGCCGTCCAGGCCTGCGCCAGTACAAGTCCGTCGCTGAGCTGCCGAAAGTACGTGGCGGCCTGGGCGTGTCTATTGTCTCCACCAACAAAGGTGTGATGACTGATCGCGCTGCGCGCGCTGCCGGTGTCGGCGGCGAAGTTCTCTGCACAGTGTTCTAAGGGGGGATAGACATGTCTCGCGTCGCTAAGAACCCCGTTAAGCTGCCAGCAGGCGTCGAAGTCAAATTCGCCGGCCAGCAGCTTTCGGTGAAGGGTGCCAAAGGTACTCTCGAACTGAACGTTCACTCGTCTGTTGAAGTTACCGAAGAGTCTGGTGAGCTGCGTTTCGTCGCTCGCAATGGTGACCAGCAAGCTCGCGCCATGGCCGGTACTACCCGCGCTCTGGTCAACAACATGGTCCAAGGCGTAAGCCAAGGCTTCGAGCGCAAGCTCCAGCTGGTCGGTGTTGGTTACAAGGCACAGGCCAAAGGCACCGTCCTGAACCTGGCCCTGGGCTTCTCTCACCCAGTGGACTACGAACTGCCAGCCGGCATCACCGCTGAAACTCCTAGCCAGACCGACATCCTGATCAAGGGTATCGACAAGCAGCTGGTAGGTCAGGTGGCCGCTGAAATCCGCGGGTTCCGTCCGCCAGAGCCTTACAAGGGCAAGGGTGTGCGTTACGCGGACGAAGCAGTCCGTCGTAAAGAAGCCAAGAAGAAGTAGGGCCTAGCAAATGACCGACAAAAAAGTTATTCGACTGCGTCGCGCTCGCAAAGCACGTCTCAAGATGCACGAACTCGAAGTCGTGCGCCTGTGCGTGTTCCGCTCCTCGCAGCACATCTACGCCCAGGTCATTTCGGCCGACGGCAGCAAGGTTCTGGCAAGCGCCTCGACCTTGGACAAAGACCTGCGTGATGGCGCCACTGGCAACATCGACGCGGCCACTAAGGTTGGCAAGCTGGTAGCTGAGCGCGCGAAAGCCGCCGGTGTATCTCAAGTTGCCTTTGACCGTTCCGGCTTCAAGTACCATGGCCGCGTCAAAGCGCTGGCTGATGCTGCTCGTGAAGGCGGGCTGGAGTTCTAAGTTATGGCAAATAACGATCAAAAGCGCGACGAAGGCTACATCGAGAAGTTGGTTCAAGTTAACCGCGTAGCTAAAACCGTAAAAGGCGGCCGTATCTTCACCTTCACCGCACTGACCGTGGTGGGTGATGGCAAGGGTCGCGTTGGTTTCGGCCGTGGCAAGTCGCGCGAAGTACCTGCTGCGATCCAGAAAGCCATGGAAGCTGCACGTCGCAACATGATCCAGGTTGACCTGAAGGGCACCACCCTGCAGTACGCCACCAAGGCCGCCCACGGCGCCTCGAAGGTTTACATGCAGCCTGCTTCGGAAGGTACCGGTATCATCGCCGGCGGTGCAATGCGTGCCGTCCTGGAAGTTGCTGGTGTTCAGAACGTCCTGGCCAAGTGCTACGGTTCGACCAACCCAGTGAACGTGGTTTACGCCACCTTCAAGGGTCTGAAAGCCATGCAATCTCCTGAGTCCATTGCTGCCAAGCGCGGCAAGAGCGTTGAGGAGATCTTCTAATCATGGCAACCGTAAAAGTAACGCTGATCAAGAGCGTCTCGGGCCGCCTGCCTAACCACAAACTGTGCGTTAAAGGTCTGGGTCTGCGTCGCATCGGTCACACTGTAGAAGTCCAGGATACTCCCGAGAACCGCGGGATGATCAACAAGGCTTACTACATGCTGAAGGTCGAGGGTTAATCGATGAAACTCAATGATCTGAGTCCAGCGCCGGGTTCCCGTCGCGAGAAGCATCGTCCAGGTCGTGGTATCGGTAGCGGTCTGGGTAAGACCGGCGGCCGTGGCCACAAAGGTCAGACCTCCCGTTCCGGTGGTTCGATCGCTCCTGGCTTCGAAGGCGGTCAACAGCCGCTGCACCGTCGTCTGCCGAAATTCGGCTTCGTTTCCCTGAAAGCCATGGACCGCGCTGAAGTGCGTCTGTCCGAACTGGCCAAGGTGGAAGGCGACGTGGTTTCCGTACAGTCCCTGAAGGACGCCAACGTGATTGGCCAGAACGTACAGCGTGTGAAAATCATGCTGTCTGGCGAAGTCACTCGCGCAGTCACCATCAAGGGCATCGCAGCCACCAAGGGTGCGCGTGCGGCTATCGAAGCAGCTGGCGGCAAATTCGAGGAATAAATGGCTAAGCAAGGTGCTCTCTCTTCGCTCGGTAAGGGCGGGATGTCGGAACTCTGGGCTCGTCTGCGCTTTCTGTTCATGGCGATCATCGTCTATCGGATAGGTGCGCATATCCCGGTTCCTGGCATCAATCCAGACCGTCTGGCGGATCTGTTTCGGCAGAATGAGGGGACCATTCTTAGCTTGTTCAACATGTTTTCCGGTGGCGCGCTTGAGCGCATGAGCATCTTTGCATTGGGGATCATGCCGTACATCTCGGCATCGATCATCATGCAGCTGATGACGGCGGTCAGCCCGCAACTGGAGCAGTTGAAGAAGGAAGGTGAAGCTGGCCGTCGCAAGATCAGCCAGTACACCCGCTACGGCACCGTTATCCTGGCACTGGTTCAAGCCATTGGCATGTCCATTGGCCTGGCCAACCAGGGCGTGGCGTTTTCTGTAGGGCTCGGCTTCTATGTCGTTGCTGTCTCCACCTTCGTGGCAGGCGCGATGTTCATGATGTGGCTGGGTGAGCAGATCACCGAGCGCGGTGTGGGTAACGGTATCTCGATGTTGATCTTCGCAGGTATCGTTGCCGGTCTTCCGAGAGCAATCGGGCAGTCTTTCGAGTCTGCACGCACAGGCGATATCAACATTTTCGCCCTGGTCGCAATCGGTTTGCTTGCAGTAGCGATCATCGGTTTCGTGGTGTTCATTGAGCGTGGTCAGCGTCGTATCGCCGTTCACTACGCCAAGCGTCAGCAGGGCCGCAAGGTCTTTGCCGCGCAGACCAGCCACTTGCCGCTGAAGGTGAACATGGCAGGGGTTATCCCGGCCATTTTCGCGAGCAGCATTCTGCTGTTCCCGGCTTCGCTGGGTGCCTGGTTCGGTCAGTCCGAAGGTATGGGCTGGCTGCAGGACATCTCGCAGTCGATCGCTCCTGGTCAGCCGTTGAACATTCTGCTGTTTAGTGCAGGGATCATTTTCTTCTGCTTCTTCTACACAGCGTTGATGTTCAACCCGAAAGACGTAGCGGAAAACCTGAAGAAGTCCGGTGCCTTTATTCCGGGTATCCGTCCTGGTGAGCAGTCCGCACGCTACATTGATGGCGTTCTGACTCGTCTGACCATGTTCGGTGCTCTTTACATGATGGCCGTCTGCCTTCTGCCCCAGTTCCTGGTGGTGGCAGCAAATGTGCCGTTCTACCTTGGCGGGACCTCGTTGCTGATTGTGGTAGTGGTTGTGATGGACTTCATGTCCCAAGTACAATCGCACCTCGTTTCGCACCAGTACGAATCCCTGATGAAGAAAGCCAACCTGAAAGGCTACGGTGGCAGCGGTCTGCTGCGCTGATACGCCCCTAAGGTTCGAGGAGTCGGTAATGAAAGTTCGTGCATCGGTGAAAAAGCTGTGCCGCAACTGCAAGATCATCCGTCGCGAAGGCGTCGTACGAGTGATCTGCAGCGCGGAACCGCGTCACAAACAGCGCCAAGGCTGAGTGTGATCTGCGCTTCAAACCCAGCAGCTAGTGTGCTGCTGGGTTGATTATTCGTTTCTACAGCGATATTATCTCGCGCCCTATTTCTTGGCTTCCGGGGCGTAGGTAGCTGTCAATTGGAGTCCCACTGAATGGCCCGTATTGCAGGCGTCAACATTCCAGATAACAAGCATACTGTTATCTCGCTGACCTACATCTATGGTGTCGGTCGCACTACTGCACAGAAGATCTGTGCAGACGCTGGTGTCAACCCAGCCGCAAAGATCAAGGATCTGAGCGACGAGCAAATCGAAACCCTGCGTGGCGAAGTCGCGAAGTTCACCACCGAAGGTGACCTGCGTCGTGACATCAACATGAAGATCAAGCGCTTGATGGACCTGGGTTGCTACCGCGGCCTGCGTCATCGTAAAGGTCTGCCGGTTCGCGGTCAGCGCACCAAGACCAACGCACGCACCCGTAAGGGCCCGCGTAAGCCGATCCGCAAGTAATCGCCCAGGAATATAGACATGGCAAAACCTGCTGCTCGTCCTCGTAAAAAAGTCAAAAAGACAGTGGTTGATGGCATCGCCCACATCCATGCGTCTTTCAACAACACCATCGTGACCATCACCGACCGTCAGGGCAACGCACTGTCCTGGGCTACTTCCGGTGGTTCGGGTTTCCGTGGTTCGCGCAAATCCACCCCGTTCGCAGCTCAGATCGCTGCTGAGCGTGCTGGTCAAGCTGCGCTGGAATATGGCCTGAAGAACCTCGACGTCAACGTCAAGGGCCCAGGTCCAGGTCGTGAATCCGCCGTTCGTGCATTGAACAGCTGCGGCTACAAGATCGCCAGCATCACCGACGTGACGCCTATCCCGCACAACGGGTGCCGTCCGCCGAAGAAGCGTCGCGTGTAATCAGGAGACAGAAGAATGGCACGTTACATTGGTCCAAAATGCAAACTGTCTCGTCGTGAAGGCACCGACCTGTTCCTGAAGAGCGGCGTTCGCGCTCTGGAATCGAAGTGCAACATCGAAGCAGCCCCAGGTATCCACGGTCAGCGCCGTGGCCGTCAGTCCGACTACGGTACCCAGCTGCGCGAGAAGCAAAAAGTCCGTCGTATCTACGGTGTTCTGGAGCGTCAGTTCCGCGGTTACTACCAAGCTGCTGCCTCGAAAAAAGGCGCAACCGGTGAGAACCTGCTGCAACTGCTCGAGTGCCGTCTGGATAACGTCGTTTACCGTATGGGCTTCGGTTCGACTCGTTCCGAATCCCGTCAGCTGGTTTCGCACAAGGCAATCAGCGTCAACGGTAAGACTGTAAACATTCCATCCTACCAAGTTCGTCCGGGTGACGTGGTCGCGGTTCGCGAGAAGTCGCTGAACCAGCTGCGCATTGTTCAAGCCCTTGAACTGTGCGCCCAGCGTGGCCGCGTTGAGTGGGTAGAAGTAGATTCTGCTAAGAAGTCGGGCGTTTTCAAGAACGTTCCTGCTCGCGGCGATCTGTCTGCCGACATCAACGAAAACCTGATTGTCGAGCTCTACTCCAAGTAAGGGCTAGAAAATAGGTGCATCCATGCAGATTTCGGTAAATGAGTTCCTGACTCCCCGCCATATTGATGTGCAGGTAGTCAGTCCGACCCGCGCCAAGATTACGCTCGAGCCTCTCGAGCGTGGTTTCGGCCATACCCTGGGCAACGCGCTGCGCCGCATCCTGTTGTCCTCCATGCCTGGCTGTGCAGTAGTCGAGGCCGAGATCGATGGCGTACTCCACGAGTACTCCGCGATCGAAGGTGTTCAGGAAGACGTCATTGAAATCCTGTTGAACCTGAAAGGCCTGGCTATCAAACTGCACGGTCGTGACGAAGTTACGCTGACCTTGTCGAAAAAGGGTTCGGGGGTGGTTACCGCTGCCGATATTCAGCTGGATCACGATGTCGAGATCGTCAACCCCGATCACGTAATCGCGAACCTGGCGTCCAACGGCGCCCTGAACATGAAGCTCACCGTAGCTCGTGGTCGTGGTTACGAGCCGGCTGACTCCCGTCAAACCGACGAAGACGAAAGCCGTAGCATTGGCCGTCTGCAGCTGGACGCTTCGTTCAGCCCGGTGCGTCGTATCGCCTATGTGGTCGAAAACGCCCGTGTTGAACAGCGTACCAACCTGGACAAGCTGGTCATTGATCTGGAAACCAACGGCACCCTGGATCCTGAAGAGGCTATCCGCCGCGCTGCGACCATCCTGCAACAGCAGTTGGCCGCGTTCGTCGACCTCAAGGGTGACAGCGAGCCTGTCGTAGTCGAGCAGGAAGACGAGATCGATCCGATCCTGCTGCGCCCGGTTGACGACCTGGAACTGACTGTACGTTCGGCCAACTGCCTCAAGGCGGAGAACATCTACTACATCGGCGACCTGATTCAGCGTACCGAAGTAGAGCTGTTGAAGACTCCTAACCTGGGCAAGAAGTCCCTGACTGAAATCAAGGACGTCCTGGCCTCTCGTGGTCTGTCTCTCGGCATGCGCCTCGACAACTGGCCGCCTGCAAGTCTTAAGAAAGACGACAAGGCGACCGCCTGATCGTCGTAATCACCGAACGTAGTGTTTGGTAAGGAATGAATCATGCGTCATCGTAAAAGTGGACGTCACCTGAGCCGTACCAGCTCTCACCGCAAGGCTATGTTCCAGAACATGGCAGTGTCGTTGATCGAGCACGAGCTGATCAAAACCACCCTGCCGAAAGCCAAGGAGCTGCGCCGCGTTGCCGAGCCGCTGATCACCCTGGCCAAGGAAGACAGCGTTGCTAACCGTCGTCTGGCCTTCGATCGTACTCGTTCGAAGTCCGCTGTTGGCAAACTGTTCAACGACCTGGGCAAGCGTTACGCCACCCGTCAGGGCGGCTACCTGCGCATCCTGAAGTGCGGTTTCCGCGCTGGCGACAACGCGCCTATGGCGTACGTCGAGCTGGTTGATCGTCCGGTCGGCGGTGCTGTAGAAGCTGCTGAGTAAGACGTTCTGTCTGCTACAGAGAACCGGGCCTAGTGCCCGGTTTTTTGTTCTTGCAGGTATTATTTATTTCTATTGATGTAACTCATGTAATGAATTTGTTCTGAGATAACCGCTCATCGATACTTCTTCTCAAGCCGTTAAGCCGGCACTCGAAGACCGATAAGGAGAGCCCATGAGCAAACTTCTCACCACCGCCAGCGGTGCACCTGTAGCCGACAACCAGAATTCCCGCTCCGCCGGCCCGCGTGGCCCGCTGCTGCTCGACGACTTCCACCTGATCGAGAAGCTTGCCCACTTCAACCGCGAGAACATCCCTGAGCGCCGTGTGCATGCGAAAGGTTCGGGTGCCTACGGCACCTTCACCGTCACCCGCGATATCACCTCGTATACCAGTGCCAAGCTGTTCGAACAGATTGGCAAGCAGACCGAGACCTTCCTGCGCTTCTCGACGGTCGGCGGCGAGCGTGGCTCGGCGGATACCGAGCGCGATCCGCGTGGCTTTGCGGTCAAGTTCTACACCGAGGAAGGCAACTGGGACATCGTGGGCAACAACACCCCGGTATTCTTCATCCGCGATCCGCTCAAGTTCCCGGATTTTATCCACACCCAGAAGCGTCACCCGCAAACCAACCTGAAGAACGCCCAGATGATGTGGGACTTCTGGTCGCATTCGCCCGAGGCCCTGCACCAGGTCACGATCCTGTTCTCCGACCGCGGCATTCCGGACGGTTACCGGCATATGCACGGTTTTGGCAGCCACACCTACAGCCTGATCAATGGCCAAGGCGAGCGCACTTGGGTCAAGTGGCACTTCAAGACTCAGCAAGGTATCAAGAACCTGACGCCGGCCGACGCAGCACGCCTGGCCGGTACCGACCCGGACTACGCCCAGCGTGACCTGTTCGAGGCCATCGACCGGGGTGACTTCCCGCGCTGGACCGTGTGCATCCAGGTGATGAGCGAGGCCGAGGCGGCCAACCGCGACGAGAACCCGTTCGATGTAACCAAGACCTGGTCGCAAAAAGACTACCCACTGATCGAAGTCGGGGTGCTGGAGCTCAACCGCAACCCGCTCAACTATTTCGCCGAGGTGGAGCAGGCGGCATTCGGCCCGAGCAACATGGTCCCGGGTGTCGGCTTGTCCCCTGACCGCATGCTGCAGGGCCGCGTATTCGCTTACGCCGATGCACACCGCTACCGTGTGGGTACCAACCACCAGCAGCTGCCGGTGAACGCCCCACGTAGCCCGGTGAACAGCTACCAGCGCGATGGTTCGATGGCCATGGGCAGTTACGGCAGTGCGCCGAACTACGAGCCCAACAGCTACGCCGATGCGCCGAAGCAGTCGCCACGTTACGCCGAACCCGCACTGGCTCTCAGCGGTGCGGCGGACCGCCACAATCACCGCGAGGACAACGATTACTACAGCCACGCCGGTGCGCTGTTCCGCCTGATGAGTGACGAGCAGAAGGCACTGCTGATCAGTAATATCGCCGGCACCATGGCGGGCGTCAGCGAAGACGTGATTCAGCGCCAGTTGCAGTACTTCTACAAGGCTGACCCGGCCTACGGCGAAGGCATCGCCAAGGCATTGGGGGTTAATCTCGCCTAAGTCGAAGTGATAAGAAGAACCGCCCTCATTTGGGCGGTTTTTCAATGAATATCACTACTGTTTAACCGATTTTTTGCTTCTAATTGCGCGTTTTTCAGTGACCGCGCGCAAAAGCTGGTTCACACTATGTGCATCAGTCGTTTTCACAGGGAGAAGCAGGGCGATGCAAGGTCACCCGGACGTTATCAACTACCTCGTCACGTTGCTGAAGGGCGAACTGGCGGCTCGCGACCAGTACTTCATCCACTCACGCATGTACGAAGACTGGGGCCTGACCAAGCTCTACGAGCGTATCAACCACGAGATGGAAGAAGAGACGCAGCACGCTGATGCCCTGATGCGTCGTATCCTCATGCTCGAAGGCACTCCAGACATGCGCGCGGATGATCTCGAAGTGGGCAGCACCGTGCCGGAGATGATCGAGGCCGACCTCAAGCTCGAGTACAAGGTGCGTGGCGCTCTGTGCAAAGGCATCGAGCTGTGCGAACTGCACAAGGACTACATCAGCCGCGACATCCTGCGCGCGCAGTTGGCTGACACCGAAGAAGATCACACCTACTGGCTGGAGAAGCAGCAGGGTCTGATCAAGGCCATCGGTCTGGAGAATTACCTGCAGTCGCAGATGTAAGTTATCCACAGCGTCACGAAAAAGCCCCTGGCACCAACGGTACCAGGGGCTTTTTCATGCCCGTGCCAACCGTCAGGCCCGGTCACGCTCCAGCAGCGGCTTGAGGTAGTGCCCGGTATAAGACTGCTTCATCTTGGTCAGCTCTTCAGGTGTCCCGCAGGCGATGATCTGCCCGCCCTTGGAACCACCCTCCGGCCCCAGGTCCACCAGCCAGTCGGCCGTCTTGATCACATCCAGGTTGTGCTCGATCACCACCACGGTGTTGCCGTGGTCACGCAGGCGATGCAGAACGTCCAGCAGCTGCTGGATGTCGGCGAAGTGCAACCCGGTAGTCGGCTCGTCGAGGATGTAGAGGGTCTTGCCGGTGTCACGCTTGGACAACTCGCGAGACAGCTTCACCCGTTGTGCCTCGCCACCGGACAGTGTGGTCGCCGATTGCCCCAGCTTGATGTACGAAAGCCCCACGTCCATCAGCGTCTGCAGCTTGCGCGCCAGCGCTGGTACCGCGTCGAAGAACGCACGGGCATCCTCGATGGTCATTTCCAGCACTTCATGGATGTTCTTGCCCTTGTACTTGATCTCCAGAGTTTCGCGGTTGTAGCGCTTGCTCTTGCAAACGTCGCAGGGCACGTAGATGTCCGGCAGGAAGTGCATCTCGACCTTGATCAGGCCATCCCCCTGGCAGGCTTCGCAACGACCACCCTTGACGTTGAACGAGAAGCGCCCCGGACCGTAGCCGCGCGAGCGCGATTCCGGCACGCCGGAGAACAGCTCGCGAATCGGCGTGAAAATACCGGTGTAGGTAGCCGGGTTCGAGCGCGGTGTGCGGCCGATCGGGCTCTGGTCGATATCTACCACCTTGTCCAGGTGCTGCAGGCCGTCGATGCTGGTGTGCGGCGCAGCTTCCAGGGTGCTCGCGCCATTCAGGGCGGTGGCCGCGAGGGGGAACAGCGTGTTGTTGATCAGCGTCGACTTGCCCGAGCCGGACACGCCGGTCACGCAGGTCAGCAGGCCGATCGGGATTTCCAGATCGACGTTCTGCAGGTTGTTGCCACGTGCGCCCTTGAGCTTGAGCTGCAGTTTCTTGTCGCGCGGGGTGCGCTTGGCGGGCACGACGATCTTCTTGCGCCCGGACAGGTACTTGCCGGTCAGCGAGTCAGGGTGGTCCATGACCTCCTGCGGCGAGCCCTCAGCGACGATCTGGCCACCGTGCACGCCGGCACCCGGGCCGATGTCCACCACGTAGTCGGCCAGACGTATGGCGTCCTCGTCGTGTTCAACCACGATCACCGTGTTGCCCAGGTCGCGCAGGTGGTTGAGGGTGGCCAGCAGGCGGTCGTTGTCCCGTTGATGAAGGCCGATGGACGGTTCGTCGAGGATGTACATGACCCCGACCAGGCCGGCACCGATCTGGCTGGCCAGGCGGATACGCTGGGCCTCACCGCCAGACAGCGTATCGGCGCTGCGGTCGAGGGTCAGGTAGTCGAGGCCGACGTTGACCAGGAACTGCAGGCGCTCGCAGATCTCCTTGAGGATCTTTGCCGCGATCTCGCCGCGCCGGCCGGTCAGGCTCAGGTCAGCGAAATAGCTGCTGGCCTCACCGATCGGCAGGTTGGTCACCGCTGGCAGGGTCTTCTCGCCAACCCACACGTGGCGGGCTTCGCGGCGCAGGCGGGTGCCGCGACAGTCCGGGCAGGGCTGGGTGCCGAGGAACTTGGCCAACTCTTCACGCACGGTGGCCGACTCGGTCTCGCGATAGCGGCGTTCGAGGTTTGGCACGATGCCTTCGAACGGGTGCGAGCGCTTGACGATATCGCCGCGGTCGTTGAGGTACTTGAAGTCGACGCTCTGCTTGCCGCTGCCTTGAAGGATCACCTTCTGGTGCTCGGCTGACAGTTCACCGAACGGCTCTTCCAGGCTGAAGCCGTAATGTGCGGCCAGCGAGCCGAGCATCTGGAAGTAATACACGTTGCGCCGGTCCCAGCCGCGAATCGCGCCTTCGGCCAGGGTCAGCTCGCTGTTGACCAGGCGCTTGGTATCGAAAAACTGTTTCACCCCGAGGCCGTCGCAGGTCGGGCAGGCACCGGCCGGGTTGTTGAAGGAGAACAGCTTCGGCTCCAGCTCGCTGATCGCGTGGCCGCACACCGGGCAGGCGAAGCGCGCGGAGAAGATCATCTCCTCGCCGGGCTCGTCGTCCATGGGCGCTACCAAGGCGATGCCGTCGGCGAGCTTCAGCGCGGTTTCGAACGACTCGGCCAGGCGCTGCTGCAGGTCGGCGCGGACCTTGAAACGGTCCACTACCACATCGATGCTGTGCTTCTTCTGCTTGTCCAGCTTCGGCAGGTCGTCCAGCTCATGAAGCTTGCCGTTGACCCGCGCACGCACGAAGCCCTGGGCGCGCAACTCGTCGAATACCGCCAGGTGCTCACCCTTGCGTTCGCGCACGACCGGCGCCAGCAGCATCAGCTTGCTGCCTTCCGGGCGCTCCAGTACCAGGTCGACCATCTGGCTGATCGTTTGCGCTTCCAGAGGGATGTCGTGGTCCGGGCAGCGCGGCGTACCGACGCGGGCGTACAGCAGGCGCAGGTAGTCGTAGATCTCGGTGATGGTGCCGACCGTTGACCTTGGGTTGTGCGATGTCGACTTCTGCTCGATGGAAATCGCCGGCGACAGGCCTTCGATGGTGTCGACGTCGGGCTTTTCCATCATCGACAGGAATTGCCGGGCATAGGCCGACAGCGATTCCACGTAGCGGCGCTGGCCTTCGGCGTAGAGTGTGTCGAACGCCAGGGACGACTTGCCGGATCCGGACAGGCCGGTGATCACGATAAGCTTGTCCCGCGGCAGGGTCAGGTCGATGTTCTTCAGGTTGTGGGTGCGTGCCCCACGAATCAGGATCTTGTCCACTGCGGCCTCGCTCGGCGGGCATAAACAAGGAAGTATACGGCGCGCTGCCAGTACGCGGCAAAGCGTCGCGTAGATGCCGTCAAGCTGTCGGACTGATAGAATCGCCGCCGGTTCACACGAGGTTTATCCATGCACGACACCCACAACGAGCGCATGAGCAGCGGCGAAACCCGCGCTGCTGGCGGCCTGGCCCTGGTCTTTGCCTTTCGTATGCTGGGCATGTTCATGGTCTTGCCGGTGCTGGCCACCTACGGCATGGACCTGGCCGGCGCTACCCCTGCGCTGATCGGCCTGGCCATAGGCGCCTATGGCCTGACCCAGGCGGTATTGCAGATCCCGTTCGGGATGATTTCCGACCGCATTGGCCGCCGGCCGGTCATTTACCTGGGGCTGGTGGTGTTTGCCCTGGGTAGCCTGTTGGCGGCTCAGGCAGACTCCATCTGGGGGGTGATCGCCGGGCGTATCCTGCAGGGCGCGGGGGCGATTTCCGCGGCGGTCATGGCCTTGCTCTCGGACCTGACCCGCGAGCAGCACCGGACCAAGGCGATGGCGATGATCGGCATGAGCATCGGCCTGTCGTTTGCCGTGGCCATGGTCATAGGCCCATTGCTCACAAGCCACTTCGGCTTGTCAGGATTGTTCCTGGCCACCGCAGGACTTGCCCTGGTGGGTATCCTGCTGATCACCTTTGTCGTACCCAATACCCACAGCACATTGCAGCACCGCGAGTCGGGTGTGGCGCGCCAGGCCCTCGGCCCGACCCTGCGTCATCCGGACCTTCTGCGCCTGGATGCGGGCATTTTCATCCTCCACGCCATCCTCATGGCCAGCTTCGTCGCGCTGCCCCTGGCCTTCGTCGAACGCGGCGACCTGCCCAAGGAGCAGCACTGGTGGGTATACCTGACCGCGTTGCTGATCTCATTTTTTGCAATGATCCCGTTCATCATCTACGGCGAAAAAAAGCGCAAGATGAAACGCGTCCTGGCCGGTGCGGTCAGTGTCCTGCTGCTGACGGAAGTGTTCTTCTGGCAGTGGGCTGACGGTTTGCGCGGACTGGTGATTGGCACCGTGGTATTCTTTACCGCATTCAACCTGCTGGAGGCCTCGTTGCCTTCGCTGGTGAGCAAGGTGTCGCCTGCTGGTGGCAAGGGGACGGCGATGGGGGTGTACTCCACCAGCCAGTTCCTCGGCGCTGCCCTGGGAGGCATCCTCGGTGGCTGGCTGTTCCAGCACGGCGGGCTGAACATGGTGTTCCTTGGTTGCGCAATCCTGTGTGCCATCTGGTTGGTCGTCGCCTTGCGCATGAACGAGCCGCCCTATGTGACCAGCCTGCGCATGCCGCTGACGCCAGAGGCCGTTCGGGAAGCCGGCTTGACCGAGCGCCTGATGGCCGTGCCGGGTGTGACCGACGCCGTGGTGGTGGCAGATGAAGCCGCCATCTATATCAAACTGGATACGAAAATTTTGGACCGTGCGACCCTCGAGCGACTGGTGAATCCAGCCTCATCGGCGTGCGAAGCCTAGGAGAACGTTATGGCCCGTGGGGTTAACAAAGTCATTCTGGTCGGCACGTGTGGCCAGGATCCCGAAGTCCGCTACCTGCCCAACGGTAACGCCGTGACCAACCTGAGCCTGGCCACCAGCGAGCAGTGGACCGACAAGCAGTCGGGCCAGAAGGTCGAGCGTACCGAGTGGCACCGTGTCTCGCTGTTCGGCAAGGTTGCCGAAATTGCCGGCGAGTACCTGCGCAAAGGTTCGCAGTGCTACATCGAAGGCAAGCTGCAGACCCGCGAATGGGAAAAGGACGGTATCAAGCGCTATACCACCGAAATCATCGTCGACATCAACGGCACCATGCAGTTGCTCGGCGGTCGTCCGCAGGGCCAGCAGCAGGGCGGTGACCCGTACAACCAGGGTGGCGGCAACTACGGTGGCGGCCAACAGCAACAGTACAACCAGGCCCCGCCACGCCAACAGGCTCAGCGCCCGCAGCAGCAACAGCGCCCGGCGCCGCAGCAGCCAGCACCGCAACCAGCGGCTGACTTTGACAGCTTCGATGACGACATTCCGTTCTGATTGAACGGTCAGGCGTCTGGCTGGCACAGAAACCCAGGGCATTTGCCCTGGGTTTTTTTATGCCTATATTTCCGTGTTCCTGCGGTCGACTCAATAAAACAACCGGGGCTCTGACGAATCCAGCAGGCTCGCCAGTTTGGTCAAGGCAAACCCCAATTCCTGGCGGGTTGGGGCCATCAAGGCAATGCGTACCCCGCACGTGGCATGGCTGCGCTCGGGCAGGAACTGGCTGCCACTGACTACCGTAACGCCATTGTTGCGCGCCAGATTGGCGAACTCGTCGCTGGTCCAGGGTTCGGGCAGCTCCAGCCAGATATGGAAGCTGTTGGCTTGGCTGCGGATCCTGTACTTGCCGAGGATCTCGCATGCCATATGCTGGCGTGCAGCCGCTTCTTCCCGTTGTACCTGCACCAGCTGGTCGGCCATGCCACTGTTGATCAGGTTGCTAGCCAGCTGCGCCATCAATGGCGAAGGCATCCAGACACTGCTGCGCACCATCGACGACAGCCGCGAGAGGGTTTGCGGCGGGGCATACAGGTAGCCGATGCGCAGCGCCGGCAGCACGCTTTTGGACAGGCTGGTGAGGTACACCGAACGTTCAGGGGCATAGGCGGCAAGCGGCTTGTAATCCGGGGAGGGTTCGAGAAAGCCGTAGATGTCGTCATCGACAATGAACAGGTCGAACTCGCGAGCGATCTGTGCGATGGCCTCGCGCCGTGCTTGGGGCATGATCGAGTTGGTCGGGTTCTGGTGCGTAGTGACGCAAACCAGCAGCGAAGGGCGGTACTCGATGCATGCCGCACGCAGTGCTTCGGGAATCAGGCCGAACTCGTCCATGGCCACGCCGCGCAGGCGGCGGCCCATGCTGTGGGCCAGGGAGATGATGCCTGGATAGCAGAACGACTCGCACAGCACCACGTCATCGCTCTTCGAGAGGCTGCTGATGGCCACCAGCAGGCCGTGCTGGGCGCCGGACGTCAGCACTACTTGCTGCCAGCTGGCTTCGGGGAGCCAACGCCTGATCCAGGCCGCGCCGGCCTGCTTGTGCGTCGCATGGCCGCCCTCGGTGACATAGTCCAGCACCTGGGCCAGGTCGGGCGCTTGGGCCAGCTCGTTGATGGCGCCGCGTAGCCAGTCGGTCATGTGCGCGTCGTTGGGCTTGATGATCGACAGGTCGATCTGCCCGTTGTCGCGCTCGACGAGGGCGGCCCCAGGACGCGCAGGCGGGGCGGCGGGCTGCGCCTGTGGTTGCGGCAGCACGAAGGTTCCGCGCCCGACTTCGCCCACCACCAGGCCACGCTTGGCGGCTTCGTCATAGGCTCGGCCGATGGTACCGGGTGTGACGTCCAGTGACTCGGCGAGGTCCTTGAGGGTTGGCAAGCGTTCGCCAGCCACCAGCCGGCCGCTGCCGATGTCCTGCTCCAGGGCATCGGCGATCATCAGGTAGACCGGCTGCGCCAGGTCGCTGTAGTGAGGAACCCACATAGAAATGGCACCAGAATCTGCGAGAGCCCGGAAGCCTAGCACGAATGGTCTGATGCCAGTAATTGTGTTTTCTTACAGGTAAATTGCATCGATTAAATCGCTTCGATCTTACGTTATCCGGCTTTTCAGCTGATGGACGCCAGTCGTGCAAGCTGGCTTTGATTGGGCGTTTTCATATCAAACTTGAAATAAATCTTCTAAAAATCAATAGGTTAATAGCGTAGATTCATTTGCGTGTTTGCGTCATCGATAAAATGCATTGAGTCGATGTTATTTTTGTAATTACAATGATTGAGTCGATTCAATGCGCAGGCCGTCCCCCGGCATGCTCGATCGTCCCGCTGTGACCGGCTTCATAAAACATCAACATCTGCCGACGACACCGACTGGCCTCAGCCAGCAACATGGAATATCACTGCAAATGGAAAGTGCACACCTGCATCAAGGCGCCGAGTTTCAAGCCTCACTGGAGATCCGTCTGCCCTGGGTCATCTCCAGCGCCTGGCAAACCCTGCTGAACAACACACCGCTCGACTTCGAGACGAACAAAGAACTTTATCCGCAGCTCAAGGACCAGGCGCAGGACGTGTTGGGCAAGGCGCTGTGCCAACAGATCCATGGCTTTGTCGCGGATCCGTACCAGACCAGCATGATCGTGCGTAACTGCCCGCGGGACCGTGATATCCCGCCCACGCCATACTCGGGGGTGCTCAGTCCGCGCAGCACCCCGGTTGCATGCCTGGTCAGCCTGACCATGCAGAGCCTGATGGGGATCAACCCTGTGGTGTACGAGGGCGAAAACGACGGCCGGCTGTTCCGCCATGTCATCCCGTCGCGCCATTCCTCCAGCCACAAGAGCTCCCATGGCTCGCGGCTGCGCTTCTCCTATCACGTGGACAACCCGGACCTGCCGCTGTCATCCGAGCCCCTCGGCGCCGCTTCGTGCTGCCCGGAGTACCTGTCGTTCTTCGGCATGCGCTGCGACCCGCGCATCAGTACCACGCTGGTCAGTCTCGATGCCGTGGTGGCGGCACTGCCCGCGACCACGGTGCGCGAGCTGTGCCTGCCACAATTCGAGATCCGCCGCCCGGACTCGTTCAGTGGCAACCGCCGTTGCACGGCCGAACTCCCGGTGCTGGTGCGTGGCCATGCCGGTGAGTGGTTGTGCCGTTTCGACAGCGAGAACACGCACGGTCTCAACCTGCGCGCCGAGCAAGCGCTGGCCAGCTTGCGCGGTGTGCTGGAAACCCGCCGCTTCGATGAACCGCACCTGCTGCTGCCGGGCGACTTCATGGTCTTCAAGAACCAGCGTGTGCTGCATGCCCGCGATGGCTTCGAGCCGCAGAACGATGGTGCTGACCGTTGGCTGCTGCGTCTGTTCGCGGTCAACGACCTTAACCGCGTGCATTTCGCCCGGGCCGACCACCTCTACGAAGTGCTCTCCTGATTTTTTACTGACTCGACGGACGTACCGATATGGAACTGTTAGGCGCCTTCTGGGCGGAACACTGGTTGCTGGCGATCCTGATGCTGGGCGCTATTGCATTCGTTGCAGGCTTTGTCGACAGTATCGCGGGGGGTGGCGGGCTGTTTCTGGTGCCGGGCTTTCTGCTGGTGGGCATGCCACCGCAGGTTGCCCTGGGGCAAGAGAAGCTGGTCAGCACCCTGGGCACCCTCGCGGCCATCCGCAACTTCCTGGCCAACAGCAAGATGGTCTGGCAGGTAGCGCTGGTCGGGGTGCCGTTTTCATTGATCGGGGCTTACCTGGGCGCGCACCTGATCGTGTCGATCCCGCAGGAACTCGTGGGCAAGATCATCCTGGCGCTGATCCCGTTCGGCATCCTCATCTTCCTCACCCCCAAGGACCGCCCGGTGGAGGAGCGCGAGCTGTCGCCGCGCATGCTGTTCACCGTGGTTCCGCTGACCTGCCTGGCCATCGGCTTCTACGACGGCTTCTTCGGTCCCGGCACCGGCAGCATGTTCATCATCGCGTTCCACTACCTGCTGCGCATGGACCTGGTCTCCAGCTCCGCCAACTCCAAGACCTTCAACTTCGCCTCCAACATCGGCGCGCTGGTGGCGTTCGTCATGGCGGGCAAGGTCGTTTACCTGCTGGCGCTACCGCTGGTGGCCTGCAACATCCTCGGCAACCACCTGGGCAGCGCCCTGGCCCTGCGCAAAGGCAATGAAGTGGTGCGCAAGGCGCTGGTGTTCTCGATGCTCTGCCTGTTTACCAGCCTGGGTGTGAAGTACCTGGCCTGACCCTTCCAAGGAGATAACTGATGAAAACTGCATTCGTGACCGGCGCGTCTTCGGGCTTTGGCCGGGCCATCTGCCGCACCCTGATCGGCAAGGGTTACCGTGTGATCGGCGCCGCCCGGCGCATGGACAAGCTGCAAGCGCTGGAAGCCGAGTTGGGCGTCAATTTCATTGCGCTGGCGCTGGATGTCACCGATCCGCAGTCGATCGAGGCGGCGTTCGATCAGGTCCGTGACGCCTCGCTGCAGATCGACCTGCTGGTGAACAATGCCGGGCTGGCGCTGGGCGTCGACCGTGCCCAAGCCAGCAGTAGTGCGAACTGGCAGCAGATGATCGACACCAACGTCACCGGCCTGGCCATGGTGACCCACAAGGTCCTGCCGCAGATGGTGGAAGCCGACAGCGGCATGATCATCAACATGGGGTCGATTGCCGGCACTTATCCGTACCCGGGCGGCAATGTGTATGGCGCCAGCAAGGCCTTCGTCCGCCAGTTCAGCCTCAACCTGCGCGCCGACCTCGCAGACACCCGCGTGCGGGTGAGCAATATCGAACCGGGCTTGTGCTCGGGCACCGACTTCTCGGTGGTGCGGCTGAACGGTGATCTTGATGCCGTGCAAGCGCTGTACCGCGACGTGGAGGCCATCCTGCCCGAGGATATCGCCGCTACGGTGGCCTGGATTGCCGAGCAGCCGGGGCATGTGAATATCAATACCGTCGAGATCATGCCGGTGGCCCAGAGCAGTGCGGCGCTCAATGTGGCGCGTAATCTGCCGCGGTGTTGAATGGCGTATGCAATGACCTGACTGGGGCCTACTCAACGTTACCCTCAGCCCCAGCCGACTCAAGCCCTCAAGAATGCGCAACCCGCCGCCTCCAGTGAGGCGGCTCCCTAAACCACAACGTGTCCGCCAATGAAGCAGCAATGCTTTCAAGAGAAAGTAGTTCTTGTTCCTGCGGGAAGAGACTTTCGGAAATTACCGGCCCATATGAGCAGCTTCTTGAGAAAGGTAACCAGCACCTGAATCTTTCTCATGGATTGGAGGTGGCAGCCGTACGCGAGAGTGAGAAAACCGAGAGAAGCTAGCAAAGGCTCGGCCAGGCGTAAGCCCGACGTACGGCCACCATGATGGTGCTGCTAGCTAATCGATCGGGTTCTCATGCCCGGTCGCCGGAGCGACCCGAAAAGGTGCCTTACGGCTGATTGGTCGCGGGTGGGGTCAGCCGGCAGCCGCAACGCAACCTCCAGACACAATCGATCCCCACCCCCCGTGATCCATGTCATCGCACCTTCGCGATTCTTGACTAGTCTTACCCATTGGCGGCCATCAATTAGCCGCCACCGTGACTACCAAGAGGCGCCGGCCATGTTCCGTGCGTCCAAACCTGATCAGGAGTGCACGATGGATCTCAACCGTCGGCAGTTCTTCAAGGTCGCCGCTGTCGGCCTTGGAGGCTCGAGCCTGGCGGCGTTGGGCATGGCCCCGACGCCGGCCTTCGCCGAGCAGGTGCGTCACTTCAAGCTGGCGCATACGAAGGAAACCCGCAACACCTGCCCCTACTGCTCGGTCGGCTGCGGCCTGATCATGTACAGCCAGGGCGATGCGGGCAAGAACGTCAAGCAGAACATCATCCACATCGAAGGCGACGCCGATCACCCGGTCAACCGTGGCACCCTGTGCCCCAAAGGTGCCGGCCTGCTCGACTTCATCCACAGCCCCAGCCGCCTCAAGTACCCCGAGGTGCGCAAGCCGGGCAGCAATGAGTGGGTGCGGGTCAGCTGGGACGAGGCGCTCGACCGCGTTGCCGACCTGATGAAAAAGGACCGCGACGCCAACTTCATCGAGAAGAACGCCCAGGGGCAAACGGTCAACCGCTGGCTCACCACCGGTTTCCTCGCTGCTTCCGCCGCCTCCAGCGAGGCTGGCTACCTGACCCACAAGGTCGTCCGCGCTACAGGCATGCTGGGGTTCGACAACCAGGCACGTGTCTGACATGGCCCGACGGTGGCAAGTCTTGCCCCGACGTACGGCCGTGGCGCCATGACCAACCACTGGTCCGATATCGCCAACGCGAATCTGGTCCTGGTGATGGGTGGCAACGCAGCAGAAGCGCACCCGTGCGGCTTCAAATGGGTGACCGAAGCCAAGGCGCACAACCAGGCGCGGCTGATCGTGGTCGACCCCAGGTTTACCCGTACCGCTTCGGTGGCGGACTACTACGCGCCGATCCGTACCGGTACCGACATCGCCTTCATGGGCGGGCTGATCAATTACCTGCTGAGCAATGACAAGATCCAGCACGAGTACGTGCGCAACTACACCGACGTGTCGTTCATCGTCAAAGAAAACTACGGCTTCGAGGACGGGCTGTTCAGTGGCTACGACGAGGCCAAGCGCGTGTATGCGGATAAATCCGGCTGGGGCTACGAGCTGGGCGAGGACGGTTTCGCCAAGGTCGACCCGACCCTGCAGCATCCGCGCTGCGTGTTCCAGCTGATGAAGCAGCACTACAGCCGTTACACCCCGGAACTGGCCAGCATGACCTGCGGCATGCCGCAGGACGCCATGATGAAAGTCTGGGAAGAGATCGCCACCTGCTCGGTACCGGGCAAGACCATGACGATCCTCTACGCACTCGGCTGGACGCAGCACTCCATCGGTGCGCAGATCATCCGCAGTGCGGCCATGGTCCAGCTGCTGCTGGGCAATGTCGGCATGCCGGGTGGCGGGGTCAACGCCCTGCGCGGGCACTCCAACATCCAGGGCCTGACCGACCTCGGCCTGCTGTCCAATTCGTTGCCGGGTTACCTGACCTTGGCAGGCGACGCCGAGCAGGACTACGCCGCCTATATCGACAAGCGCGCTTCCAAGCCGCTGCGCCCGGGGCAGCTGTCGTACTGGCAGAACTACGGCAAGTTCCACGTCAGCCTGATGAAGGCCTGGTACGGGCCGAACGCGACGGCGGAAAACAACTGGGGCTATGACTGGCTACCCAAGCTCGATGTGCCGGCGTACGACGTGCTGCGCATGTTCGAAATGATGAGCCAGGGCAAGGTCAACGGCTACATGTGCCAAGGCTTCAACCCGATCGCTGCGCTGCCGGACAAGAACCGCGTCACCGCCGCTCTGGGCAAGCTCAAGTGGCTGGTGATCATGGACCCGCTGGCCACCGAAACCTCGGAGTTCTGGCGTAACGCCGGGCCGTTCAACGATGTCGACACGGCCAATATCCAGACCGAGGTGATCCGCCTGCCCACCACCTGTTTCGCCGAGGAGGACGGTTCTCTGGTCAACAGCAGTCGCTGGCTGCAGTGGCACTGGAAGGGCGCCGACGGCCCGGGCGAGACCCGCACCGACGTGCAGATCATGAGCGAGTTGTTCATTCGCCTGCGCCAGCGTTATCAGGCCGAAGGCGGGGCCTATCCTGACGCCATCATGAACATCCACTGGCCGTACAAGATTCCTGAAGAGCCCTCACCGGAGGAGCTGGCCAGGGAGATGAACGGCTGGGCAGTGACTGATGTCACCGACCCGACCGGTGCGGTCGTCAAGGCTGGCCAGCAACTGTCCGGCTTCGGCCAGCTCAAGGATGACGGCAGTACCGCCTCCGGCTGCTGGATTTTCGCCGGCTGCTGGACCGAGCAAGGCAACCAGATGGCCCGCCGCGACAACAGCGACCCGTATGGCATGCACCAGGTGCAGAACTGGGCCTGGGCCTGGCCGGCCAACCGCCGCATCCTCTACAACCGCGCGTCCAGCGACCCGCAAGGCAAGCCGTGGGACCCAGACAAGAAGCGCCTGGTGTGGTGGAACGGCAAGGCCTGGACTGGCACCGACGTGCCTGACTTCAAGGTCGACTCGCCACCCGAGGCGGGGATGAACCCGTTCATCATGAACCCCGAAGGTGTGGCGCGGTTCTTCGCCATCGACAAGATGGCCGAAGGCCCGTTCCCCGAGCACTACGAGCCGTTCGAGACGCCGATTGGCATCAACCCGCTGCACCCGCAGAACAAGAAGGCCACCAGCAACCCGGCAGGGCGGATCTTCGATTCGGTGTGGGACACCCTTGGCAAGCACGAGGAGTTCCCCTATGCGGCCACCACTTACCGGTTGACCGAGCACTTCCACTTCTGGAGCAAGCACTGCCGCCTCAATGCCATCGCCCAGCCCGAGCAGTTCGTCGAGATCGGCGAGGTGCTGGCCAACGAAAAAGGCATCAAGGCCGGTGACCGGGTGCGGGTGTCGAGCAAGCGTGGTCACATCGATGCGGTGGCGGTGGTGACCAAGCGGATTCGCCCGCTGCAGGTCAACAACCAGACGGTGCACCAGATCGGCATTCCGCTGCACTGGGGCTTCACCGGGACCACGCGGCATGGCTACCTGACCAACACCCTGGTGCCGTTCCTCGGTGACGGCAACACCCAGACGCCAGAGTCCAAGTCGTTCCTCGTCAAAGTGGAGAAACTCTGATGGCCAGCCAAGACATCATCGCCCGCTCGGCCACCACTACCGTTCCGCCTTCGGTACGCCAGCTGGACGAGGTCGCCAAACTGATCGACACCACCAAGTGCATCGGTTGCAAGGCCTGCCAGGTGGCGTGCTCGGAGTGGAACGAACTGCGTGACGAGGTCGGCCACAACCACGGCACCTATGACAACCCCCAGGACCTCACCGCCGAAACCTGGACCCTGATGCGCTTCACCGAGCACGAGCGCGACGACGGCAACCTGGAGTGGCTGATTCGCAAGGACGGCTGCATGCACTGCGTCGAGCCGGGCTGCCTGAAGGCCTGCCCAAGCCCGGGCGCGATCATCAAGCATGCCAACGGCATCGTCGACTTCAACCAGGACCACTGCATCGGCTGCGGCTACTGCATCACCGGCTGCCCGTTCAACATCCCGCGCATCTCGCAGAAGGACCACAAGGCGTACAAGTGCACCCTGTGTTCCGACCGCGTGACCGTGGGCCTGGAGCCGGCCTGTGTGAAGACCTGCCCGACCGGGGCGATCGTGTTCGGCACCAAGGAGGAGATGAAGGTGCATGCCGCCGAGCGTATCGTCGACCTCAAGTCACGCGGCTTCGAGCAGGCCGGGCTGTACGACCCGGACGGTGTCGGCGGCACCCACGTGATGTATGTGCTGCACCACGCCGACACACCGAAGCTGTACGCCGGCCTGCCGGACCAACCGGTGATCAGCCCGCTGGTGGGCTTGTGGAAGGGCTTCACCAAACCGCTGGCGCTGTTGGCGATGGGCGCGGCGGTGCTGGCCGGGTTCTTCCATTACGTGCGGGTTGGGCCGCAGCGTGTGGAGGAGGACGAGCAGCCCACAGCGCCGAACGACAGCGTGCACCAGGTGGACCCGTCGGTCCATGTCTATGATCCGACCAAGCCCGGCGGGCAAGGGGAGCAGCGGCCATGAACGACAACAAACCGATCCTGCGCTACAACGCCAATGAGCGGACCAACCACTGGATCGTCGCCATCCTGTTCATGACGGCAGGTCTTTCCGGGCTGGCATTGTTCCATCCGGCACTGTTCTGGCTCAGCCATCTGTTTGGCGGCGGGCCATGGACACGCATCCTGCACCCGTTCCTGGGCGTGGCGATGTTCGTGTTCTTCCTTGGCTTGGTGTTCCGTTTCTGGCGCGCCAACTTCATCACCGCCAACGACCGCCTGTGGCTGCGCCGCGTGGACCGGGTGATGCTGAACCAGGAGGAGGGCGTGCCACCGATCGGCAAGTACAACGCCGGGCAGAAGCTGCTGTTCTGGACCCTGCTGGTGTGCATGCTGGTGTTGTTGCTCAGCGGCGTGGTGATCTGGCGCGCGTATTTCAGCCAGCTGTTCGGTATCGAGGTCATTCGCCTGTCGGCGCTGGCCCATGCACTGGCGGCGTTCGTGCTGATCCTCAGCATCATCGTGCACATCTACGCCGGTATCTGGATCAAGGGCTCGATCGGCGCCATGCTGCATGGCGGGGTCAGCCGCGCCTGGGCACGCAAGCACCATGAGTTGTGGTACCGCGAAGTGACCGGCGACAAGACGCCGGGCAATCACGGACGGAAAGAAGGATGAGCGCTTGAGCACGATACTCGAACCCGGGCAGATCGAAGCGTCGGCAGTGATGCCGCCGTTTCTGCACCTGCCGCCTGCCAATCTGTTTGCACTGCGCGCAGCGCGCCTGGAGCACTTGGCTGAGGGCAATGCCCTTGGCGATTACCTGCGGCTGATCGCTCAACTGTGCCGCGTCCAGCAGCAGCTTGTGGATAACCCTCCCGGTGGGTTGCCGGTGGCTGAGGAACGTCAGCGCCTGTGCATAAGTCATGGCCTGCCACCGCTGGCAGCTGACAGCCTGGTGCGTGAAGGGCCGTGGCTGGTCTGGTTGCAGGCCTTGCTGATGCACTTGGACAGTGAGGCCAGTGGCGCGCTGGGCGAGGCGCTGCAAGCCCTGCGCGACAGTGAAGATAGTCAGCGCAAGGGCTGGGGTATTGCGTTGCTCGCTGGCCAGTATGATGCGGTGCCGGCGGCGCTGGTGCCGTTCATTGGCGCCGCCTTGCAGGCCGCCTGGTCGAGCTGGTTGCTGGCGCTGCCAGCCCCCGAGCTGAAGCCCGCCGGTAGTCTGGCGCAGTGCCCGGCCTGCGGTTCGCCAGCGATGACGGGGGTGGTGCGCAACCGTGGCAAGCACAACGGTCTGCGTTACCTGGCCTGTTCGCTGTGTGCCTGTGAGTGGCATGTGGTGCGGGTCAAGTGCGTGTATTGCGATTCGAGCAAGGATTTGCGTTACAGCAACCTCGAAGATGATCGCCATGCCCCGGGCAAGGCGCCGCTGCGCGCCGAATGCTGCCCGGGGTGTGAGAGCTACCTGAAACAGCATTATCTGGAGAACGATGCGGCGGCCGAGCCGCTGGCCGACGACCTGGCCAGCCTGGCGCTGGATATCCGCCTGGACGAGGAGGGCTTCCATCGCCTGGCACCCAACCTGATGCTCGCGCCCGGGTAGTGTCTACACTGTAATACCGAGTCGCCTGCTTCGCGGGTAAACCCGCTCCCACAAGGTGCCGCGCAAACCTGAAGGCTGGCGCGGGACCTGTGGGATCGGGTTTACCCGCGAAAGGGCCATCAAAGACAACGGATCAGTCCAAGGTAGTACTGCATGTCCTCCAGCCTAGCCAGCGACACCCCACGCTTGCCCTCCATCGACAACCTTCTGCGCCACCCGGCCTGCCTTGTACTGATCGACCGCCACGGCCGCGACATCGTGCTGGCCACCCTGCGCCAATTGCTCGATGACCTGCGCGATCCCGCCCGTCACGGCCAACTCGACGCCGCCGAACTGGCCGCTGAAATCCTCCTCGGGCGTGCTGGCGAACGCCTTTCGATCCAGCAACGCAGCCAGGTCCGCCGCGTATTCAACCTCACCGGCACCGTGCTGCACACCAACCTGGGTCGCGCGCTGCTGCCCGAGGAGGCCATCGAGGCCATGCAGACCGCCGCCCGCTATCCCCTCAACCTGGAGTTCGACCTGGCCACCGGCAAGCGCGGCGACCGTGATGACCTGATCGAAGGCCTGATCCGCGAACTGACCGGCGCCGAGGCCGTCACCGTAGTCAACAACAATGCCGCTGCCGTGCTGCTGGCGCTCAACAGCCTGGGTGCGCGCAAGGAAGGCATCATCAGCCGTGGCGAACTGATCGAGATTGGCGGTGCCTTCCGCATTCCCGACATCATGGCAAGAGCCGGGGTGAAGCTTCACGAAGTCGGCACCACCAACCGCACCCACGCCCGCGACTATGAAGCCGCCATCGGCCCGCGTACCGGCCTGCTGATGCGCGTGCACTGCAGCAACTACAGCATTCAGGGTTTCACCCATCAGGTACCGACTGCCGACCTGGCGCATATCGCTCACCAGCATGACTTGCCACTGCTCGAAGACCTCGGTAGCGGCAGCCTGCTTGACCTCACGCGCTGGGGCCTGCCCGCCGAACCGACGGTGCGCCAGGCCTTGGCTGATGGCGCCGATATCGTCACGTTCAGTGGCGACAAGCTGCTGGGCGGCCCCCAGGCCGGGATCATCGTCGGTCGCAAAGCCTTGATCGCCAGGATCAAGAAGAACCCGCTCAAGCGCGCACTGCGGGTCGACAAGATCACCCTCGCCGCACTCGAGGCGGTGCTGGCGCTATACCGCAACCCCGACCGCCTGGCCGAACGCTTGCCGAGCCTGCGCCTGCTGACCCGCGGCCAGGCCGAGATCCAGGCCCAGGCCGAACGACTGGCTCCCGAGCTCAAGGCGCACCTTGGTGAGCAATGGCAAGTCGGTGTCGAGCCGGCGCTGGGCATGATCGGCAGCGGCAGCCAGCCAGTGGCGCGGCTGCCCAGTGCAGCGCTGTGCCTGCGCCCACTGGTGTCGAAGAAGCTGCGCGGGCGCAGCCTGCATGTGCTGGAGCGTGCCTTGCGCGACCTGCCGGTGCCGGTGCTTGGGCGCATCGCTGGCGACGCCCTGTGGCTCGACCTGCGCCAGCTCGACGATGAAGCCCAATGGCTGGCGCAGTTGCCGGCCCTGCAACTTGGGCCCGTGCAATGATCGTCGGCACCGCCGGCCACATCGACCACGGCAAGACCGCGCTGCTTCAGGCCCTCACCGGCCAGGCCGGGGACCAGCGCCAGGAAGAGCGCGCGCGTGGCATGACCATCGACCTCGGCTACCGCTACGCGGCGCTGGCCGAAGGGGCGGCCTTGACCGGCTTCATCGATGTGCCGGGCCATGAGCGGTTCATCCACAACATGCTGGCCGGCGCCCATGGCATCGACCTGGTGCTGCTGGTGGTGGCCGCCGACGATGGGGTGATGCCACAGACCCGTGAGCACCTGGCGATCATCGAGCTGCTGGGGATTCCCCAGGCGCTGGTGGTGATCAGCAAATGTGACCGGGTCGAGCCCGCCCGTTTGGCAGAAGTGCAGGCGCAGGTCAGGGAGTTGCTGGCAGCGGGGCCTTATGCCAAGGCACGGCAGTTCCCCGTGTCGAGCATCACCGGGCAGGGTATCGAGGTGTTGCGTCGGGCCTTGCTGGAGGCCGAGGTGCGGGTGCGGCAGCGCAGCGCACGCGGGGGCTTTCGCCTGGCGGTCGATCGCGCCTTCGCCGTGACCGGTGCCGGGGTGGTGGTGACTGGCACGGCACTGGCCGGGCGTGTCAGTGCCGGCGACACATTACTGCTGGGCAAGGCCGGCAAGCCGGTACGGGTGCGTGGCTTGCACGCGCAGAACCAGGTGGCGTTGGTGGCCGAGGCCGGCCAGCGGGTGGCGTTGAACATTAGCGCCGAGCGCCTCGCGGTAGAGCACGTGCACCGAGGCGACTGGCTGGTGCCGGAATGGCTGCATGCGCCCAGCGTGCGAGTCGATATCGAACTTTGCCTGCTTCCCGGTGAAACCCGCCTGTTCGAGCATTTCAGCGCGGTACATGTGCACCTTGGTACTCAGGATGTGACGGCACGGGTGGCTTTGCTCGAAGGTGAAACCCTGGCTGCCGGCCAGCGCATGTTTGCCCAGCTGCTGCTCAACGCACCGTTGCAGGCGGTACATGGAGACCGCCTGGTGCTGCGCGACCAGCGTGCCCAGCGCACCCTGGGCGGCGGCAAGGTGCTCGACCCGTTCGCGCCCAGTCGGCAGCGCCGTAGTGAACAACGCCTGAGCCAACTGCAGGTGCTGCGTGATGCCGATGGCCTGGAGGAGGCCCTGCCGGCCTTGCTCGCCAGTGCGCTCGGTGGCCTTGACCCGCAGCGCCTGGAGCGCCAGTTCAATCGCCAGCGCGATACCTGGCTGTTGCCCAATGACGTGTTGGTGGTAGCCACGCGCCAAGGCCCGCTGCTGTTTGCCCAAGGCCAATGGCAAGCACTGAGGCAGCAGGTGCTGGAGCAGCTGGCCCGCTTCCATGAGCAGGAGCCTGACCAGCTCGGCCCGGACCGCGACCGCCTGCGCCGCTTCGCTGCCTTGCCGCTTGAGCGCCCGGCGTTTGTCAGCTTGCTCGATGAGCTGCTCAATGACGAAATGATCGCCAGCAGCGGTCCCTGGCTGCATCTGCCTGATCACAAGGTGCAGTTGAGCGCCGTCGACAGCGCGCTATGGGAGCGGCTGCAGCCGAAGTTGCTCGCAGGGGAATATGACCCACCTTGGGTCCGGACGCTGGCCACCGAAGAACAGTGCGCGGAGGCGGATGTGCGCCTGTTGCTGCGCAAGCTGGCCCGGCTGGGCCTGGTACATCAGGTGGTGCGCGACCTGTTCTATCCTGAGGTAACGCTAAGGCGCATGGCAGAGCTGCTGCTGCGGCAGGCCAACGACACGCCAGTAGTGCAGGTTGCTGCGTTTCGCGATATGTTGGGCATCGGTCGCAAGCGCAGTGTGCAGATTCTCGAATACTTCGACCGTATCGGCCTGACCCGTCGGGTGGCCGACCAGCGCTACATCCGCGCCGACAGCGCGCTGGCCCAACAGCAGGCCAGGCACTGAGTTCAAGGAAGGCAATCGCGCCCGGTGGCGCGGCCGGGCTTCAAACCCGGTTGGGGACGGCAGCCGTTCCCGGGCAGGTTCGACTCCCGCTGCCTTCCGCCATTTTCCGGTTTCAGGCCCGCTCGCCGCAAAGGTCCAGTGCGAACCATTGCTCCACCGCGTCTACATCCAGCCCAGCACCCAGCAGCGCAAACATCTTGCCCAGCGCCGCTTCGCGGGTCATGCCGCCAGCACTGACCAGTCCAGCCGCGCGCAGGCGGTTGCCTGCCGCATAGGTATCGAACACGACCGAACCTTCGGGGCACTGGCTGATGGCAGCCAGCAGCACACCCCGCTGGCGCGCTGCACGCAGCACTGCCAGCAGCGCCTGATCATCCGACGGGCCGGTGCCACTGCCATAGCATTCCAGCAGCAACCCCTGCACGCCGCTGTCGAGCAAGCCCTTCAGATGCCCGGCTTGCAAGCCCGGATACACCGGCATCACTGCCAGGTTGACTGGCTGACGCTGCTGGCGATAGCTCAGGGCGGCAGGCAATTCGGCGGCACGCTCGCCTTCACGGTGGCGCGGCAGTGCAGCGAAGGCGTCGAAGGCCTCGCTGCGCAGCTTCGAAGCCCGGCAGCCATGCAGCAGCTGGCCATGGAAGTACAGCTGCACGCCAGCCTCCAGGCCCTGTTCGAGCAAGCGCAAGGCCCCGCACAGGTTGCCCCAGGCATCGCTGCCCGGCGCGCCAGCCGGCAGCATCGAGCCGGTCAGCAGTACCGGCACCGGCAGGCCCAGCAACAGGAACGACAGCGCTGCGGCGCTATAGGCCAGGCTGTCGGTACCGTGCAGCAGCAGCACGCCGTCATGGCCGGCGTCCACCGCCGCGACGATGGCATCGCGCATCGCCAGCCAGTTGTGCTGCTGCATGTTGGCGCTATCGAGCAGCGGGTTCATTTCCTGCAGTGTCCATTGCACCTGGGGTGCGTCGGTCAACTGGGCCAGGTGTTCGCGCATCCGCGCGTCGAAGCCGCCAGCCGGCGCCAGGCCCTCGGCGGTTTCGAGCATGCCGATGGTGCCACCGGTGTAGAGCACGAGAAGATTCTTGACAGCACGCATGGAAAGCATCCGTAGCGGTGAGCGGAGGTGAAGCAGCCGCCCACGGACGGGGCGGCCAGGCAGGGGAGGATATCAGCGCTGCGTCTGAACTTGGCCAGCGGCCGCGTCAGTGGCGGTTTCCGCCTGCGGATTGGCAGGCCAGGCGTTACGGTCCAAATCCAGGTCGGCGAATTTCGACGAATCGAACACCGGCTGCTGGATACCAGCCTTGCGCTGTTCGTCGTAGTCGCGCATTACCCGCAGGCCGACTTTGAACAGCAGCGCCAGGGCCACCAGGTTGACGAAGGCCAGGCAGGTCATGGTGATGTCGGCGAAGGCGAATACGGTCGACAGGTCCTGCATCGAACCCCATACCACCAGCGCCAGCACCAGGGCGCGGAATACCAGCAGCACTACGCGGTTGCGGCTGAGGAACTGCAGGCTGTTTTCACCCAGGTAGTAGTTGTAGAGGATGCAGGTGAACACGAACAGCGACAGTGCCACGCTGACGAACAGGCGGCCCCAGTCACCGACCACGGCGGCCAGCGAGTTCTGGGTCAGGACGATGCCGTCACCTTCGAAGCCCGGGGTGTAGAAGCCCGACAGCAGGATCAGCAGCGCGGTGCAGGTGCAGATCACAAAGGTGTCGAGGAACACGCTGAACGCCTGGACCACGCCCTGGGCGCCCGGGTGTTTCACGGCCGCCACGGCAGCCACGTTTGGCGCACTGCCCAGGCCCGCTTCGTTGGCGAACACGCCACGCTTGACGCCCATGACGATGGCGCTGCCGAGCAGGCCACCGAACGCCGGGTCGAGGCCGAATGCGCTCTTGAAGATGGTTTCCAGCATGGCCGGCACGTGTTCGATCTGGGTGCCGATCACGTACAGGGTCACGCCGATGTAGGCCAGGGTCTTGACCGGTACCAGCAGGTCGGACACTGCGGCAATGCGCTTGATGCCACCGATGAAGGTGATGGCCAGCAGCACGGCAAGGACGATGCCGGTGTGCTTGGGGTCGAAGGCGAAGGCATTCTGCAGCGAGTGGGTCACGGTGTACGACTGCAGGCCGATGAAGGCGAAGCCATAGGTGACCAGCAGCAGGATCGAGAACACGATGGCCATGCTCTTGAGCTTCAGGCCGTGCTGGATGTAGTAGGCCGGGCCGCCACGGTACAAGCCGTCGCCGTCAGCGCGCTTGTAGACCTGGGCCAGGGTGCATTCGAAGAAACTGCTGGCCATGCCGACCAGGGCAGTGACCCACATCCAGAACACCGCGCCTGGGCCACCCAGGGTCACGGCGATACCGACACCGGCGATGTTACCGGCGCCAACGCGGCCGGCGAGGCTCAGCATCAGGGCCTGGAAGGAGCTCAGCTGGCCTGCCTGGCCACGCAGCGATTCCTTGAATACAGCAAACATGTGGCCGAAGTGGCGGAACTGGACGAACCGCGAACGGATGGTGAAGTAACCGCCGAGACCGACGATCAGCACGATGAGGAGTTTTCCCGAAAGGAAATCGTTAAGTGCTTCGAGCATTGGAAAATGACCTCGATTCTTATTCTTCGCATGGAATGAACAGCGGACGGCAGGCGTATCGCTATTCGTTGGCGCGCATGGTTGGCCATGACAAAGGTGGTTACAATTTCGCGGGTTGCTCTAATTTGGTGCGACTTGATGCTACACTGGCGTCAATCGCGTCACCCGAGCCTCTAAGCATGAGCGATCATTTCGCTACCAACCTCAAACTGGCCTGCAGCCATTACCGCTCTATCTCCGAAGTTTGCCGCCAGCTTTCGATAAACCGCGCGCAATTCAACAAGTACCTGAGCGGGCAGAGCCGTCCGACGGCTTACAACCTCAAGCGCATCGGTGATTTCTTCGGCGTTGAAGATTACGAGCTGAACTTGCCGCCTGAGCAGTTCAGCCGCCTGATCGGTGCGCGTGCGGCGACACCGGCCGAGCAGAGCGGTGACCCGATCAGCGAACTGTTCCGCCCGCTGCACGATCACGCGGGTAACCTGTCGCGTTATTGCGGCTACTACCTGGAATACTCCAACTGCATGTCCGTCCCGGGCACCATCCTGGTCTCGTTGGTGCACCTGTGGGAGGAGCGTGGCCGCTATCTGTTCGAGCGCCAGGAACGCCAGGAGCGCTCCAGTGCCACCGACCCCCATGCCGAGGTGCGTTGCCGCTACCTGGGGGCGGCGTTCCAGTTGCAGGACCGAATGTTCCTGGTCGACTACGAATCCTTGACCTTCAACGAGATGAGCCAGACCATCCTCATCCCCAGCTTCAAGAGCCGCATCACCCGCCTGAACGGCCTGAAGGCCGGGGTCTCCAGCGGCGACCGGCGCAACCCGGCCTGCACCCGGGTGGTGTGGGAGTATCTGGGGGAGGAGATCAACCGCATCAATGCCTATCGGCAGGTGAGGTTGTACCAGCCGGATGATCCACGGATCGATGACGATGTGCGTGAGCGGTTGAGTGTGGGGCCGTTGCGTAACAGCTTGTTTGAGATTGAGTGAAACATCTAGCGCAGCGCTGTGTAAGTGCGCAGCCATTCAGCTACCGGATGACCATCACCCAGCAACAACTTCACTGCCATCAGGCAACACACTGTGATCAGCAGTGGTTTGATCAGTTGCGGCCCGAAGTAGAGGGCGCAACGAGCGCCGAGTTAAGCGCCGAGGATGGCGCAGGCTGCCATGGCCAGCGCCAAAGGCCATATGATGGCCCCACCGAAGGCAAACACCGACAACGCTCCAAGGTTGCAAGATGCATTGAGCAGTTTGCTGCTGCAGATTGCCTGCATGAGAGGCTGCCCCAGCAGCAGTGTGAAGGCGACCATGAAGAATGAACCGGTACCCGGGCCAAAGATCCCGTCATAGAACCCAATGCCTGGAGCAACCACGAGCGTAAAGTAGAAATACGACAGCCGCCGCTTGCGGTCCTGATCTTCAAGCTTGGGGCTGAGTGCAAAGTAGGCAGCGACTGCTATCAGCAAGAACGGTGCAGTTGCTTCCAGGACCGCTCTGTCGAGCAAGCTGATCGACAAGGCCCCTGCCGCACCACCTGCGAATGACAGCAAAGCTATTGGCCAGTCTGTTCGCCATTGGATCATTCGCTTGCGGGCGAACGCCCAGACTGCTGAAGAACTGGCCGAGGAGGCCTGGAACTTGTTGGTAGCCATTGCTGCCAGCGGATCGACTCCAGCAATGAATAACGCCGGAAGCGTGAGTAAACCACCGCCGCCTGCGATGGCGTCGAAGAAGCCTGCCAGCAATGCAGTGGCGGCAAGGATCAACAAAGTTGAAGTTTCGATTTCCATACTTGGTTATCCAGCCTTGTCCGCGAATGACGAGTGGGTCTGATTGAAGCACCAGAGGCTCCGTGTGTGGTGCATATGCAAACAGCCGAACCAGAACTCCTGTGATCAAGAATGGTGTCCCGAGAATGCAAGCTGAAATGAGCAACATCGTTTAATGCTTCGCTATAGCTCCCTGTCATTGTTATGTCCTTGTCTGCAGGGATTCGGTGAAACTTTCGAAGATACGGAAGCTATTTAGGCAACTTTTTTTGATGTTGGATGCAGGACCTGGCCACTCGAAGGTGTAGGAACTTTCCTGCGAGGTGGTGGCTCCGAGGCGCATTAGTAGCAGCGCACCCTGGGGTTGGACTTCCCCGCCCGGAAACCGCAAAATGACTCCTTTCCTTCTATCAACCTGTTCGGATCTGCTGACTCTATGCGTATGCGCCTGATGCTGTTGGGTGGTGGCAATGCCCTTGGGCAAGCGCTGATTCGTCTCGGGGCCGAGGAGGACATCGCATTCCTGGCACCGCGCCCGCCGGAGAGCGGCTGGGCGCCAGCCAGCCTCACTCAGCTGCTTGACGATCATCGCCCCGATGCCTTGGTCAACCTGGCCTATTACTTCGACTGGTTCCAGGCCGAGTCGGTCAGCGACCAGCGCCTGGCCCAGCAGGAGCGGGCGGTAGAGCGGCTGGCGGAGTTGTGCCAGCACCACCAGATCACCCTGGTGCAGCCTTCCAGCTACCGGGTGTTCGACGGTTCGCGGGCCACGGCCTACAGCGAAAAGGACGAACCGGTCCCCCTGGGCCAGCGGGGCCAGGCCTTGTGGCGTATCGAGCAGAGCGTGCGTGCGGCGTGCCCGCAGCATGTGCTGCTGCGCTTCGGCTGGTTGCTGGACGAAAGCATTGACGGTGCCTTGGGCCGCTTCCTGACCCGCGCCGAGCAACCCCAGGAACTGCTGCTGGCCGATGACCGCCGCGGCAACCCGACACCGGTCGACGACGCCGCGCGGGTGATCCTGTCGGTGCTCAAGCAGCTCGATTGCAGCGCGCCGCTGTGGGGCACCTACCACTACGCCGGCAACGAGGCGACCACGCCGCTGGCACTGGGCCAGGCGATTCTCAGCGAGGCCGGGCAGTACCGTCAGCTGGCCGTGCAGGCCCCGACCGCGCAGGCTCATGCCGCACGGCCGGATGCCAGCGAGGAGCCGCAGCACGCGGTACTGGCCTGCAAGAAAATTCTTCACACCTTCGGCATCAAGCCGCGTGCCTGGCGCGCTGGCTTGCCGCCACTATTGGATCGATTCTACCGCCATGGCTGATGCCCCCATCCTGATCACCGGCGGTGCCGGCTTCATTGGCTCCCACCTGTGCGATGCGTTGCTGGCCAAGGGCTATGCCGTACGTATTCTCGACGACCTTTCCACCGGCAAGCGCGAAAACCTGCAACTGGGCAACCCGCGCCTCGAGCTGATCGAAGGTGATGTGGCAGACGCCGCGCTGGTTCAGCGTGCCGCCGCCGGTTGCCGGGCCGTGGTTCACCTGGCCGCGGTGGCGTCGGTGCAGGCCTCGGTCGAAGATCCGGTGAAGACCCACCAGAGCAACTTCATCGGCACGCTCAACGTCGCCGAGGCCATGCGCGTGCATGGCGTGCGCCGCGTGCTTTTTGCATCGAGCGCAGCGGTATATGGCAACAATGGCGAAGGCGAGTCGATTGCCGAGGACACGCCCAAGGCGCCGCTGACGCCCTATGCCGTGGACAAGCTGGCCAGCGAGCAGTACCTGGATTTCTACCGCCGCCAGCATGGCCTGGAACCGGTGATTTTCCGCTTCTTCAACATCTTCGGCCCGCGCCAGGACCCTTCCTCGCCGTATTCCGGGGTGATCAGCATCTTCAGCGAGCGGGCGGCCCAAGGCTTGCCGATCACTGTGTTCGGTGATGGCGAGCAGACCCGTGACTTCCTCTACGTCGGCGACCTGGTGCAGGTGATGGTGCAGGCGCTGGAGCAGCCGCAGGTGGAAGAGGGCGCGGTGAATGTCGGCCTGAACCAGGCGACTTCGCTGAACCAGATGCTCAAGGCGCTGGAGCAGGTGGTGGGCAGCTTGCCGGCGATCAGCTACGGCCAGGCGCGTTCGGGTGACATTCGCCATTCCCGGGCGGACAACCAGCGTTTGCTGGCGCGCTTCGACTTCCCGCAGCCGACCCCGATGGTCCAGGGCTTGGCCAAGCTGCTCGGCAAGGCCTGAGAGAGCCGGGGCCGCAGAGCGGCCCCAGCCTACGTATGCCGGACAACCTTGCGTAGGCAATCCTCCGCCGTGAGCAGCCGGCCATCTTCTGCTCGCACCTGCAGAATCCCGACTGGCCGCCCCTTGGCACTGTCCACCAGTTCAGACCGCGCTTCCCCCGGCTCGAACAGAAAGCGCTCCCCCCACTGGCGCAACCCCACCACGATCGGAAACACCGAGCGCCCTTTCTCGGTCAGCACATATTCCTTGTAGGCACTGCCATCCGACGCCGGCTGCAAAGCCAACAGCCCACTCTCCACCAGCCATTTCAGCCGTGACGCCAGGATGTTCTTCGCCAGCCCCAGGTTCTTCTGGAACTCGCTGAAACGGCGAAGGCCATCGAAGGCATCGCGCAGGATCATCAGCGCCCAGCGGTCACCCAGCACTTCCAGCGCCCGGGCCACGGGGCATTGAGCGTTCACTTCATCGAGCATGGCGGCACCTGCGTTGTTTATCTGGTTGCAGATTAAAACCACATTTGCTAAATATCCATCATGTGGTTTCAATTTGAAACCAGGCATGAAGGAGTCAGCCTGATGAATCGCTGGATAACCCTGTTGCTTGCCGCCACCTGTGCCATGGCCGTGGCCACGGTCTATTTCGCCCAACCTTTGCTCGATTCGATAGCCAGTGATCTGGGTGTGGCGCAGCAGCAGATCGGTTGGGTGGTCGGCGCAACGCAGGTGGGTTATGCCCTTGGGCTGATCCTGATCGTGCCCCTTGGCGACCTTGTCGAACGCAAGCGCCTGCTGCTGGGGCAGCTGCTGGTTGCAGCCCTGGCCCTGATCGGTGTCAGCCTGGCGCAGCAATGGCTGATTCTGCTGGCTGCTCTGGCCTTGGTCGGGCTTATGGCCGTCATGGTGCAAGTGATGGTCGCCCACGCCGCCACCCTGGCCACCCCGGCCAGTCAGGGGCAAGTGGTGGGCACGGTCACCAGCGGGGTGGTGCTGGGCATTCTGCTCGCGCGTCTGGTTTCCGGCGCACTCGCCGACCTGGCCGGATGGCGCAACGTGTACTTCGTGGCAGCAGCTGTGCTCACGCTGATGGCCGTGGTCCTCTGGCGCTGCCTGCCAGCCAGCCGGGTACCCGGGCAACGGCCAGGCTACCGGCAAGTGCTCGGTTCGTTGTTCACCTTGTACCGGCACGACAGCTTGCTGCGTCGGCGCGGCTTGTTCGGTTTGTTGATCTTCGCTGCCTTCAGTGTGCTGTGGAGTGCCATGGTGCTGCCCCTGAGTGCACCACCCAGGGCGCTCAGCCATACCGAGATCGGCCTCTTCGGCCTGGCAGGTATCGCCGGCACCCTGGCAGCGTCGAGGGCCGGGCGGCTGGCTGATCTAGGGCAGGGCGAGCGCACCACTGGCCTGGCGCTGGCCTTGTTGACGCTGTCATGGCTGCCGACAGCCTTTCTCGGGCAATCGCTGACGGCGTTCGTGCTGGGTGTGCTGATGCTGGATTTCGCCGTGCAGGCGGTGCATGTCACCAACCAGAGCCTGTTGCTGGCGGGGCGTGGCGCGATGGCCAGCCGCTTGATCGGCGCTTACATGTGTTGCTACTCGGTCGGCAGCGGTTCAGGGGCGGTGCTGGCGAGCTGGGTGTATGCGCGCTGGGGCTGGACGGCGGTATGCGGGCTGGGGATGGTGATCAGTGCGCTGGCGCTGGGGTACTGGGCGTGGGGGCAACGAAGAAGGGCGACCGAAGCCGCCCTGCCGTGTTCAGGTCAGAATTTGTAGCCAAGGCCGACCATGTACACCCATGGGTCGACATCGACGTCGACCTTGGTCTTGCTGTAGCCCAATGCGGTTGGGCCGTTGACGCTGGCTTTGGTGTCGATGTCGACGTACCAGACCGAGGCGTTCACCAGCAGGTTGTCGGTGATCATGTAGTCCATGCCCAACTGGCCGGCGATACCGACCGAATCCTGCAGCTTGAGGTTGCTGAAGCCCTGCTGCTTGCGTTCACTGGTCAGGTCTTCGTCGAAGAACAGGGTGTAGTTGATGCCGACGCCGGCATAGGGCTGGAACTTGGAGTTAGGCTCCATCGGGTAGTACTGCACGGACAGGGTCGGTGGCAGCTGCTTGATGTCGGCCAGTTTACCGTCCAGCCCACCGCCCAGGCCCTTGACGCCTACGCTGTGCTTGAACGGGGTGGCGGCCAGCAGCTCCAGGCCGATGTGGTCGGTGAGCATGTAGGCGAAAGTCAGGCCCAGCTGGGTGTCACTGTCCAGGGTCGCCTTGGTGCCCGACACCTTGTTGCCGTCGAATTTCAGGTCGCCGCTGCTCTCGTTCGGTGCGGTGGTGATGGCACCGGCGCGGACGATGACATCACCCGCCTGGTGGGCGTGGGCAACAGGGGCGGCGAGCGCAAGGGCCACAAGCGAGGCGCCGAGCAAGGACTTGTTCATGGAAGCTCCCAAAGGACGTGAGTAATCGAGTAGTCCAATGGTACGGAGCTGGCTAAACGGAATGTTTGACCCAGCTCAAAGAAGCGTCGTCATGAATCCGACACAGTTCTCACTTGAGAACATAAGCGTATATTTTCTCCGCTTCCATCTGGTATCCGGCGTCGGCCAATTCGCTGCTGGAGGCTCTAACCTGCATCTTTCCCTCGATCCAGTAGGGCTGATAGAGGTCCTCCACGCGCACACCCATTTCGCTGAAAATGTGCACGATCTGGTTCGACGGTGGGGGAGGCACATGGATGCAGGCGCCGTAGTAAGGCACCAGCAAGAATTCCGTGGTGCGGCCTTCTTCACTCACCTCCAGCGGGACGATGTAGCCCGGGATCTTCACCTGCTGGCCATCGAGGCTTTTCACCACCGGGGCGTCGGGCGCCTGCTGGCGTGCCGGCGGGGCCGATTCGGCTGATAGCGCATTGCTCAGCTGCGACATGTCGTGCAGCGGTGCCAGTTGTGGCGGGATGACGGGTGCGCCTTCGGGGATCAGCGCAGGCCAGTCCAGTTCGCGCACCTCGTCCGCCCACACAGGGGCGGCGAGGAACAGGATCGATAACAGCAGTACGCGGAGCATGATGCCTCTCACAGATGAATGGACAGGCCATCGGCCAGCGACTGCCGATAGGCGCGCCAGGCCGGCACGCTGCCCATCAGCAGCGCTGCGCCAAGTATGATAGCCAGCAGCGTCCATTCATGTGCGCTGGGCAAGGCGAGTGGCAGGTACAGGCCGTAGTTGGCCTGGACGTAGCCCTGGGCCAGCGCGATGCCCGCATACAGCAACCCAAGCCCCGCCGCGATACCCGTCACCGCCAGCGCCAGCGCTTCGAGCACCAGCAGCCCGGCGATATGCCACGGCCGTGCGCCCACCGAGCGCAGGATCGCCATTTCCCGGCGGCGTTCGTTGAGGCTGGTGAGAATCGCCGTGAGCATGCCGATCAGGCCGGTCAGCACCACGAACAACGAGACCACGAACAACGCCTGCTCGGCAGTGCCCATCAGGCTCCACAGCTCCTGCAAGGCCACCCCGGGCAGGATCGCCAGCAACGGTTCGCTGCGGTACTCGTTGATCTCGCGCTGCAGGCTGAAGGTGGCGATCTTGTTGTTGAGCCCGAGCATGAAGGCGGTGATGGCTGCTGGCTGCAGGTCCATGGTTCGCGCCTGTTCGGCACTGATACGCCCGGCACCACGAGCCGGCACGCCGTTGTGCCAGTCGATGTGGATGGCCTCCATGCCGCCGAGGCTGATGTGCAGGGTGCGGTCGACCGGCGTGCCGGTGCGCTTGAGCACGCCGACCACGGTGAACGGCTTGTCGTCATGCTTGACCAGGCTGATCGCGGCGACACCGTGCGCCAATACCAGCTTGTCACCGAGCTTGTAGTGCAGCGCGTCGGCCACTTCCGCGCCGAGTACCACTTCGAACGGGTCGCTGGCGAATTCACGGCCCTGGCTCAGCTCCAGGTGCTGCTTGCGGCCGTACTGGTAATGGCTGAAGTAATCGGTGGTGGTACCCATCACCCGATAGCCACGGTGCGAATCACCCAGCGAGATAGGGATTGCCCACTTGACCCGTGGGTCCTGGGCGTAGTGCTGGAAGCTGTCCCAGCGGATGTTGTTGGTGGCGTTGCCGATGCGGAACACCGAGTACAGCAGCAGGTTCACCGACCCCGAGCGGGCACCGACGATCAGGTCGGTGCCGCTGATGGTGCTGGCGAAGCTGGCGCGCGCTTCGGTGCGCACCCGTTCGACCGCCAGCAGCAGGCATACCGACAGGGCGATGGCGAAGGCGGTGAGGAAGGCGGTGAAGCGGCGGTTGGCCAGGCTGGCCAGGGCAAGGCGGAGCAGGTACATCAGGCCTCCCGGGGCTTGGCGGCGCGGTTGAGTTCGGCCAGGGACAGGTGACGGTCGAACAGCGGTGCCAGGCTCTGGTCATGGCTGACGAACAGCAGGCTGGAACCGGCCGCGCGGCATTCGTCGAACAGCAGGCGGATGAAGGCCTCACGGGTGTCGGCATCCAGTGCCGAGGTCGGCTCGTCGGCGATCACCAGTTCCGGCTGGCCGATCAGTGCGCGAGCAGCCGCAACGCGCTGCTGCTGGCCGATCGACAGGCTGTCGGCACGCCGTGCGAGCAGTGCCGGGTCACCCAGGCCCAGGTGCGCGAGCAGCTCGCTGGCGGCCTGGTCGACGCTGCCGTGGCGCTGAATGGCTCGTTCGGCGCGGCTGCGCGAAAAGCGGCAGGGCAGCTCGACATTCTCGCGCACCGAGAGGAACGGCAGCAGGTTGAACTGCTGGAAGATGTAGCCGGTGTGGTCGACCCGGAAGCGGTCACGCGCGCCCTGGCCGAGCACGGCGAGGTCCTGCCCGAGCAACTGGATGCGCCCCTGTCCCGGCCGGTTGACCCCGCCGAGCAGGCCCAGCAGGGTGGTCTTGCCACTGCCGCTGGGGCCTTTGAGGAACAGTGCTTCGCCGGCTTCCAGGCGGAATGCCGGGATATCCAGCAGTGGCGCCTGGCCAGGCCAGGCGAACACCAGGCCTTGCAGATCAATCAACGCCTGGCGCATTTCAGAATGCGACCACGGCCTTGGCGGGCGAAGTCTCGACGCCTTTCTGGCCGTTCGGGCCGATCAGTTGCACGTTGATCTTCTGGGTGGCCGGGAAGGCCTTGTACAGCGGGGCAAGGTCGATCTGGGCCAGTTTTTCCGGGGTGGCGCAGGTCAGTTGGTAGTGGGCATTGATGTCGCTGTGCACGTGGCCTTTCTCATGCTCGTCACCGTCGTCGTCAGCTTTGGCTGCGTCGCCGAACAGTGGGCTTTCCAGCTCTTGCTGGTCTTCCTTGCAGCCGGCGGCCGAGGCCAGAGCGAACAGCTTCAGCGGCTGTTCGAGCTGCTGGCGCACGGCGGCGACCTTGGCCTTGTCAGCATCGCTGCTCGCCATGTGCTCGAAACCGACCAGGTTCATTGCCGGGCTGTCCAGCTCCAGCTCCAGGGTGTTGCCATCGAGCACGGCATTGAGCTTGGCCACGCCATGCTCGTGGGCGGCGAGAGTGCCGTGGGCGTGATCATGGTCGTGATCGTCGTGGGCATGGGCCACGGCCAGGGGCAGCAGGGCGAAGGGCAGGGCGAGCAGCAGACGACGCATGGACGACTCCGGGGGCGGGCTGGAATATTCGGTTATGTTATAACAACTTTTCTTCGCGCCGCCAGCCTGAGTGGCGCAGGTTTCATGTTGCGGTAGCATGGCGGCATTGACCTGAGCTCAAGGAACGCATCGTGAGAATTCGTGGACAGATTGGTGACTGGCCGGTGGACCTGACCATCGAGCTGGAGCCGCAGGAGTGGGCGCAGTTGGGGCGGCAGATCGAGGTGCCGGCGGTTCAGCCGGTAGCCACGGCAGCGGCAACGCGCCAGGACGATGGGCAATGGAATGCGGCGCGTGAGGTGTTGCGCCTGGCAGGGCGGATGAACGGGCCGGAATTGCTCGACCGGCTGGAAGGGCTGGCCGGCAGTACGGTGGCGGGCAAGCGGCTGCTGGTGCGCTTGCGGCACAGCAGTGAGGTGAAGGTAGAGAGTGGCGTGGATGCGCCGGTGTATCACTGGGTAGGGTGAGGTTACCCATGCGGGCATCCTCGCGGGTAAACCCGCTTCCACAGCTACTGCACAGCGCTCAAGTGCTGCGCGATCCCTGTAGGAGCGGGTTTACCCGCGAACGAGGGCGAAGCCCTCGCAAAGATTGGCAGGTCAGAACATGGCCGAAGACAGCCGGCGGCGGTAAACACCTACCAGCGGGTGATCACTGCCCAGCAGTTCGAACACCTGCAGCATCGCCTTCTGCGGCAACCCGTTCTCATAGCCACGATTGCGCTGGAACAGCTTCAGCAACCCGTCCAGCGCCGCTTCATACTGCTGACGCGCCAGCTGCTGAACGCTCAGCTGGTAAGCCGCCTCATCATCCTGCGGGTTCTGCGCCAGGCGGCTCTTCAGGTCGGCAACTTCCGGCAGGCTGGCGGCCTGGCGCAGGAAGGTCAGCTGGGCCTTGGCGCCGGCCAGTGCCGCCTTGTGCTCGTCGGTCTTGACCGCATCCAGCACCACTTGGGCCTCGCCCAGTTCGCCACGTTCGGCCAGGCAACGGGCATAGAAGATCAGCGCTTCAGCATTGCTGTTGTCTTCACCCAGCAGTGCCTTCAGCGCAGCCTCGGCCTCGGCGAAGCGGCTTTCGCTGAACAGTACCTTGGCCTGCTCCAGCGGCGAAGCGGTTGGGGCGGGCGGCAATTGCACATGCGGCTCGAGCATGGCACGGATCGCCGACTCCGGCTGCGCACCGGCAAAGCCGTCAACCGGCTGGCCATCCTTGAACAGCACCACGGTCGGCAGGCTGCGGATGCCGAATTGGGCGACTACCTGCTGTTCGACGTCGCAGTTGATCTTGGCCAGCAGCAGTTCGCCCTGGTAACCCTCGGCGATCTTTGCCAGCAGCGGCATCAGCGCCTTGCATGGCGCGCACCACTCGGCCCAGAAGTCCACCAGCACCGGCTTGTGGAAGGAGTTCTCGATCACCAGTTGCTGGAAGGTGGCATCGGTGGCATCGAAGATATAGGGGGTGTCCTGGCTCATCGCGACTCTCGCAAATCCGTGAATGGCACCACTATAAAGGCTCGCGGCTGGCGTGGTACAGGCTGACCCGGCGGAATTCGTGCGGTTCGGCCAGGTCTGGCAGGGTCAGGGCTTCCAGCACGCCAAGCTGCTGGTACAGCGGGTGACTGAAATCACGGACACGTGAGTCGGCCACCAGTGCCTGGCGGCCACGGCCAAGGAAGGCATCGAGCAGCGGCAGGTTGGCGCGGTCATAGAGCACGTCGGCGACCAGGATCAGGTCGAAGCGGTCGGCTTCGGCGAAGAAATCGCTGCTATAGCCCAGCTCGACATGGTTGAGCATGGCGTTGGCACGGCAGGCTTCCAAGGCCAGCGGGTCAAGGTCACAAGCGACCACTTCCAGCGCCCCGGCCCGGGCTGCCGCGATCCCGGCAATGCCGGAGCCGGCACCGAAGTCCAGCACGCGCTTGCCGGCGACCCACTCGGGGTGCGCCGCCAGGTAGCGGGCCATGGCCAGGCCGCTGGCCCAGCAGAAGCTCCAGTACGGTGGTTCTTCGAGGATGCGCCGGGTTTCTTCGCTGCTGAAGGCGCGGTCCATGTTCTGATCATCGATCAGCCACAGCTTCAGCGCACACTCAGGCAGATGGCTGACGACCAGCCGCGCTTCACCGATCAGGCCGCTGAGGGCCTGTTGCAGGGCAAGCGGCGCCACTTACGGCATCTTCTCGAAACGCAGCGGGCCGGTGGCCTGGGTCTGGGCCTGGAGGATCCGCACGGGGGACAGATGCATGATCAACTGGCCGGAACTGCTGGCGCGGCCGCGCAGCTCGACGCGGGCGCCGGCCGGGAAGGCCTCGGGGTTGAAACGCAGGTGATAGGGCAGGGCCTGGCCGGTGCCGGTCAGGTTGCTGCTGGCCAACAGCTGTTGCGGGCGGTCGCGGTCGTCGATGACCAGCAGCGCCAGCTCCACGTCGGCGCCGGCGGGGATTTCCAGCAAGGTGCCGCTCAATTCACGCTGATAGGCCGGCAGCGGCCCAAGCGGTTCGGCGTTTTTCGCCACCTTGGCCGCTGCTGGTGCGGGGGCTGCTTCAGGCTTGGGGCGGTCACTGCCGCAGGCGGCGAGCAGGGAAGCGCAGCACAGCACGACGAGCGCACGAAAATGCATGGGTGGGGTCCTTCACGGGCAGAATTGTATGGATGTTAACCCCTTTGGCTTGTCTTGCCAGTGCAATGCGCTACCATGGCCCTCCCTTTTTTTGTTGCCTGCCACCATGCACTGTCCCTTTTGCGGTGCCAACGACACCAAGGTCATCGACTCGCGTCTGGTCGCCGAGGGCGAACAGGTGCGCCGCCGCCGCGAATGCGTCGCCTGCGGCGAGCGCTTCACCACCTTCGAAACCGCCGAGCTGGTGCTGCCCCGGCTGATCAAGCAGGACGGCACGCGCCAGCCTTTCGATGAAGAGAAGCTGCGTGCCGGCATGCAGCGAGCGCTGGAGAAGCGCCCGGTCAGCATCGAGCGCCTGGAAGCGGCGCTGGCGCATATCAAGAGCCGCCTGCGCGCCACCGGCGAGCGCGAGGTCAAGTCCCTGGTGGTAGGCGAAATGGTCATGGCCGAGCTGCGCAAGCTCGACGAAGTGGCCTATATCCGCTTTGCCTCGGTGTACCGGCGCTTCCAGGACCTCGACGAATTCCGCGAAGAAATCGACCGCCTGGCCCGCGAGCCGGCTAAAGAGTGAGCATGCCCAGCCAGACCGCGATCCTCGACGCCCATTACATGGCCCGCGCGCTGGAGCTGGCGCGCAAGGGTGTGTACACCACCCACCCCAACCCGCGAGTGGGTTGCGTGATCGTCCGCGATGGCGAGGTGGTCGGTGAAGGCTGGCACGTGCGTGCCGGCGAGCCGCATGCCGAAGTGCATGCCCTGCGTCAGGCCGGCGAACGGGCCCGTGGCGCCTGCGCCTACGTGACCCTGGAGCCGTGCAGCCACCATGGCCGCACGCCGCCGTGCGCCGAGGCGCTGGTCAAGGCCGGCGTAGCCCGGGTGGTCGCGGCCATGCAGGACCCCAATCCGCAAGTCGCAGGGCAAGGCCTGCGGCGCCTGGCAGAAGCCGGCATCATCGTGGCCAGCGGCGTGCTCGAAGCCGAAGCCCGCGCCCTCAACCCTGGCTTCCTCAAACGCATGGAACACGGCCTGCCATTCGTCCGCGCCAAGCTGGCCATGAGCCTGGATGGCCGCACCGCCATGGCCAGCGGCGAAAGCCAGTGGATCACCGGGCCGGCTGCCCGCTCGGCAGTGCAGCGCCTGCGCGCCCGTTCCAGCGTGGTGCTGACCAGTGCGGCCAGCGTGCTGGCCGATAACGCGCGGATGACCGTGCGGGGCAGCGAACTGGGGCTGGACGCCGAAACCACCGCCCTGGCACTGAGCCGCACGCCGTTGCGCGTTTTGGTCGACGGCCGGCTGCGTTTGCCGCTGGACGCGCCGTTCTTCCAGGCCGGCCCGGCGCTGGTGGTCACTGCCGTCGCAGATGACGTGCGCTATGCCGCTGCCGGCCATGAGCTGCTCAGCCTGCCGGGCGACAATGGCCAGGTAGACTTGCCGGCGCTGCTACAGGCGCTGGCCGCCCGCGGCGTCAATGAGATCCTCCTGGAGGCCGGTGCCAGCCTGGTCGGCGCCTTTGCCCAGCGGGGCCTGATCGACGAATACCAGCTGTTCGTCGCCGGCACGTTCCTCGGTTCCCAGGCCCGGCCGTTGCTGGACTGGCCGCTGCAGAAGATGAGCCAGGCACCACGGCTGAAAATCACCGAAATGCGCGCAGTGGGCGATGACTGGCGGGTCACGGCCATCCCTCTGCCGGCGCCCGGCGTATAATGCCGGGCTTGCCCCGCGCGACCCGTTTCTGAGGAAGTCCCCATGTTCACCGGCATCATCGAATCCATCGGCACCATCCGCAGCCTGACCCCCAAGGGCGGTGACGTGCGCGTCTACGTCGAAACCGGCAAGCTCGACCTGGGTGACGTCAAGCTCGGCGACAGCATCGCCGTCAATGGCGTGTGCCTGACCGCCGTCGAACTGCCGGGCAACGGGTTCTGGGCCGACGTCAGTGTCGAGACCCTCAAGCGCACCGCGTTCATCGACCTCAAGAGCGGCAGCAAGGTCAACCTGGAAAAAGCCCTGACCCCGACCACCCGCCTGGGCGGCCACCTGGTCAGCGGCCACGTCGACGGCGTCGGCGAAATCATCTCGCGCAGCGATAGCGCCCGCGCCATCCAGTTCCGGGTGCGTGCGCCCAGGGAGCTGGCCAAGTACATCGCCCACAAGGGTTCGATCACCGTCGACGGCACCAGCCTGACGGTCAACGAGGTCAATGGCGCCGAATTCGAGCTGACCATTGTCCCGCACACCCTGTCCGAAACCATCATGGCCGACTACCGAGCAGGGCGTCGGGTCAACCTTGAGGTCGACTTGCTGGCCCGTTACCTGGAGCGTCTGCTGCTGGGCGACAAGGCTGCCGAACCGAGCAAGGGCAGTGGCATCACCGAAAGCTTCCTGGCCGCCAACGGCTTCTTGAAATCCTGATTGAGAAGGGGGTGCCGAGTGGCGCTCAACAGCATCGAAGAACTGGTCGAAGACATCCGCCAGGGCAAAATGGTCATCCTCATGGATGACGAAGACCGCGAGAACGAAGGCGACATCATCATGGCGGCCGAGTGCTGCCTGCCTGAGCACATCAACTTCATGGCCAAGCACGCCCGCGGCCTGATCTGCATGCCGATGACCCGCGAGCGCTGCGAAACCCTGAAACTGCCGCTGATGGCGCCGCGCAACGGTTCAGGCTTCGGCACCAAGTTCACCGTGTCGATCGAAGCCGCCGAAGGCGTCACCACCGGCATCTCCGCTGCTGACCGCGCACGTACCGTGCAGGCGGCCGCTGCCAAGGACGCCAAGGCCGAAGACATCGTCAGCCCAGGCCACATCTTCCCGCTGATGGCCCAGCCAGGTGGCACCCTGGCCCGCGCCGGCCATACCGAAGCGGCTTGCGACCTGGCGCGCATGGCCGGCTTCGAGCCGAGCGGCGTGATCTGCGAAGTGATGAACGACGATGGCACCATGTCGCGTCGCGCCGAACTGGAAGTGTTCGCCGCTGAACACGGCCTGAAGATCGGCACCATCGCCGACCTGATCCATTACCGCATGATCCACGAACGCACCGTGCAGCGCGTCTCCGAGCAGCCGATCGAGAGCGAGCTGGGCGAGTTCAACCTGGTCACCTACCGTGACTCGGTGGAAGGCGACGTGCACATGGCCCTGACCCTGGGGAACATCTGCGCCGAAGAGCCGACCCTGGTGCGCGTGCACAACATGGACCCACTGCGCGACCTGCTGCTGGTCAAGCAGCCTGGCCGCTGGAGCCTGCGCGCGGCCATGGCCGCCGTGGCCGAGGCGGGCAGCGGCGTGGTGCTGCTGCTGGGCCACCCGCTGGACGGTGACGTGCTGCTGGCGCACATCCGCGAAAGTGCGGGTGATGCACCGACCAAGGCGCCGACTACTTACAGCACCGTCGGTGCCGGTTCGCAGATCCTGCGCGACCTTGGCGTGCGCAAGATGCGCCTGATGAGTTCGCCGATGAAGTTCAATGCGATATCCGGATTCGATCTGGAAGTTGTAGAATACGTGCCCTCCGAGTGACTTGAGGCGGCATTGACGCCCAGAGCTCGAGTCCAGACCCCTGTCGAGGCCGCTTGCAAGCGGCCTCGCTCTTGAAGATGAGAATATCGGAATGACCCTGAAGACCATCGAAGGTACCTTCATCGCCCCCAAAGGTCGCTATGCTTTGGTGGTTGGCCGCTTCAACAGCTTCGTTGTCGAAAGCCTGGTGAGCGGCGCTGTTGATACCCTGGTACGCCACGGTGTCAGCGAAAGCGACATCACCATCATCCGTGCCCCGGGCGCCTTCGAAATCCCGCTGGTGGCACAGAAAGTCGCCCAGCAAGGCGAATACGACGCGATCATCGCCCTGGGCGCCGTGATCCGTGGCGGTACCCCGCACTTCGAATACGTGGCGGGCGAATGCACCAAGGGCCTGGCCCAGGTGTCCATGGAGTTCGGCGTACCGGTGGCCTTCGGCGTTCTGACCGTCGACTCCATCGAACAAGCCATCGAACGCTCCGGCACCAAGGCTGGCAACAAAGGCGGTGAAGCTGCCCTGTCCGCTCTGGAAATGGTCAGCCTGCTGGCGCAGTTGGAGGCCAAGTGATTAGCGACGAAAGCGATCGTTTCAACCCGCGCGATCCAAAACCTGCGGATGCCGGCAAGCCCTCGAAAAGCGCCAAGCGCCGCGAAGCCCGCAAGCTCGCGACCCAGGCCCTGTATCAGTGGCACATGGCCCAGCATTCGCTGAACGAGATCGAAGCGCAGTTCCGGGTCGATAACGATTTTACCGATGTCGACGGTGCCTATTTCCGCGAGATCCTCCACGGGGTCCCGGCGATCAAGGGCGAAATCGACAAGGCGCTGGTGCCATGCATGGCCATCGCCCTGGAAGAGCTCGACCCGGTCGAGCTGGCAGTGCTGCGCCTGTCCACCTGGGAACTGATCAAGCGCGTCGACGTACCGTACCGCGTGGTGATCAACGAAGGCGTGGAACTGGCCAAGGTCTTCGGCGCCACCGATGGCCACAAGTTCGTCAACGGTGTGCTGGACAAGCTCGCCCCGGCCCTGCGTGAAGCAGAAGTCAAGGCGAACAAGCGCTGATCCTGGCGCTGCCTGCCCATGGGTGAGTTCGAGCTGATCAACCATTACTTCGCCGCCGCGCCTTGTGCGCAGGGCGGCGAGGGCGTGGCCCTGGGTATCGGCGACGACTGTGCCCTGCTGGACCTTCCACCCGGTGAACAACTGGCGGTGTCGACCGACACCCTGGTCGCCGGGGTGCATTTCCCTGCTGTCTGCGATCCGCTGCTGCTTGGCCAGCGCTCGTTGGCTGTGGCGGCCAGTGACCTGGCAGCCATGGGCGCGACCGCGATCGGCTTTACCCTCGCCCTGACCCTGCCTGATGTCGGCGCCGACTGGCTGGCGGCCTATGCCGACGGCCTCAGCCGCATGGCCCAGCGTTGCCGCATGAGCCTGATCGGCGGTGACACCACCCGTGGTCCGCTGAGCATCACCATCACCGTGTTCGGCCGCGTGCCGGCCGGGCAGGCGTTGCGCCGCAACGGCGCACGGCCGGGCGACCTGCTTTGTGTCGGCGGTTTGCTGGGCAATGCCGCAGGGGCATTGCCGCTGGTACTGGGTGAGCGCGAGGCAGCGGCCGAACTGGGCAAACCACTGCTCGACCACTACTGGTCACCGATGCCTCAGCTCCACCTTGGCCAACGCTTGCGTGGCCGGGCTACCGCGGCGCTGGATATTTCCGATGGCCTGCTCGCTGACTGTGGGCATATCGCCAAGGCATCCGGGGTCGCACTCGAGGTGAACCTGGCCCAGGTGCCAGTGTCTGCTGCTCTGGAAGCCTTCCTTGGCCACGATGCGGCTCGGCAGGCAGCGTTGACCGGCGGCGACGACTACGTACTGGTTTTCACCCTGCCGCCTGCCGCGCTCGCTCCGCTGGCCGACCTCGATCTTGCCGAGGTGCACGTCATCGGCCGCGTACTCGAAGGCCAGGGTGTGACCCTGCGCGACCCGCAGGGCCAGGACATCACCCCGGTTGAACGGGGCTATCAACACTTTAGGGAGACACCGTGACCGACCACCCCAACCAGGTGCCTGCGGAGTTCGTTCCGCCATCGGTCTGGCGCAACCCGTGGCACTTCATCGCTTTCGGCTTCGGCTCCGGCACCCTGCCCAAGGCGCCTGGCACCTGGGGCTCGATGGTAGCGATCCCGTTCATCCCGCTGTGGCAGATGCTGCCTGACTGGGGCTACTGGCTGTTGCTGGGCGTGACCATGCTGTTCGGCTTCTGGCTGTGCGGCAAGGTCGCCAACGACTTGCGTGTGCACGACCATGAAGGCATTGTCTGGGACGAAATGGTCGGCATGTGGATCACCCTGTGGCTGGTGCCGGAAGGGTGGCAGTGGCTTCTCGCGGGGTTCCTGATGTTCCGCTTCTTCGACATCCTCAAGCCATGGCCGATTCGCTGGATCGATCGCCATGTGCACGGGGGTGTCGGGATCATGCTCGACGATATCCTGGCCGGTGTATTTGCCTGGCTGGGCATGCAGATTCTGGTGTGGGCGGTGGGCTGAAGCAGGGAGCGTTTCGATGGCCATAAGGACTGTGCTGCTGGCAATGATGCTGTGCTTCGCCCCCTGGGCGGTGGCGGCCGATGCATTACCCAAGCAGATTCATCTGGTCAGCGAAGAGTGGATCGACTACACCAATGCCGATGGCAGCGGTATGGCCTGGGATGTGTTGCGCAAGGTGTTCGAGCCTGCAGGGGTCAAGGTGTTGACCCAGAGTGCGCCGTACAGCCGTGCGGTTGGCCTGGTCAAACGTGGCGAGGCGGACGCCTGGGTCGGGTCTTACAAGGAAGAAATCGACGACAACCTGTACCCGCGCTGGCATTTCGACATGGACCACATCTATGCCCTGGGCCTGGCCAGCAAGCCGGTGCCGACCTTGGCCACTGTCGGCCGTTACCGCCTGGCCTGGGTGCGCGGCTATGACTACGGCAGTTACCTGCCCAACGCGCACAACTTCCGCGAAATCCAGCGCCGCGAAGGCATCCTGCCGATGCTCGAGCACGGGCGGGTGGATTTCTACATCGATGCGCAGACCGAAGTCGATTATGTGCTCGGGCAGACCTCGCAGCCGGAGCGTTTTCGCAGCACCCATGTGGCCGAACTGCCCTTGTACCTGGCGTTTGCCAAGACCGAACACGCCAAGGCGTTGCGCGACCTGTTCGATAAACGTATGGCCGAGCTGGTGCACAGCGGCGAGCTGAAGCCGATCTTCGAGCACTGGAAGCAACCCTATCCCTTCACTGCGGACAGTAAACCGCAGTAGGTCCGTATGACTAAGCATCGAACTTTTCGATCTTAAGCCACGGTATTCAACGAGCGCACACGCAGCGACCTGCTGATACAATCGGCTCACGAGAAATTTCCTACTTAATCCAGGAGCACAACGTGCCCGTCGTCTTTGTTGCCGCCTCGAAACTCCCGACTCCCTTTGCGATCTTCACCATGCATGGCTTCCTCGACGAAGCCACAGGCCGTGAGCACGTCGTGCTCAGCCTGGGTGATATCGCCGACGGCGAGCCGGTGCTGGGGCGCCTGCACTCCGAGTGCCTGACCGGCGATGCCCTGTTCAGCCAGCGCTGCGACTGCGGTTCGCAGCTGGAAGCCGCGCTGCAGGCGATCGCCCGGGAAGGCCGTGGCGTGCTGCTGTACCTGCGTCAGGAAGGCCGCGGCATCGGCCTTCTGAACAAGATCCGTGCCTATGAGCTGCAGGATGGTGGTGCCGACACCGTCGAGGCCAACGAGCGCCTGGGCTTTGCCGCGGACCAGCGCGACTACGCCATGTGCCTGCCGATGCTGGAGCACCTGGGTGTGAAATCGCTGCGCCTGATGACCAACAACCCGCGCAAGGTCAAAGCGCTGACCGACATGGGTATCAAGGTCGCCGAGCGCGTGCCGCTGCACACCGGGCACAACCCGCACAACCGTTACTACCTGGCGACCAAGGCCGGCAAGCTTGGCCACATGCTCGGTAATGAACACCAGGGCGAGGCGCCCCAGGCGTGACCCGGAGTGAGGTCAAGCGGCGCCTGGCGCTGGCCTGGTGGCAATACCTGGCAGTCGGCCTGGTGCCGCTGCCAGTGATGGCCTGGGCCTTTGGCGGTGGTGATGCTTTGATTCCGGTGCTGGCGATGCCCCTGTTCATCGCCGGCGCCGCAACCATGTTCCTCAGCCTGCCGCGCTTTGGCGCCTACAAGCGGGCACTGATCGCCACCTCCAAGGTGCTGGGCACGGCTGAAGAGCCGGCCGCCTGGATCGCCCTGGCGCGAGTGCGGCGCATGGCCATGCTGTTCGCCTGCTTCCCGGCCTGGGTTGCTGCGCTGTCCGTGCTGGTCGGGTTGGAGGCAGTGCCGCAGATTCTTCTGGCGCTGTCGACCGTGGTGCTGCTTTACCTCTACCGTATTCCGCGTCAGCTGGGCTGATGCGCGTCCTGCTCTGGCTGATGGCGCTGCTCGCCCTTGCCGCAAGGGCAGACGAGCCTTTGCGCGTGGTCAGCCTTGCGCCGTCGATGAGCGAAATCATGCTCGAATTGCACGCCGATGACCTGCTGGTGGGGGTGCTCGATGGCGGCGAGCGGCCGCCAGCCTTGCAGCGGCTGCCTTCGGTCGGCCGCCAGGGCCAGCTGGACGTGGAAACCCTGCTCAGCCTCAAGCCCGACCTGCTACTGCTCTGGCCCGGCAGCGTGGCGCCGGCCCAGCGCGACCAGCTCAAGCGCCTGGGCATTGCCACTTACAGCGCCGAACCCCGCGACCTGAACCAGCTGCTCGACCAGCTCGAGGCCATTGCCATGCGCATCGGGCGGGGTGGGCAAGGCCGGCCCTACGTGCAAGCCCTGCGCGCGCGCCTGCAGCAACTGCGCCAGCAATACCGGCGCGAGCAACCACTGCGGGTGTTCTACCAGGTATGGGACCGGCCGCTGTACACACTGGGCGGACGGCAGGTGGTCAGCGATGCCCTGGCAGTGTGTGGGGCGCGCAATGTCTTTGCCGATCTGGACCAGCCGGCACCGCAGGTGAATGTCGAGTCGGTACTGATCCGCGACCCACAAGTGATCCTGGCGGGTGACGAGGCGCAGCTGGCGAGCTGGAAGGCCTGGCCACGGCTGAGCGCGGTGGCAGGCAAGGGCTTGCTGGTCGTGCCGGACAAGGGCCTGGAGCGGCCCAGCGGGCAAATGATCGAGGCTACTGCCCGCCTGTGCGCGTTGCTGGCGGCTAGTGTGCCGGCGTCCAGGTGACGCTGAACAGCGCGGTGCGGCCTTCTTCGCGGTAGCCGTAATTGTTACCCAGGTAGCTGTAATAGGTGCGGCTGTACTGTCGGTCCAATAAGTTATCCAGTTTCAAATCGAATTTCAGTTCTTGGCTTGCAGCCCAGCTGCCACGGAGGCCGATGACGCCGTAGCCACCGATTGGGTCGGTATTAGCTTCGTCGTTGTAGCTGCTGCTGGCGGCCTGCCAACTAGCCCCTAGGCTGAAACGGTCGAACTGACGGTCGATATCAAGGCTCAAGGTGCGTCTGGCCCGTCGAGAAAGGGTGTGGCCGTTTTCGCGGTTGCGTGGATCGATCAGTGCCATGCCCAGTCGCGACATCCAACCGTTCCACTCCTGGCTCAGCGCTACTTCAACGCCGTTGATTCGGGCGGAGCCGACGTTCTCAGGCTGATCGCTGTATTCGATCGCGTCACGCAGATCTGTGCGATAAAGCGATGTTTCCAACCTGCTGCTTTCGCTCAACTGGCTGCGCCACTGCAGCTCGTAGCTTTTCGAGTGTTCAGGCTTCAAATCCGGGTTGTTGTAACCGGGGAAGTACAAGTCGTTGAAAGTGGGGGCGCGGAAACCTTCGCTGTACGACAGCAGTACATCGTTGGCCTGGTTGAGCGGTACAGTCAGGCTGCCGCTCCAAGTGGTCTGTCCGCCGAACTGCTGGTTCTTGTCGTGGCGCAGGCCAAGTTCGGTGGAGAAATGCTCCCCACGGAAGCGATGCTGGGCGAATACCGCGCGATTCCAGCGGCTGTCTTCGGTGAAATCGGTGCTCGCGTGGACGCGGTCTTCATACCAGTCGCCGCCGAGCATCAAACTGTTGCTGTCGTCCAGTGTGAGGGTGTTCTGCCAGGTTGCCTGGTCACGGTATGTCGTGAACGGAAAGCTTGAATGGCTGATTTTGTCTCGGCTTTCATCGCGATTCTCACTGTGGGCCAGCTCGAGGCGAGTGTTCCATTGCTCGGCTACTTGCGCATCCAGATAACTGCCTAGGCTGCTGACAGCGAAGTTCGAATAGGGTTCTTGTGGGCTGGATCCTCGTGGTTCGTCGTACTCGTGTCGCCCGCGGCTGTCGAGCAGGTTCAGGCCGGCTTCGAAGCGCTCGCCAAAGGTATGGCTCAGGCTCAGGTTGAGCGACTTGTTGCGGTAGGCGTCGTGGTCGCCGTCACTGGCGAACGACGGACCCGTCGAGTCGATACCCGCTGTTTCATCCAGGCTGGCGCCGAGATTGAAGCGGGTGGCATCGTCACCGCCAGACAGCCCGAGGCTGCGCTGGAACGTCTGGTTGCTGCCCGCAGCTAGGCGCAGGCGGGGTTGCAGGCCGGCACCGCTGCTGCGGCGGGTGAAGATCTGGATCACCCCGCCAATGGCATCGCTGCCATACACGGCCGAGCGCGAACCGCGCAGCACTTCGACGCGTTCGATCTGGTCGACATCAAGAAACTGCAGGCCGCTGTCGCCGGAGGTGGCATTGGCGATACGCACGCCATCGACCAGCACCAGGCTCTGGGCGGCCTTGGTGCCGCGGATGAAGATGCCAGGCAGGCTGCCGCGGCCTCCGGTGGGCGCGACTTGCACGCCCGGCACACGGGTGAGCAGGTCGGTGACGCTGCTGGGTTGCAGGCGGTCGATGTCGGCGCGGGTGAAGACGGTATTGGCGGCGCTGGTGGCGCTGCGCGATTCGACCTGGCGGTTGGCGCTGATCAGGATGTCGGGGAGCTTGAGGGCGTCGTCGCGTTCAGCAGCCAGAAGGGGCAGAGGGAGGCAGAGCAGCGGTGCAAAGGTCGGGATTCTCATGGGCAACACACTCGTATTCGCGGCGGTTCGGGGCGCCGAACCGCCGCGAACAGGCCCTAGAGGCCGAGCCTGGCCATGCGGGCTTTCACCGAGGCCTCGATGCCAGCGGCATCCAGCCCGCACTCGGCCAGCATCTGCGCCGGTTTGGCATGCTCGACATAGATATCCGGCAACCCCAGGTGCAGCAGCGGCTTGACCACGCCTGCATGGGCCAGGAACTCGCCCACGGCCGCTCCGGCGCCGCCCATGATGCTGTTCTCTTCAACGGTCACCAGCAGCTCATGGCTGGCAGCCAGTTCCAGCACCAGGGCCTCGTCCAGCGGTTTGACGAAGCGCATGTCGACCACGGTGGCATTGATTTGCTCGGCCACTTGCAGCGCCTCGGCCAACTGCACGCCGAACACCAGCAGGGCGACTTTCTCGCCACGGCGGCGCACCACGCCTTTGCCGATTTCCAACGGTTCGAGGTCGCCACTGATCGGTGCATTCGGGCCGGTGCCGCGCGGGTAGCGCACAGCGGCCGGGCCGTTGTACAGGTGGCCGGTGCTGAGCATCTTGCGCAGTTCGTTCTCGTCGCTCGGGGCCATCACCAGCATGCCGGGGATGCAGCGCAGGTACGACAGGTCGTAGGCGCCAGCGTGAGTCGGGCCGTCTTCGCCGACCAGGCCGGCACGGTCGATGGCGAACAGCACGTCGAGGTTCTGCACCGCCACGTCGTGGATCAGCTGATCGTAACCGCGCTGCAGGAAGGTGGAGTAGATCGCCACCACTGGCTTGCTGCCTTCGCAGGCCATGCCTGCGGCCAGGGTGACCGCGTGCTGTTCGGCGATCGCCACGTCGAAGTAGCGCTCGGGGTAGCGTTCGCTGAAATCGACCAGGTCGGAGCCTTCCTTCATCGCCGGGGTGATGCCCACCAGGCGGTTGTCGGCGGCGGCCATGTCGCACAGCCACTGGCCGAACACTGCAGAGTACTTCGGCCCGCTGACCTTTTTCGGCGCAGCCGGCTTGTCGGCGGGTTCGAGCTTGGTGATGGCGTGGTAGCCGATCGGATCGACCTCGGCCGGGGCGAAGCCTTTGCCCTTCTTGGTCACCACGTGCAGGAACTGCGGGCCCTTGAGGTCACGCATGTTGCGCAGGGTGGCGATCATGGTCGGCAGGTCATGGCCGTCGATCGGGCCGATGTAGTTCCAGCCCAGCTCTTCGAACAGCGTGCCCGGCACCAGCATGCCTTTGGCGTATTCCTCGGTGCGACGGGCGATTTCCCAGGCACCGGGCAGGCGCGACAGCACCTTCTTGCTGCCCTCGCGCATGCTCGCGTAGGTGCGGCTGGAGAGGATCTTGGCCAGGTAGTTGGACAGGCCACCGACATTGCGCGAAATCGACATGTCGTTGTCGTTGAGGATCACCAGCATGTCGGCGTTGACTTCCTGGGCGTGGTTCAACGCTTCGAAGGCCATGCCGGCAGTAAGGGCACCATCGCCGATCACGGCGATCGACTTGCGGGCGCTGTTTTGCAGACGGGCGGCTATGGCCATGCCCAGCGCAGCGCTGATCGACGTGCTCGAGTGGCCGACGCCAAAGGTGTCGTATTCGCTTTCGCTGCGACGCGGGAAGGCGGCGATGCCGTCTTTCTGGCGCAGGCTGAGCATGCGGTTGCGGCGCCCAGTGAGGATCTTGTGCGGGTAGGCCTGATGGCCGACGTCCCACACCAGCCGGTCATCCGGGGTGTCGAAGACGTAATGCAGCGCGATCGTCAGCTCGATGACGCCCAGGCCGGCGCCAAAATGCCCACCGGTCTGACCAACGGTATAGAGCAACTCCTGGCGCAACTCGTCGGCCAGGGTCTCCAGGTCGGCTTCGGCCAGCCGGCGCAGGCCGGCAGGCGTGTCAGCGCGGTCGAGCAACGGCGTGACCGGGCGTTCGCGGGGGATCTCTTGAAACGTCGTGGGCATCAGGCGAGTCGTTATAGGTGTGTGAAGACGCGGCAGTTTACCCCATTGTGGGAAAAGTGCCCATTCGACCACGGGTTACGCGGACCCTGTGGAAGCGGGTTTACCCGCGAATGCTCGCGGGTAAACCCGCTCCCACAGGGCATTGGTATCAAGCCTTAATGGCGGCGTTCGACGATATAGCGCGCCAACGCCCGCAGCGGTTCGGCGGCTTCGCCAAAGCCTTGCAAGGCGATCAGCGCCTGGTCGCGCAGTTCGAATGCGTAGGCCTTGGCCGCTTCCAGCCCCAGCAGCGCCGGGTAGGTCGGTTTGTCCCGGGCGATATCGGCACCTTGGCGCTTGCCGAGGGTCGCGGTATCGCTTTCCACGTCAAGGATATCGTCCTGCACCTGAAATGCCAGGCCGATCGCCTGTGCATAAGTCTGCAGCGCATCCAGTTGTGCCTGCTCGGCGCGGGCACTGGCCAGGGCGCCGAGGCGCACGCTGGCTTCGATCAGGGCGCCGGTCTTGTGCCGGTGCATGAATTCCAGGGCCTGCTGGTCCAGCTTCAGGCCGACCGAGCCGAGGTCGATGGCCTGGCCGCCGACCATGCCCGCAGGGCCTGCTGCCTTGGCCAGGGCCTGGACCATGGCCAGGCGGGTGCTGTCGGCTTGCGGGCTCAGGCGTGGGTCGAGCAGGGCGCTGAACGCCAGGCTCTGCAAACCGTCACCGGCAAGAATCGCGCAGGCTTCGTCGAAGGCCTTGTGGGTAGTCGGCTGGCCACGGCGCAAGTCGTCGTCGTCCATGGCCGGCAGGTCGTCATGCACCAGCGAATAGGCGTGGATCAGTTCCACCGCACAGGCCGCACCGTTGGCGTGCTCGGCTGGGGCGCCAAGGGCTTCGCAGGCGGCATAGGCGAGCAGCGGGCGCACGCGCTTGCCGCCGTTCATCACGCTGTAGCGCATGGCGGCGTAAAGCCGCTCCAGCTCCTTGGTCGGGGCGACGAACAGCGGTTCGAGGGCGGCGTCGACACGGGCCTGGCAGCTGGCCTGGTAAGCAGTGATCATGCCTCTGGCTCCGCATCGAATGGCTGCGCGGCCAGTTCGCCGTCACGTTCCAGCAGGATCTGCACTTTCTGTTCGGCCTGGGCCAGGGCGCCCTGGCAGTCGCGGGTCAGGGCGATGCCTTGCTCGAACGCGGCCAGCGAGTCTTCCAGCGACAGTTCGCCGTTCTCCAGGCGCTCAACCAGGGCTTGCAGGTCGGCGAGGGATTGTTCGAAATCGATGGAGGCTTTTTTGCGGGCCATGGCGACAGTCTCGTTGGCGGGTCAGAACCGCGCGACGTTAGCAGAGCGGGGCTAGGGGAGCAAACTTCCGCTGGGTTCACTGGCTTTTTCGCGGGTGCACTCGCGCCTACAGGTTGTGCACCGGGTTCAGCATTGGCGCCGTCATTGTGGGAGCGGGTTCATCGGGGCGCCGAACCGCCGCGAATGGGCCGCAAAGCGGCCCGGTGCGATGGCTCAGGCGAGCTCGGCTTCCAGCTCGACCATGGCCTCACGGCACCGCGCCAGCTCTTCGATCGTCAGCACCGGCAGGTTGTACTGCCGCGCATACACTGCCACCTGTTCACCCCGCGCCATGCTGCCATCAGGGTTCATCAGTTCGCACAGCACCGCCGCCGGCCGCAGCCCGGCCAGGCGCGCCAGGTCCACCGAGCCTTCGGTGTGGCCACGACGGGTCAGCACGCCACCCTCACGCGCGCGCAGCGGGAACACATGGCCCGGGCTGACGATATGGCGCTGCTCGGCGGTCGAGCGTAGCGCCGCTTCGATGGTGGTGATGCGGTCCTGGGCGGAAACGCCGGTGCTCACGCCTTCGGCTGCCTCGATGGTGACGGTGAAGCCGGTGCCGTGACGAGCCTGATTGTTTTGCACCATCGGCGCCAGTTGCAGGGCATCGACAGTGGCTTCGTCCAGGCACAGGCAGACGATGCCGCTGCAATCGCGGATCATCATGGCCATGGTCTGCAGCGACAGGTTTTCGGCGGCGGCGACGATATCGGCTTCGTCCTCGCGGTCGTCATCGTCGAGCAGCAGCACAGGGCGCCCGGCCTGGAAGGCGGCGATGGCGGCGGACACATTGGGAAATTGTTTTTGCAGCAAAGGGGACATGAAACGCTCCTCGTGATTGATCGATGAACGTCTCGGGGCGAACAAAATGCGCGCACAGGGGCGCCCGAATGGCCCCTGCCTGACGCCTTCTTTCATCCGGACTATGACCGTCGGCTCTGGAGTCGCACCAGATCTGCTGACCCCCGGCATGGCCGGGGCGCTCGCGGGCTCATCTTTCGATTTACCGCCGGTGGGGACTTTCACCCCGCCCTGAAGACCGGCCAAGCATACAGCACTGTGCCACCTTGCTGGCAAGCCGCCGTTCTACGACCTTCGGCGATAGGTTGTGTGCATGTCTTGGGATGTTTGGCGCTTGAGAGATCGAGCGCCGCGCGGGCGGCGCTCGGTCACATAGGCGCTGAAAAATGTTGCGACGAACCCCGCTTCGCCCCGACCCGGCCTTGAAAAAATCCTACCGCGACATTTCTTCAATCACCTTACCCAGCGAAGCTGGCAGCATCTGCCCATGCCCCAACCCTTCGAATCGCTCGTAACGCACCTGCAACCCCTGCACCTTTGCCAGATCAGCTGCCAACTCCCTAGCTGGCCGCTCCACATCGCCCTTCACCGGCATCCGCGGATTCGCCGGTTCCTCACTCCCGCGCATCAGCAACAACCGCGGCCGGCTGTCACCCAGGCGCTGCTGCAACCCCTGCGCCTCACGCACGATCGCCCCATCGTTCCACCACAGCGATGGGCTGGCCGCCGCATAGTCACTGAACGCTGCCGGCCGGGTGAACAGTGCATGCAACACCGCCAGGCCACCATAGGAATGCCCCCACAACGTCTGCCGCTGCGGGTTGATCGGCGCCACACCCGCCACCAGCGGGCGCATCTTCTGGGTCAGCAGATCAAGGAACGCATCTACCCCACCGCTGGGCTCGCCGGTCAGCGGATCACGCTGCGCGGCCTGCCCTGGCACTGCCGGGGTGTAGTCGAAGGTGCGCCCGGCTCGCTCGATGCGATGGTCAGTCTGGTAGCCCACGGCCACCAGCAGCGGCGCCTGGCCGGCGGCGAGCTGGCTCAGTTGCTGGCTATTCAGTGCGCCCAGCGCGGCATTGCCGTCGAGCATCCACAGCACCGGATAACCGGCGGCAGGCGCCGGGCGATCAGGTTTGCCGACCCACAGGCGGTAGTGGCGCTGGCCGTCGGCCGAGTCCAGGTCGAGGTGGCTGAAGCGGTAGGCCAGGTCCTGGCGCTGCAGCAGCGAGGTGTCCATCTTCTGCTCACGCGCTGGCTGCGCCACGGCAACCGGGGCGGCCAGCGCCAGCGCCATGATCAGGGGCAGGGTCATCTTGCTCATCAGGCGTCTCGTCAGGGCTTTGCGAGGCGCGCAAAGCTGAAAGACCAGATGATAATCAGTGCTGTTTGGGCGTAAAGCGCATTAACTTTCTAAACATTCCTCGCCGATCGGCAGCACCACGTGCAGGCACAAGCCAGGGTGACCATTGCTGGCCCACAACCGACCGCCTTGCAGTTCGACGGCGCGGCGGGCGATAGCCAGCCCCAGGCCAAAGCCTTCGCCACTGTCGGGCAAGCGTTGGTAAGGCTTGAAGATGCGTTCGAGGTCAGCTTGCGGCACACCGGGGCCCTGGTCGCTCAGGCGCAGGTGCCAGCAGTCGTCCTCACGCCATCCATCAAGGCTGACCCGGCCGTCGTCGGGCGAATGGCGGATGGCATTGCGCATCAGGTTTTCCAGGGCCTGGGCCAGGCTGTCCAGATGCACCTGCACCCGGCAATCGGTGCCCAGCGAGCAGGGCAGGCGCGAGCGATCCCAGCCACTTTCGAAGCAGATGTCCTGGCACAGCGCTTCCCACACGGAGAGCATCAGCACCGGCTCGGTGGGTAACTGCGGCTGTTCGGTGTCCATCCAGGCCAGGTCCAGGGTGTCCTCTAACAGCTTCTGCATGACGTTGACCTCGTGCTCCAAGCGCTCACGCAGTTGCGCCGGCGGCAAGTCGCTGTCGTGGGCGATGCGTAGCCGCGCCAGAGGGGTGCGCAATTCGTGGGACAGCGTGCGCAGCAGCAGGCGCTGCTGCTCCAGGCTTTGCCGCAAGCGCCCGGCCATGTGTTCGAAGGCCTGCGCCAGTTCGCCCAGTTCATCGCGCCGTTCCTGCAGGGGCAGACCAGGGCTTTCCAGATCGTCGGCGCGCAGGGCATCGGCACGGTCGCGCAGGCGGTTGAGCGGCACCACCAGCTGTCGATAGATCGCCAGGCCCAGCAGCAGGGCGAGCAGTGTGGGCGCGACGCCATGGGTGATGACATGGGTCCAGGGTGTGAGGCCGGTGGGCAGCAGGCGTTCCGGCAGTTGCATCACCAGGCGGCCGTTCGCGGGGTGTTGCGGGAACTCGATGCTGACATAGGGCAGTTCATCCTGCAGGCGCCGGCTCATCGGCCAGTCGAGCTTGCGCATGAAGGTCAGGTGGCTGGCCTCTTCGGCGTCCAGCGGCGTGGTGCCAAGGCTTTGCAGGTGCGGCCCGAGCAGTACCGCCCAGGTGTCTTCGGCGTGTTCGAGCTGACGACGGAAGGCCTCGGCGCCTGTCGCCCCCGTTTGCTGCCAGGCCTGTTCGGCCTGCTGCGCGTAGCGGGCGAGGTAGGCCTGGTCGGCCTGGGAGAGAAAATAGGTGCTGCGCTCCACCGACAGGCCCCAGGTCCAGATCAGCCAGGTCAGCAACAGGCAGAAGCTGACCTGCATGGCGGCCAGCTTCCACAGCAAGGGGTGTCGGCGCATCAGGCGTGTTCCGTGTCGACCAGCAGGTAACCTTGGCCGCGCACGGCCTGGATCTGCAGGTGCTGGGCACCGATATCGGCCAGCTTGCGGCGCAGGTTGCACACGTGCACATCGAGGCCGCGGTCCAGGCGGGTGTAGGCCCGGTGTAGCACGGCCTGGTACAGGAACGGCTTGCTCAGGGCCTCGCCGGGGTGGGCGTTCAACGTGGCCAGCAAGCGGAATTCAGAGGCAGTCAGGCCGGCGGCCTTGCCGTGGTGAAGTACGTCCTGCAGGTACTGGTCGTAGACCAGCGGGCCGGCTTCGCTGGGCGGCAGCGAATTACGGCCGAACGCCACGCGCCGCAGCAGGGCATCCACCCGTGCGTCCAGCTCGGCCAGGCTGAAGGGCTTGGGCAGGTAATCGTCTGCGCCCCGGGTAAAGCCGCTGATACGGTCCTGCTCGGCGCCCAGCGCCGACATCAGCATCACCGGCACGGCCTGCTGGCGGCGCAGTTCGTCGAGCAGGCTGAGGCCATCGATGCCTGGCAGCATGATGTCCAGCAGCACCAGGTCGAATCGGCTGTGCTGCACGGCATTCAGCGCCTGGGTGCCGCTGGCGCAGGCGTTGACCTGGAAACCGCGGTTGAGAAAGTGGCGCTGCAGATCCTCACGCAGGCGTGCGTCATCTTCGGCGAGGAGGAGTGTGGTGGGCATCGGTTGTCTTTAATGAGAATTCATATCAGTTAGCAATCATCCCACTGCCAGCAGGCAAAGGGCAATCATCCCGTGATGCCGTCATGTGTTAAGAAGGTTAATCCTGCTGCACCTCGGTTTTTCGTCCGGTATCGTTCGCAAAAAGCAAATTTTTTCATTTGCGATTAAATATCAATTGGGCGAAGGGTGTGTCATGAGCGGTTTCAAAGGTGTGGGGAGCCCACGACGGGTGCGGGGATGGCTGGTGCTGGGGCTGCTGGCGCCGTTTTCGTTGTCGGCACTGGCTGAAACAGTGGCAAACCAGGCGGTTGCGGACGACACGTCGCTCGACCTGCCGGCCCTGACCATCGAAGGCAACCGCCTCTACGACATGCTGCCCTCGGAACAGACTGGTGGTTACAGCGTCGATGCCGCCACCGTGGGCACCAAGACCCCGGCGGCACTCAAGGACATCCCGCAATCAATTACCGTGTACACCCAGGACTACGTCAAGGACCGCCAGTTCGTGCACCTGGATGACCTGGCCAAGTACACCGCAGGCCTGCGCACCCTGACCAACGACAGCGGCCGTTCGTCTATCTACGCCCGTGGCTACGAGTACAGCGAATTCAACATCGACGGACTGCCGGCGCCCATGGCCAGCATCTTCGGCACCGTGCCGTCGCTGGCGGCCTTCGACCGGGTCGAGATCATGCGCGGCCCGGCCGGCCTGTTCAGCAGCACCAGCGAGCTGGGCGGCATCGTCAACATGGTGCGCAAGCGCCCGACCGCCGAATTCCAGGGCCATGTCGAAGGCAGTTATGGCACCTGGGACACCAACCACGAAGAAATCGACCTGAGCGGGCCGCTGGATGAGGCCGGCCGGGTGCGTGGGCGCTTCATTGCCTCGCGTGACGACACCAACGGTGAAGTCGATTACAACGCCAACACCAGCAACAGCTACTACGGCGCGCTGGACATCGACCTGGACGACGACACCACACTGTCGTTCGGCCTGATCCACGAAGTGAAGAACATCACGCCGCACAACGGCTACCCGGCGACGCTGTCGGGCGAGGTGCCTGATTTCAGCCATTCGAAGTTCCTCGGCGCCGACTGGAACTACTTCGACGGCAAAACCACCGACCTGGTCGCCGAGCTGACCCACCACTTCGACAACGGTGGCTATGGCCGCGTCGCCGCCCGCGGCTCGCACCGCGACACCAACTACCTGTATGCCTTCACCGCGACCAACGCGACCACCGGGGCCAACTCCGAACGTGCCAGCGCCCGCGACTTCACCCAGGACACCTACTCGCTGGACGCCAGCTACAGCCAGCCGTTCGAAACCTTCGGCCAGGTCAGCGAATTCGTGGTCGGCACCGACTACAAGAACTACGACACCGAGTACCTCAACGGCACCACCAATCTGGGTAGCATCAACGTCAACACCTACACACCGACGCGCTTCGCCAAGCCGTCGCCGAACTACAGCACCGAGACCGGCATGCAGGAAGAGGAATACGGCCTGTATTCCAAGGTCACCTTCCGCCCGGTCGAGCGCCTGGCGCTGATTGCCGGTGGCCGCTTCAGCTGGTATCGCGGTGATTTCTACACCACCACCCTGAACAGCGGCTCGACAGTCGACGACAACAAGCGCGTCGATGGCCGCTTCACGCCCTATGGCGGCCTGGTCTACGACCTCACCGAAAACCACGCGCTGTACGCCAGCTATTCGCAGGTGTTCAAGCCCCAGTCGGACACCGACGGCAACGGCCGGGTGCTCAAGCCGCGCCAGGGCGAGCAGTACGAATTCGGCCTGAAAAGCAGCTACTTCGGTGGCGACCTGAATACCCGCTTCTCGGTGTTCCGCCTGACCGACAAGAACCGCGCCAGCACCGAGTACGATGCCGATGGCGTGGACACCGGGTTCTCGGTCGCCTCCGGCAAGACCCGGGTCAAGGGCGCGGAAGTGGAAGTCAGCGGCAAGCTCACGCCGAACTGGGAGCTGCTGGCGGGCTACACCTGGATGGAAACCGACACTGTCAAGGGCGATGCCGAAACCACCTTCTTCATCATGCCGCGTAATCAGGCGTCGCTGTGGAGCAAGTACACCATCAGCCAAGGCCCGTTGAACGGGCTGGCCATTGGTGGCGGCGTGTCGGCGATGAGCAACTTCTACTCCGAGAACGGCGGCGTGCGCATTGATGCGCCGGGCTATGCCACAGTGGATGCGATGCTGTCGTACCCGGTGACCTCGAAGCTGACGGCGACCTTCAACGTCAACAACCTGTTCGACCGGGATTACCTGTCGCGGGTGGGCTCGACCTCGACGTTCAACTTCTATGGGCCATCGCGGAGCATGATGGTCGGGGCGCGATATGACTTCTGAAGTTCAGAAAATTCCCGTTGTTTGTAGTCCATTTCTGAATTAGCTTCCTAGCGCCCTTGGGCCATTGCGGTGGTGTTTCTGGCGGCTTAGTGTGGCCCAGTCGTTGTCAACGCAGCGACCGGGCCTGCAAGCCCGTACAGACATCAGTACCGCTTTCCGAATTGCTGCTTGCCAGCACATTCGGTCAATGGTGGCTGCGTGCGGGAGATCTTCGGATCTGCCGGTTCTCGTCTGTCCGGTCTTGCAGACCCGTGCGTAGCCGCCACCCATCAAATGCAAGTGATGACGTGGTGGTCCCTTCGAATACAGACGAGGTTCACCATGCTTAAGATTGTCCCTGATCCACCCCACGATATTCACTCCCTCGAAGACACCCTGATCCAGGCCACCGACTACGCGCTGTGCGCGACTACCGTGGTGCATCAGGCGTTGCTGCTGCAGCCCAAGTCACCAGCGTCGATCCTGATGATGGCCTCGATGCATGAGCTGGAGGCGCTGCGGGCTTTGCTCGAATCCGCTTTGATCCAGGTGCAGATGCCTACTGGGCCTCGGACATTACACTAAGACGCAGGTGATGCGTTGCCTGAGCCTGCCAAACGCGGATAAATCCGCTCCTACAGGTTGAGGTGCGTCACAGACCTCGGGTAATGCGCGGTCTTTGTAGGAGCGGATTTATCCGCGATGAGGCCCGCCCAGGCATTCGAGAATTTTCAGGGAGATTGACCAGTGACCACAGACAACACCCAATGCACCGTCGGCAAGACGACCTTCTTCCAAGGTGAAAACCAGACCCACCCATTGTTCCGCATCGAACCCGGCATCCCTTGTCGCGATGCCCGCGAACAGGCCTCTGAACTGATGGGCTACGTGCGCGAACTGACCATACTCGGCCTGATGGAAGAGAAACCGATGATGATCTGGGCCTCGCATTACCTGAGCGCGATGGCCAAGGCGCTGATGGATGATGCCGAGTTGGGCATGTTGCATTGACAGCGGGCATTAAAAAGCCGGCTTGTGGCCGGCTTCTCGGGGACGCTTCCGACTAATTTATGGTAAGTCGCAACCGCCTTAACTGTGTGGCCAGCAAGGGCCTGAAAGAGATGGCAAACGGTCGTGTGGAGCGTCGCCGAGCCCTCTGCAACGCGGCTTGCGCCGGCCGGGGCTGAATGTGCCGCGTAGCATACAAGGGCTGGCGCAGTATGCCCAGCAAAAAATGGCATAGCGTGTGTCAGTCGGGGCGTCGCTGGCGGTAATGCGACCAGTGGAACACCCAGCCCAGTACCTCAAGCTTCTGCGCCTTGCATTGTAGCGGTGTATAGCGCTCCACCACCTCGCGCCGATTGTGGCTATGGAGGCACAGCGTGCCTTGATGGCCGAGGCTCAGGCTGTTCACCCTGAGCCTGCCGTTGTGCAGCAGGGCATAGATCTCGCCATCCACCACCCGGGTGTAGCTGAGGTCGATCGCCAGGATGGCATCGCGCGGGATCCACGGCGCCATGTTGGCGGCAGGCATGGTCATGCAGATGGCTTGGTCCACGGGCACGGCCAATGCCTCCAGCGCAGGTGCCGGCATTGCCATGTGGTGGCCGTCGAGCGCTATGAGCTGGCCGTTGCGCAGTTCGTGAAAGGGCACGTGCACCAAGGCAGCAGGCGACTCCGATGGCAAACCGGCATTGTGCGTCGGAATGGTCTGGGGCGCGTACATGCGCAGCAACGAATGCGGGTGCTTGGGGCCTTCGCCGGTTTGCAACCAGCGGCGCTGCACACAGAACAACTCGGCCATTTCATCGAGCCGGGCAATCGGGATGCCCCGGGTGAACCAGTTGTTGATGTGCTGCGACGAGACGCGGCGTTGGGCAGCGAATTCTGAAGGGGTCAGGCCACATTCCCGAAGGAGTGCCTTGAGGCGGTCACCGGATCTGTTCATAGCGCCGAGTGTAGCGGCCGATTGCTAGTAGCGAAATGAACGTGATGTTGATGTGAACGGTGTGAAAAATGCCGGGATGTAGGGCAAAGGCGTAGGACAGGGTAGGATTTTTTACCGACCTCCAGCGTGACCCATAAAAAAACCCCGCCGAGGCGGGGTTTTTTCAGTAAAGCGGTATCAGCCTTTGTAGGCAGCGACCGATTTGGTGATCGCGGCGCGGGCGGCGTCGGCGCCTTCCCAGCCTTCGATCTTGACCCACTTGCCCTTCTCCAGATCCTTGTAGTTGGCGAAGAAGTGCTCGATCTGCTGGATCAGCAGGGCTGGCAGGTCGGTGTATTCCTTCACGTCGACGTACAGCTGGCTCAGCTTGTCGTGAGGCACGGCGATGACCTTGGCGTCGCCGCCGCCGTCGTCGGTCATGTTCAGCACGCCGACCGGACGGGCACGGATAACCGAGCCAGGAGCAACCGGGTATGGGGTTACGACCAGCACGTCCAGCGGATCACCGTCGTCGGCCAGGGTGTTCGGGATGAAACCGTAGTTGGCCGGGTAGAACATCGGGGTGGCCATGAAGCGATCGACGAACAGGGTGTCGCTGTCCTTGTCGATTTCGTACTTGATCGGCGCGTGGTTGGCCGGGATCTCGATGGCGACGTAGATGTCGTTCGGCAGGTCTTTGCCAGCCGGAATCTTGCTGTAGCTCATTGGGCAGTGCCCCCGTGTTTGATCAAAAAAGTGGCGGCGATTATAGGCACATTCTGCCAGGCCATGCCACGTGTGGACGGATGTGCGGCCGCATCAGGCGTGGCTTTCGCGGTAATCCGGGTGACCGGCCTGCAGCTTCAGCAGGCGCTCGAGCGGGTTCTGCCGGTAGAACAGCGACAGCTGCTGGTACACCTGTGGATAAGCCTGCTGCAGCAGGTCGGGAGCGCTGAAGAAATACTCACTGGTGACGGCGAAGAATTCCGCCGGGTTTTCCGCCGCGTAGGGGTCGATGGCGGTTTCAGCGTCGGGGTCGGCGTCGAGCTGGCGGTTGAGGTCGTCGTAGGCCTGCTGCATGGCCGCTGCCCAGTCTTCCACGCGCATGCCGGGGTGCAGCGGCGGCAGGCCGTTGGCATCGCCATTGAGCATGTCGAGCTTGTGTGCCAGCTCGTGAATCACCAGGTTGTAGGCCTCCCAGCCGCCACTGGCCAGCACCCCGGCCCAGGCCAGGATGATCGGCCCTTGCTGCCAGGCTTCGCCGCTGTGTTCGGCATCCCACGCGTGCTCCACGCCAGTGGCATCGCGGTGGCGCTGCGGGCTCTTGAAGTCATCGGGGTAGAGAATGATCTCGTGGAAGCCCTGGTACCAGTTCAACTCGCCCAGGTGCAGCAGTGGTAGCTGTGCCTGGGCGGCGAGAAACAGGCGCTGCTCGTCGTCCAGCTCGACCCCGGGGAGGGTGGTCAGGTGCTTGTCGAGCAGGAACAGGATGCAGGCTTCGCGCAGCCACTGGTCTTCGGCATCGGTGATGCCATCGAGCATCGGCAGGCGATCACGGATCACCTGCCATTGCTGTGGGTCGATCGGGTAGCGTGCGAGTGTGCGCTTGCGCCGCCAGGCGCTGAAGGACCACATGCCTGCTGTCAGTGGGCCTTGGCGGTGCGGCCCAGGCGGCTGCGCAGCAGGCCGAGGATCATCGGTACCAGCGACAGCAGGATGATAGCGACCACCATCAGCGACAGGTGCTGCTTGATGAACGGCACATTGCCGAAGAAGTAGCCCAGGGTCACCAGGCCACCGACCCACAGCAGCGAACCGGCCACGCTGAAGCCCAGGAAACGCGGGTAGTGCATGTGCGCGATACCGGCCACGAACGGCGCGAAGGTGCGCAGGATCGGCAGGAAGCGCGCCATGGTTACGGTCTTGCCGCCATGGCGTTCATAGAAGTCGTGGGTCCGCTGCAGGTAGTCGCGGCGGAAGATCTTCGAATTGGGGTTGCTGAACAGTTTTTCGCCTGTGGTGCGACCGATGATGTAGTTGGTGCTGTCGCCGAGGATGGCCGCGGCCATCAGCAGGCCTGCCAGCAGGACCGGGTCCATGCCGCCCCCTGCGGCTACGGCGCCGGCGATGAACAGCAGCGAGTCGCCCGGCAGGAACGGCATTACCACCAGGCCGGTTTCGCAGAAGATCACAGCAAACAGGATCGCGTAGATCCAGGGGCCGTAGTTGGTGACCAGCAGATCGAGGTAGGTATCGAGATGCAGGATTAAGTCCAGCGGGTTGAATTCCATGTACAGCACCTGTGTTCTTGACCCGCCTATACGGGCACGCGATGACGGACAATGCCCTGGGCGTCGGCATGACTACCTGTGAGTGGGTAAAATTTCACACATGACAGGTCGAAGCATTATACGGCCAAGTAGGAAACCTGCCCGTAGAGTTTGTAGCGAGGGGTTACCGTGCAAGCCTGTCCGGGCCTCTCCGTGGGAGCGGGTTTACCCGCGAAGAGGCCGGTATGGTCAGTCCTGGCTGATCGGCAAGATGTAGTTCTCGAACTCGGTGTCCTTGCGAAAGCCGATCGACTCATAGGTCTTGCGCGCCACCTCGTTGTTGGCGCTGGTCGATACCCGCATGCGCACGGCCTGGGTCTGCTTGGCCATTTTCTTGGCCTCGCGCATCAGATGGTCGGCCACCAGCATGCGCCGCGAGTCTTCGGCGACAAAGATGTCGTTGAGGATCCATACGCGTTTCAGCGAAAGCGATGAAAAGCTCGGGTACAGTTGACAGAAACCGAGCAATTTACCGTCATCGTCATCCGCCAAGGCCAGGTAGATCACCGATTCGTCGCGTTTGAGGCGTTTCTCGAGAAAGGCACGCGAGCTGTCGGGGAAAGGGAGCTGCCCGTAGAACTCGCGGTATCTGACGAACAGCGGGGTGAGCAGGTCGAGGTGTTCCAGGGTTGCCTTGATGATGCGCATGTGCGGCCCTCAGAGTCCATTTGGGGAAACGGCGGAATGCCTGCAGCTTTCATGGGCATGCTGCCCCAATGCTGGCCGTCAGTGCAATCCGCCTTCCGTTACAGGTTCTTTAACCTTCACCGAGCAGAAAGTTGCCGCGCTGGTTGGGGGTATTTTCACTGTCGATGCTATGGACCTCGGCTTCGTCCTTCAGATTCACACCGGAAAGCTGCCGCCGGCAGGCTTCGCGCATCAGGTATAGCAGGCGGTGGGCCGCCATGCCGTAACTCAGGCCCTCCAGGCGGATGTTGGAGATGCAGTTGCGGTAGGCATCGGTCAGGCCGACCTTTGGGGCGTAGGTGAAATACAGGCCCAGGCTGTCTGGCGAGCTCAGCCCTGGGCGCTCGCCGATCAGCATCACGGTCATGCGTGCCCCGAGCAACTGGCCCACTTCGTCCGCCACGGCAACCCGGCCTTGCTCGACCAGCACCACCGGGGCGCTGGTCCAGCCATCGGCTGCGGCCTGCTCTTCGAAGCGGGCCAGGAATGGCAGGGTATGGCGGTGCACGGCCAGGGCCGAAAGGCCGTCGGCGACCACGATGGCCAGGTCGACGCCTTCAGGGTTGGTCTGGGCATGCTGGCGCAAGCGCTCGGCCGAGTCTTGGTTCAGCCGCCGACCCAGGTCGGGGCGTTGCAGGTATTGGTGGCGGTCAGTGGCGGCGCTGTGCAGCACCAGGCAATCGCGGCCACGGTCCTTGAGCTGTTCACTCAGGGTGGCGTGGTCGAAGGCCAGGTGCACGGCGTCGCGGGCCTGGGCGTGGGCGAACTGGAAGTCCAGTTGCGCACCGGTGGGCAGGCTGGTACCGCAACGGCCCAGGGCGATGCGTGCCGGGGTCAGGTTGCGCAGGGCCAGCCAAGGGTTGTCCGGGGTGGGGGATCGGTCTGCCATGGTCACCTCTAAGCCAGCTGTGCCAAGGCCTGGCGGAATGCCGGCGGCAGGTTGTCGCCAAAGCGCACGCGGCCATCGGCCTGGGTGAAGATGCCGGTGCGTTGCAGCCAGGCTTCGAATTCCGGCCCGGGCTTCAGGCCCAGGGTCTGGCGCGCATACAGCGCATCGTGGAACGACGTGGTCTGGTAGTTGAGCATGATGTCGTCGGAGCCTGGGATGCCCATGATGAAATTGATCCCGGCCACGCCCAGCAGGGTCAGTAGGGTGTCCATGTCGTCCTGGTCGGCTTCGGCGTGGTTGGTGTAGCAGATGTCGCAGCCCATCGGCACGCCGAGCAGCTTGCCGCAGAAGTGGTCTTCGAGGCCGGCGCGGATGATCTGCTTGCCGTTGTACAGGTATTCGGGGCCGATGAAGCCGACCACGGTGTTGACCAGGAACGGCTTGAAGTGGCGGGCCACGGCGTAGGCGCGGGTCTCACAGGTTTGCTGGTCGACGCCGTGGTGGGCATTGGCCGACAGCGCGCTGCCTTGGCCGGTTTCGAAGTACATCAGGTTCTGCCCGAGGGTGCCGCGCTTGAGCGACAGGCCGGCCTCGTAGCCTTCCTGCAGCACGTTAAGGTTGATGCCGAAGCCGGCGTTGGCCGCCTCGGTGCCAGCGATCGACTGGAACACCAGGTCCAGCGGCACGCCGCGGTTGATCGCTTCGATCGAGGTGGTGACGTGGGTCAGCACGCAGGCCTGGGTGGGAATGTCATAGCGCTGGATGATGGCGTCGAGCATTTCCAGCAGGGCGCAGATCGAGGCGATGCTGTCGGTGGCCGGGTTGATGCCGATCATGGCGTCGCCGTTGCCGTAGAGCAGGCCGTCGAGGATGCTGGCGGCGATACCGGCCGGCTCGTCGGTCGGGTGGTTGGGTTGCAGGCGGGTCGACAGGCGCCCGCGCAGGCCCATGGTGCCGCGGAACCGGGTGACCACGCGGATCTTCTGCGCCACCAGCACCAGGTCCTGCACACGCATGATCTTCGACACGGCGGCGGCCATTTCCGGGGTCAGCCCCGGGGCGAGGGCGCTCAGGCTCCGCTCATCAGCTTCTTCGCTGAGCAGCCAGTCGCGCAGGCCGCCAACGGTCAGGTGGCTGACCGGGGCGAAGGCCTGGGCGTCGTGGGTGTCGACGATCAGCCGGGTGATCTCGTCCTGTTCATAGGGGATCAAAGCTTCATTCAGAAAATGCGTCAGCGGGATGTTGGCCAAGGCCATCTGCGCGGCCACCCGTTCGCCGTCGTTGCTGGCGGCGACGCCGGCCAGAAAGTCTCCGGAACGGGCCGGGCTGGCCTTGGCCATCACGTCCTTGAGGCTGTCGAAGCGATAGACCAGGTGGCCCACCGTGTGTACGAAACTTGCCATACAGAATCTCCAGAGCCGCGGGCTGGCCCGCGGCAGGTGGCGGCGATCAGTGCAGTGCCTCTTCGGCCTTCTGGATCGCGGCGAATTCCTCTTCCGGTGTGCCGGCAACCAGGTGGTGGCGGCTGTACAACGCAAAATAGGCGATGAATACCGCGTAGATCACGGCAGCGCCAATCACCACCCGTGGGTCGACCAGGAAGCCCGCGACCACGGCGATACAGGCCAGCACCAGGGCCAGGCCCGAGGTGAAGATGCCGCCGGGGGTGCGGTAAGGGCGTTCCATTTTTGGCCGACGGATACGCAGGGTGATGTGCGCGGCCATCATCAGCACATACGACAGTGTGGCACCGAATACCGCCACCAGGATCAGCAGGTCACCCTGGCCGGTCAGCGACAGGGCGAAACCGATGATCCCGGGGATCACCAGCGCCATGACCGGGGCCTTGCTCTGGTTGGTTTCCGACAGCTTGCGCGGCAGGTAGCCCGCGCGAGAAAGGGCGAAGATCTGCCGCGAATAGGCGTAGATGATCGAGAAGAAACTGGCGATCAGGCCGGCCAGGCCTACCAGGTTGACGAAACTGCCCATCCAGGTGGAGCCGCCGTAGGCCTTGGCCAGTGCTTCGACCAGCGGGTTGCCCGAGGCCTTCAGGGCTTCGGAGCCTGCGCCGCCAGGGCCGACCACCAGGATCAGCAGGGCGAACGCCAGCAGTACCAGCATTGCGCCGATCAGGCCGCGTGGCAGGTCGCGCTTGGGGTTCTTGGTTTCTTCAGCGGCCAGTGGCACCCCTTCGACGGCGAGGAAGAACCAGATGGCATAGGGGATCGCGGCCCACACGCCGACATAGCCGAATGGCAGGAAGCTGCTGGCGCCCGCGGCGTCCGTTTTGGCGATGTCGAACAGGTTGGCTGCATCAAAATGGGGCACCATGGCCACCAGGAATACGGCCAGGGCAATGGCTGCGACTGCGGTGATGATGAACATCAGTTTCAGCGCTTCACCCACGCCGAAGATGTGAATGCCGATAAACACCACATAGAAGGCCAGGTAAATCATCCAGCCGCCGATGCCGAACAATGACTGGCAGTAGGCGCCGATGAACGTGGCGATGGCGGCAGGGGCGATGGCGTACTCGATGAGGATCGCCGTGCCGGTCAAAAAGCCGCCCCACGGGCCGAAGGCGCTGCGGGCAAAACCGTAGCCGCCGCCAGCGGTGGGGATCATCGAGGAGAGCTCGGCCAGCGAGAAGCACATGCACAGGTACATGGTCGCCATCAGCAAGGTGGCGAGGAACATGCCGCCCCAGCCGCCCTGAGCGAGGCCGAAGTTCCAGCCGGCGTAGTCGCCGGAAATCACGTAAGCAACGCCCAGGCCCACCAGCAGTACCCAGCCGGCGGCGCCTTTTTTCAGTTCACGTTGCTGGAAATAGTCCGAACCGACTTTTTCGAAGTCGACGGAAGAACCTGCCGGCACGCCGGCGGAATGATCGCTTGGCATAGATTCACCTGTTCTTTTTCTTGATGGCCGGAAGGGCTCCGGGCCGATGGTGATAGGTACTGCAGGAAGCGAGCCAGAGCGGTTGGGGCCGCCAGTCGGCGGCCCCAGTGCACTGTTTTAGAAGAAGCCCAGCGGGTTGATGTCGTAGCTCACCAGCAGGTTCTTGGTCTGCTGATAGTGGTCGAGCATCATCTTGTGGGTTTCACGGCCGACGCCGGACTTCTTGTAGCCACCGAATGCAGCATGCGCCGGGTACAGGTGGTAGCAGTTGGTCCACACGCGGCCCGCCTTGATGCCACGGCCCATGCGGTAGGCGCGGTTGATGTCGCGGGTCCACACGCCGGCACCGAGGCCGAACTCGGTGTCGTTGGCAATGGCCAGGGCTTCGGCTTCGTCCTTGAAGGTGGTGACGCTGACCACCGGGCCGAAGATTTCTTCCTGGAACACGCGCATGCGGTTGTTGCCTTTGAGCAGGGTCGGCTGGATGTAGTAACCGGTGGCCAGCGAGCCTTCGAGTTTTTCCACCTTGCCGCCGGTCAGCAGCTCGGCGCCTTCCTGCTGGGCGATGTCGAGGTACGAGAGGATCTTCTCGAACTGCTGCTGGGAGGCCTGGGCGCCGACCATGGTGTCGGTGTCGAGCGGGTCGCCGCGCTTGATTTGCAGGACCTTCTTCATCACCACTTCCATGAACTGCGGGTAGATCGACTCCTGCACCAGCGCGCGCGATGGGCAGGTGCACACCTCGCCCTGGTTGAAGAACGCCAGCACCATGCCTTCGGCGGCCTTGTCGATGAAGCTCGGCTCGGCCTGCATGATGTCTTCGAAGTACACGTTCGGCGACTTGCCACCCAGCTCGACGGTGGACGGGATGATGTTCTCGGCCGCGCATTTCATGATGTGCGAGCCGACCGGGGTGGAGCCGGTGAAGGCGATCTTGGCGATACGCTTGCTGGTGGCCAGTGCTTCACCGGCCTCGCGGCCATAGCCTTGCACCACGTTGAGCACGCCTTTGGGCAGCAGGTCGCCAATCAGCTCGACCAGCACGGTGATGCCCAGTGGTGTCTGTTCGGCCGGCTTGAGCACCACGCAGTTGCCGGCGGCCAGGGCTGGGGCAAGCTTCCAGGCGGCCATCAGGATCGGGAAGTTCCACGGGATGATCTGCCCGACCACACCCAGTGGCTCATGGATGTGATAGGCCACGGTGTTTTCGTTGATTTCGGCAGCGCCGCCTTCCTGGGCGCGGATGCAGCCGGCAAAGTAGCGGAAGTGGTCGACGGCCAGCGGGATATCGGCGTTGAGGGTTTCGCGGATCGGCTTGCCGTTGTCCCAGGTTTCGGTAATGGCCAGGATTTCCAGGTTCTGCTCGATACGGTCGGCAATCTTCAGCAGGATGTTGGAGCGGTCCTGTACCGAGGTGCGGCCCCAGGCGTCGGCGGCGGCATGGGCGGCATCCAGGGCTTTCTCGATGTCTTCGGCAGTGGAACGCGGGAATTCGGCGATCAGCTGGCCGTTCACCGGGGAAGTGTTGTCGAAGTACTGGCCTTTGACGGGGGCCACGAATTCGCCACCGATGAAGTTGCCGTAGCGCTTCTTGAAGGAAACCTTCGCGCCCTCGGTACCGGGATGTGCGTAACGCATGGTGTGTCTCCTGGCTGTTATGTTTGTTGAGGAGTTGGAAAGCGTAGAGCAAAGGTTGGGCCAGCGTGGTGCAAGCCAGTGGAATCAATGACTTGGGTCAAGCTGCAATGCGGGCGGGAAGCGGCCCTGTGCCAAGCCTGGCACGCCCGGGGTGACACTTTGTACCGTTTGCGACACGTTGCCGGTGGGCACGTTGCAAACCCTGCCCGGGTGGAGGATGCTGGCGTGAATCTCTATCTGCGGAGAACAACAACAAATGCAGAGCAACTCATTCAGCCGCCATGCCCAGCAGGTGCATACCGTCGCCCGTGGTGAAGCTGGCAGCGACCCGTCGATTGCCCGCTCCTGGTTGCGCTGCCTGGACGACTATCATCTCGACCCGTCAGTGATCGAGGCGCCGGTGGTGCTGGAACACGGCCGCCTGCTCGAGAGCCGCGAGCGCCTGCGCCAGGTGCTGAAGATCGCCGACAGCGAGATGAACAGCCTGCACCAGCAGCTCTCCGGTGCCGGCCATGCGGTGCTGCTGACCGATGCCCGAGGGGTGATCCTCAACTGTGTCACCGCGCCCAGCGAGCGGCGCAACTTCGAGCGTGCCGGGCTGTGGCTGGGCGCGGACTGGAGCGAGGCGCGCGAGGGTACCAATGGCATCGGCACCTGCCTGGTCGAGCGCCAGGCCCTGACCATTCACCAGAATGAACACTTTCGCGGCCGCCATACCGGGCTGACCTGCTCGGCGAGCCCGGTGTTCGACCCGCACGGTGAGCTGCTGGCGGTGCTCGATGTGTCCTCGGCGCGGCCGGACGTGTCGCGCCAGAGCCAGTTCCACACCATGGCGCTGGTCAACCTTTCGGCGAAGATGATCGAGAGCTGCTATTTCCTGCGTCATTTCGAGCAGCAGTGGTTGCTGCGCATCCACGTGCAGGCGGAGTCGGTCGGCCAGTTCAGTGAAGGGTTGCTGGCGTTCGACGGCGATGGTCGGATCTGCGCCGCCAACCAGAGTGCCCTGAACCTGCTCGGCACCATTCGCGGGGGCGTGTTGGGCAAACCGCTGGAGATGTTCTTCGCCTGCAGCCACGACGAGCTGTTCAGCCGCGCTACGCCAGGCGGCGGTACGGTCTGGCCGTTGCGCACCCGTGATGGACGCCAGGTGTTCGCCAGCCTGCGCGGCCAGGCGCAGGCGCCGCGATGGACGGTGCCGGCCAGCCTGCCCCAGGCCAGGCCTGCCGCAGCGCCGGGCATCTGCCTGCTGGACCCGGCCCTGCAACACGATTTTCAACGTGCCGTGCGCGTGTTCGAGCGCGATGTGCCGCTGCTGCTGCGCGGCGAGACCGGTTGCGGTAAAGAAGCCTTTGCCCAGGCCGTGCACCAGGCCAGCCAGCGCCGTGGCAAGCCGTTCGTGGCGGTCAACTGTGCGTCGATCCCCGAGAGCCTGATCGAAAGTGAGCTGTTCGGCTACCGCGGTGGCAGCTTTACCGGAGCACGCAAAGAGGGCATGCGTGGCAAGCTGCTGCAGGCTGATGGCGGTACCTTGTTGCTGGACGAGATAGGCGACATGCCGCTGGCGTTGCAGACCCGCCTGTTGCGGGTGCTGGAAGAGCGCCAGGTGGTGCCGATTGGTGGTGAGCCGCAGGCGGTGGATGTGCGGATCGTCAGCGCCACCCACCGCGACTTGCTGGAACGGGTGGAGCAGGGCAGTTTCCGCGAAGACCTGTACTACCGGCTCAATGGCCTGGAGGTGGCGCTGCCAGCGGTGCGCGAGCGTAGTGACAAGGAGCAGTTGCTGGATTTCCTGCTGCATCAAGAGGCACAGGGGCAGGTGGTCCGATTGGCGCCCGAGGCGCGTCAGGCACTGCTTGGCTTTGCCTGGCCGGGGAACGTCCGGCAGATGCGCAACGTGCTACGGACCTTGGTGGCGCTGTGCGAAGACACCATCATCCACTTCCTGGACCTTCCCGCCATCATCAAGACGTACGCGCCCTCTGTGGGAGCGGCTGTCGAGCCTGAAGTTTCGGAGGGCGTCGATGTATTGCAGAGTGCTGAACATCAGGCGCTGATGGAAGTGCTGGAAGCAAAACACTGGCACCTGACCCGGGTCGCCGAGCACCTGGGCATCAGCCGCAATACCTTATATCGAAAACTTCGAAAACACGGCATCAGCCGCGTGTAATAACCGAAACAGCGTGTGCGATTTTTCTCGCCCTAGGCTACCCTGCCTCGAAGTTTTGCGAGGTCGACCATGCATATTCATATTCTCGGTATTTGCGGCACTTTCATGGGTTCGCTGGCCGTGCTGGCCAAAGAGCTCGGCCACCGCGTCACCGGCTCCGACGCCAACGTCTATCCGCCCATGAGCACCCAGCTCGAAGCCCAGGGCATCGAGCTGACCCAGGGCTACGACCCGGCTCAGCTGGACCCTGCACCAGACCTGGTAGTGATCGGCAACGCCATGTCGCGGGGCAACCCGGCGGTGGAGTATGTGCTGAACAAGGGCTTGCCTTATGTGTCCGGCCCGCAGTGGCTGGCCGACCATGTGCTGCAGGGCCGCTGGGTGCTGGCCGTGGCGGGCACCCACGGCAAGACCACCACCAGCAGCATGCTGGCCTGGGTGCTGGAGCACGCCGGCATGAGCCCGGGCTTCCTGATCGGCGGCGTGCCGCAGAACTTCTCGGTGTCGGCGCGCCTGGGCGGCACACCGTTCTTCGTGGTCGAGGCCGACGAATACGACAGCGCCTTCTTCGACAAGCGTTCGAAGTTTGTGCATTACCACCCGCGCACCGCGATCCTCAACAACCTTGAGTTCGACCACGCGGACATCTTTCCTGACCTGGCGTCCATCGAGCGGCAGTTCCATCACCTGGTACGGACCATCCCGAGCGAAGGCCTGGTCATTCACCCGACCACCGAGCAGGCGCTGGAGCGGGTGATCGGCATGGGCTGCTGGACCCCGGTGCAGACCACCGGTGAAGGTGGCGAGTGGCAGGCTCGCCTGCTCAGTGCCGACGGATCGCGTTTCGAGGTGCTGTTCGAGGGTGAGGTGCAGGGTGTGGTGGACTGGGCACTGACCGGTCAGCACAACGTCGCCAACGCCCTCGCCACGCTGGCCGCCGCCCGTCATGTTGGCGTTGTGCCGGCAATGGGTATCGAAGGCCTGAGTGCGTTCAAGAGCGTCAAGCGGCGCATGGAAAAGGTGGCTGAGGTCCAGGGCGTGACCATCTACGATGATTTCGCCCACCATCCGACGGCCATTGCCACCACACTCGACGGCTTGCGCAAGCGGGTGGGTGAAGCGCCGGTCATCGCCATCATCGAGCCGCGCTCCAACTCCATGAAGCTGGGCGCCCATCGAGATGGCCTGCCGGAAAGCGTCAATGACGCCGACCAGGTGATCTGGTACGCGCCCGCCAACCTGGGTTGGGACCTGGCCGGCACTGCCGCGCAATGCAAGGTGCCCAGTGTGGTGGCCGACAGCCTTGACGCGATCATCGACCGGGTCAAGGGCCAGGCTCGCCCGGGTACCCATGTGGTGATCATGAGCAATGGCGGCTTCGGCGGCCTGCATGGCAAGTTGGCCGAGGCACTGCAGTGAGCGGCCCGGAACGCATCACCCTGGCCATGACTGGCGCCTCCGGCGTGCAATATGGCCTGCGCCTGCTCGATTGCCTGGTGCGCGAGGACCGCGAGGTGCATTTCCTCATCTCCAAGGCTGCGCAACTGGTGATGGCCACCGAGACCGACGTGCTCCTGCCGGCCAAGCCGCAGGCCATGCAGGCGTTTCTCACCGAATACACGGGTGCTGCCGATGGGCAGATCCGTGTCTATGGCAAGGAAGACTGGATGTCGCCGGTGGCTTCGGGCTCTGGGGCGCCAGCGGCGATGGTGGTGGTGCCGTGTTCAACCGGTACCTTGTCGGCAATCGCCACCGGCGCCTGCAACAACCTGATCGAGCGAGCCGCCGACGTCACCCTCAAGGAGCGTCGGCAGCTGATCCTGGTGCCACGCGAGGCACCGTTGTCGACCATTCACCTGGAGAACATGCTCAAGTTGTCACAGATGGGGGCAGTGATCCTGCCGGCGGCACCGGGGTTCTATCATCAGCCGCAGACCATCGATGACCTGATCGACTTCGTCGTGGCGCGCATTCTCAACCTGTTGAACATTCCACAGGACATGTTGCCGCGCTGGGGCGAGCATCACTTCGGGGCTGATGAGTGAGGCGCTTTCTGGCCGGCTTGCTGGCGGCAAGCCTGCTTGGCGGCTGCGCCACGGTGCGTACGCTGGACGCCAACAAGCCTGGGGCGCCAGTGGTGTATGCCGGGACCCGGCTGGATCTGTACGTGATCAAGGGTGGCTGCTGCCCCAAGGATCGCTTCGGGGCCGAGGCACCGGCGTATCCTCACCTGGACCTGCCTGGCAGCATGCTGCTGGACACGCTGTTCCTGCCGCTGTCATTGCTGACGGCGGCAGGCATAGGGTTTCAGGCTACGGGTGGCCTGTAGCGGCTAATTCTTGCCGAGCCTGCGTAACTCGTCGGACTCGACCACGCGGATTCCGTCCTCTTCTTCCAGCGCCAGGCGCCACAACGCCCGTGCCAGTGTGCATGCCTCGATCCCGCGATATTTACCTGGCATCAACTTCGAGAACGGCGAGGCCAGCTTCTCACCCAGGCGGGGTTCCACCCGTTCACCGAGCAGCAACGATGGCCGTACGATGGTCAGTTGTGGCCAGTCCTGCGCTTTGAGCGCTTCTTCCATTTCGCCTTTGACCCGGTTGTAGAAGATCGACGACTTGGGGTCTGCTCCAAGGGCGCTGACTACCAGCAGGTGACGCGCACCCATTTCCCGTGCGCGCTTGCTGAAGGCTACGACCATGTCCAGATCGACGGCGCGAAACGCTTGCTCAGAGCCCGCCTGCTTGAGGGTGGTGCCCAGGCAGCAATAGGCAATATCGACCCGGCCGGCCAGTTGCGGGAGAAACACTGCGGGGTCGCCCACCGGGTTTTCCAGGTGGGGGTGCTCGGCCAGTGGCCGACGGGTCGGGGCCAGCACGCGACTGATGGTGGGTTCGTTGAGCAGGCGGTCGAGCAGGTGCTCACCAGTAAGGCCGGTGGCACCGGCAAGCAGGACATGCTGAGGCGTCAAATACATGATGTCTCTCCCTTGTTACACACAAGCTTAGCGGCTGGCAGGCGTTTTTGCCTGTTCCTCCGGCTTGGCCTGTGCCGCATTACGCAAGGCTTCCTCGGCCTGGTGCTTACGCAGTTGTTGCCAGTGTGCCAGTACTGCGGGCGGCGCCCAGATCTGGGGTTCGGAGGCCTCGAAACCTTCCCTCCGTTCTCTTTCGGCAACACTGGCGCGCGCCAGTTCAAACGCTTGTTTCAGGTCATCGGTCTGGTTCAAGGCCTCGGCGAACAAGGCATCGCCGAAGTAGGTGAAGTCAGCTTCTTCCGAGCACCCGAACGACACCCGGTCGGCACGGGCGGCCGTCATGATCAGCGTACGGTCATCCTTGAGCGGGGGGATATAGCCACCTGAATAACAGGCGGAGATGACAATGATCTTGTCGCGGTCCTTGAGCGGGGCCAGGGCGCTGGCCAATTCGTCGGCGGACAGGTCGGCCAGCTGCAGGCGCGGTTGGTCGAGCACCAGCTGGTGGTCCTGGCTGCCGTGGCTGGTCAGGTAGATGAAGATCAAGTCTTCCGGGCCGCTGCGTTCGGCCAGGGTGCGGGCGGCGCGGCTGAGATTCTCGCGGGTGGCCATGGGGCGGGTGGTCATCTGGTCGCGGTGGTTGACCAAGGTGACCTGGCCACGGGCACCGAAACGCACATTGAGCATGTTGCTGACATAGTCGGCTTCGCGCAGGAACACGCTCTGCTGGCCATCACCGGCCACTACGAGGCTGTACAGCTGGACGGGCGGCGCCGAGCGCGGTACCCGCGCCAGGGCTTCATCGAGCAGGCGGCCCTGATTGAGCAGGGCCAGGTCCAGCGGGTCGGGCAGTAGCTTGCCTTTCTGGTCACGTACGCGCACACCATTGACCCAGAAGCCGCTTTCGACCTGGCCGCTGGCCAGCGTCAGCTTGCCGTGGCCCTGGTAGGCGTCGTTGTCGAAACCGCCGACGTACTGGCTGCCATCCGGCAACTGCAGGCTGCCTTGGCCAGACAGGTGCCAGTCGACGAAGGTGCCTTTGTAGTGGCTGCCGTCGCTGCCGAGCAATTCGCCTTCCCCGGTCAGCGAACCGTCCTTGAACTCGCCGATCCAGACGTCGCCGTCGGCGTTCTCGTAGCGGCCACGACCCTCCAGGCGGTTGTCCTTGAACTCACCGATGTATTGCTCGCCATCGACGCTGTCGTAGGTGCCGCTGCCCTGCAACTGGCCATCGACGAAGCGGCCGCTGAACTGGTTGCCGCTGGCATCGCTGCGCACGCCAGCGCCATTGGGTTTGCCTTTGGCGAACAAGCCTTGGTAGCGGCTGCCGTCGGCCATTTCCAGTTCGCCTGCGCCTTCGTACTGGTCATCCTTGAATTGGCCGCGGTAGGTCAGGTCGGCCTGCTTGAGCGTACCTTCACCGTCACGTCGGCCGTGGCTGAAGGTGCCGGCATAGTGGCTGCCGGGGGTGGTCAGGTCGCCCAGGCCGTGGAACAGCCCCTTGTCGAACTGGCCTCGGTAGATCTCGCCATTGCTGCCGTGCCACTCGCCCTGGCCGTGCCACTGGCCGTCCTTGAAGCTGCCGGCGTACCAGCTGCCGTTGGGGTAGTCGATGCGCCCCTCGCCCTGCAGCAACCCATCGACCACCTGCCCACGGTAGCGGCCACCGTCGGGCAGGCGCGCGTCAGGCGGGGACAACGATTCACCATCGCCACAGGCTGCGAGCATCAGGGTCAGTGCGAGGGGGAGCAGTGGACGCATGGCGGAATCCGGGCAAAAGGTCTGCCGAGTATGCCGCAGAATACGGGGCGCAGGTATCTGTGATCCAATCGGAATCGGTGTTGGATTGTTCGCGGGTGAGTCCGCTCGCGCAGGTACGGCACAAGGCCTTGCCGTGTGGCGATCCTATGGGAGCGGGTTCACCCGCAAATCGGCCCTGTCAGACGAAGCAGAGCGAGAGGGGTTCAGCGATATAGGCCGGCTTCTCTTCGCCTTCGATCTCCAGGGTAGCGGTCGCCTTGAGCAGCCACTGCCCGGGCTTCTTCTCGGTCACCTCACCCAGGTCCACCTTCAGTCGAACCTTGCTGTCGACCTTTACCGGCTGGATGAAACGCACGCTGTCGAGTCCATAATTGACCACCATCCTCAACCCCTCAGGCAGTACCAGGATGTCCATCATCAGCATGGGGATCAGCGACAAGGTCAGGAAACCGTGCGCGATGGTGGTGCCGAACGGGGTTTTCGCCGCTTTTTCAGGGTCGACATGGATGAACTGGAAATCGCCGGTGGCTTCGGCGAACAGGTTGATGCGCTGCTGGTCGATCTTCAGCCAGTCGGAACGTCCCAGCTCCTTTCCAACGTACTGCGATAGCTCGTTTACCGGTACATAGGGCATCGCGACTCTCCAGGTTGTCTTTTGGTACGAAAGTGCAAGATCAGCACGGCGAACCGTTTCAGTCAAGAAGCCCGCATTTCGGCGAATATCGGCTTATACGCAGCGCGTGCTTATAATGACGCGGCGTGCCTGAAGGAGATCCTTATGCTGTTGCGTGGTTTGACCTGGCTGGTGCTGTTTCAGCTGCTGGGTACGGCGCTCAATCACTTGTGTGTGCCGATTCTGCCGGGCCCGATCATCGGCCTGTTGTTGCTGCTGTTTTTCCTCATGGCTCGCGGCGAGGTCGGCAAGCCGCTGAGCGAGGCCGCCGGTAGCCTGCTGCGTTACCTGCCATTGCTGCTGGTGCCACCGGCGGTGGGGGTGATGGTCTACGCCAAGGACATTGCCGCAGACTTCTGGGCGATTGCCGGTGCGTTGCTGATTTCCTGCCTGGTCACCCTGGTGTTCGTCGGCCTGCTGATGCAGAAGCTCATCGACCGCCAACACGGCAAGCACGAGGAGTCGCCATGATCTTTGATTGGCAGGGCGCGCTCGACGCGGTCATCCACCATCCCTTGTTCGGTATCGGCATCACGTTGGGCGCGTACCAGATAGTGCTGGCCGCCTACGAAAAGACCCGCTGGCTGTTCCTGCAACCGGTATTGGTGTCGATGCTGCTGGTGATCGGCGTGCTGCTGACCTGCGGCATTGGCTACGCCGAATACCGCAAAAGCACCGAAATCATGAACATCCTCCTCGGCCCCGCCACCGTGGCCCTGGCGGTGCCGCTCTATCTCAACCTTCGGCGCATCCGGCAGCTGTTCTGGCCGACTTTTACTACGCTGGTAATCGGAGGCCTGTTCGCCACGGTCTGCTGCTTGCTGCTGGGCTGGTGGTTCGGTGCCGAACACATGATCCTGATGACCATGGCGCCGAAATCGGTCACTTCGCCGATCGCCATGCTGGTGGCGGAACAGATTGGTGGCGTGGCGGCGCTGGCGGCCGTGTTCGTGTTGATTACCGGGGTGATCGGGGCAATCTTCGGCCCGGCATTGCTGACCCGGCTGGGTGTGCACAGCCCGGAGGCGCGTGGCATGTCGCTAGGTGTGACGGCTCATGCCGTGGGCACTTCGGTGGCCTTGCAGGAAAGTGACGAGTGCGGCGCTTTTGCCGCACTGGCGATGAGCCTGATGGGGGTGGCCACGGCGGTGTTCCTGCCGTTGGCGGTCAGCCTGGTGGCTTGAGGAGTTGTGATGACGCTACCGCTGTTTCCCCTCAATACCGTGTTGTTTCCCGGTTGCCTGCTGGATCTGCAGATCTTCGAGGCGCGTTACCTGGACATGATTGGCCGCTGCATGAAGCAGGGCACTGGCTTTGGCGTGGTGTGCATCGTCGAAGGCGAGCAGGTCGGCAAGGCGCCGCCGGTGGTGGCTTCGATCGGTTGCGAGGCGATGATTCGTGACTTCGTCCAGCAGGACAACGGTTTGCTGGGTATTCGCGTGGAAGGTGTACGGCGCTTCGAGTTGAGCCAGACCGAAGTGCAGAAGGACCAATTGCTGGTCGGCGAGGTGCATTGGCTGGCGGAGCAACCGGACAGCCCGCTCACCGATCACGACGATGACTTGCTGGCGCTGTTGGTGGCCCTGGGCGAGCATCCGATGGTCGAGGCGCTGGACATGCCGCGGGACGTCGACGGGCGCCAGGCCCTGGCCAACCAACTGGCGTACCTGTTGCCGTTCATGGAAGAGGACAAGCTGGACTTGCTGGCGATCGACTCGCCGGCGCAGCGGCTGGAAGAGATCCAGAAGCTGCTGGAGCGCATTCAGGGTGAGTTGTTCGCCTGATTGAGCTCAGGCCTCTTCGCGGCTGAAGCCGTTCCCACAGGACCGAACAATACCTGTAGGTGCGGCTTGAGCCGCGAGAGGCCGGTGAAGGCAACATCAGTACTGGTAGCGAAGCAGGGCATGAGGCAGCGCGTGCATGGCAAAGAACGCCAGCAGCGCGATACACGCCGGCAGCACCAGCCACCAGACTTTTTGCGGCAGTGCTGTCAGCGGCTGCCGATGCTGTACCAGGGTCAGGCTCAGAGCGCACACGCAACAGGCCAGCAGGGCACCGGCCATGATGTCGGTCGGCCAATGGGCACCCAGGTACACCCGCGACAAGGCAATCGCCAGCGCCGGGATGCAGCCCAGCATCACCCAGGTCAGGCGCATGCGCGGCGGCATGCCGCGCCCGGCCAGCACCGCCAGGGTCAGGAAGAATGCGAACGATGCCGAACTGTGCCCGCTGGGCATGCTGTAGCTGGTCAACGGGTCGCTGAGTACTTCAGGGCGGGCTCGGGCGAACAGCCATTTGAGCGTGCCATTGGCCAGCGCCGTGCCAATCAGCGTACCGCCCGCGAACAGGGCATGGCGCCACTGACGCGCCAGGAGCAGCAAGCCGGTCAGCAAACCGCCCAGGAAAAACTGGGTCTTGAAGTCGCCCAAGCGGGTCACCAGCACCACGGTGCCGTCAATGGCTTTGCTACGGTGCTCCTGCACCAGCGTCATCACGCCTTGATCGAAGGCCTGCAGGTAGGGCCAGCCAAGAAACACCGCCGTCAGGGCGATGAAGCTGAGGCCGGCGATCAGCCGGGTACCATGACGCTGATCGCGCAGGCTGCTGTTCAGGCTCAGGCCGATCAGTACCGCCAGGGTCCCGGCGATGATGCCGGCATCCAGCCAGAAACCTTCCGGCAAGGGCAGGCGCATGGCCGCACCGGTGGCCCAGCCGGGCAGCAGATAGGCCACCGACCAACCGGCACCCGCCACAAGGCTGACGGCGATGAAGCGCGGCAGCGGCATATCGAACATCCCGGCCACCATGGGCAGCATCGGCCGCAGCGGGCCGATGAAGCGGCCGACCAGCAGGCTGGCGATGCCGTAGCGCTGGAAGTAGGCCTCGGCGCTGCCGATCCATTCGGGGTGATGGCGAAGCAGCGGCAGGCGGCGGATGTTCTGGTGGAAGTACTTGCCGACAGTGTATGACAGCGCGTCACCGAGCAGGCCGCCGAGGAACCCCAGCAGCAGGGTTTCACCCAGGCTGAATGCACCACTGCCGGCCAGCACGGCAACGGCAAACAGCAGTACCGTGCCCGGCACGATGATGCCGGCAATGGCCAGGCACTCGACGCACGCCACCAAAAAAATCGCCAGGCCAAGCCACTGGGGGTTGGCGCTGAGCCAGCCTGTCAGGCTGTCGAGCCATTGGCCCATGTTTCAGCTTCCTTGTTTGAGGGTGAAAAAGTCTTGCCCTTCGACTTGGCCCCGGCGCAGCGGGTTCCGGGTGCAGAAACGGGCGTATTCGGCATCGACGAAGCGGTACGGCAGGTGCTCGTCGCGCCCGTGGGGAATGCCCAACCGTGCCGTTTGGATCACCCTTGGCACGGCGATGCCGCAGTCTTCGACGTACAGGCGCTCGGGGTCGAAACGTTGTGCGTCCCAGTGCGGCACTTTCAGGCCCATGGCCTTGCACAACAGGGTCTGCCCGGCGCACAGGCGTTCAGGTGGGCGCAGGTTGCCGCTGGCGTCGGGGTTGTTCAGTTGCATCTGCGCCAGGCTGTTGGCATCGGAGACGGCGTCGATCCAGGGATAGGCGGACTTGATCAGCACGGCGTTGCCTGGGCCCTGGGCACTGAAGTTGAGCGAGTCGCCGCCGCGGGCGTAATACATGTAGATGTGCCCGCCGTCGAGGAACAGCGCCTTGCGTTTTTCGGTGTAGCCGAGCGACGCGTGGCTGCCTTTGTCGGTCAGGTAGTAGGCCTCGGTCTCGATGATCCGCGCGGCCAGCCACAGGTCGCCTTGGCGATGACGGATGACTTTGCCCAGCAACGCCTTGGCCAAGGTCTGGGCGTCGCGGTCGAAAAAGCTGTCAGGGAGGGTGCGTGCAGGGCAGGGGGCTGAGGCTGGCATGCTGGCGGTTCGTGGCAGTAAAGGCGGGGATGATAGCAATGAATAGCTTAATCGAGGCTGAACCGGGACAGTTCGATAAGCGCGGTTACATCTTTCCTATGGATTCTGCCGAGCCATTTTCGACCATCCGCCACCCGCCGCTGGGCGTATACCTGCGCGACAGTTATAATCAGCCGATTTCCCCTTCGCCAAGACACCGAACCCATGACTGAGTCCGTTCTTGACTACATGACCCGCCTGGGTCGCGCCGCACGCCAGGCTTCCCGCGTCATCGCACGTGCCAGCACCGCGCAGAAGAACCGCGCCCTGCAGGCCGCCGCCGATGCGCTGGATGCTGCGCGCGCCGAGCTTGCCGCAGCCAACGAGCTGGACCTGGCCGCCGGCCGTGCCAATGGCCTGGAGGCGGCGCTGCTTGACCGCCTGGCGCTGACCCCGGCGCGTATCGACGGCATGATCACCGGCCTGCGCCAGGTGGCAAGCCTGCCAGACCCGGTCGGCGCCATCCGCGACATGAGCTACCGGCCGTCGGGCATTCAGGTCGGCAAGATGCGCGTGCCGTTGGGGGTTATCGGGATCATCTACGAGTCGCGCCCGAACGTGACCATCGATGCCGCCAGCCTGTGCCTGAAATCGGGCAACGCCACCATTCTGCGTGGCGGTTCCGAGGCCATTCACTCCAACCGTGCCATCGCCACCTGCATCCAGCGTGGCCTGGCTGCGGCCGGCTTGCCGGCTGCCGTGGTGCAGGTGGTCGAGACCACCGACCGCGAGGCCGTTGGCGCGCTGATCAGCATGCCCGAGTTCGTCGACGTCATCGTGCCGCGCGGTGGCCGTGGCCTGATCGAGCGCATCAGCCGCGATGCCCGGGTGCCGGTCATCAAGCACCTGGACGGTATCTGCCACGTCTATGTGGCCGAGCACGCCGACCTGGACAAGGCCTGGCGAGTGGCATTCAACGCCAAGACCTACCGCTACGGCATCTGTGGTGCGATGGAAACCCTGCTGGTCGACCAGCGCGTGGCCGAAGGCTTCCTGCCGGAAATGGCCCGCCGCTTCCAGGAGAAGGGCGTCGAACTGCGTGGCTGCGAGCGTACCCGCGGGTTGATCGAGGCCAGGCCGGCCACTGAAGACGACTGGCACACCGAGTACCTCGACGCGATCCTGTCGATCCGCGTCGTCGACGGCCTGGACCAGGCCATCGAGCACATCAACCAGTACGGCTCGCACCACACCGACTCGATCATTACCGAACATCAAGGCCAGGCCCGCCAGTTCATGGCCGAGGTCGATTCGGCATCGGTGATGCTCAACACCCCGACCTGTTTCGCCGATGGCTTCGAGTACGGCCTGGGCGCTGAAATCGGCATTTCCACCGACAAGCTGCATGCCCGCGGCCCGGTCGGCCTGGAAGGCCTGACCTGCGAGAAGTATGTGGTGATCGGTGACGGCCAACTGCGCGGCCAGGAGTCCTGCTGAGTTGAGCAAGGCCCAGGCAGTCCGGCGCATCGGCATTCTTGGCGGTACCTTCGACCCCGTGCACATCGGCCACCTGCGCAGCGCGCTGGAAGTGGCCGAGTTCATGGCGCTCGATGAGCTGCGCCTGTTGCCCAATGCCCGCCCGCCACACCGCGATACCCCGCAGGTGGCGGCGCAGGACCGCCTGGCCATGGTTCGTCAAGCGGTGCAGGGCGTCGACTGCCTCAGCGTCGATGCCCGCGAACTCGAACGCGACAAACCGTCGTACACCATCGACACGCTGGAATCGATCCGCGCCGAGCTGGGCGTCGACGACCAGCTGTTCCTGGTGCTCGGCTGGGATGCCTTCTGTGGCCTGCCCACCTGGCACCGCTGGGAAGAACTGCTGCAACACTGTCACATCCTGGTGCTGCAACGCCCGGATGCGGACGTTGAACCCCCTGACGAGTTGCGCAACCTGCTGGCTGCGCGCTCGGAGAGCGATCCCACCGCCATGTCCGGCCCGGCGGGGAATATTTCGTTCGTCTGGCAGACGCCGCTTGCGGTGTCGGCTACACAGATCCGACAGCTGCTGGCCAGCGGCAAATCGGTGAGGTTCCTGGTGCCGGACGCCGTACTGGCCTACATCGAGGCGCACGAACTGTATCGTGCCCCTCACTGACGGTGCCCCCAGGGCGCCTCATCCAAACGAGTTGAAGAGTTTTTTATGAGCAAGCAGAAAATCAATGGCGAAGAACTGGTCAAGCTGACCATCAGCGCCCTGGAAGACGTCAAGGCCCAGGATATCCAGGTCATCGACGTGCGCGAAAAGCACAGCCTGACCGACTACATGATCATTGCCACCGGTACTTCCAACCGCCAGATCAACGCGATGCTGGAAAAGGTCCGTGAAGCGGTCAAGGCCAAGGGCGCACAGCCGCTGGGTGAAGAAGGCAAGGGCGACAGCGACTGGGTACTGCTGGACCTGAACGACGTCATCGTGCACATGATGACCGCCGCTGCCCGCCAGTTCTATGACCTGGAGCGCCTGTGGATGGGCGCCGAGCAGAGCCGTGCGGCCGATGCCAAGCACCACAGCCCGGAAAACGCCAGCGACTACTTCACCGACAAGCTGAAAGACCGTGAATAAGGAAGCGTCGTGCGCCTGCGTCTGATCGCGGTCGGCTCGCGTATGCCCAAGTGGGTCGAGGAAGGCTGGCATGAATATGCCAAGCGCCTGCCCCAGGAGCTGTCGCTGGAGCTGGTGGAAATCCCGCTGAACACCCGTGGCAAGAATGCCGACGTCGCCCGCCTGATCCGTCAGGAGGGCGAGGCCATGCTGAGCAAGGTTCAGCCTGGGGAACGCATTGTCACCCTCGAGGTCCATGGCAAGCCCTGGAGTACCGAGCAGCTGGCGACCGAGCTGGACCGCTGGCGCCTGGACTCGCGCACGGTGAATTTGATGGTGGGCGGTCCGGAGGGGCTGGCGCCTGAGGTCTGCGCACGCGCCGAGCAGCGCTGGTCGCTGTCGCCGCTGACCCTGCCGCACCCGTTGGTAAGGATACTCATCGGCGAACAGATCTACCGCGCCTGGACGGTATTGTCCGGGCACCCTTACCACAAATGAGCCTGTAAGCAGTCCGATGTCGCAGCCGATCCGTCTCAAGGACCACGAGAAAGACGCCCGCCTGGTGCGCAACCGCGTCGTTGTCGGCGCGGTGGCGGTCATGCTGCTCATTTGCGTGTTGGTCGCGCGGCTGTATTACCTGCAGATCATCCAGTACGACTATCACTCGACGCTTTCGGAAAACAACCGGGTGCATGTGCAGCCGATTCCGCCGACGCGCGGGTTGATCTTCGACCGCAACGGGGTGATCGTTGCCGACAACCGGCCCAGTTTCAGCCTGTCGATGACCCGTGAACGTGCGGGGAACTGGCAGGAAGTGCTGGATACGATCGTCGAAGTGCTGGACCTGACGGCGGACGACCGGGCGCTGTTCGAAAAGCGCATGAAGCAGGGGCGTCGGCCGTTCGAGCCGGTGCCGATCCTGTTCGAACTCAACGAAGAGCAGATCGCCCGCGTGGCGGTCAACCAGTTCCGCCTGCCTGGCGTCGAGGTCGTCGCCCAGCTGGTGCGCCATTACCCACAGGGTGCGCATTTCGCTCATTCGGTCGGTTATGTCGGGCGGATCAACGAAAAAGAGCTGAAAACCCTCGACCCGGTGAACTACAGCGGCACTCACCATATCGGCAAGACCGGCATCGAGCGCTTCTACGAGCCCGAGCTGCACGGCCAGGTCGGTTACGAGGAAGTCGAGACCAACGCGCGGGGCCGTGTGCTGCGGGTGCTCAAGCGCACCGACCCGAAGCCGGGCAAGGACATCGTGCTGAGCCTCGACATCAAGCTGCAGGAAGCTGCGGAGGCCGCCCTGGGTGGCCGGCGCGGCGCGGTGGTGGCGCTCGACCCGCGTACCGGCGAGGTGCTGGCGATGGTCAGCCAGCCGAGCTTCGACCCCAACCTGTTCGTCACCGGCATCAGCTTCAAGGCCTACGCCGAACTGCGCGACTCGATCGACCGGCCCCTGTTCAACCGCGTTCTGCGCGGCCTGTATCCGCCGGGTTCGACCATCAAGCCGGCGGTGGCCATTGCCGGCCTCGACAGTGGGGTGGTCAACGCCAGCAGCCGGGTGTTCGACCCGGGCTACTACCAGTTGCCCAATTACGATCACAAGTACCGTAACTGGAACCGCACCGGTGACGGCTGGGTCGACCTGGACACCGCGATCATGCGCTCCAACGACACCTACTTCTACGACCTTGCCCACAAGATGGGTATTGATCGGCTGTCCAGCTACATGAACAAGTTCGGCATCGGCCAGAAGGTCGCCCTCGACATGTTCGAGGAATCGCCCGGGCTGATGCCGTCGCGCGAATGGAAGCGCGCCACCCGCCGCCAGGCCTGGTTCCCGGGTGAAACGCTGATTCTCGGCATTGGCCAGGGCTACATGCAGGCCACGCCGCTGCAGTTGGCCCAGGCCACTGCATTGATCGCCAACAAGGGCGTGTGGAACCGTCCACACCTGGCCAAGACCATCGAAGGCCAGCCGCCGGTGGACCCTAACCCGATGGAAGACATCGTCCTGCGCGACAAGTCCGATTGGGCCAAGGTCACCCACGGCATGGAGCAGGTGATGCACAACGCCCGCGGTACCGCGCGCAAGGCGGCGACCGGCGCCCAGTACCGCATCGCCGGCAAGAGCGGTACCGCCCAGGTGGTGGCGATCAAGCAGGGCGAGAAATACGACCGCAACAAACTCCAGGAGCGCCACCGCGACCACGCGCTGTTCGTGGCCTTTGCCCCGGCCGACGACCCAAGGATCGTGGTCTCGGTGATGGTCGAGAACGGTGAGTCCGGCTCCGGCGTTGCCGCGCCCGTGGTGCGGCAGATCATGGATGCCTGGCTGCTCGACGAGAGCGGCCGGCTGAAAAGCGAATTCGCACCTGCCACCGTCGCCCAGGAAACGGCCCAGTGAAGAACAATTTCGATCGCATGCTCTCCAGCGAGGACGTGATGCGTCGACGCGCCAGCTTCCTGCAGCGCATCCACATCGACGGCCCCTTGCTGATCATCCTGCTGACCCTCGCTGCCGGCAGCCTGTTCGTCCTCTATTCGGCCAGCGGCAAGAACTGGGACCTGCTGCTCAAGCAGGCCACCTCGTTCGGTATTGGCCTGGTCTCGATGTTCGTCATCGCCCAGCTTGAGCCGCGCTTCATGGCCCGCTGGGTGCCACTGGCGTATCTGGTAGGGGTGTGCCTGCTGGTGGTGGTCGATGTCATGGGCCACAACGCCATGGGGGCCACGCGCTGGATCAATATCCCCGGGGTGATCCGTTTCCAGCCCTCGGAATTCCTCAAGATCATCATGCCGGCGACCATCGCCTGGTACCTCTCCAAGCGCACCTTGCCGCCGCACCTGAAACACGTGGCAATAAGCCTGGTGTTGATTGGCGTACCGTTCATTCTTATCGTCCGTCAGCCTGACCTGGGCACGGCGTTGCTGATTCTTGCCTCCGGCGCATTCGTGCTGTTCATGGGTGGGCTGCGCTGGCGCTGGATCCTCAGCGTGCTTGCAGCGACGGTACCGGTAGCGGTGGCGATGTGGTTCTTCGTGATGCACGACTACCAGAAGCAGCGCGTACTGACCTTCCTCGACCCGGAAAGCGATCCGCTGGGTACCGGCTGGAACATCATCCAGTCGAAGGCTGCCATCGGTTCTGGTGGTGTGTTCGGCAAGGGTTGGCTATTGGGTACCCAGTCGCACCTGGACTTCCTGCCGGAAAGCCACACCGACTTCATCATCGCGGTGCTTGGCGAGGAGTTCGGCCTGGTCGGCATCTGCCTGCTGCTGATCGTCTACCTGCTGCTGATCGGCCGCGGGCTGATGATCACCGCTCAGGCGCAGACCCTGTTCGGCAAGTTGCTGGCAGGCAGCCTGACCATGACCTTCTTTGTCTATGTGTTCGTCAATATCGGTATGGTCAGCGGCCTGTTGCCCGTGGTGGGGGTGCCGCTGCCCTTCATCAGCTATGGCGGAACTTCGTTGGTGACGCTGCTGTCAGCGTTTGGCGTTCTGATGTCGATCCACACGCACCGCAAATGGATCGCGCAAGTTTGAATAAGGTGAACAATTTCATGCAAGCAGTGCGTAACTGGGCTGCCCGTTGTGCGCCGTGGATCGGCGCGGTGGGCCTGTTCGGCGCTGTACAGCTGGCTCATGCCGGTGACTACGACGGCTCCCCGCAGGTGACCGAGTTCGTTCTCCAGATGAGCCGCGACTACGGGTTTGCTCCCGAGCAATTGAACGGTATGTTCCGCGAGGTGCAGCGCAAGCAGTCGATTCTCGACGCCATCTCGCGCCCGGCCGAACGGGTCAAGCCGTGGAAGGAATACCGGCCGATGTTCATCACCGACGCCCGCATTGCCCGGGGTGTGGACTTCTGGCGTCAGCACGAGGCGGTGCTGGCCCGGGCCGAGCAAACTTATGGTGTGCCGGCGCAATACATCGTCGCGATCATCGGGGTGGAGACCTTCTTTGGCCGCAACACCGGCAACTACCGGGTGATCGATGCCTTGTCCACCCTGGCCTTCGACTACCCGCCGCGAGCCGAATTCTTCCGCAAGGAGCTGCGCGAGTTCCTGCTGCTGGCCCGCGACGAACAGATCGACCCGCTCAACCTCAAGGGCTCCTACGCCGGCGCGATGGGCTTGCCGCAGTTCATGCCGAGCAGCTTCCGCAACTACGCGGTGGACTTCGACGGCGACGGCCACATCAACATCTGGAACAACCCCGACGATGCCATCGGCAGCGTGGCCAGCTACTTCAAGCGCCATGGCTGGGTGGCCGGCGAAGGCGTGGTCAGCCGCGCCCGGGTCAGTGGTACGCGGGTCGACGAAGGCGTCACCACGGGCATCGAGCCGGTCAAGACGGTCGGGGAGTTGCGGGCGTTGGGCTGGTCGAGCCATGATGCGCTGCGCGATGATCTGCCGGTGACGGCTTTCCGCCTGGAAGGCGAGAACGGCCCCGAGTACTGGATGGGCCTGAAGAACTTCTACGCGATCACTCGCTACAACCGCAGCGTGATGTATGCCATGGCGGTGCATCAGCTTGCGGAACAGCTGGTCCAAGTACGGGGCGTCAAGTAATGCGCGCAATCATCTCTGCCAATACCTTCAAGCTGCTGACCTGCATGACCGTCGGCATGTTGCTGGTCAGCTGTTCCTCCAGCCGCCCGACCTCCCAGGGCAGTGGCAATGTCGTCCGTTCGCAGCCTGGCCTGGATATCAACCGTGCCCACAAGGACGGTGCGCCGTGGTGGGATGTGGATGTCAACAAGATCCCTGATGCCACCCCGACCGTGCATACCGGTGCCTACAAGGCCAACCCGTATACCGTGCTGGGCAAGACCTACTACCCGATGCAGGACGCGCGCAACTACCGCGCCGAGGGCACTGCATCGTGGTATGGCACCAAGTTCCACGGCCAGAACACTGCCAACGGAGAACTCTACGACCTGTACGGCATGAGCGCGGCGCACAAGACCCTGCCGCTGCCGGCCTATGTCCGGGTGACCAACCTGGCCAACGGCCGTAGCGTGATCTTGCGGGTGAACGACCGTGGTCCGTTCTATTCCGATCGGATCATCGACCTGTCCTATGCGGCGGCGAAGAAACTCGGCTACGCCGAGATTGGCACCGCGCACGTGCGGGTCGAGGGTATCGACCCGCAGCAGTGGTGGGCACAGAAGGGCCAGAAGCCGCCACTGATGCTGAAAGAACCGCAGGTCGCGCAGACCCAGGCGATTCCGGCCAGCACCGGGCGGGTCGAGCAGTGGACCCCGCCACCGCAGCAGCACGCGGCGCCGGTGGTGCCGGTGCAGGTGGGCGGCGGCAACGTGCCAGCCGGCGCTGCTGGCAATGTCCTGCAGGTAGGTGCCTTCGCCAACCCGGATGCTGCCGAGCTGCTGCGTTCCAAGCTCAGTACCATGGTCAGCGCGCCGGTGTTCATCAGCTCCATCGTGCGCAACCAGCAAACCCTGCACCGCGTGCGCCTGGGGCCGTTCGGCAGCCAGGGCGAGATCCAGCAGGCACAGGACAGCATTCGCCTGGCGAATCTTGGCCAGGCCAAGCTGGTCACCGCTGACTGACCGTTCATGTGGGGGCCCGGGCCTCCACAAACTGTCGGTTTTGTCATGAATTGCCGGCCCCGGCCATGTACAATATCGGCTTTTGCCCGCAGCGACATAAAGCCGCAGTTCGCGGGCCAGGCCGAAGGCCACAAAAACTAGACTGACTGGCGCTGGGCACACGATGTGGCCCAGGGAACATCAGACCATTAGCGATTTTCGAGAGACGGATGAACATCACCAACCTTGCCAAACGACTTTGCCTGCCCGTACTGCTGATGCTCACGCCTGCTGCCTTCGCAGCAGAGCAGATGATGCCGGCGCCACCGCAACTGGCAGCCAAGTCCTACGTACTCATGGACGCGTCCAGCGGCAACGTGCTGGTCGAGAACAACGGTGACGAGCGCCTGCCGCCGGCCAGCCTGACCAAGCTCATGACCGCCTACATCGCCACCGTCGACATCCGTCGCGGCCAGATCGGCGAAAACGACCCGGTCACCGTCAGTGAAAACGCCTGGCGTACCGGCGGTTCGCGCATGTTCATCAAGGTCGGTAGCCAGGTCACCGTGAGCGACCTGCTGCACGGCATCATCATCCAGTCGGGCAACGATGCCTCGGTTGCCCTGGCCGAGCACATCGCCGGCAGCGAAGACGCCTTCGCCGACATGATGAACAAGACCGCTGCCGAACTGGGCATGTCCAACAGCCACTTCATGAACCCGACCGGCCTGCCGAACCCGGAGCACTACTCCTCGGCGCACGACATGGCCCTGCTGGCCCGCGCGATCATCAACATCGACCCGGCCCACTACGCCATCTACTCGCAAAAAGAGTTCTTCTGGAACAACATCAAGCAGCCGAACCGCAACCTGCTGCTGTGGCGTGACAAGACCGTCGACGGTCTGAAAACCGGCCACACCGAAGAAGCCGGCTATTGCATGGTGGCTTCGGCCGTTCGTGATGGCCAGCGCCTGATCGCCGTGGTGTTCGGCACCAACAGCGAGCAAGCCCGTGCTGCCGAGACCCAGAAGCTGCTGACCTACGGGTTCCGCTTCTTCGAAACCCAGACCTTCTACCAGAAGGGCACCGAGCTGACCCAGGCTCCGGTCTGGAAGGGTGCTACCAGCCAAGTCAAGGCTGGCCTGGCCGACGACCTGACCATGACTATGCCTAAAGGCCAATTGAAGCGCCTGCAGGCTTCGATGACCATGAACCCGCAGCTCACCGCACCCATCGCCAAAGGTGACGTGATCGGCAAAGTGGAAGTCAAACTGGACGAGAACGTGGTTCACAGCGCCGACCTGATCGCCCTCGATGGCGTCGAGGAAGGTGGTTTCTTCCGCCGTATGTGGGATAGCATCCGCCTATTCTTCTACGGGTTGTTCAACTGAATACGTGACCTGCACGCCCCCGCGTAAGCAGCGGGGGCGTTGTTGTTGCCACGGCTTACGAGGCCGTTTCCGCCATGAGCGAACCTGACGTCAAGTCGCACAAAATCGAATTCCCCTGCGACGATTACCCGATCAAGGTAATCGGCGACACCGTAGTCGGCTTCAAGGACACGGTGATCGAGATCCTGAGCAAGCACGCGAAGGTCGACCTTTCCACATTGGCCGAGCGCCAGAGCAAGGAAGGCAAGTACACCACCGTGCAACTGCACATCGTCGCCGAAAGCGAAAATCAGCTGCATGACATCAACAGTGCCCTGCGTGCCACCGGCATCGTGAAAATGGTGCTCTGATGTCGCTTTGCCTCGGTGTTCGCGAACTTGGCCTGCAGCCCTATGAACCGGTGCTGGAGGCCATGCGTCGCTTCACCGAGCAGCGTAGCCCGGACAGCCAGGACGAAATCTGGCTGGTCGAGCACCCCGCGGTCTTCACCCAGGGCCAGGCCGGCAAGGCCGAGCACCTGCTGGTTCCGGGAGACATCCCGGTGGTGCAGACCGACCGCGGCGGCCAGGTGACCTACCATGGCCCCGGGCAGCTGGTGGCCTACCTGCTGCTGGACGTGCGCCGTCTTGGCTTTGGCGTGCGCGAACTGGTCAGCCGCATCGAGCAGACCCTGATCGACCTGCTGGCCAGCTATGGCGTCAACGCCGTGGCCAAGCCCGATGCGCCGGGTGTCTATGTCGACGGAGCGAAAATCGCCTCCCTCGGCCTGCGAATCCGCAACGGCCGTTCTTTCCACGGCCTTGCTCTGAACGTGGACATGGACCTGGCTCCATTCCGCCGAATCAACCCCTGTGGGTATGCGGGGCTGGCCATGACCCAGCTGCGTGACCTGGCAGGTCCGATCGAACTCGACGAGGTCAGGACAAGGCTGCGCGGACAGCTGGTCAGGCACCTCGACTATGCTGAGCAGACGACCCTGACGGGCGGAATCGACTGAATATGACAACTGTGCAAGAAGCCGTGCCGAACCTGATACCCACCCAGGATGCCACCGCGCGCCCAGCGCCGAAAAAAGTGGAAGCCGGGGTAAAGCTGCGTGGCGCCGAAAAGGTCGCGCGTATCCCGGTGAAGATCATCCCCACCGATGAGCTGCCGAAAAAGCCTGACTGGATCCGCGTGCGCATCCCGGTCTCCCCTGAAGTCGACCGCATCAAGCAGCTGCTGCGCAAGCATAAGCTGCACAGCGTGTGCGAAGAAGCGTCTTGCCCGAACCTGGGCGAGTGCTTCTCCGGCGGCACCGCGACCTTCATGATCATGGGCGACATCTGCACCCGTCGTTGCCCGTTCTGCGACGTCGGCCATGGCCGGCCGAAGCCACTGGACCTGGACGAGCCGAAGAACCTGGCCGTTGCCATTGCCGACCTGCGCCTGAAGTACGTGGTGATCACCTCGGTGGACCGCGACGACCTGCGAGACGGCGGTGCCCAGCACTTCGCCGACTGCATTCGCGAAATCCGCGCCTTGTCGCCTGGCGTGCAGCTGGAAACCCTGGTACCGGACTACCGTGGCCGCATGGACGTTGCCCTGGAAATCACTGCGCAAACGCCGCCTGACGTGTTCAACCACAACCTCGAGACCGTACCACGCCTGTACAAGGCCGCGCGTCCGGGTTCGGACTACGACTGGTCGCTGGACCTGCTGCAAAAGTTCAAGCAGATGGTCCCGCACGTGCCGACCAAGTCGGGCCTGATGCTCGGCCTGGGCGAGACCGACGAGGAAGTGATCGAGGTGATGCAGCGCATGCGTGAGCACGATATCGACATGCTGACCCTCGGGCAGTACCTGCAGCCATCGCGCAGCCACCTGCCGGTGCAGCGCTTCGTCCACCCGGACACCTTCGCCTGGTTCGCCGAAGAAGGCTACAAGATGGGCTTCAAGAACGTCGCTTCCGGCCCGTTGGTGCGTTCGTCGTACCATGCCGACCAGCAGGCGCACGAAGCCAAGATCAAGCTCTGACCCGGGCTTGCGTCGAACATGCCGATGCACGCCGAGAGGCGGCATCGGCATTTTTGTCTTTGCTGTCCCGTAAGGAGCTGCGATGAATTGCGTTGAAACCACAGAGTCCCGTTTGCCTGCCGCGCTGGCGGAAAATGCCTGCTTTGCCATCGTTGCACCGGCAGGGCCGGCACGTCTGGATGCGCAGAAGGCCGGCCAGTGGTTCAGTGAGCGTGGCTACCGATGCCGGATCTACCCAGGCGTTTCCCAGGCCGAGGGTTACCTGGCCGGTAGCGACGAGCAGCGCCTGCAGGATCTGCATGCCGCTTTCGCCGACCCGCAGGTCGATGCGATCCTGTGCATGCGAGGTGGTTATGGCAGCATGCGCCTGCTCGATCGGCTCGATTTCGAGCTGATCCGCCGCAACCCCAAGCCGCTGATCGGCTACAGCGACATCACCGCGCTGCACACCGCCATTTACCAGCGTACCGGGTTGATCACCTTTCACGGTGCGATGCTCAATGCCGACCTGTTGGGCGCCAAGTTGCAACCGACCGAGTCATCGTTGCTGGCGCAGTTGGGCGGGCTTTTGCGGGAGGGCGATGAAATTGTCCATCCGGCCGCGTTCGCCTTGAATGGCGTGGTACCCGGTGTTGCCAGCGGGCGCCTGCTGGGTGGCAATCTGTCGATGCTGGGTGCCACCCTCGGGACGGTAGCGGAGATTGATACGCAGGGCTGCATCCTGTTCATCGAGGACGTCAATGAGCCGCTGTATCGGGTGGACCGGTTGCTGACCCAGTTGCGCCTGGCGGGCAAGCTGGAGGGCGTCCAGGGCGTGCTGGTGGGGGATTTTGCCGGGATTACCGTGGCAGCGCTGGCGCCGCTGCTGGAACAGACGTTCGGGCCGCTGGGTGTGCCGGTGCTGGCCGGGTGGCGCAGTGGGCATTGTGATCCGAATGTGTGCTTGCCGCTGGGGGCGCTGGTGAGGCTGGACAGTGACAAGCAGACACTGGTGCTGGGGCAGGGCCTGTTCAAGGCTTGAAATCGCCGGGGCCGCAAAGCGGCCCCAATGACTTCAGCGTTGACGCAAACTGTCGAGCAATTTGTGGGTCGGATAGCCATCCGCCGGCCACCCCAGCTGCTGCTGGGCATTACGAATCGCCTTGCGGGTGTTGGCCCCGATGATGCCGTCCGGGTTGCCCGCTTCATGGCCACTGGCATTCAGCAGATTCTGCAACTCCATGCGCTCGCTGCGGCTCAATGGCAGGTCTTCTTTCGGCCAGCTGCCGCTGATGAAGCCCCAGCCCGAGAAGCGATCACCGAGAAGGCTCACTGCCAGTGCGTAGGACGACGAATTGTTGTACTTGAGAATGGCGCGGAAGTTGTCCAGCACGAGGAATGCCGGACCGCGGGCGCCCGCAGGCAGCAGCAGGGCTGCCGACAGCTGATTGCTGCCCGCTGGCAGCTGGGTACCTGCCGGCAGTTTCACGCCCATCTGCAACCACTCGTACACCGGCTTTCGCAGCGAGCCGTCGGCTTGCCAGTAGTCGAAACCGGCCGGCACCTGCACTTCAAAGCCCCAAGGCTGGCCATGTTTCCAGCCAGAGCTCTGCAGGTAGTGCGCAGTCGATGCCAAGGCATCGGGCGTGCTGTTCCAGATATCCCGGCGACCATCACCGTCGAAATCCACCGCATGGGTGTTGTAGGTGGTCGGGATGAACTGGGTCTGGCCCATGGCGCCGGCCCACGAACCCCGCATGGCCTCAGGCTGGATATCGCCGTGCTGGATGATTTGCAGGGCGGCGATCAGCTGGTCCTGAGCGAACTGAGGGCGGCGCCCTTCATAGGCGAGGGTGGCCAGCGAACGGATTACCGACTTGCTGCCCTGGAACTGGCCAAAGTTGCTCTCCATGCCCCACACCGCAACCAGCGCCTGACGATCGACGCCATAGCGCTGCTCGATGCGGGTCAGCAGTTCGGCGTTCTGTTCCAGCAGTTTCTTGCCGTTGCGCACGCGCAGGGGCGACAGCGCGCCCTCCAGGTATTCCCACACCGGGCGGGTGAATTCGGGCTGGCTGCGGTCGGCCTTGATCACATCGAGGTCGGGGGTCACGCCGAGGAACGCTCGGTCGAAGGTGCTCGCTTCGATCCCGGCCTGAAGGGCCTGCTGGCGGAAGTTCGCCTGCCATTCGGTGAAGGACAGCAGGGGCTGGATTTCAGTGCTGACGTCAGCTGTGGCGCTGGGCAGGGTCACTGCCGGCGCGGGCTGGGCGGGGGCCAGCGGCAGGGCGTCGGCGGCGGTGGGTTTTTCCGCGCAGGCGACGAGCAGGATGAAGCTGGAGGCCGCGAGTAACTGGCGGGATTTCCAACGGGGGAGAAGACTCAAGAGCATGCACAGATCCAGAATTGCAGGTCAGGTGCCGACCATACCATGCCTGCGCCTGCGATGCTTTCATGCGGCCAAAAAGTAAGAAGCCTCCCAATCTCTCGATTGGAAGGCTTCGCGGCGGTAGCTGCCTTTGCCTTTTTCCGGTTGTTCCTGGCGGCAGCGGAACAAGGGTTGGGCGATGATCGATTTGGCCTTGTTGTGGCCGTGCTTTTTCGGCTTTTTGCTCATGGCGTGGATCCCGGCTAGGGTAGGTTTCGGGGCGGACTTTAGGGCTTGAGGCTGGGTGGGGCCAATTGATTGTCTTTATGGCTGAGCGCCTCGGGCCGCTCCGCGCGCACTGGCTATTGTGCAGGAAGCGCGAGTTTTTGCCCGGCCATCAACAGCACCAGGCGCGACAACCCGGTCCATGGCGAGCCCTCTGCCTGCCCCTTGATTTGCGCATCGATACGCTGGGCATCCTGCAGCAACTGCGCCCAGCGCTGCGCCGAGAGGCGCTGAAGCGCTTTGCTGACCAGCGGCCGGCGTTTGTCCCACACGGGTGGGCGCGCCTGGCTGAAGGCCTTGTCCAGCGGTACACCTTGGCTGAACTGCTGGGCCAGCCCGGCCAGCAGGCGCAGCTCACGCGCCAACGCCCAGAGAATCATCGGCGGTTCCACACCCTCGCCGCGCAGCCCTTCGAGCATGCGCAGTGCATGTGCGGCCTCACCATTGAGGATGGCGTCCACCAAGCCGAAGACATCGAAGCGCGCACTGTCGGCAACCGCAGCCTGTACCGTTTCGACGGTGATCTGGTTGCCCTCTGCCAGCAGCTTGAGCTTTTCGATCTCCTGGGCGGCGGCCAGCAAGTTGCCTTCTACCCGTGCGGCGATCAGATCGACGGCATCGCGTTGCGCCGACAGCCCGGCCTGGGACAGGCGCTGGTTGATCCACTGGGGTAGTTGCTGGGCATCCACCGGCCAGATCTGGATGAACTGACAGTGGGCACCTTCGATCAGTGCCTTGCCCCACTTGGTCTTTTGCGCGCTGCCGTCGAGCTTGGGCAGGCTGATCAGCAGCAGGGTGTCTTCGGCGGGCTTGGCGCAATATTCCATGAGCGCCGCAGCGCCCTTGTCACCGGGCTTGCCCGACGGCAGGCGCAGCTCCAGCAGGCGCCGCTGGGCGAATAGCGACAGGCTGGCACCTGCTTGCAGCAGGGTACCCCAGTCGAAGTTGGCGTCAGCGCTGAACACCTGGCGTTCGTCAAACCCCTGCTGGCGCGCCGCATTGCGGATGGCATCGGCGGCTTCCTGGCACAGCAGTGGGTCGTCGCCACTGACCACGTAGACCGGAGCCAGGCTACCTTGCAGGTGCTTGTTGAGTTGAGCGGGGGCGAGCTTCATGGGAGCAGGCGGGGCACCGGAGTGCCCCGTTCGGGCTTAGTTGCCCGGGATTTCCATAGGTGACTGCTGCGGCGTCTCGGCCTGTTGGCGGCGTGCAGCTTCCAGTGCATCGGCTTCGGCCTTGGCGCGTGCGTCGGCCTTGCGCTGCAACTCATCGAGCTGCGCAGGGCTCAGCTGTTGCAGGCGCGAAACCATCGACTGCACCAGGTCGCGGCGCATTTCTTCGCGTGCTCGCAGGGCTTCCTGGTCGGAGCCGGTGATATTGCCACCGTCACGCACGTACACCTTGCGTGCTTCTACCTTGTTGCTCAACAGTTCGAGGTTGTTCAGGCCGAGGATGCTGTAGCTGAGCGTGGTGGTGAGCTCGTACTCGGCCGTGCTGTTGCCTCCGGAGTAGCTCGCCGAGCGCGAGCTTTCCTGCTCGTTGGTCAGCACCAGGCGATAAGGCGCGCCCGCATGCACGTTGACGCCACTACGCTCAAGTACCTGGCGCAGTTGCACCACGGTCTGGCCGTAGGCGTTGCGCGCACTGACGTCCATCTCCTTGACGCGCAGGTCGTTGGTGCCGGTGCCGCGCAGCTGGAAACCGCAGGCGCTGAGCAGGACAGCCAGGCCCATTACCAGCAGATTGCGTTTGATCATGTTGTTGCTCCCTTGTGGGCCGATACCGCCCACCCGCACCGGATGCGGGTGGGCGTTGCCATCAGTTGGCGACGATGTTGACCAGTTTGCCCGGTACCACGATAACCTTGCGGATAGTCAGGCCATCGATGAAGCGCAGGACGTTTTCGTTGCTGCGGGCAGCGGCTTCGACTTCCTCGCGGCTGGCGGCGGCTGGCATTTCAACCTGGCCACGCAGCTTGCCGTTGACCTGCACCACCAGGGTGATGCTGTCCTGCACCAGGGCGCTCTCGTCGACTGCCGGCCAGCCTGCGTCGATGACAGCCTGGTCGTGGCCCAGCTGCTTCCACAGCTCGTGGGAAATGTGCGGAGTGATCGGTGCCAGCAGCAGGGTCACGGCCTCCAGGCCTTCCTGCAGCAGGGCGCGGTCCTGTTCGGTGGCCTGCGGGGCCTTTTCCAGCACGTTCATCACGGTCATCACCTGGGCGATGGCGGTGTTGAACTTGTGGAACTGGCCGACATCGGTGCTGGCCTGTTTGATCGCGGCGTGGATGGCGCGGCGGATGCCCTTCTGTGCGTCGTCCAGTGCGGCGATGTCCAGCTTGCCCGGCAGGCCTTGTGCGACGTGAGCCTGGGCCAGGCGCCAGACGCGGCGCAGGAAGCGGCTTGCACCTTCGACGCCGGAGTCGGACCACTCCAGGCTCGCGTCAGGTGGCGAGGCGAACATCATGAACAGGCGGCAGGTGTCGGCGCCGTACTGGTCGATCATCGACTGCGGGTCGACGCCGTTGTTCTTCGACTTCGACATCTTCTCGGTGCCGCCGATTTCCACCGGCAGGCCATCAGTCTTCAGGCGGGCACCGATGATCTTGGCCTTGGCATCGCGTTCGATTTCGACGTCGGCCGGGTTGAACCAGTCCTTGCCGCCATTGCTGGCTACGCGGTAGTAGGTCTCGGCGACCACCATGCCCTGGGTCAGCAGGTTCTTGAACGGCTCGTTGGAGGTCACCAGGCCCTCGTCGCGCATCAGCTTGTGGAAGAAGCGCGCGTACAGCAGGTGCAGGATCGCGTGTTCGATACCGCCGATGTACTGGTCGACCGGCAGCCAGTGGTTGGCTGCTTTCGGGTCGACCATGCCACCTTCGTAGTTCGGCGAAGCGTAGCGGGCGAAATACCAGGAAGACTCGACGAAGGTGTCCATGGTGTCGGTTTCGCGCTTGGCCGCAGCACCGCATTTGGGGCAGCTGCACTCATAGAACTCAGGCATGCGCGCCAGCGGCGAACCGGCACCGTCCGGCACCACGTTTTCCGGCAGGGTGACCGGCAGCTGGTCTTCCGGCACGGGTACGTCGCCGCACGATGGGCAGTGGATGATCGGGATCGGGCAGCCCCAGTAGCGCTGGCGGCTGATGCCCCAGTCGCGCAGGCGGAACTGGGTGCGAGACTTGCCCAGTTCCTTGCGGATCAGGGCGGCTTCGATGGCGTCGAAGGCGCCGGCGAAGTCCAGGCCGTCGAACTCGGCGGAGTTGATCAGCTGGCCATGCTCGCCATAGGCGGCCAGCCATTCGCTGCCGACGTCATCGCCGGCGCTGGTGCGCACCACGGCCTTGACCGGCAGGTTGTACTTGCGGGCGAACTCAAAGTCGCGCTCGTCGTGGGCCGGGACGGCCATCACGGCGCCATCGCCGTAGTGCATCAGCACGTAGTTGGCGACCCAGACCGGCAGCTTCTCGCCGGTCAGCGGGTGCTCGACGAACAGGGAAGTGGGCATGCCCTTCTTCTCCTGGGTGGCCATGTCGGCCTCGGCGACGCTGCCGCTCTTGCATTCGTCGATGAACGCCTGCAGGGCCGGGTTGCCCTGGGCGGCCTGGGTGGCCAGCGGGTGCTCGGCGGCAACGGCGACGTAAGTGGCGCCCATCAGGGTGTCTGGACGGGTGGTGAAGACCTTGAGGGTGCCTTCGTGGCCGATGCTGGCCTTGTCATACGGGAACTGCACTTCCATGCCACGCGACTTGCCGATCCAGTTGCGCTGCATGGTCTTGACCTGCTCTGGCCAGCCCGGCAGTTCGTCGAGGCTTTCCAGCAACTCGTCGGCGTAGTCGGTGATGCGGAAGTAGTACATCGGGATCTCGCGCTTCTCGATCAGCGCGCCCGAACGCCAGCCGCGGCCGTCGATGACCTGCTCGTTGGCCAGTACGGTCTGGTCGGCCGGGTCCCAGTTCACGGTCCCGTTCTTGCGGTAGATGATGCCTTTCTCGAACAGGCGGGTGAACAGCCACTGTTCCCAGCGGTAGTAATCCGGCTTGCAGGTGGTGACTTCACGCGCCCAATCGATGGCCAGGCCCAGGCTCTTGAGCTGGGTCTTCATGTAGTCGATGTTCTCGTACGTCCACTTGGCCGGGGCGACGTTGTTCTTCATTGCCGCGTTTTCCGCGGGCATGCCGAAGGCGTCCCAGCCCATCGGCTGCAGGACGTTCTTGCCCAGCATGCGCTGGTAACGGGCGATCACGTCACCAATGGTGTAGTTGCGCACGTGGCCCATGTGTAGCTTGCCGCTCGGGTACGGGAACATCGACAGGCAGTAGTACGTGTCTTTGCCTGGCTGTTCGGTAACAGCGAACGATTGTTGCTCGTCCCAGAATTTCTGGGCGGCGGCTTCGATATCACGGGGCGTGTATTGTTCGTGCATGGCTACTTTTTGCTGAGAGAGAAGAGACCTTGTTCCAGGCAGCGGAACCTCGCTGCGTCCGGCACTCCGGTGTCGTTTTAGAGTGAACGCCGTAGCATACAGCAGCGCCGCGCATCGTGGGAAACCTTGATTGCGAATGCCCGCTGGTCGCGGCATCCGGCTGCTTTTTACAGCGACGCTAAGCTCAGGTGTGGGGGGAGATAATCTTTATCTTCAATGAGGTGAACGGATGGGAGAGACGCAGCTACCCGCAATCAAACCGGAGCTTTACGAACGCCTGATCGACCGTCTTGGCCTGGCACTGGAAGTCGCCAGGACCTCGGTAAGATTACGCGACGAGATGCCAGCCGAGCTGGAGTTGCGTGGCTTGAGCCATGCAGAGTTCGAAGTGATCAAGGCTTACCTGGAGTCCCTCCCGGAACGCCGTAATGCCTGTGCCGGTACATTCCCGCAAGCGGAACCGGCCACGGCCAAGATCATCTGGCTCAAGGACAAGAAACGCCCCGCCAACTCGGCGAGATCCAGGACGCTGCCGCATCGCTAGCCGTTCAGGACGCCAGGCGCAGGCAATCGCGCGCCGGTTCTACAACACACTTCCCACGATCGACGCCGGCCCGGGCTTGTTGACCGGCGTCGATCCTTTATAGGCTGCACGCCTTCCATGGAGGTGTGTCGATGCCGATCCGGTTTTTCTTCAAGCAATGGCTGATGCCGCCTGGCGTCCTGTTTATGCTGCTGCTCGCGGCCTGGTGGTTACGCAGACGGCGGCCGCGGTTGGCAACGCTGTGTTTCGTCATGGGGCTGGGAGGCCTGTGGCTGATGAGTTTGCCGCTGGTGGTGCAGGAGTCTGCCCGTCTGCTGGAGACCGAGCCGCCCCTGGCGACAGCTGATTGGACCGGCCTGGCGAGCAGGGCCGACGCCATCGTCGTGCTTGGCGCGGGGCGTGAGCGGGGCGACCCGGCCTGGGGTGGCGTGGACCAGCCTGCGGCAACGGCCCTTGAGCGCATGCGTTTTGCCGCTCGGCTGGCGAAAGCCTCGGGGTTACCGGTACTGACCAGTGGTGGCTTGCACTATGGGACGCCACCGAGCGAAGCACAGTTGATGGCAGACCGCCTTCGTGAGGATTTCGCCGTCGAGGTGAAATGGCAGGAGGAGGCCAGCCGCACTACCTGGGAGAACGCCCGGCTGAGCGCCAGGATATTGCAACCGCTGGGCATACACCGGGTGGTGGTGGTGACTCAGGCGTGGCACATGCAACGCTCGCGCTGGAGCTTCGAGCGGGCCGGGTTCGAGGTGGTGCCGGCGCCGGTGGGGTTCCTCGGGCGCGATCATGCGCGGCCGTTCGGTGGCTTGCTGCCGGAGAGCCGGGCGATGTGGCAGAGCGGGCAGTTGCTCAATGAAGCGGTAGGGTTGGTGGGGTATCGGTTGTTCTATTGAGCCTTGTGTTGCTAGTGCTGGCCTCTTCGCGGGTAAACCCGCTCCTACAGGTGCTGCACAAGCCTCGAGGGCTGTGGAGGTTCTGTGGGAGCGGGTTAACCCGCGAAGAGGCCGGTGCAGTCTGAATCAGACTGTCTTGGCGATACGGCCCGCCAGCAGGGCCCAGCCCAGCAACAGCACGCAAAGCATCGCCAGCGGCCAGGACCGCCACTGCAGGTAAGGCGTCAGCTGCTGCATTGGCACCACTTCGCCATACAGCACCGCCCGCTGGAACTGCGGCACTTGTGCGGTGATCTTGCCAAACGGGTCGATCAGTGCGGTTACGCCGTTGTTGGTGGCGCGGATCATCCAGCGGCCGGCTTCCAGTGCACGCATCTGCGCCATCTGCAGGTGCTGCAGCGGGCCGATCGAGGTGCCGAACCAGGTGTCGTTGCTGATGGTCAGCAGCAGGTCACTGCGTGCCGCCAGGCCAGCGGCGAACTCGGGGTAGACCACTTCGTAGCAGATGAACGGGGCAATCTGGTAGCCCTTGGCTTGCAGCAGTGGCTGGTCCGCGGGGCCGCGGGCAAAGTCCGACATCGGCAGGTTGAAGAACTCGATCGCGCCGCGAAGCATGTCCTGCAACGGCACATACTCGCCAAACGGCACCAGTTTCTGCTTGAGGTAAGTACCGTCGCCTTCGCCGGTTGCGGTGACGCCGTTGTAATAGCGGCGCTGGTGATGCACCACTTCACGGACGGGGACACCGGTGATCAGCGCCGAGTGCCGGTCGGCAGCAAAGCGGCCCATCACATCGATATAGCCTTGAGCCTGGTCCTTGAGCACCGGCACGGCGGTTTCCGGCCACACCAGCAGGTCAACCGGTTTGGAGCTAAAGCTCATGTCGCGGTACAGCGCCAGTTGCGCGTCGATGTGGGCCGGGTCCCACTTCAGGTCCTGCTCGACGTTGCCCTGCAGGGCCGCGACCTTGAGCGGGTCGCCCGCCGGCGTGGTCCAGGCGTGGCCCTTGAGGGCCATGCCGATCACCCATGGCGCCAGCAGCAGTGCCGCGCCGATGGCCAGGAACGATGGGCGTTCGCGCAGGCGGTGCAGGTTGCACAGCAGCGCGGCGCTCAGCGCCAGGGCGAAGGAAATCAGCCACACGCCACCTAGCGGCGCAAGGCCCGACAGCGGGCCGTCGAGCTGGCTGTAACCGGCATACAGCCAAGGGAAGCCAGTCAGGAACCAGCCACGGAAGGCCTCTTGCAGCAGCCACAGGGCGGCGAAGCACAGGGCATCGGCCAGAGGCGCCTCGTTGCGCCTGAACCAGCGTGCCCACAGCCAGGTGGGCAGGGCGAAGAACCAGGCGAGGGCGGCGAAGAACGCCAGCAGCAAGACGATCGCCAACAACGGCGAGGCGCCGCCGTAGGTATTCATGCTGACGTAGATCCACCACGTGCCTGCGCCATAGAGGCCAAAGCCGAACCCCCAGCCACGCCACATGGCCTGGCGCGGGCTGAGCTCGCGCAGGCCAAGGTAGAGCAGGGCGATTGACAGCAGGGCCAGCGGCCAGATATCGAACGGCGCCAGGGCCAGGAGGGTCGATGCGCCGGCCGCCAGGGCCAGCAAATTACCGGGCCAGCCGGGGCGGGTGATCCAACGCATGTTTGTCCTTAGCGGGTGATCGGGGTCAGGCGCAGCAAGTGTATCCGCCGGCTGTCGGCATTGAGAATACGGAACTTGTAGGCGCCGATTTCGGTGGTCTCGTTGCGCTTGGGCAGGTGGCCGAAGGCGCTCATTACCAGGCCGCCGACGGTGTCGAACTCGTCATCCGAGAATTCGCTGTCGAAAAACTCGTTGAAGTTGTCGATCGGAGTCAGCGCCTTGACCAGGAAGTCACCGCTCGGTAGCGGCTTGATGTAGCTGTCTTCCTCGACGTCGTGCTCGTCCTCGATGTCACCGACGATCTGTTCCAGCACGTCCTCGATGGTCACCAGGCCCGCCACGCCGCCGTACTCGTCGATGACGATGGCCATGTGGTTATGGTTGGCGCGGAACTCGCGCAGCAGCACGTTCAGGCGCTTGGACTCCGGCACGAACGTGGCCGGGCGCAGCAGGTCCTTGATGTTGAAGCTGTCGCCGTTCTCCTTGAGGATCAGCGGCAGCAGGTCCTTGGCCAGCAGGATCCCGAGCACATCGTCGTGGCTTTCACCGATCACCGGGTAGCGCGAGTGGGCAGCGTCGATGACCGCCGGGAGGAACTCGCGCGGCGATTGGGTCGCCTTGATGCTGATCATTTGCGAACGCGGGACCATGATGTCGCGTACCTGCAGGTCGGCGACCTGGATGGCACCTTCGACGATGGTCAGCGCTTCGCTGTCGAGCAGCTTGTTCTGATGGGCTTCGCGCAGCAGCTCGAGGAGCTCCTGGCGGTTTTTCGGCTCATGGGCAAAAGCCTGGGTCAGTTTACCCAGCCAGGACTTCTGCCCGTTGCTCGATCGATCTTCGCTCATGGCGGTTCTCGTGATCCTTCGTGTATCAGTGTGTGAGAGGTTCGTTTTCATCGTCGGCGTACGGGTCAGGGTGACCCAGTTCCGCCAGCAATTCCCGTTCCAGCGCTTCCATTTCCTCGGCCTCATCGTCTTCGATGTGGTCGTAGCCGAGCAAGTGAAGGCAGCCGTGGATGACCAGGTGCGCCCAGTGCGCTTCCAGCGATTTGCCCTGTTCGGCCGCCTCGCGCTCGACTACTGGCACGCAGATCACCAGGTCGCCCAGCAGCGGGATATCGAGCAGGTCATCCGGCACATCGGCCGGGAACGACAGCACATTGGTCGCGTAGTCCTTGTGCCGGTAGGTGCGGTTGAGTTCGCGGCCTTCGCCTTCGTCGACCAGACGAATGGTCATTTCCGAGTCGGCCGTGCGCTGGCGCAAGGCCAGTTCGCACCAGCGGCGGAAGGCGGCGTCGTCAGGGGCGGCAGCATCCGTGGCCCGTTGCAGGTCAAGTTCAAGCATCTTTGCCGGGTGCCTCGGGCTTGGCCTGGCGGGCATCGAAGCGGTCATAAGCCTCGACGATACGCTGCACCAGTGGGTGACGAACCACATCTTTGGGTTGGAAGTGGGTAAAGCTGATCCCCGGTACGTCCCTGAGCACCTCGATCACATGGGCCAGGCCCGACTTGGTGCCACGGGGCAGGTCGACCTGGGTGATATCACCGGTGATCACCGCCGTCGAGCCGAAGCCGATACGGGTAAGGAACATCTTCATCTGTTCCAGCGTGGTGTTCTGGCTTTCGTCGAGGATGATGAAGCTATTGTTCAGGGTGCGGCCGCGCATGTAGGCCAGCGGGGCGATCTCGATCACCTGGCGCTCGATCAGCTTGGCCACATGCTCGAAGCCGAGCATCTCGTACAGCGCGTCGTACAGCGGGCGCAGGTACGGGTCGATCTTCTGGGCCAGGTCGCCAGGCAGGAAGCCGAGCTTTTCGCCCGCCTCGACCGCCGGGCGTACCAGCAGGATGCGGCGCACTTGCTCACGCTCCAGGGCGTCGACGGCGCAGGCCACGGCAAGGTAAGTCTTGCCGGTACCGGCGGGGCCGATGCCGAAGTTGATGTCGTTGCCCAGGATTTCCTTGACGTAGCGCTGCTGGTTGACGCCGCGCGGGCGAATATTGCCCTTGCGCGTGCGCAGCGAGACGCTGACTTCATTGACCGCGGGATTGTCGATGTTCTCTACCGTCGACTCCTGCAGGTACAGGTGCACGGTTTCCGGCGACAGGTCCGTGGCCTTGGTCTCGCGGTAGAGGCGGCGCAGCAGTTGCTCGGCAGCGGACGTGGTCTTGGGTTCGCCGATCAGCTCGAATTGGTTGCCGCGGTTGCGGATTTCGATGGCCAGGCGTTGTTCGATCAGGCGCAGGTGCTCGTCGAACTGGCCGCACAAGTTGGCGAAACGGTGGGCCTCGAAGGGTTCGAGGATGAAACGATGAGGTTGTATGGGTGCGTTCAAGGTCGTTTTTAGCCGCTCGACGGCAATGAATGTGAACTCAAGAATAACCCCTGAAGGGCAGTGGCGAAAGCACTGAAACGATCAAGGGTTGGTTCAGGCTGTGTACCCGCGCGGGCCGGGGCCTGCTCTGCTATGATGCGCGCCTTTTCTTACGCATGTGTTATCCCGCCGAACATGAGCAAACGCGAACCCGCCATCTACAAGGTGATCTTCCTCAACCAGGGGCAGGTCTTCGAGATGTATGCCAAGCAGATCTACCAGAGCGACCTGTGGGGCTTTCTGGAAATCGAGGAGTTCGTTTTCGGCGAACGCACCCAGGTGGTGGTCGACCCGAGCGAAGAGAAGCTCAAGAATCAGTTCGAAGGGGTGATCCGCAGTTTCGTGCCGATGCATTCGATCGTGCGCATCGATGAAGTGGAGCGCCTGGGCACGGCCAAGATCAGCGAGGCGAAGGCCAGCGGCAACGTCATGCCGTTCCCCATGCCGATGCCGGAGCGGTAAGCATCAGGGCAGTGGCGAGAACGGTGTGCGTCCTTCGGCGTTCTGCAGTTCCAGCAGGTACTTGCGGAAGATCTGGCCAAGTACCTGGGTGGCGTGCTCAAGCTCGTCGCGAGGCATCTGTTCGGTCACTTCGTCGGCCATGTCCAGCGCATCCTCGGCGCCGTTGACCGCGGCCATCTTCAGCAGGATATAGGCCTGCACGTTGTTGGCCTTGACCCCTTCGCCATGAAAGAACATGGCGCCAAGGCGGTACTGGGCTTCGGCGTGGCCTTGCAGCGAGGCCTTCTGGAACCAGTCCAGGGCCATCTTCAGGTTTTTCGGCGTCAGCGTGTAGTAGTACTCGCCTAGCTCGAACTGTGCCTGGGCGTCCCCGGTCGCCGCTGTTTCTTCGCAGGCTTTCAGCGCGTTCTGCAGGTCTTCTGGCTGAACATTGAGCGTGCAGCGCCCCGTTGCCGGGATCAGCAACGAGTTACCACCCTCCGCCAGGGCCAGCAGGGGCTGAAGAAGCAACAGGCAGCCCAAGGTCAGGGCGCGGCCGGTGCGGTTCATGGGGATCGACTTACCTCTGCAAAGCTGCGGCCAATGTCTCTGGTGGCACATTATGGGATAAGCAGCGCCAACCTTACAAAGTTTTACGCGAAATTCTGTAGAGAAGAAGGGTTTGCTGATTGGATTGGCGATTATTGCCTGTACCGGCCTCTTCGCGGGTAAACCCGCTCCTACAGGGTACACGCATAACCTGTGGGAGCGGGTTTACCCGCGAAGAGGCCGGCGCAGGCGGCCCGTCACTTCAGCGCGGCAAAGGCTTTTTCAGCCGCATCCAGGGTGATCTGCAGCTCTTTTTCACCGTGGGCGATCGATGTGAAGCCAGCCTCGAACGCGCTCGGCGCCAGGTACACGCCACCGTCGAGCATCAGGTGGAAGAAGCGCTTGAAGCGTTCGGCATCGCTGGCCATCACGTCGTCGAAGGTGACGATGTCGTCGGCGCCGCTGAAGTACAGGCCAAACATGGCACCCGCCTGGGTGGTGACGAAAGGCACGCCAGCGGCATCGGCGCGTTGTTGCAGGCCATCGAGCATGCGGCTGGTGAAGGCGGTCAATTCGTCATGGAAGCCAGGGCGGCTGATCAGTTTCAGGGTGGTCAGGCCAGCGGCCATGGCCAGCGGGTTGCCCGACAGCGTACCGGCCTGGTAGACCGGGCCCAGCGGGGCGATGCAGCCCATGATTTCGCGTTTGCCGCCGAAGCAGCCAACCGGCATGCCGCCGCCAACGATCTTGCCGAAGGTCGACAGGTCAGGCCTGATCCCGTAGTAACCCTGGGCGCCGCCGAGCGAGACGCGGAAACCGGTCATCACTTCGTCGAAGATCAACACCACACCGTGCTTGTCGCACTGCTCGCGCAGGCCTTCGAGGAAGCCGGGTGCCGGCGGTACGCAGTTCATGTTGCCGGCCACCGGTTCGACGATGATGCAGGCCACGGTCTGGCCGACTTCGGCGAGGGTCTTCTCGACCGCGGCGATGTCGTTGAACGGCAGGGTCAGGGTGTGCTTGGCGAAGTCTGCCGGTACGCCTGCCGAGCTGGGCACACCTTGGGTCAGCAGGCCGGAACCGGCCTTGACCAGCAGGCTGTCGGAGTGGCCGTGGTAGCAGCCTTCGAACTTGATGATGGCGTCGCGGCCGGTGTAGCCACGGGCCAGGCGAATGGCGCTCATCGTCGCTTCGGTGCCGGAGCTGACCATGCGCACCATTTCCATCGACGGCACCAGCGAGCAGACCAGATCGGCCATCTCGGTTTCCATCGCGGTCGGCGCGCCGTAAGACAGGCCGTGTTCCAGCTGGCGACGTACTGCATCGAGTACGTCCGGGTGGCCGTGGCCAAGGATCATCGGGCCCCACGAGCCGACGTAGTCGACGTAGCGCTTGTCATCTTCATCGACGACGTAGGCGCCTTCGGCATGCTTGAAGAACAGTGGGGTGCCTCCGACGCTTTTGAAAGCGCGGACCGGCGAGTTGACGCCGCCAGGGATGTGCTTCTGGGCTTGGGCGAACAGGGCTTCGGAACGGGACATGGGTCTTCTCTCGAAATCAGCAAGCGAACAGGGCGTTGAAGGCGCGGGCGCGGCGGGTAACTTCCTGCGCGCTGTCGGCACCGAACAAGCCGTGGATGACCGCCAGCAGATCGGCACCATGGGCGATCAGCGGGGCGGCGTTGTCGAGGGTGATGCCACCGATCACGGCGATCGGCAGTTTTACCTGGGCGCGGGCCTGCTCCAGCAGGTCGACGTTGGCAGCCGGCGCACCGGGCTTGGTGACGGAATTGAAAAAGCGGCCAAAGGCCACGTAGCTGGCACCTTCGTTGGCAGCCTGGGCGGCAAGCTCGAGGCTGGCGTGGCAGGTGGAGCCGATGATGGCCTGGCGGCCGAGCAGGGCGCGAGCGGGTGTCAGCGGGCCGTCGGTCTGGCCCAGGTGCACGCCGACGCCCAGGCGTGCGGCCAGTTCGGCGTCGTCGTTGATGATCAGCTGGGTGCCGTAGCGTTCGCAAAGCTTCATCAGTGCTTCGGCCTCGCGCAGGCGGCGGGCGGCGTCATCGCCCTTGTCGCGGTACTGCAGCAGGCACACACCGCCTTCCAGCGCGGCTTCGACGTGGGACAGGAAACGGCCGGCGAGCAGCTGGCTGTCGGTGATTGCATACAGACCGCGTAGCTTCATTGAACGCCTCGTCTCAGGAGCAGAAATCCAGGGGCAGGCGACGCGGAACGTACTGGCCTTTGCCCAGCTGTTCGGCGTCGCGCAGGGTGCGCCAGGTGTAATCCAGGGCGCTTTTCACCGCGCTTTGCAGTTGCTCGCCGAGGGCCAGGCGACCGGCCAGGGCGCTGGCCAGGGTGCAGCCCGAGCCGTGGTAGCTGCCCGGCAGGCGCTGGCAGGTCCAGGTATGGCGCTGGCCGTCGCGGCTGTACAGGCGATTGTGGATTTCTTCCTCGTCACCGTGCCCACCGGTAATCAGCAGGTTTTTGCAAAACGGCAACAGTTTCTCGGCACACTCGTCGGCGGTGCCTTCAGGGAGTTCGGCCAGGATGCGCGCTTCTGGCAAGTTCGGCGTGGCAATGGTCGCCAGCGGCAGCAGGCGTTCACGCAGGGCATAGCCGACTTCGTCCTTGCCCAGGCGGCCACCGCCACCGGCTCGCAGCACCGGGTCGCAGACCAGCGGCAGGTGCGGGTGGGCACTGAGCAGTTCGGCGACGGTGTCGACCATGCCGATCGAGCCGAGCATGCCCAGCTTCACGGCGGCGACGGTGGAGTCGGCCAGCACGGCATTGGCCTGGGCCAGGACCCATTCGCGGTCGAGCACGCGGAAGTCGGAAACGTTGACGGTATCCTGCACCGTCAGGGCGGTCACGGTCGGTGCGGCGTGACAGCCTTGGGCGAGCAGGGCTTCTATATCTGCCTGCAAGCCGGCGCCGCCACTTGGGTCGTGGCCGGAGAGACAGAGGACAACGGGGCGGGAGCTGTAGGTATTCATGGTCGGCGAGCTTACCACCAAACCCCTTTGTGCGGATCGTCCTACAAATGAGATTTGTTGATCGAATGGTCAGATTTAATGGCATGTTTGCGCTGAAACTATTGTCCTAGAGCCTTTTCTTTGAAAATTGGAGTGGCCCGTCGCCAGCTATGAAAGCTATGCTAGAGTGCTCGGATAACTCGACAAACGGGCTCTGCCGGATTTCGTCGTCTCAAAGGGATTGGAGGCCATCGCGACGCGACCGGACAGGCCATGCTGGGGCTGTATGCGCTATTTGCTGATTATGCTTCTGGGCTTGTTGCCCGTGCTGGCCGGAGCCGTCGAAATCGACGAGGCGACTCGGCATCTTCCCTTGGGCAAGATCATGCAGGTCTACGAAGACCGCGATGGCAGCGCGAGCATCGCCCAGGTCAGCGCACCTGTCTTTGCCAGCCGTTTCCGTACGCATCACCAGGACGTGCTGAACGCCGGTTACTCGCATTCGGTGTTCTGGCTCAAGGTCGAGCTGCATTATGTGGCTTCTGCCAATGCGCAACCGCGCCAGTGGCTGCTCGAGCTGGCATACCCCCCCATGGACCATATCGAGCTGTACCTGCCGGGCAGCGATGGCGAGTTCGTCCTGGCCCAGCGCACCGGCGACGCGTTGCCCTACGCCAGCCGCCAGATCCGCCAGAACAATTACCTGTTCGAACTGCCACTGCAGCCTGGGCAGTCGACCACCGCCTACCTGCGCTTGCACAGCCAGGGTTCGGTACAGGCACCGCTGTCGTTGTGGTCTGCCGAAGCCTACCTGGAAGACCAGCCGACCCGCCTCTATGTGCTGGGCATGATCTACGGCGTACTGCTGGTGATGGCGGTGTACAACCTGTTCATCTACCTCAGTGTGCGAGACGTCAGTTACCTCTACTACATCCTCTACATTGCCTCGTTCGGCTTGTATCAGGTGTCGGTGAACGGGGCAGGGGTTGCCTACTTCTGGCCGGACAGCCCGTGGTGGGCCAACGCCGCAACACCGCTGTTCATCGGCGCTGCGGGCTTGTTCGGGTGCCAGTTCGCCCGTCACTTCCTGCAGCTGGGCAAGATCAGCCGCGGCTTTGACCGCTTGCTGCAACTGCTGATGCTGGGTGGCGTACTGGTGATGGTGCTGTCGGTGAGCATGCGCTACGGCATCGCCTTGCGCATGGCCACGGTGCTGGCCTTGCTGTTCACCGTGAGCATCTTTGCCGCCGGCTTGTATGCCTGGGTGCGTGGCCTGCGTGTGGCGCGCTGGTTCATCATCGCCTGGACGGCATTCCTGCTCGGTGGGCTGGTCAATACCCTGATGGTGCTGGGTTACCTGCCTAACCAGTTCATCACCATGTATTCCAGCCAGCTGGGGTCGGCGCTGGAAGTAGCGTTGCTGTCGCTGGCCCTGGCCGACCGCATCAACAGCATGCGCGAACAGCAGGCACAGACCTTGCGTGATACCGGCGAGGCGCTGGAGCAGATGAACCAGCAACTGGCCAGGAGCAATCACCTGAAGGATGAATTCCTCGCCACCGTTACCCACGAACTGCGGACACCGATGAATGGTGTGATCGGCTCGCTGGAACTGATGCACACGCTGCCCATGACTGCCGAGATGGCCCAGTACCACCGCACGGCGGTCGGCTCGGCCCAGGACATGATGGACATGGTCGACGACATTCTCACGTTGACCGAACTGCAGGCCGGCCGCATGCGCCCGCAGGCGCTGCCGTTCAGCTTGCGGCGCACGCTGCAGGACCTGCGTGCCGGTTATGCCGGAACGGCCTTGGGCAAGGGTCTGTACCTGAGCCTGGACATCCCCGCCGAGCTGCCGGACGAGTTGCTGGGCGATGCGCAGAAAGTGGCCCGCTGCCTGGGCTGCCTGGTGGACAACGGCCTGAAGTTCACCCATCACGGTGGGGTGATGATGCAAGTCCGCGGGCGCCGCCTTGGCCCAGACAGCCTGGCGTTGACCTTTACCATCAGCGACAGCGGCATCGGTTTCGATGATCTGGACCAGGCGATTCTCTATCAGCGCTTCTTCCAGGTCGATGGCTCGATGACTCGCCGCTATGGCGGGCTCGGGATTGGATTGTCGATCTGCCGGCAACTGGCCGAACTGCTTGATGCCAAGCTGTCCCATGAGTCGACGCGGGGGCTTGGGAGCCGGTTCGAGCTGACCTTGAATGTCGCTATTGCCCAGGTGCAGATGCCGCCGGGACGGGCCGTGTCGGGGGCTACGCGGTTCTAGGGCCTGCCTTGCAGGCGCTGAGAATGTTGTGGCGAACCCTTGGCAGCCCTGAGCCACATGTTTAGTCATTATTGTCACTATTACTCACCGCCAGGGAGTGCTTCACTGGGCTTTCACGCATGCCCGGATCCAGGAGCTCCCGATGAACCTGCACCAGTACGCTGAAACCCACGAAGTCACCAACCAGCCACCGTCGCTCGACGGTGCCAACCTGTACCGCCTCGACCTGCCGCTGCAGGAATGGTCGCGGCGTTTCGGGGCCGGTTGGGCCGAAGCGCGGATCGACGCCTATGGTGCCTTGGCCGGCGGTCCGCTGATGGCCGCAGGCTTTCTGGCCAATGCGCACAAGCCGGAATTCAGCAGCCATGACCGCTACGGCCATCGTATCGACCTGGTCGAGTTCCACCCCGCCTACCACGAGTTGATGCGCACTGCCGTCGAACACGGCCTGCCATCATTGCCCTGGGCCGAACCTCGGCCCGGTGCCCACGTGGCGCGGGCGTCGATGACCTACCTGCACAGCCAGGCCGAAGCCGGTACCGGCTGCCCGCTGACCATGACCTTTGCGGCCGTGCCTGCGCTGCGGTTGCAGCCCGAGCTGGCCGAATACTGGCTACCGAAGATCCTCGCCCACGAATACGACCCGCGCAACGTCGGTGACCGTCACAAGGCCGGCGTGACCCTTGGCATGGCCATGACCGAGAAGCAGGGCGGCACCGACGTGCGCGCCAATACCACCCGTGCTTACCCGGTCGGCAGCCCCGGCCCCGGGCAGCCCTACGAGCTGGTCGGGCACAAGTGGTTCTGCTCGGCACCGATGTGCGATGCCTTCCTGACCCTGGCGCAGACCGACAAGGGCCTCAGCTGCTTCCTGCTGCCGCGCCATCGGCCCGACGACAGCCGCAACCAGTTCTACATCCAGCGCCTGAAGAACAAGCTGGGCAACAGCTCCAACGCTTCCAGCGAAGTCGAGTTCCGTGGCGCGCTGGCGTGGATGGTGGGCGAGGAGGGGCGCGGCGTGCCAACCATCATCGAGATGGTGGCCATGACCCGTTTCGATTGCATGGTCGGCTCCAGCGCGTTGATGCGCCAGGCGCTGACCCAGGCGGCGCATCACTGTGCCCATCGCAAGGTCGGCGGCCGGGTGCTGAACGAACAACCCTTGATGCAGAACGTGCTGGCCGACCTGGCGCTGGAAAGCGAGGCCGCGCTGGCCCTGAGCCTGCGCATGGGGCAGGCCCTGGAACAGCTCGACGACCCGCAGCAGGCGCACTTCGCACGGCTGGTCACGGCGGTGGGCAAGTACTGGATCTGCAAGCGGGCGCCGGCCATGATCAACGAGGCCGCCGAGTGCCTGGGCGGTGCCGGTTATGTCGAAGACAGCATCCTGCCGCGGTTGTATCGCGAAGCGCCGGTCAACTCGACCTGGGAGGGTTCCGGCAACGTGCAATGCCTGGACGTGCTGCGGGCGTTGTCCAAGGAGCCGGGGGTGCTCGATGCGCTGTTCGCCGAGCTGGGCGACGGGCATGGCGACCCGCGCCTGGCCGCGCATATCGGCAACCTCAAGGGGGCGTTCGCCGATACCAGCGATATCCAGTACCGGGCACGGCAGTTGACCGAAGACATTGCCTTGGCGTTGCAGGCCAAGCTGCTGCTGGAGGCAGGCAATGCCGTGGTCAGCGATGCATTCATCGGCAGCCGGCTGAGCGGTGGCGGGCGGGTGTATGGCGCATTGCCGCGAGGCATCGAGGTCGAGGCACTGGTGGCGCGGGCGACACCCGCCTGGCCCAGTTAAACACGGCGGCTGACCTTCGGGGATGTATTTAGTAACAAAGGCAGGCAAGATGGCTGACATGCATGTCCAGACAGGAAGCCCAGTGTGAGCCAAGCTTTTGTAGTCGTTGATACCCCCGAACAGGCCGTCGACCGTCTGGCGGCCCTGCATGAACAGGCCACCGGGGCCCTGAGCCAGGCCCTCAAGCGTTACCTGAAGGACCGTACCGAACCGAGTGCCGACGAGCGCGCCCTGTACCGCTACCCGGCACTGCGCCTGACCTATTACAGCCACGGTGAAGTGGCTGCCACCACTCGCGCCTATGCCAAGGTCCAGGTGGCGGGTACCTACAGCGTCACCGTCACCCAGCCGGCGGCATTCCGCGGTTACCTGCTGGAGCAGCTGCGACCGCTGATGCATGACTACACGGTGACTGTGGAAGTCGGCGTCAGCGAGCAGAACATCCCTTACCCCTATGTGGTTGACCAGGGCGATGAGCTGGCTGGCAGTGGCATTACCGCCGCCGAGCTGGCGCGGGTGTTCCCCAGCACCGACCTGTCGGCAGCCACCGACAATATCGCCGATGGCCTCTACGACTGGGGCAATGCCGAAACCCTGCCGCTGGCGCTGTTCGATGCCGCCCGCGTGGATTTCTCGCTGCGTCGCCTGGTGCATTACACCGGCAGTGACTGGCGCCATGTGCAGCCGTGGATCCTGCTGACCAACTATCACCGCTATGTCGACCAGTTCATCAGCCACGGCCTCGAGCAGCTGCGTGAAGACCCGCGCTTCGTGCGCATGGTGCTGCCGGGCAACGTGGTGATCGAAAAGGGCATGGACCACGGCGAAGCGCAGGCATTGGTCGCCAGCGTGGTCTGGCACCGCTACCAGATGCCGGCCTATCACCTGATCGCCGGTGACGGTGATGGCGTGACCCTGGTCAACATCGGCGTCGGCCCGTCCAACGCCAAGAACATCACCGACCACCTGGCGGTGCTGCGCCCGCACTGCTGGCTGATGATCGGCCACTGCGGCGGCCTGCGTCAGTCGCAGACCATCGGCGACTACGTGCTGGCCCACGCCTACATGCGCCGCGATGGGATCCTCGACCGCGTGGTGCCGCCGAACATTCCGATTCCGGCCTTGGCCGAAGTGCAGCTGGCACTGCAGGAAGCCGCGGCACAGGTGACCGGCGAGCGTGGCGAAGAGCTGAAGAAGCGCCTGCGCACCGGCACCGTGCTGACCTACGACGATCGCAACTGGGAGCTGCGCTGGGCCCAGGAGCGGCCGTTGATCAACCTGTCGCGTGCCGTGGCGGTGGACATGGAAAGCGGCACCATCGCCGCCCAAGGCTATCGCTTGCGGGTACCGTATGGCACCTTGCTGTGCGTGTCCGACAAACCCCTGCACAGCGAGATCAAGTTGCCCGGATCGGCCAATGCCTTCTACAACCGTGCGGTCAGCCAGCACCTGAAGATCGGCATCGCCGCTCTCGACCTGCTGCGCACCGAGCTCAATTCGTTGCACTCGCGTAAACTGCGCAGCTTCGATGAGCCGCCGTTCCGCTGAGGATCCATGCCACTGCCACCCCGTTCCAAGCCGCGCCGCCCCCAGGCGCGGCCTGCCGGTCCCCGTCGCCAGGCCAAGGCGCCACCGGCCGAGCCACGCCTGATCCTGTTCAACAAGCCATTCGACGTGCTGACCCAGTTCACTGACGGGGAAGGGCGCGCGACGCTCAAGGATTTCATCGACATCCCTGGCATCTACCCGGCCGGCCGGCTCGACCGTGACAGTGAAGGCTTGCTGCTGCTGACCAACGATGGCGGCCTGCAGGCGCGCATTGCCGACCCCAGGCACAAGTTGCCCAAGACCTATTGGGTGCAGGTGGAAGGCGAACCGAGCGACGAACAGATCCAGCGTTTGCGCGATGGCGTGGCGCTCAATGATGGCCCAACCCTGCCTGCCGAAGCGCGGCGCCTCGACGAGCCCGAGCTGTGGCCGCGCAATCCACCGGTACGGTTTCGCAAGAGCGTACCGACCAGCTGGCTGGAGCTGGTGATCCGCGAGGGGCGCAATCGCCAGGTGCGGCGGATGACTGCCGCAGTCGGCTTGCCGACGTTGCGCCTGGTACGGGTGCGGATCGGCGACTGGGCGCTGGATGGGCTGGAGCAGGGTTGCTGGCGCGAAGTGGCGGCAAAGCTCTAGGAGCATTCGCGGCTAAAGCCGTTCCGACAGGTACTGCACTGTTCTTGAGGGCGGCGAGTTACCGGTGGGAGCCGGTTTATCCGCGAAAAGGCCGTGGAATTTCTAAACGCCTTCGAGAAACGCCACCACCACGCTCTTGATGATGAAGGCCAGCACTCCCAGCCCGAGCACGAAGAACAGGATCATCGTGCCAAAGCGCCCGGCCTTGGATTTTTTTGCCAGGTCCCAGACGATGAAGCCCATGAAGCCGATCAGTACAGTGACCAGCACGATCATCATCCACTCTTCGAATACGGCAGGATCCATCTGTGTTCTCCAGGCAGGCTGAGCTTGCGATTATACGCGGGCGAGTGGGCGTTTAACGCAGGTGTGTCAGTGGCAGCTCGGTGCTTGCCAGAACCTGGTTGAGCACGAAGCTCGAACGCACGCTGGTCACCCCTTCGATACGGGTCAGGCTGCCCAGCAGCAGTTTCTGGTAGTGGTCCATGTCTGGCACCACCACCTTCAGCTGGTAGTCGGCATCCATGCCGGTGACCAGGCTGCACTCGAGCACCTGCGGCAGGTTGCGGATGGCGGCTTCGAATGTCTCGAAGCGCTCCGGGGTATGCCGGTCCATGCCGATCAGCACGTAGGCGGTGAGGCTCAGGCCGAGTTTCTTGCGATCGAGCAGGGCGACCTGGCGCGAGATATAGCCGTCGTCTTCCAGTTGCTTGACCCGACGCGAGCATGGCGATGGCGACAGGCCGATGCGTTCGGCCAGCTCCTGGTTGGAGATGCGCGCGTCGCGCTGCAATTCGGCGAGGATGCTCAGGTCGTAGCGGTCAAGTTTGCTCATGGAAAAGGCCTTTTCTGTTCGGATTGCGGTGAATTATCGATCCAGGGTTAAAAATTGCGCAAGTGCTATTTATCTGAGCAATCTTCGCAATCCTGTGCCGCAGCCGTTCCCGTATCGTTAACCCCAGAATCACTGCCCGGACATCAGTCCACGGCGACGCGCCCTAGGCGGGCGGTCGCGGCCAGCCATCCAACAGGATCTGCAGGCCCCCGGGCTACACAGCTTCCAGAAGACGCTGTGAGGTGAGCCGGCGCCACAAGTGCCGAGCACGGACGACAATTCTCAAAGGGAGGCCAATGGCCTCCCTTTTTTCATGGCCGCAATTTCATCTGCCCTTGGTGCCAGCGCGGTAGACTGGCAGCATGCCGCTTTCTTTACCGTGAGGAACAACATGAAGTCACGCATCTTGCAGTTGGCAGGTGTTGGTTTGCTGGGTTTGAGTATCAGCCTCGGGGCGATGGCCGAAGGTCCGGGCGAGGGGCACGGCAACGAGGGAACCCCTGGCCGCGCACTCAACTCGCGTGACGAAGTGCAGCAGACGCAGCCCGCGCGGCAGGGCTATTACCAGGATATCCCCCGGCACAACGGCGACAACCGCCACTGGCAAGCCGGCGGCCCAGGGCAACGGCCCGGCGGCGACTGGCAGGGGCGCCCGGATGGCCACGGTAACGGCTGGGGCCCCGGGCCGCAGTATCGCCCCGGGCACACCATCGATCATTTCCCGGACCGCTACTGGAAGGTGCCCTATCGCGGCGATGACTACTTCTACTCCGGCGGTTACTGGTATCGCCCGCATGGTGGCCGCTACGTGGTGGTGACCCCGCCCTACGGCGTGCGGGTCAACTACCTGCCTTCCTATGCGCGGGAAGTCTGGCTGGGTGGTGCATTGTTCTTCCTGGTGGCCGACACCTACTACCAGTACCTGGCCGACAGCCAGGAGTATGTCGTGGTCAACCCGCCCGCCCTGGCCCCGGCACCGTTGCCGGCGGCAGCGCCGGCCGGCAACAGCTACGACGTGATTGCCTATCCGATGTATGGCCAAGGGCAGGAGCAGCAGGACCAGGACCGTTACCAGTGTCATCGCTGGGCAGTTAGCCAGTCAGGCTTTGACCCGGCAACGGCACCCTATGCGCCACCGGTCGAAGTGGCGAGCAACTACCGACGGGCACTCAGTGCATGCTTCAGTGGCCGAGGCTACAGCGTCAACTGACTCACACAGGGTCGGCATGCACCATCACATCCGCCTGCGGGTAACGCTGGCGGATGACGTCCGATGCCTGCACGCACAAGTCGTGTGCCGCATTCAGTGGCAGCTGCCCAGGTAGCTCCAGGTGCAACTGCACGAACCACTGGTTACCTGACACCCGGGTGCGCAGGTCATGCACGCCTTCGACGCCGGGGATGCCCAGCACCAGTTCGACCATCCCTTCGCCGATGTCGCTTGGCAGTTCCTTGTCCATGAGAATCGCCGTGCTCTCGCGGGCGATCTGCAACGCACTCCAGAGGATGTACAAGGCGATGCCCAGGCCGAACAGCGCATCCATCTGCGCCCAACCCAGGCGTGCCAGCAGCAGGGCGAGCAGGATGCTGCCATTGAGCAGCAGGTCGGAGCGGTAGTGCAGCGAGTCGGCGCGCACCGCAGTCGAGCCGGTCAGGCGAATCACCTTGCGCTGCAAGGCCAGCAAGGCAACGGTGAGCACCAGCGACAACAGCATCACGCCGATGCCGATGGCCGTGTCACCCAGCGGTTGCGGGGCTCGCAGGCGTTCATAGGCCTGGATCCCGATCAGCACCGCGCTGACCCCGATGAACAGCGCCTGGGCCATGCCGGCCAGGGCCTCGGCCTTGCCGTGGCCGAAGCGATGGTCGTCGTCGGCCGGGCGCAGGGCGTAATGCACGGCAAGCAGGTTGAGGAACGAGGCGACGGCATCCAGTGCCGAGTCGGTCAGCCCGGCGAGCAGGCTGACCGAGCCGCTCAGCCACCAGGCGATGGTCTTGCTCAGGACCAGGATACTGGCCACCGCCAAAGAAGCGCGGGTGGCCAGGCGCAGCAGGCGTTGGTGTTCAGCCGGGGTAATCATGCTCGGGGCACTGTCCTTGTCGCTGTCAGGCTGCAGGTACCAGGCCCAGCGCCGCCAGCTGCTCGACGCTGCCGCGGTGCTGGATCAGCCGCGGGTCATCCAGCGGCAGGCGCTGGCCCAGCTCGCTTTCCAGGATGGCCTGCAGCTTGAGGTTGTCGACCTTGCCATCCGGGCTGACGGCGTCCCGCAGTTTTGCCGGGTCGACCTGGGCCGTGTGCCCGCCTTTGTAGTAGATGGCGCCCGTGGCGAAGTCGATGCCAAAGGCGATCAGGCCCGGGATGACATAGAACAGGATGCCGATGGCGTCCATTGCCGCCACGACGGGGTCGATCTTGCCGCCGATCTGGCCACGGCGCTCTGGATAGAAAATGGTGCCGCAGGCCGTCAGCTGGGTCAGCAGCGTGACGATCAGGGCGCCACCGATGACGCGGGATGGGATGCGCATGTAAATCTCCGAGAAGTATTCAGCAGGGCAAGCGAAGCGCCAGCACCTGAAGCTAAGACCATGATAGAGCAGGCTGGGTTCGCCGTTATACTCGCCAGACTGTTCGAGGACCACCATGATTTCTTTACCGATCGATGCTGTCTTGCCCGCCTTGCGCGAAGCCCTGCATAACCGCGATGAAGCCGTGCTCGAAGCGCCGCCTGGAGCGGGCAAGACCACCCGTGTACCGCTGGCGCTGCTCAACGAGTCGTGGCTGGCCGGGCAGACCATCCTCATGCTGGAGCCGCGCCGCCTGGCGGCGCGGGCGGCGGCCGAGCGCCTGGCCAGCGAACTGGGTGAAAAGGTCGGTGAAACCGTGGGCTACCGCATCCGCCTGGACAGCAAGGTCGGGCCGCACACACGCATTGAAGTGGTCACCGAAGGCATCCTGACCCGCCGGCTGCAGGCCGACCCCGCACTGGAAGGGGTCGGCCTGCTGATCTTCGACGAATTTCATGAGCGTAGCCTGGACGCCGACCTGGCCCTGGCGTTGAGCCTCAATGGCCGCGAACTGCTGCGTGACGAGCCTTCACTAAAAATCCTGCTGATGTCGGCGACCCTTGAAGGCGAGCGCCTCTCGCGGCTGCTGGGCGATGCGCCGGTGGTGCGCAGCGAAGGCCGCATGCATCCGGTGGATATCCGCTGGGGCCGACCGTTCCAGCCGGGCGAGTTCATCGAGCCGCGGGTGGTGGACAACGTGTTGCTGGCGTTGGCCGAACAGCCCGGCAGCGTGCTGGTGTTCCTGCCTGGCCAGGCCGAGATCCGCCGTGTGCATCAAAGCCTGCAGGACGCCCTGGGTGAGCGGCCAGATGTGCTGCTGTGCCCGCTGCATGGTGAGCTTGACCTCAATGCCCAGCGCGCCGCCATCGACCCGCCGGCCAAGGGCCTGCGCAAGGTGGTGCTGGCCACCAACATCGCCGAAACCAGCCTGACCATCGACGGCGTGCGCGTTGTCATCGATGCCGGCCTGGCGCGGGTGCCGCGCTTCGATCCGGGGAGCGGCATGACCCGCCTGGACACCCAGCGGATTTCCCGCGCCAGCGCCACCCAGCGCGCCGGCCGGGCAGGGCGACTGGAACCCGGGGTCTGCTACCGCCTGTGGTCCGAGGCCCAGCATGACCAACTGGCTGCCCACGGCAGCGCCGAAATCCTCCAGGCCGACCTTGCCGGCCTGGCCTTGCAGCTTGCGCGTTGGGGCGTCACTCCCGACCAGTTATGCTGGCTCGACCAGCCGCCGGCAGCGGCCTTCGCTCAAGCCCAGGACCTGCTGGCGCGGCTGGGCGCGTTCAAGCCGGGCAGCCGTGACAACCTCAGCGACCACGGCCAGGCCATGGCCGAACTGCCGACCCATCCGCGCATCGCCCACCTGCTGTTGCGCGGGCAGGACCTTGGCCTGGCCGCGATGGCCTGCGATGTCGCTGCCTTGCTTGGCGAGCGAGATATCCAGCGCGGTGGTGGTGCCGACCTGCACAGCCGCCTGGCGCTGGTCAGCGGTGAAAGCAAGGCCAGCCGCGGTGGCCAGGGCGGCGTGCAGCGTGCGCGGCAACTCGCTCGGCAATACCGTGGCCTGTTGCGCGGCAAGGCCACGGCGGCGGTTGCCGACCCCGACCATCCGCGCTGGCTTGGCGCATTGCTGGCGCTGGCCTATCCCGATCGGGTCGCCCAGCAGCGTCGCGAGGGTGGCGCTGAATATCGCCTGGCCAATGGCCGTGCGGCGTTGTTCGCCGAGGTCGACGCGTTGATGAAATGCCCGTGGTTGGTGATCGCTGACCTGGGTAGCCGCCAGGGCCAACGGGAAGAACGCATCTACCTGGCGGCCGAGTTCGACCCGACGCTGCTCGATGATGTGCTGGCCGAGCAGGTCGAGCACGTCGATATCCTCGATTGGGACGAGCGCGAGCAGGTGCTGCGTGCCGAGCGCCAGACCAAGGTCGGCGAGCTGGTCCTGGCGCGCGAGCCGTTGTCTGGGCTGGACGACCAGGCCCGCGCCAAGGCGTTGCTTGGCCTGGTGCGGCGCAAGGGCCTGAACCTGCTCACCTGGACCCCGGAGCTGCGCCAGTGGCAAGCACGGGTGGCGCTGTTGCGTCAGCTGGATCTGGACAAGGACGGGCAAAGCGAATGGCCCGATCTGGGGGACGAGGCGCTGTTGGCGACGCTGGAAGACTGGCTGCAGCCCTACCTGGGCAAGGTCTCGCGCCTGAGCCACTTCGCCGCGCTGGACCTGCCGTCGATCTTGCGCAATCTGCTGCCCTGGCCATTGCCCCAGCGCCTAGACGAATGGGCGCCGGCGCATCTGGCAGTGCCCTCTGGCTCGAACATCCGCCTGGACTACAGCGAACACCCGCCGATCCTTGCCGTGCGGCTGCAGGAACTGTTCGGCCTGGCCGATACGCCGCGCATCGCCCAGGGCCGCCAGCAGGTGAAACTGCATCTGTTGTCGCCAGCGCGACGGCCCGTGCAAGTGACCCAGGATCTGGCCAACTTCTGGCGCACGACCTATGCCGAGGTGAAGAAGGACTTGAAGGGGCGCTATCCCAAGCACTACTGGCCGGATGACCCTCTGGTGGCCGAAGCTACCGCGCGGGCCAAGCCGCGCGGTACCTGAGCAAGGCGGGAGCTGATCAGGCTTCAGCTTCCAGCAGCATGAACAGGCGATACAGCACCACGGTGCTGAACAACTGCAGGAAACCACTCAGGCTGTCCAGGGCCAGTTCGACGCCCGGCGCGGGCTCGGGGAAGGCCATCAGCAGCAGCCCGTCGATCAGCCAGATCGGCGCCAGCACGCCGAGCACGCAGATCATGATGCGCAGGAAGTGCCCGGTGGTCATGCGCGCACTTTCACGCATCGACTGCACCACCGGCAGGCCACGCAGCACCAGCAGGTATTCGGCGAACACCAGGTTGATCATGATCCACACGCCCGGGAACACCAGCAGCGCCAGGCCGGCCATGATCAGCAGCGAGCTGATCGTGATCAGCAGGGCCAACTGCGGCCACAGCTGCACGGCGCGGGCGAACAGGTCGCGTTTGCGGATCTGCTGGCCGTTGCTGCGGGTGTCCAGGTAGAGGATCAGCGCCGCGCTGTACAGCGGGTAGAACAACAGGCTGATCAGCATGCCGTAGGCCGGCGAGGCCTGCTCGCCCAGCTGGCGGTACAGCAGCTGGGTGGAAAAGGCTTCGAGCACCACCAGCGGCAGGCATAGCGGAATGATGCTGGCCAGGTGGCGGCGGAAGAAGTACAGGGAGTCGCGCAGAACGCTCAGCGGATTCATCAGTCAACATCGCAAGGCAGTAAAAGCAGGGGCCTAACTTTAGCCCAGAGCGGTCACTTGCTGAAAAAAGTTTCACCCGCGCGGTGATTGAATCCTTGGGCCGGGCGCCCCATCTTTGCCATGTCCGATGTCCTGCTAGCCCATGAGGTAGCCCCATGAACACTGATGAACAAACCCTGATCGACGGCCTGTTCGGTCGCATCAAGCAAGCCGAAGACCCAAACCAGCCGCGTGATGCGCAGGCGCAGGCACGAATCGAGGAGCATGTCCGCCAGCAGCCGGCAGCGCCTTACTACATGGCCCAGGCGATCCTGGTTCAGGAAGCCGCGATCAAGCGCCTGGACGAGCAGAACAAGCAGCTGGAGGCCGAACTGAAGCAGGCCCGGGCCCAGCTTGAGGCGACCCGTGCCAGCAGTGGCAATGGCGGCGGTGGGTTCCTCTCCAGCATCTTTGGTGCCGGTGCGCGCAATCCGGAGCCGGTTCAGCCGCAGCGCCCTAGTGCGCCGGTAGCATCGGGTGGCGGTTGGCGCGAGCCGAGTGCGCCAGGCTTCTCCCAGCCGCAGCCGCAGATGCAGGCTCAAGCACAGCCGCAACAGCCTGGCTTTGGCGCCGCGCCAGCGCGCAGCGGCGCCAGCAGCTTCCTCGGTGGTGCAATGCAGACCGCTGCGGGCGTCGCCGGGGGCGTGTTGCTGGCGCAAGGTATCAGCAGCCTGTTCCACCACAACTCGCAGCCTGAAGAGGTGGTCGAGGTGATCAAGGAAGAGCCGGCACCGGCCAGTGACAGCGGCGGCTGGCATGACCAGGGCGCACAGCAACAAGTCGCCGATAATGGCGGCTGGGGCAATGACCAGGGCGGCTGGGCCGATACCGACTACGGTAATGATGGGGGTGGCTTCTTCTCGGATGACGATACGTTCGTCTGACCGGTCTGGCATACTGCTGGCATTTCGAAGGGGCGCTTTGCGCCCCTTTTCATGTCGAGGGTATGTGGTGAAAAAGATCGCGCTGTTCGCCGATGTGCAGAACCTCTACTACACCGTGCGCCAGGCCCATGGTTGCCACTTCAACTACACCGCACTGTGGAAGCAGGTCAGCCGCGAAGGCGAGATCGTCGAGGCCGTGGCCTATGCCATCGATCGCGGTGACAGCAAGCAGCAGCAATTCCAGCAGATCCTGCGCAACCTCGGCTTCGATGTGCGCCTGAAGCCGTTCATCCAGCGCAGCGACGGTTCGGCCAAGGGCGACTGGGACGTGGGCATCACCCTCGATGTGATCGATGCCGCCAGCCGGGTCGACCAGGTGGTGCTAGCCTCCGGCGATGGTGACTTTGACCTGCTGCTGGAGCGAGTCATCCAGCGCCATGGCACCGAGGCGGTAGTCTATGGCGTCCCCGGACTGACGGCATTGTCGCTGATTCGTGCCGCCACCCGTTATGTGCCCATCGAGGGTGCGCTGTTGCTCAAGCACTAAGGTTTTTCATGGAACGTATTGCAGTCATCGACTTTGAAACCACCGGTATTTCCCCTGGCGCCGGTTGCCGTGCCACCGAAGTGGCGGTGGTGATGCTGGAGGGCGGGCGCATCGTCGAGCGCTATCAGAGCCTGATGAACGCTGGCGTGCCAGTCCCGGCCTTCGTCGCCGGGCTGACCGGCATCACCACCGCCATGTTGCGCACTGCACCACCGGTGGACAGGGTGATGAACGAGGTTGCCGAATTCGTCGGCGAGACCCCGCTGTTGGCGCACAACGCCGCCTTCGACCAGAAGTTCTGGGATTATGAGCTGAGCCGTATCGGCCGCAGCCGTCGCCAGGCCTTCGCCTGCTCACTGCTGCTGTCACGGCGTTTGCTGCCGGCGGCGCCCAACCACAAGTTGGGTACCCTGACCCGTTGGGCCGGGCTGCCGGATACCGGCACCGCGCACCGGGCCATGGCCGATGCCGAAATGGCTGCCAACCTGCTGCAACACCTCGCCGGCGTGCTACGCCAGGGCCATGGTGTCGAGCAACTCTCCCATGCGCTTCTATGCCGCCTGCAGAAAACCCCAGCAGCGAAAGTCCGCGACACCTTGTCCAGGCTGGTCTGATCGGCGCACTGAAAGTGTGCCGCTCATTTCGCGCGGTTTTGTAACTTATCTTTGCCTGGACGCAGCCCTAAACTCGGTCACCCGAAAACGGATTTCTGAGTTGCCTGCCATGCCTGCCTCCCGTCGCTTTCCGCTGTTGCTCATCGGCGCCTTCATTGCCCTGTACCTGGTCTGGGGTTCCACCTACCTGTTCATTCGCATCGGAGTCGAATCGTGGCCGCCGATGCTGATGGCCGGTGTGCGTTTCATCATCGCTGGCGGTTTGCTGTATGGCTTCCTGCGCTGGCGGGGTGTGCCGGCCCCGACCTGGCCGCAATGGCGTGCGGCCGGGGCGATCGGTTTCCTGTTGCTCAGCTGCGGCAATGGTGGGGTGACTGTGGCCGAGCATGCGGGTGTGGCCTCGGGCGTGGCCGCGCTGGCGGTGGCGACGGTGCCGTTGTTCACGTTGCTGTTCGGTTTGCTGTTCGGCCACCGCAACTCGCGGCTGGAGTGGGCCGGTATCCTGCTCGGGTTGCTGGGTATCGCCTTGCTCAACCTCGGTTCCAACCTGCAGGCCAGCCCAGTGGGGGCGGCGTTGGTGGTGTTCGCTGCGGCGTCGTGGGCGTTCGGTTCGGTGTGGAGCAAGAGCCTGCCATTGCCCCAAGGCCCGATGGCCAGTGCCGCCGAGATGCTGGTAGGCGGCGCGGTATTGCTGCTGGGCAGTGCACTGTCCGGTGAGCGCATGACGCAGATGCCGACCCTTGCCGGCTGGGGGGCGCTGGCTTACCTGGTGCTGTTCGGTTCGATCCTCGCCTTCAGTGCCTACATGTACCTGCTCAAGAACGTGCGGCCGGCAGCGGCCACCAGCTACGCCTACGTCAACCCGGCGGTGGCGGTGCTGCTGGGTATCCTCTTCGCCGGGGAACAGATCGGCACCGAGGAGTGCCTGGCCATGGCGGTGATCATCGGCGCGGTGGTGCTGATCGGCCTGCCGCAATGGCGCAAGGCGCCAGAGCAGCCGATGAAAGGCGAAATCTGCAGCAAGTAGCCAGGGGCGATGCGGTAAACTTGCCGCCTTCGCTGAACCCCCTGACGGTATTGCCATGAATTTCGCCAAACTCGGCCTGATCGAACCGCTGCTGCGCACCTTGCAGCAGCTGGACTACACCACCCCGACCCCCGTCCAGGCCAAGGCCATCCCCGCCGTGCTGGCCGGCCGCGACCTGATGGCCGCAGCCCAGACCGGCACTGGCAAGACCGCCGGCTTCGCCTTGCCGGTGCTGCAGCGCCTTGCCCTGGAAGGTGAGAAGGTTGCCAGTAACTCGATCCGTGCGCTGGTGCTGGTACCGACCCGCGAGCTGGCCGAGCAGGTGCACGACAACGTGCGCGAATATGCCGAAAACCTGCCACTGAGCACCTATGCCGTCTACGGCGGGGTCAGCATCAACCCGCAGATGATGCGCCTGCGCCGTGGCGTCGACCTGCTGGTGGCCACGCCCGGCCGACTGCTCGACCTGTTCCGCCAGAATGCGGTGAAGTTCAACCAGGTGCAGACACTGGTACTCGACGAAGCCGACCGCATGCTCGACCTGGGCTTTGCCGAAGAGCTGCAGTCGGTTTATGCCGCCTTGCCGCGCAAGCGTCAGACGCTGCTGTTCTCCGCCACCTTCTCCGAGCAGATCCGCATGCTCGCCGGCCTGGCCCTGAACGACCCGCTGAGCATCGAAGTCAGCCCGCGCAACGCCGCGGCGACCACGGTCAAGCAGTGGCTGGTGCCAGTGGACAAGAAGCGCAAGGCCGATTTGTTCATGCACCTGCTGCGCAAGCAGCGCTGGAAGCAGGTGCTGGTATTCGCCAAGACCCGCAATGGCGTCGATCAGTTGGTCGAGCGCTTGCTGGCCGACGGGGTGAATTCCGACGGTATCCACGGCGACCGCCCGCAGGCCACCCGCCAGCGTGCACTGGACAGCTTCAAGGCGCGGGAGATCCAGGTGCTGGTGGCCACCGATGTGGCGGCCCGAGGCCTGGACATCGACGACCTGCCGCTGGTGGTCAACCTCGACCTGCCGATCGTGGCCGAGGACTATGTGCACCGTATTGGCCGTACCGGCCGCGCCGGTAACAAGGGCGAGGCGATCTCGCTGGTGTGTGCCGATGAAGTGCAGATGCTGTCGGCGATTGAAGTGCTGACCCGGCAGACCCTGCCGCGCCATGAGGAACCGGACTTCATCCCTGAGCACCGGGTACCGATGACCGATGCCAGTGGCCAGGTGATCAAGAAGCCGAAAAAGCCGAAGAAACCAAAAGAGAACAGCGCCAAGCGCGGGCTGGGGCGCTGGATGGACAGTGCCGAGTCGGCAGTGGCGGAGCCCTCGGTGAAGGCCGTACGCAAGGTACCGAGCTTCAACAGCGGGCCGCGCAAGCGCAAACCGTAAGCAGACACTGTGGGAGCGGGGTCAGCCGCGAGATTTCAGCCAGTCTGCTGCAGCTCGCCCCGCGCGCAAACCACTGGCAAAGCACGCCGTCAGCAGATACCCCCCGGTCGGCGCCTCCCAGTCCAGCATTTCGCCCGCGCAGAACACCCCCGGCATCCGGCGAATCATCAACCCTTCATCCAGCCCTTCGAAACGCACGCCACCGGCGCTGCTGATCGCTTCGTCCAGCGGTCGCGTTCGTACCAGCGTGATCGGCAACGCCTTGATTGCACGTGCCAGCGCCTGAGGATCAGCGAACGTCGCCTGATCCGTCAGCTCCCGCAGCAGCGCTGCCTTGACCCCATCGATCCCCAGCTGACCCTGCAGGTGCTTGGCCATCGAGCGCGATCCGCGTGGTTTGGCCAACGCCTGGGCAATTTTGTCCACAGGCTTGTCCGGCAGCAGGTCGAGCAGTAGTTTGGCTTGGCCCTGGTGCTCGATGGCCTGGCGCAACTGCGCAGACCATGCATATACCAGGCTGCCCTCGACGCCCTGCGCGGTGAGGATGAACTCGCCTTTGCGCGGCGCCATGCCCGGTACGCTGAGGGCAATGTTCTTCAGCGGCGCCCCCGCGAACTTGTCCACAAGCAGCGCACTCCATCCCTCCACTTCGAAACCGCAGTTGCTCGGCCGCAGCGGCGAGATATCCACAGTGCGTTCGGCCAACAACGGCTGCCAGGCGCCGTCGGAGCCCAGCCTTGCCCAGCTGGCGCCACCCAGGGCCAGTACCACGGCATTGGCCTTGACCTGTAATTCACCCTGTGGATAAGCAATTCGCAAGCTACCGTCGGCATTCCAGCCCAGCCAGCGATGGCGGGTGTGGATAACCACATCATTGTCACGCAGGCGCTTCAGCCAGGCGCGCAGCAGCGGGGCCGCCTTCATGTCGGTGGGGAACACCCGGCCTGACGTACCGACAAACGTGTCGATACCCAACCCGTGGATCCACTGGCGCAGCGCATCGGCATCGAAGTCGCGGAGCAACCCGTCGATTTCAGCTTGCCGCTCGGCGTAGCGCGAAACGAACTGTGGATAAGCTTCCGAATGGGTGATGTTCATGCCGCCGACGCCGGCCAGCAGGAACTTGCGGCCCACCGAAGGCATGGCATCGAACACTTCCACCGCCAGGCCCGCCTGGGCCATGGCTTCAGCCGCCATCAGGCCAGCAGGGCCGCCGCCGATCACGACGGCCAGGGGAGGGGAAGCGGGTTTTTTATCGGGCATGATAGGCAGCAGGTTGTGGAAAAGATTGCGCATTCTAGCGCAGCCGGGCCAACCCACGTACTGAACAAAAAGTGATCAGTGTTCTACAGCCCACACCGGTTAAGGGCTGCAGCGCCTTTCCCGCAGGTTATCCACAAGCGGTTCCACAGTCATTGTGAACAACCTATGACACGCGCCGCACTGTGATGAAGAATGCCGTGGCGCCTGGCCAAGGCTTCGCGGTCCTTGCTGTAGCCGCCACCGATGACCCCGACCACCGGGATGTCACGGCCCAGGCAGTGGCGCATCACCAGCTCGTCACGCGCCGCCAGGCCATCGTCGGTGAGTTGCAGGTAGCCCAGGGCATCGTCCTTGTGCACATCGACACCGGCGTCGTACAGCACCAGGTCGGGTTGATAGAGCGGTAGCAGGTAGTTCAGCGCATCGTCCACCACCTTCAGGTATGCCGCATCGCCCATGCCGCGTGGCAGGGGAATGTCCCAGTCGCTGTGGGCCTTGCGTGCCGGGAAGTTCTGTTCGCAGTGCAGGGACACGGTGATGGCGTCCGGGGTGTCCTGGAGGATGCGTGCCGTGCCGTCGCCCTGGTGCACATCGCAGTCGAAGATCAGCACCCGGTGCACGCGCCCGGCTTCGAGCAGGTAGCGGCTGATCACCGCCAGGTCATTGAAGATGCAGAAACCGGCCGGATGGTCGTAGTGGGCGTGGTGGGTGCCACCGGCCAGGTGGCAGGCGATGCCATGCTGCAGGGCCATCTCGGCGGTCAGCAGCGAACCACCCACGGCACGCACGGTACGCCGGGCCAGGGCTTCGCTCCAGGGCAGGCCGAGGCGGCGCTGGTCCTCGCGAGACAGTTCGCCGTTCATGTAGCGCTCGATGTAGCCGCGGTCATGGGCCAGGGCGAGGATGTCGTTGGGGCAGATGTCCGGGCGCAGCAGGGCCTGGTCGGTGGTCAGGCCGCTGCCCACCAGGTGGTCGCGCAGCAGGCGGAACTTGTCCATGGGAAAGCGGTGCCCGGCAGGGAATTCCGGGCTGTAGTCGTCGTGGTAGATCAGCGGCAGCGGCATGGGACGTTCGCAATCGGGGCCAGCGCTGATCTTGCCAGTTATTTCCCCACGCTGGCCAATACCCGTTGCCAGTCTGGCTCGTTCAAGCGCCCAAGGATGCGCGCCTTGCCGTTGGCGTCCACCGAGACGAACAGTGCGCTGGCGTAGTTGCTCTCGCGCTCACCCCCGGCCACGCCCTGCTGGCGGGCGAAGTGGTCGATGCAGCCATTGTGGGTGACCAGCACCAGGTTGTGCCCGGCACGCTTGCGCGCCAGCGCTTCGCGGGCGAACTGGTTGTCGCAGCTTTCCAGCCAGGCTTCGCTGGCAACGGCCTGGCCAAGGATGAAGTGAGCCGTCTGCAGGGTACGTACTTTGGGGCTGGCGAGCACATCGGCATTGCCCAGGCCCAGTTGTTTCAAGCCTTGGCCGACCCGGGTGGCGGCCTCGCTGCCGGCCACGGTGATGCCTGTGGGGTCGTTCAGGCAAGGGCCGGGCGCGCTGTCGCAACGTTCGGCATGGCGGATCATCACGATCACTGCACCGTCGGCCCAGTCCTGCAGCAGGCCGCTTTCGTTCAACTGCCGCTCGTTGCCAAGGTCCACGATATGGGTCCTCGTTGACAGCCAGGTGGTGACCGCTGCGATGACCATGCACAAACCGAGAGCGGCACCAAGGGCTTTGCGTGACATGCGTCGCTTGCGACGGGCGTGGATGGCGGGATGGCCCAAGGTGTTGCTCGGCTGCATGCGTCACTCCAATGGCGCGGCGGTGGTGTAGGGGCATTGTGCTCAGCCGTCTGTCGGGGGCTGGTGAAGGGGTTGTGAAAATTGCATTCTGGTCGCTGCCGGTTGCGTGAGAATCCTGGCCGCGCCTACGCTGTAAAATGCCATCGCGTAAAACCGGAGCTGTTCCCATGACCCCCATCCTCCACCTGGAAAGCGCCCGCCTGGTGTTGCGCCAATGGCACGATGACGACCTGCGCGAATTTGCGGCGATGTGTGCCGACCCGCAGGTGATGCGTTATTTCCCGGCGCCCATGACGCGGCTCGAAGCGGCGGCGCTGATCGGCAGGATCCGCGGGCATTTCAACGAATACGGCTTCGGCCTGTGGGCGCTTGAGCGAAAAGACAGCGGGGCGTTCATCGGCATGACGGGCCTGCTCAATGTCAATTTCGACGCGCCGTTCGCCCCGGCGGTGGAGATTGGCTGGCGCCTGGCCCGGCGTCACTGGGGCCTGGGCTTTGCCAGCGAGGCGGCATGGACCTGCCTGCGTTGTGCTTTCGCCCAATTGCGCGTGGATGAGGTGGTGTCGTTCACTAGCGAGAGCAACTTGCCGTCGCAAAAAGTCATGCAGGCCATCGGCATGGTCCAGGACGTCAATGGCAGCTTCGACCACCCCCGCCTGCCCATCGGCCACCCGCTGCGCCCTCATGTGCTGTATCGCATCGACCGCGCGCATTGGGAGCAGACCCTGCGCACTGAATGAGCCGCCATGCACGGTGTCGGTGACAAACCTTGTATCATTTCCTCATCCCTGAAAGGTGCTCGCCGAAAGATGTTCAGCGCCTGTGAAACCGAGCGCCGCTCAGCGGCGCATCGCGAGCAAGGCTCGCTCCTACAAGGAGAACCCCGATGAGTCATGTGTTGGACGACCTGGTCGACCTGTTGAGCCTCGAGTCGATCGAGGAGAACCTGTTCCGTGGCCGCAGCCAGGACCTCGGCTTCCGTCAGCTGTACGGTGGCCAGGTGCTGGGCCAGTCGCTGTCGGCGGCCAGCCAGACGGTCGAGGATGCGCGCCATGTGCATTCGCTGCACGGCTACTTCCTGCGCCCGGGCGATGCCAGCTTGCCGGTGGTGTATTCGGTCGACCGCGTGCGTGATGGCGGCAGCTTCAGCACCCGGCGGGTGACGGCGATCCAGAAGGGCCAGCCGATCTTCACCTGCAGCGCGTCGTTCCAGTACGACGAGCAAGGTTTCGAGCACCAGGTGCAGATGCCCGACGTGGTCGGCCCGGAAAACCTGGCGACCGAAGTCGAGTTGGCCAGCGCCCATGCCGACAAGCTGCCCGAACGCATCCGCGACAAGGTGCTGTGCGCCAAGCCGATCGAGATCCGCCCGGTGACCGAGCGCGATCCGTTCAACCCCCAGCCCGGCGACCCGGTGAAGTACGCCTGGTTCCGCGCCGACGGCTCTTTGCCTGACGTGCCGGCGCTGCACAAGTACCTGCTGGCCTACGCTTCCGATTTCGGCCTGCTGACGACGTCGCTGCTGCCCCATGGCAAATCGGTGTGGCAGCGCGACATGCAGATCGCCAGCCTCGACCATTCGCTGTGGTTCCACCGTAACCTGCGCGCCGATGAGTGGCTGTTGTACGCCACCGACAGCCCGTGGGCTGGTAATGCCCGGGGTTTCTGCCGCGGCAGCATTTTCAACCGCGCCGGCCAGCTGGTGGCGTCGTCGACCCAGGAAGGCCTGATTCGCCACCGCAAGGACTGGGCATGAGCCTGGCCGAAATCCGCAATTGGGTGTTCGACATGGACGGCACCCTGACCGTGGCGGTGCACGATTTCGCCGCCATCCGCGTCGCCCTGGATATCCCGGCCGAGCACGACATTCTCACCCACCTGGCGGCGCTGCCGGCGGCGGAAGCGGCGGCCAAGCATGCCTGGCTGCTGGAGCATGAACGCGACCTGGCGATTGCCTCGACAGCGGCCGACGGGGCCGTGGAACTGGTGCGTGAGCTGGCCGAACGTGGCTGCCGGCTGGGCATCCTGACCCGCAATGCGCGGGAGCTGGCGCATGTGACGCTGGAGGCGATCGGCCTGGCGGATTGCTTCCAGGTGGAGCACATTCTCGGGCGCGATGAGGCCGCGCCGAAGCCGAGCCCGGATGGGCTGTTGAAGATCGCCAACAGCTGGGGCGTGGCGCCCGGCGAGTTGGTGATGGTTGGGGATTATCGCTTTGACCTGGACTGTGGGCGGGCCGCTGGCGCGCGCACGGTGCTGGTGAACCTGCCGGAAAACCCGTGGCCGGAGCTGGTGGATTGGCATGCAGCAGATTGCCGGGCCTTGCGGGTGATGCTGGGCTGAATTATCTGTCGCCAGTTCCGGCCCTTTCGCGGGCGAGCCCGCGAAGAGGCCCACACTGGCTATGCTGAACCCCAGTCTTTCTCTGAATGGAGCCTCAGTCATGACCAGCAAGGCCATCTATGTGCAACCCGGCGGCGGCTACGACAAGGTCGCAGTCGGCACCTGCGAGGCCCCAGCGCCCAAGGCCGGTGAGATCACCGTGCAACTGCATGCCAGCTCCCTCAACTACCACGACTTCGCCGTGGTCAGTGGTATGTGGGGCCCGAGCGAGCGGCGTATTCCCATGGCCGACGGCGCCGGCGAAGTGGTCGCGGTCGGCACAGGTGTGAGTGAATTCAAGATCGGCGACAACGTCGTCAGCACCTTTTTCCCGGACTGGCTCGACGGCCAGGCCAACGTCGAAGGCTTTGCCCGGGTGCCCGGCGATGGCATTGATGGTTATGCCCGCGAGCAGGTAACGGCCCCGGTCACTTCGTTCACGCTGGCACCCAAGGGGTTCAGCCACGCCGAGGCTGCAACCCTGACCACGGCCGGCCTCACCGCCTGGCGCAGCTTGATGAGCGATGATCACCTCAAGCCCGGTGACACGGTGCTGGTGCAGGGCACCGGCGGTGTGTCGATCTTCGCCCTGCAGTTCGCCAAGCTGGCCGGGGCCACGGTCATCGCCACGTCGTCCAGCGACGCCAAGCTCGAACGCCTGAAGGCCCTCGGCGCCGACCACCTGATCAACTACAAGAGCACCCCGGCCTGGGGCGAGAAGGCCCGTGAGCTGACTGGCAATCGCGGCGTCGATCATGTGATCGAAGTGGGTGGGCCGGCGACCCTGGAGCAGTCGATGATCGCCGCGCGCATTGGTGGGCATGTGTCGCTGATCGGCATTCTGACCGGTGTGGCCGGGCAACTGCCGCTGGTGCAGGCACTGGTACGGCAGATCCGCCTGCAAGGCGTGCTGGTGGGCAGCCGTGCGCAGCAGCAGGCGATGGTGCGGGCGATCGATGCCAACGGCTTGCGGCCAGTGGTGGACAAGCATTTCGAGCTGGAGCAGATCGTCGAGGCGTTCCGCTACCAGGAAAGCAACCGGCATTTCGGCAAGATCTGCCTGACTTGGTAGCCCTGATGCGATCTGCTTTTGTGGGAGCGGCCTTGCGTCGCGAAAGGGCTGCGCAGCAGCCCCAGCAATTTGTGCATCAACGCTGAGTCCCTGGGGCCGCTTCGCGGCCCTTTCGCGACGCAAGGCCGCTCCCACAGGCACCGCAGCAGCTAGTCCGGCAGCAGGCGGTCCCGGCTGTTGGACAGGTGCAGGCAGATCGCCGCCCGCGCCGCGTCCGGGTCTTGCCGACGGATGGCATTGAGGATCGCCTCATGCTCAAGGTTGGCCAGGTAGGCATGCCGCGCCAGGTTCGCGCCGGCGCGTTCGGCCAGGGCCATGCGGTTACGCGGGATCAACCCGTTGCCCAGTTGCGCCATCATCTCGCTGAAATACAGGTTGCCGGTGGCCTCGGCGATCAACAGGTGAAAGCGCCGGTCTGCCTCGATGCAGCTGTCACCGGCAGCCGCCAGGTCCTGGTAGTCATCCAGCGCCTTGCGCATGCGTGCCAGGTGCTCCTCGTTGCGGCGCACGGCAGCGAGCGCGGCCGCCTGGCCCTCCAGGCCGATGCGCAGCTCCAGCAGGTCGCGCACGCTCGCGGCATTTTCCGCCCCCACGCGCAGACCCGCCTGGCCCTGGCGCTCCATCACGAAGGTGCCGATGCCATGGCGTGGCTCCACCAGCCCTGAGGCCTGCAATTTCGACAGCGCTTCACGGACCACGGTGCGGCTGACGCCATGCTCGCGCACCAGGGTGTTCTCAGACGGCAGTTTGTCCCCCGGCTTGAAAGTGCCCAGCAGGATTTGCTGGGTCAGGCTCGACACCAGGTCGTGGGCGCGGCTGTGGCTGCGTTTGGCTGGAGTATCCATGAGGAGTCCGGAGCTGACTGGCTTGTATGACAAGTTAATCAATAAAAATATTTTTTGCCCGTATTTTCTCTGCACGGTGCAGGGCTGTTAATCGTTTTATAAGCATGTTCGGCGCTATTTGCTGGTTTATCAGCTTGTATTTTGCCATTTAGGCGCAATTCGACATCTTGTCGTACAACCTCGCTGCGCCTATGCTCCGTTCCACTGTCATGTCAGACAACCTCGACCCGCACAAAAACAATTAGTGGGAGATATACCTGTGAACGACACCCTCGCTCCGTCTGCCCGGAATGAAGGCGACGCTTTGGCCAGTGCCGTGGCCAAGGTCAAGCGCCACGTCCTGCCGCTGTTCGTCATCATGTTCATCGTCAACTACCTTGACCGCGTCAATATCGGCTTCGTCCGTCCGCACCTGGAAAGCGACCTGGGCATCAGTGCCGCCGCCTTCGGTTTCGGTGCCGGGCTGTTCTTCATCGGCTACGCGCTGTTCGAAGTGCCCTCGAACATGCTGTTGCAGAAAGTCGGTGCGCGGCTGTGGCTGACCCGCATCATGTTCACCTGGGGCCTGGTCGCCACCGCCATGGCCTTCGTCCAGAACGAAACCCAGTTCTACGTGCTGCGCTTCCTGTTGGGCGTGGCCGAGGCAGGTTTCTTCCCCGGTGTGATCTACTACTTCACGCGCTGGTTGCCGGCCGCCGAGCGCGGCAAGGCGATTGCCATCTTCCTCAGCGGCTCGGCCTTGGCATCGCTGATTTCCGGGCCGCTGGCCGGCGCGCTGATGCAGATCCAGGGCCTGGGCCTGCATGGCTGGCAGTGGATGCTGTTCATCGAAGGCATGGCCTCGGTGGCCCTGTGCTTCTTCGTGTTCTTCTGGCTCGACTCCAAACCGCAGGATGCCAGGTGGCTGAGCCCGGCCGAACAGGACGCGCTGGTGGCGACCATCGACCGCGAACAGCGTGAGCGTGAAGCCGTGGGCGCAGTGAAGCCATCGGCCTGGCGCCTGCTCCAGGACCGCCAGATCGTGCTGTTCTGCCTGATCTACTTCTGCATCCAGCTGACCATCTACGCCGCCACCTTCTGGCTGCCGAGCATCATCAAGCGCATGGGCGACCTCAGCGACCTGCAGGTCGGCTTCTTCAACTCGATCCCGTGGCTGATCTCGATCATCGCCATGTACGCCTTCGCTGCCGGTTCCGCGCGCTGGAAGTTCCAGCAGGCCTGGGTTGCCGGTGCCTTGCTTGTCGCGGCCATCGGCATGTTCATGTCCACCGCGGGCGGCCCGGTGTTCGCCTTCGTCGCCGTGTGCTTCGCCGCCATCGGCTTCAAGTCGGCCTCGTCGCTGTTCTGGCCGATTCCGCAAGGCTACCTGGACGCCCGTATCGCCGCGGCCGTGATCGCCTTGATCAACTCGGTCGGCAACCTCGGCGGCTTCGTCGCCCCCACCACCTTCGGCCTGCTCGAACAGCAGACCGGGTCGATCCAGGGCGGGCTGTATGGCCTGGCCGTGACTTCGGTGCTGGCGGCCATCGCCGTCTTCTTCGTACGCATTCGCCCAAAGGGCGCTTCCTCTGACCAGCACAAGGCGCCTTCGGCCTTGGGCCAGACCCACTGATGACTGCGAGACAACGACCATGAATATGCAGACCAATCCCGCCGTACACACCAGCACCCCAGTGGTCACTGACCTGCGGGTGATTCCCGTGGCCGGCCACGACAGCATGCTGCTTAACCTCAGTGGTGCTCATGGCCCGTACTTCACCCGCAATGTCGTGGTACTGCGCGACAGTGCCGGCAACACCGGCCTGGGCGAAGTGCCCGGTGGCGAGAAGATCCGCCAGACCCTGGAAGACGCCCGCAACCTGGTGGTTGGCCAGCCGATCGGCCACTACCAGCGCGTGCTCAATGCCATGCGCCAGACCTTCGCCAACCGCGATTCTGCAGGCCGCGGCCTGCAGACCTTTGACCTGCGCATCACCGTGCACGCGGTGACGGCCATCGAGTCGGCGCTGCTCGACCTGCTCGGCCAGCACCTCAACGTGCCAATGGCGGCACTGCTGGGTGAAGGCCAGCAGCGCGACGCGGTGAAGATGCTCGGTTATCTGTTCTACATTGGCGACCGCCAGCAGACCGACCTGGCCTACCGCGACGAAGCCGACGCCGATGACGACTGGTTGCGCCTGCGCCATGAAAAGGCCCTGACCCCGGAAGCGGTGGTGCGCCTGGCTGAAGCAGCCAGGCAGCGCTATGGCTTCAGCGACTTCAAGCTCAAGGGTGGAGTGTTGCGCGGTGAGGAGGAAATGGAGGCCGTGACGGCCCTGGCCGAACGCTTCCCGCAAGCGCGGATCACCCTTGACCCGAACGGCGCCTGGTCGCTGAAGGAGGCCATCGCCCTGTGCCGCGACAAGCACGATGTGCTGGCCTATGCCGAAGACCCGTGCGGGGCCGAGAACGGTTATTCGGGCCGTGAAGTGATGGCCGAATTCCGCCGTGCCACCGGCCTGCCGACCGCCACCAACATGATCGCCACCGACTGGCGGCAGATGGGCCACGCAATCCAGTTGCAGTCGGTGGACATCCCCCTGGCCGACCCGCACTTCTGGACCTTGCAGGGTTCGGTGCGGGTGGCGCAGATGTGCCATGACTGGGGCCTGACCTGGGGCTCGCACTCGAACAACCACTTCGACATTTCGCTGGCGATGTTCACCCAGGTGGCGGCGGCGGCGCCGGGTGACATCACGGCCATCGATACCCACTGGATCTGGCAGGACGGCCAGCGCCTGACCCGTGAGCCGCTGCGTATCATCGATGGCCATGTGCGGGTGCCGGAGCGGCCGGGGCTGGGCGTTGAACTGGATGAAGACCAGCTGGCGAAGGCCCATGAGTGCTACCGCAACATGGGGCTGGGGGCGCGGGATGACAGCGTGGCGATGCAGTTCCTGATCCCGGGTTGGAGCTTCGACAACAAGCGGCCTTGTCTGGTGCGGTAAGGCGACTGGCCCTTTCGCGGCGGTTCGACGCCTCGATGAACCCGCTCCAACAGGTCTGCACAAATCTGGAAGCCTGTGCATTCCCTGTGTGAGCGGGTTCACCCGCGAACAAGCCATCACTGTTCACCCTGCTTCGAAGAATGCCCGCGCCATCTCGACAAAAGCCCCCAGCACCGGGTTGGGGTTATCCCGGCAAAACGCCAGAAAGATCTCCGCCTGCTGCTCCATGCCGACCAACGGCTTGAACACCACCTGCTCCAGGCGCAACGCCTGCGCCGAAGCCGGCACCACCGCGCAGCCCAGCCCGACATTGACCAGGCCCAGGATCGAATGGGTCTGCCCCAGCTGATGCCGGTACTGCGGCTGCACCTCGTGCCGGGCGAACAGGTTGGCGATGCGGTCATGGAAATAGCGCCCTTCGTTGGCGCTGTACATCACGAACGGCTGCCCAGCGAAATCGCTCGGCCTGAGCCGCTCGCGTGCCGCCAGCGCATGCCCGGCGGGCAGGGCGGCGACGAAGGGTTCGCGGTGAATAGGCAGATACTCCACGCGGGCGCTGGGCAGCACCTGGCGCACCAGGCCGACATCGATCAGGCCGGCCTCCAGGTCATGCACCTGGGTGGACGAGACCCGTTCGCTGAGCAGTAACTCGATGTCGGGCAAGGTCTGGCCGGCGTGCACCAGCAAGCGCGGGATCATGCTGTAGGCGCCGACGGCGGTGAAGCCCAGCGTCAGGCGACCTGCTTCGCCATGGGCGATACGCCGTGCCGACTGGCTGGCCGACTCGGCGACTTGCAGGATACGCCGGGCATCTTCGAGAAAACTCTGCCCGGCCAGGGTCAGGCGCGCCTGGCGATTGTTGCGCTCCAGCAACAGCACCCCCAAAGAATGTTCCAGCAGCTGGATCTGCCGGCTCAGCGGTGGCTGGGTCATGTGCAGGCGTATGGCGGCGCGGCCGAAATGCAGCTCCTCGGCGACGGCGACGAAGCAGCGCAACTGGTGCAGCTCCATGATTCAATTCCTGAATTATTCGATCCAGCATCTATATTAGACCTGTATCAAATGTGGACCTAGCATCGAGTCATGTCTTCGAACTGCCGGATGCCCACGATGAACAACGACGCCATCGACGTGCTGCTGACCCAGCCCGTACCCGAGGCCATCGATGCCCAGCTGGTGAGTACTTACCGGGTGCATCGGCTGTATCAACATGACCACCCGCAACAGCTGCTGGCCGAGGTTGGCCCGCGCATTCGCGCGGTGGTCACTGGCGGCGCCAAGGGCTTGTCGAACGCGCTGATGGACCAGCTGCCCAGCCTTGAGATCGTCGCCATCAGCGGCATCGGCACCGACGCCGTGGACCTGCGCCACGCGGCCAGCCGCGGTATCCACGTCACCACCACGCCGGGTGTACTCACCGCTGATGTGGCGGATCTGGCGATGGGCCTGATCATCAGCACCCTGCGCCGCCTGGGCGAAGGGGAGCGGCTGGTGCGTGACGGTTTGTGGGGTACGGTGAACCTGCCATTGGCGCGCAAGGTCAGCGGCATCGAACTGGGCATCGTCGGGCTCGGCGAGGTGGGCAAGGCCATCGCCCGGCGCGCCGCTGCATTCGACATGCGCATTGCCTACAACGGGCGGCGCGAGCAGCCGGAAACCGGCTACCGCTACGAACCCGACCTGATCGAGTTGGCGCGCTCGGTGGATGTGCTGGTGGTGGCGGCTTCAGCCGATGGCGGCCGGGTGCTGGTGACGGCGCAGGTGCTCGATGCACTGGGGCCGGAGGGGTACCTGGTCAATGTGGCGCGGGGCAAGTTGGTCGATGAGCACGCGCTGGTCGAGGCACTGCGCGAACAGCGCATCGCCGGGGCCGGGCTGGATGTGTTCGTCGATGAGCCATGTGTGCCGCCGGCCTTGCGTGACCTGAACCAGGTCAGCCTGCAGCCGCATCGCGGCAGCGCCACGCTGCAGACCCGGCTGGCGATGGGGCAGATGGTGCTGAACAACCTTCAAGCCTGTTTTCGAGGCGAGGTGCCGCCGAATCGGGTGATCGACCTCTAGGGCCCTTCGCGGCTAAAGCCGCTCCTGCAGGGACATCGCCGTGTGTAGGAGCGGCTTAAGCCGCGAAGGGCCAGATCAGGCAACACAAGGCCCCAGGGCCACACCTTCTCTGTACAAAAACAATCGCTTCCACCGAGAAGCAAGAGGGTCCACATGAACAGCAAATCCGCCGTCGCCCCATCGCAGGCCGTGGCCGGGGTCGGCCGCCACCGTTTCCTGGTCCTGGCGCTGATCTTCGTCATCACTGTCATCAACTACGCTGACCGCGCCACCCTGTCGATCACCGGCACCGAAGTGCTCAAGGACCTGGGCCTGGACCCGGTAATGCTGGGGATGATCTTCTCGGCCTTCGCCTGGGCTTACGCCCTGGGCCAGGTCCCCGGCGGCTGGCTGCTCGACCGCTTCGGCGCGCGCCGGGTGTATGGCTTCAGCCTGGTCCTGTGGTCGCTGTTCACGCTGATGCAAGGCACCGTAGGCTGGCTGGGCCTGGCCGGGTTTTCCGCGGCGGTGGCGCTGTTCTCCATGCGCTTCATGCTCGGCCTGGTGGAGTCACCCGCGTTCCCGGCCAACTCACGCATCGTCAGCTGCTGGTTCCCCACCCGTGAGCGCGGCACGGCCTCTGCCTTGTTCAACTCGGCGCAGTACATGGCCGTGGTGGTGTTCACCCCGCTGATGGCATGGATGACCCACAGCCTGAGCTGGGAACAGGTATTCATCTGGATGGGCGTGCTGGGGCTGCTGCTGAGCGTGGTGTGGTTCCGCCTGTATCACGAACCGCACAGCGCGCCGGGGTTGAGCCGCGAAGAGCTGGACTACATGCGCGAGGGCGGCGCCCTGGTCGACCTGGAAAAGGAACGCAAGACCGCCAAGAGCAAACCGACCCGTGCCGAGATCGCCCAGCTGTTCACCAGCCGCAACCTGTGGGCGGTGTACCTGGGGCAGTACTGCATCACCGCGCTCACTTATTTCTTCATCACCTGGTTCCCGATCTACCTGATCAAGGGCCGTGGCATGACCATCATGGAAGCCGGTTGGGTCGCTGCGCTGCCAGCCATCTGCGGCTTCACCGGCGGCATCCTCGGCGGCTTCGTTTCGGACTGCCTGATCCGCCACGGTGTGCACCCGTCGAAGGCACGCAAGACCCCGTTCGTGATCGGCATGGCGCTCTCCACCAGCCTGGTGCTGGCCAACTATGTGGACGGCAACGCGGCGGTGATCGCCCTGATGACCCTGGCGTTCTTCGGCAAGGGCCTGGCTGCGGTGGGCTGGGCGGTGCTGTCGGATGTGGCGCCGAAGAAGATGGTCGGCCTGTGTGGTGGCGTGTTCAACGGCATCGGCAATATTGCGGGAATCATCACCCCGCTGGTGATCGGTTACGTGGTCGCCAGCACCGGTTCGTTCCACAACGCACTCTGGTTCGTGGCCGCCCATGGCGTGCTGGGGATCTTCGCTTACCTGTTGCTGGCCAGGCGTTTCGAGCGCACTGGGCAGGCGTAGGCAGACGCCTGAGCAGCAGAGGCCCCGGGGAACCGGGGCTTTTTTGTGCCTGCTGAAAACACATCCAAATGAAAAACGGAAGCTTCAGATGGCCCGCTGGCGTGATCGGGCATGCCATTCGCGACATCTGGCGCTCAGGGAAATGCCCTGTCGTGATCGAACAGTTCCGAGGCGTTCTCGTGTAATTTCCCACAGCCTTACGGGGCTTAAATGAAGCCCGAACCACACCGGCATCTTGCTCTGTGACGTGTGCCAAAGATCAACAACAGCGCACCCGCAACGTGTCGACTTCCTGATTTGAAAGGAGATATTTTCGCCTACGCCTGCCCGTCCTTCCTTGTGTCAGCAAAAAGAGAACAAGATCAATGAACACCGTGGGATCTGATGGCAACCTTGCACAAGGTTTCAAGCCACGTCATGTAACGATGCTGTCCATCGCCGGCATCATCGGTGCCGGACTTTTCGTAGGCTCCGGGCACGCCATCGCGGCTGCCGGGCCAGCCACCATACTTTCCTACTTCGTGGCCGGGACCCTGGTGGTACTGGTCATGCGCATGCTCGGCGAAATGGCCGTGGCGCATCCGGACACGGGATCGTTCTCCACCTACGCTGACCAGGCCATCGGCCGCTGGGCCGGCTATACCATCGGCTGGTTGTACTGGTGGTTCTGGGTACTGGTGATCCCGATCGAGGCATTGGCGGCAGGGCACGTGCTCAACGCCTGGTTCCCCGATATCCCCAGCTGGATCTTCGCCCTCGCCTCGGTGCTGTTGCTGGCGGGCACCAACCTGTTCAGCGTGGCCAAGTACGGCGAGTTCGAGTTCTGGTTCGCCATCCTCAAGGTCACCGCCATTCTCGGCTTCATCGGCCTGGGCTTCGCTGCGCTGCTGGGCTGGCTGCCCGAGCGTGAAGTTAGCGGCCTGAGCGGGCTGATGGCCGAACATGGTGGCTTCGTGCCCAAAGGCTGGTCGGCAGTGATCGGCGCGTTCATCACCGTGATGTTCAGCTTCATCGGCACCGAGGCCGTGACCATCGCCGCGTCCGAATCCAGCGACCCGTCGCGCAACATCGCCAAGGCCACCCGTTCGGTGATCTGGCGGATCAGCACCTTCTACATCCTGTCGATCTTCGTGATCATCTCGGTGGTGCCGTGGAACGACCCACAGCTGGCAGTGGTGGGTTCTTACCAGCGTGCGCTGGAAATCATGAATATCCCCAATGCGGCTTTCATGGTCGATCTGGTAGTGCTGGTGGCCGTGACCAGCTGCATGAACTCGTCGATCTACATCGCCTCGCGGATGATGTACTCGCTGGCCAAGCGCGGCGACGCTCCAGCGCTGCTGAACAAGACCTCCAAGGTCGGTGTGCCACGCGCCGCAGTATTCGGCAGCACCCTGATCGGCGCCGCCATCGCCATCCTCAACTATTTCGCACCCAAGGGTGTGTTCGAGTTCCTGCTGGCCAGCTCCGGCGCCATCGCGCTGCTGGTGTACATGGTCATCGCCATCTCCCAACTGCGCATGCGCCGCCGCCTGGAGCGCGAGAACACGGAGCTCAAGTTCCGCATGTGGTTGTTCCCGTACCTGACCTGGGCGGTCATCATTTTCATCTCCGGCGCGCTGGCCGTGATGATGTACACGCCTGAACACCGGGCGGAAGTGAGTTCGACCTTGGGCCTGGCGATCGTGATTTCCTTCCTGGGAATCGTGACCTCCCGGGGCCATGCGCAAACGGTGGGGGCGCGGTCGATGGGGTGATTGAGTTCACCTTGCAACAAAGGCGAGGGCACCCAGTGGATGGGTGCCCTTCGCTTTTTGAAACACTTGATCGGTGCTGTTGGCCGTTGGAGGGTGGTTGGGTGGGGGTAGACTTCCTGCGCAATTCATACAGGAAGTCGAGGCATGAGCGCGAAACAACAAGACGCCAATGCGCCAGTGGCTTCTCCGTCGGTAAAGGATGACCGTTTCGAGGAAGTGCTGGCGTTGATTCATGGGGCCCGGCAGGGCGGTGCAGGCGGTCAACAGTCAGTTGATCGATTTGTACTGGCAGGTGGGGGGCTATATCAGTCGCAAGCTGGAGCAAGCGGAGTGGGGCGATTCGGTGGTCAGCCAATTGGCCACCCATCTTGCCAAGACACAGCCAGGGTTGCGCGGCTTTACTCGCCGTAATCTATTTCGAATGCGCCAATTTTATGAGACCTACAGAGGCGACGAGAAAGTGTCAGCACTGCTGTCACAATTGCCCTGGACCCATAACCTAATCATTTTCATTCAGAGCAAGCTGCCGCAGGAGCGCGAATTCTGGCCAAGTTGCATGAGTTCTACGCCTTGGGGGCTACTCCTGATGACGGCGCTTGAACCTGGGTCAAACCATTGCGCCCCTCGTGCAGCAGGCCTTCAGGAATGGATGCCAGGCGCTGCTGCTCTGTGCCGGTAGCGCAGCCCTGGTGTTCGCTGAGCTTGTCGGTGCGCTGCTGAACCGCTCGCTGTCCACCTGGGTGTTGAAGACAGCGCGCTGATATGGCCCATTGCAACTATCTTTCCCGTGCGTCACAACTATTTGAGTGTGAAGATGTCATTCTCAACAGGCTGGCGCCCACCAGGGATGCCGGCCTTAACGCACAGGAGCGAAAGGCACATGGCAGCATTGCAAGGCAGCACGTTGGAAGCGATCAAGGCAAACCAGGCTCAGCTGATCAATGAGTGGCTTGCGGCCCTGGAAGCCAGCGGCGCCACACGCAACATCAAAGAGCAGACGCTCAACCAGGAAGTCCGCGAATTCCTCCAGCTGCTGTCGCAAGGCATGCAATCGGATAGCGTCAACAATGTCGCTACGGGTGAATGGGAGGAAACACGGCGCTTCCTGGAGAAGTTGTCTGCCAGCCGTGCCCAGCTCGGTCATGATTCGCACCAGACCGTCTATTTCATCTTCGCCCTCAAAGGCCCGTTGTTTGGCTTGCTACAGGCCCATTACAGCGATGAGCCGGCGCGCCTCGCCGAGCAGCTGTGGGGCATCTCTGAACTGCTCGACAGCCTCGGCATGCACACCATGCGTACCTACCAGAAAACCCGCGAAGCGGTGATCAAGCGTCAGCAGGAAGAGCTGCTGGAGCTGTCCACCCCCGTGGTCAAACTGTGGGACGGCGTGCTGGCGCTGCCGCTGATCGGTACCCTGGACTCGCAACGCAGCCAGACCGTGATGGAGTCGTTGCTGCAACGCATCGTCGACACCGGCTCGGAAATCGCCATCATCGATATCACCGGCGTGCCGACCGTCGATACCCTGGTCGCCCAGCACCTGCTCAAGACGGTGACTGCTATCCGCCTGATGGGCGCCGACTGCATCATAAGTGGGGTGCGCCCACAGATCGCCCAGACCATCGTTCACCTGGGGCTCGACCTCGGCACGCTGACCACCAAGGCCAACCTTGCCGACGCGCTGAAACTGGCCCTGTCACGCCTGGGTGTGAGCCTGGCCGAGCGGGGATAAGGCCATGGAACGCATACCGATTCTGCAAATGGGTGAATTCTTGCTGGTGACCATTCAGGTCGACATGCATGACGAACTGGCCATGCGCCTGCAGGACGATCTTACCGACCGTATCAGCAGCACCTCGGCCCGTGGCGTGCTGATCGACATTTCCGCACTCGACATGGTCGACTCCTTCATCGGCCGGATGATCGCCGACATCGCCAGCCTGTCGCGGCTGATGGATGCCCAGGTGATGGTGGTGGGCATGCAGCCAGCGGTGGCCATCACTCTGGTGGAGCTGGGCCTGAACCTGCCCGGCGTCAGCACGGCACTGAACGTCGAGCGTGGCATGCAGCGCCTGCGCCAGACCGTGAGGCGCGTATGAATGCCCATGACAGTGGCAGCCTGCCGGTGCGTATCGAGCAGGACGTGGTGCTGGCCCGCCAATTGGCCCGCAAGCTGGCCGGCGAATGCGGCATGCGCCTGGTGGACCTGACCAAACTGGTGACGGCGGTCAGCGAGCTGGCGCGCAACACCGTGGTCTACGGCGGTGGCGGCGACATGGACTGGCAGGTGCTGGAAGAGGCCGGGCGAACCGGCTTGCGCCTGGTATTCCGCGATGAAGGCCCGGGCATCCCCGACATCAACCTGGCGCTGACCGACGGCTGGACCTCCGGCAATGGTCTGGGCCTTGGCCTGACGGGAGCCAGGCGGCTGGTCGACGAATTCGAGCTGGACACCGCGCCAGGCGAGGGCACACGAGTGACGATCACGCGATGGGCATGAACATCCATGCCAGCCTCACGCTGGTGTTGCCGCTGGAAGACAGCAGCCAGGTCGGCCACGCCCGGCGCATGGCGCAGAAGCTGGCCGAGCAACAAGGCTTCGACAGTGAGGATGCCGGGCGCGTAGCCCTGCTGGCGACCGAACTGAGCAGCAATGTGCTCAAGCATGCACAGCGCGGCGAGCTGCACCTGCGCGCCATACCCGGCGCCAACGGCTGCGGCGTCGAACTGGTGGCCGTGGACCGGGCGCAGGGCTTCGATACCGCCACCTGCCTGGCAGACGGTTATTCCACAGGCGGCACCCAAGGCATTGGCCTGGGTGCCATTGCGCGCCTCGCGCAGGTGTTCGACGTTCACACCGATGCGCGGGGTTCGGTGATCATGGCGCGCTTGTACCGGCGCCAGGACGCCGGTCACGATATCCGTATCGGCGTGAGCCATCACGCCTTGCATGACGACCCGGCCTGTGGCGACATCTGGCACGTGGCGATCGACGGCAACCGCCTCAGCGCGTTGCTGGTGGATGGCCTGGGCCACGGTCCGGATGCCGAGGCGGCCGCGCAGGCAGGCGCTGTGGCCTTTGCCGCCGATGCGTTCATCGACCCGTTGCAGCTGATCGGCCGCCTGCATCAGGCGATGGCAGGCACCCGCGGTGGGGCCGTCGCCATCGCCCAGCATGATGCCAGCCAGAACCGCCTGTCCTTCACCGGCGTCGGCAATATCGGCGCCAGCCTGATCCAGGGCACCCAGGCACGTGGCCTGGCCTCGCTGCCGGGCATTGTCGGCGGCCAATACCGCAAGGCGCAGGCCTTCGACTACGCTCAGGTAAACGGCAACCTGCTCATCCTGTACAGCGACGGCCTGCAATCGCGCTGGAACCTTCAAGACTACCCTGGCCTGGTGCATCGCCATCCGGCCGTGATCGCGACCGTGCTGCACCGTGATTTCTGCCGTGGGCGGGATGATGTGACAGTGCTGGTCGTTGACCTGGAGCCCACCCATGGCTGAACCCTTGACCGACCCAGTGGCACTGGTCGCCCGCCTGCAGGCCGAAAACCAGGCACTGCGCGCCGAACTCGACGAGACCAACCAGGGCGTGCTGGCGCTGTATGCCGAACTGGACATCCAGGCTGAACAACTGCGCCAGGCTTCGGACCTGAAAAGCCGCTTCCTGTCCTACATGAGCCACGAATTCCGCACACCGCTGGGTTCGATCCTGAGTATTACCAGCCTGCTGGCCGACGAACTGGATGGCCCCTTGTCCGAAGAGCAGCACCGCCAGGTCGCGTTCGTCAGTACCGCCACCCGCGAGCTGTCGGACATGGTCGACGACCTCCTCGACCTGGCCAAGATCGAGGCCGGGCGCATCACCATCTCGCCGGCCTGGTTCGACATGCTCGACCTGTTCGCGGCCCTGCGCGGCATGTTCCGGCCAATTGTCGACGCCAGCGCGGTGGACCTGATCTTCGAAGAGCCGGTCGGCCTGCCCAGGCTCTACACCGACGACAAGAAGCTTGCGCAGATCCTGCGCAACTTCATCTCCAACGCCGTGAAATTCACCTCGCGCGGAGAGGTGCGCGTTTCTGCCCGACTGCAAGGCGAAAACAAGATCCGCTTCGCCGTCAGCGATACCGGCATCGGCATCCCTACCGGGCTGTTGAACACCTTGTTCGAGGATTTCGCCCAGGTCGACTCGCCGCTGCAGAAACGCCTGCGCGGCACCGGCCTGGGGTTGTCGCTGTGCAAGCGCTTCGCCACGCTGCTGGGCGGTGAGGTGGGCGTGACCAGCGAACCAGGGATCGGCTCATGCTTCTTCGTAATCATCCCGCTGGCCTTGGCCCAGGAGCACGCCGATGAAACCTGATGTGCGCCTGCTGATCGTCGACGACAACGCGGCTACCCGCTACGCCTTGCGCCGGCGTTTGGGCGTGCATGGCTATGAGGTGCTCGAAGCCGGCACCGGCGGCGATGGGCTGGCGCTGATCAGGGAGCAGCAGGTGGATGCACTCATCCTCGACGTCAACCTGCCCGACATGAGCGGTTTCGATATCGTTCGCCTGCTGCGCCAGGACCCGGCCACAGCCCTGTTGCCGGTGATCCACGTGTCGGCCGCATCGATCCAGAGCGGCGACATCATCACCGGTCTCAACGCCGGTGCCGATGCCTACCTGATCCACCCGGTCGACCCGGACGTATTGCTGGCCACCCTGCGCACGCTGTTGCGGGTACGCGACACTGAACGTGCGCTGCGCGAAAGCGAGGCGCGTTTTCAGGAAATCTTCCGCAGCGTATCGGCGCCTATCGCCGTGCTCGACGCCGAGTTCAAGGTGCATGAATGCAACCACGCATTCGCCGACCTGATGCAGGACAACCGCGACCCGCAGCAACTGCGCGAGTGCTTTGCCGAAGGCCAGGCACTGGTGCTGGAAGAAATGCGCGAGCACTTGCGCGCCGGCAAGCGCTGGCGCGGCAACCTGGGCATGCGCCTGCATGGCGAGCCGCGCGATACCGAATGGCAGTTGTCACCGTATCGCGCACCTGGGCTTTGCCTGGTGTTTATCGAAGACATCACCGAGCACCGCCACCGCGAACGCTCGCACCTGGCGCGCCTGGACGATGCCACCACGCAGTTGGCCAAGGAAGTCGCCGAGCGTGCGCGCACCGAGGCCCAGCTGTTGCAACTGCAGAAAATGGAAGCCCTGGGCAGCCTGACCGGTGGCATCGCCCATGACTTCAACAACCTGCTGACGGGCGTGATCACCAGCCTCGAACTGATCCGCAAACGCGTCACCGAAGGCCGCACGGAAAAGGTGCCGAAATACGTCGATGCAGCGCTCAGTTCCGCCAACAGCGCCGCCGTGCTGACCCACCGCCTGTTGGCCTTCGCTCGCCAGCAACCGCTGGACACCCGGCCGGTGGACGTCAATCAGCACGTCAGCTCGCTGGAGGAGCTGCTCACCCGCACCATCGGCGAACGGGTTTCCCTCAGCCTGGATTTGTCTACCCATCCTGCCATCGCCCTGGTCGACCCCGTGCAGCTGGAAAGTGCCGTGCTCAACCTGGTGATCAACGCCCGCGATGCGTTGCCCAAGGGCGGGCAGATCTGGGTCAAGACCTGCACGGCGTTGGTCCATGGCGACCCCAACCTGCAAGACGGTCCCTATGTAGCGGTGACGGTGCGTGACAACGGCAGCGGCATCGAGCCTGATGTGCTCGACAAGGTTTTCGACCCGTTCTTCACCACCAAACCGCTGGGCCAGGGGACCGGTTTGGGGCTGTCGACCATCTACGGCTTCGCCCGGCAGTCGGGCGGCCACGTAGTGCTGCGCAGCGTATTGGGTGAAGGCACCGAAGTGACCCTGATGTTGCCCGCCACCGAGGATGTCGCCGTGCCCCCGCAGCGCGAAGTGGCGGAAGATGCCCGCGGCAATGGCGAGCATGTGCTGATTGTCGAGGACATGGCGTCGGTGCGCCTGTCGGTGGCCGAGGCACTGACCGATGCAGGGTACCGCTGCACACTGGCCTCGACGATCGACGAGGCGCTTTTCCATCTGCGGCACGAGCCAGGGCCGGATTTGCTGTTGACCGATGTGGGGCTGCCGACGCTGAGCGGGCGCGAACTGGCGGATATGGCCAGAGTTTGCAGGCCTGGGTTGCCGGTGGTGTTCATGACCGGGTATGCCGATGAAGCGCTGGACCGGCAGGCGTTTCTGGGGGTGGGGATGGATATGCTGGTGAAACCGTTTCGGTTGGGTGAGTTGCTGGACAAGGTGAGACGGGCGGTGGGGCGGGGGTGAAAGAGGGCGTGTTCACTTTACCATCAAGCGCCCGCTGGTTACTGCAGCAGGCGCCTGTATCACCTCAGTTGTTGTTCCTAGCTATCGCAGAGGGCTCCGGGATTTTGCGAAGGTCCAGCAGCATTTGCCGGTAGTAATTAACAGCAGAAACACGAGCTCGGTGACTTAGTCGCTGTAGTTGAGGCTCTCCCGTGCAGCACGTAGCAGAGGCTGAGATCAGTCGCCTGAGGGGCGTTGTTCGGCTTTTAGCGCTCGGCCGGCCGCAGTCAGTCGATAGCGTTGCTTGCTGCTGTTGGGCTTGTCTGGGATGGTCATCTCAACCACGCCAAGTGCCAGTAGTGGGGCCAAAACTTGCTCGCGGAACTTGCTGCGGTTGCTGCGCCCGACGAAAGTCATCAGCTCTGGCGCAGCGTGATCGCCTGTCATCTTGTACAGCAGCGTTATCTGCTCTTGCTGCAGAGGCAGGCGAGTATCGGCCTGGCCTCCTTCGATAGCGGACTCAGTAGCTACTTGGTCCCGACTTAGTCCCGACTTAGTCCCTGCTTGGTCCCGACTTGGACCCGAAAGAGGCCCTTTTTCAACGTCGCGCTGAACCACCACCTTGAACTGATTACTCTGCCGGTCGTCCTCCAGCCGAATCATTGGCCAAGCATCGATAGCGCGCGGGATGCCGGTGCCCAGACCGCGATAGGGGAGAATGTGCACAGCATGGGAAGTGAGCGTCGGGTTACGACGGTTGGACAGGCCGAATCTAATTTTCTCAGTGTCGAGGACGTCAGGCAGGTGCCCGGGGCTGATCAGTTCGATGCGATCGGCAAAGATCATGATCCGGATCGAGGCGCTGACAAAGTAGTCGCGGTGGATCAGGGCATTGACCAGCAGTTCCTCAAACACTTCCTCCGGTACTTCTAGCTGACCGAGGCTATTGAAGCCCTGCTGCAGCTGGACATGGCGCAGGTTGCGCTTGATGAAGGCGAGGCTTCGTCGGTACTGCTCCAGCAGGGTACCGTCGATATCTTCGCTATCTAGATAGTGGCGGTCATGCACCACCGTGCCCGGAAACGCCACGGCCTTGATATCGAAAGCTGGACACAGACGCTGTGGCGCCTGGCCGAAGAGCAGCAAACCGGCCACATTAGGGGTTCCACCACTGGCGAGACCGAGATTTTCCAAGATACGGACGGTTTCCAGGCCTGACTGTTCAAGGCTTTGTCGAAAGCGCCTTTGGAAGTACTGGCCAAGCGCTTTAGCGTCGATGTCCGCTACACTGCTGCCCGCTACTGGTACCGCATCGGCACACACCAGCCCGGCCTGCTGGAACAAACGCTGCAATTCTTCACGGGCCGTGACCCGACGCTTATCGGAGCCGTTCTTTACCCAGATGCGACCCTGGTTGTCGACATAGGGTTTGTTCAGCCCTTGCTCGACTGTCACTACCATGACCAGCCCGTGCTCAGTCTGAAGGTTGCTGGACAGTGGATTGATAGCAGGGCGGACATTCTGCGAGGACGCATTCGAGAGCAGCTGATTGAGCCGCGCAACGTCGGTGCTACTGAGACCACTAACCGCGCCGGAGTCGTCCACGCCAATCATTAGATAGCCACCTGAGGTATTGGCGAACGCCACCAACTCGGCTGCCAGGGCATCGACATTATTGAAATCGCGCTTGAACTGATGGCGACTGTCCTCACCACAGGCAAGGATCTGATGAAGCTCGGCAAGGGTCATGAAACGTCTCTAAGTATCGCGGCCGATAAGTCTTATAGCCGGGGCATTATCCCTTATGAGCGAGTATGGTGGCCAATCCGATGAGCTGGATCGGCCCTATCCCGTCTGGCCCCAGAGGTTGTCATTGGGTGCTAGCACCACGCCTAGATTACCACCGAGCATTTTGACCAGCCGCGCGCCGCCGCCATCGTTTTTGAACGCTTCATCAATCTGCTTCTGACGAAGCTTCGGCTGATGCTGGTTGTTTGCGCTGATGTTGAGATTGCTGTGGCCGCTTTGCGGACCTATCGCGAAACGAGGCCGCTCCTACAAAAGAGCGGCGGCGGGTCTATTTCAAGGCACTTTTGCCATGCCCAACTCGGCGTCATCAAGCAGGGCCTTGGCCATGGCGCTGAGGTAGTGCGAGGCCCAAAGCAGCAGGGGTTTGTCTTCCATCAGGCCGTCGATGGACAGGTCGCGAACGTAGCCCATCAGTTCTGAAGCCTGTTCGCGAGCGGCCTGGCAAGGGATGCCGGGTTCGATGCGGAACAATGGATGGGTCTGGTTTTCGCCTTGGAAGAAGGTGGTTTTGCCAACGGTGAATCGGGTTTCTTCGGTGGCCATTGTTTGATCTCCCTGAAGTCGTAGAGGCCTGGCCTGGCAGGCCAGGCTGAGCATGCTGCGGATCAGTGCAGCGTCTGCGGGTCGGCGGGTTTCTGGATCTGGGCCAGGGCCGTTTCGAGCAATTTGCGCAAGCTGTCGAGTTCGTGCATCGACGTCATGATCAGCAGCGACACAGGTGACTTGGGCTGCATCAGCATTGCCTGCTGGACGACGGCTTCGGCGCAGAGCGCATAGTCGGCGGCCATCATCAGCGTGTCCTCCAGGGCGTGGAGGAGGTGGGGGGGATCGGGGACTATCTTCAACATGATTGCTTCCATTTCAGGGCCGTCACCATCTGCTGTCAAACAGAGGGTGGCAGCTGTACGCGGGTTGACAGACCGGCGGAAACAACAAGTTCCGGCGCACGCAAGCGTGCCCGCACGTACAGCCGCCATAACGACGAACCGCTTTGTTGTTTACCGTCGCGACCTGTCAAAGTCATGCCGTTGGAGTGCAACGACCCAGCGAGACTAAAACCCTGAAAAAGCGATCGCAACGGAAAACAGGGGCGGAGAGTATCTTTGGGAAGTGTCCTACAAGAAAGGGGTAAAAACCGATTTTTCGCTGCATTTCGAAACAATCTGTAACGCTAGGCAGGTGGATTAGATTATTCCAGACACAAAAAAAGACGCCCTAGGGCGTCTTCTATTTTGGAATTTGGTGGAGCCGGGGGGATTTGAACCCCCGTCCGCCAGTACTCCGCTGTCGGTACTACATGCTTAGCCGTGTCTACTGATTTAATCCGCAGCCGCCCGACGGGCAGGGTGCTTTGGATGAGTTGGGTAAGTTTTAGTCGCTTTGCCCCCAACGTGCTACACGACGATCCTGTTCTGTATGACAATCATTTCGGGTTTACAGGCATCCCCTGATGATTGCTGGAGCCGAAGCTACCAGGAGAGCGGGCTCAGCTGCTTACGCAGCGAGAGCGTAGCCCTCGTAGTTTTCGTCATTGGCAACTATAGAAAGTTGCAACAGTGGATTTACGAGTTCTGTTACCAACTCGGCATGCACCTAGAGTTTCGCTACCGGCGTCGAATCCTGATCGGCCCCACACTAGCTCTTGGCTAACGCACCTTACGGCACGTGAGGCGGAGTATACGCCATTGCGCGGGCGACGTCGACAGCCGGTCCTGTCGCCCGCGCTGCGACGGCTCAAGCACCGCTGCCGCCGGCCGTGCCGCTGCCTTTCTCGGTCTTTTCCAGGCGCTCCAGCACCTTGCTGGTGATGGCGATGCAGCCTTTGGTGTCACCTGAAGCCTGGGCGGCCTTGGCTTTGTCGACCTGCTCGGTCAGGGCTTTGTCCAGGCCCTCGGAGGTCGCGCCGGCGGTGGCCATGCTGTCGTCGATCTTCTGCAGGTTGATCGTGCACAGGTCATCGGCGGCGAATACCGGCGAAGCCAGGAGGGTAGCGGCCGCGAAGAGGGCCGAAAGCGCGGTGCCTTTCATGGGAGTCTCCTTTTATGGCCGCTGGGAAGTGGGCCTGTAAGGGTGGACTGTCGGGATTTTGCGAGGGTTCAATCGGGTGATGGATTGGACAGGGTGGTGTGTGGCGGGATGTTGCCGTCGATAGGCTAATGCGGTCCGTGTGGGAGCGGCCTTGTGTCGCGAAAGGGCTGCGCAGCAGCCCCGGCGATTTTCGCGTCTGCGCTGAACGCGAGGGGCCGCTTTGCGGCCCTTTCGCGACACAAGGCCGCTCCCACAGGGACAACCTCAGATTTCGCGTGCTCTTGTGACGCGGTCCACCAGGTAGACCAGGCCGTGGTAGTCGATGCCGCTGTGGCTGGACAGGCCGATTTCACAGGTGCGGCTGGTGGAGATGCCTTCGCTGCAATGCTGCACTGCGTTCTTCAGGCTACGCAGCGAGTGGGCGTTGAGCTCGGGTGTGGTGAAGCCCTTGTCGCCAGCGAACCCGCAACAGTGGATGCCTTCCGGAATCACCACCTGCTTGCTGCAACGGCGCGCCAGGTCAATCAATGCCTGGCTTTCGCCCAGATGCTGAGTGCTGCAGGTCACATGCACGGCCACGGGTTCGTCCTGGGGGCTGAACTCCAGTCTGTCGACCAGGTGGGTGCGGATGAAGCGCACCGGGTCATACAGGTCCAGTCGGGTTTCGCCCAGGTCCTGCACCAGGCGCAGGGTGCACGGGCTGGTGTCGCAGTAGATCGGGTCGAGGCCGCCGCGGCTGGCGTGGAGCAGGGCGTTGAGCAGTTCCTGGCGCTTGTGCTCGGCCTGCTCGGGGTAGCCCTTGGAGGCGAACGGCTGGCCGCAGCAGAGGCTGTCGGCGTTGTCCGGGAACACCACTTGGTAACCGGCCTTTTCCAGCAGGGCGCGGGTCTTGTCGAGCAGCGAGCTTTGCTCGCGGTCGGCATAGGCGGGGCCCATCACGCGTGAAACACAGGCGGCAAGGTAGACCACGCGGGGCCGGGCGTCGTTGCTTGCCGGGCCGAAGTCCAGCGTGCGCAGCGGCTGGGGCAGGGCCGGGGTCCACTGTGGCAGGCGGCCTTTGCTGGCCTTGCTCAGGGCTGCACTGAGACGCCCGAGGCGTGGTGCGCCGAGCAGCTTGCGGGCGTTGTTGGCGGCGGTGAGGGTGAAGCGGGCGCCGCCCAGCGCGGTGTGGAAATGCTCGGCCAGCCAATCGGCGGTCTTGGCATGATCAGCGGCCTGGCTGCGCAGTTTCTTCACCAGCTCGCCGGTGTTGATGCCGACCGGGCAGCGCTGGGCGCACAGGCCGGTGGCGGCGCAGGTGTCGATGCCTTGGTACTGGTAGCTTTGCAGCAGCTCGCGGGTGTCGATGCCGGCGCGCTTCTTCGCCTGAATGTCGCGCCACATGACGATGCGCTGGCGTGGGCTGAGGGTCAGGCCCTTGGAGGGGCAGACCGGTTCGCAGAAGCCGCACTCGATGCACTTGTCGACGATCTCGTCAGCGGCGGGCAGCGGCTTGAGGTTTTTCAGGTGGATGTCCGGATCTTCGCTCAACACCACATCGGGGTTGAGGATGCCGTTGGGGTCGAGCAGGCGCTTGAGTTTCCACATCAGCTGGTAGGCATCAGCGCCCCATTCCAGCGCCACGAACGGCGCCATGTTGCGGCCGGTGCCGTGCTCGGCCTTGAGCGAGCCGCCGAACTCGACGGCCACCAGCTGCGCCACGTCGTCCATGAAGGCCTGGTAACGGGCGACTTCCTCGGCGCTGTTGAAGCCCTGGGTGAAGACGAAGTGCAGGTTACCCTCCAGCGCGTGGCCGAAGATGATCGCCTCGTCGTACTGGTGCTTGTCGAACAGCTGGATCAGCCGGTTGACGCCTTCGGCCAGTTGCTCGACGGGGAAGGTGACGTCCTCGATGATCACCGTGGTGCCGGTCTGGCGCACGGCACCGACGGCGGGGAAGGTGTCCTTGCGGATTTTCCACAGCTGGTTGTACACGGCCGGGTCTTCGCTGAAGTCGACCTTCTGCTCCAGCGGGTAATCGGCGATCGAGGCCATCACCCGCTGCAGTTGTTCGTGCAGCAGGCTCTGGCTGGCGGCGCGGGACTCGATCAGCAGGGCGCAGGCGTTGGCTGACAGGGCTTTGACCCACAGCGGCATGCCCGGCATGTTCTGCACCGAACGCAGGCTGCGGCGGTCGAGCAGTTCGACGGCGGACACCGGCTGGCGCTTGAGCACGGTGACGGCGCGGCAGCAGCTTTCCACGCTGGGGAACACCAGCAGGGCGCTGGCCTTGTGCGGATGGTCGGGCACGGTGTTGTAGGTAACGGCGCTGATGAAGCCCAGGGTGCCTTCGGAACCGACCAGCAGGTGCTGCAGGATATCCAGCGGTTGGTCGTAGTCCACCAGTGCGTTGAGCGACAGGCCGGTGGTGTTCTTCAACCGGTATTTGTGCCGGATGCGGTCGGCCAGTTCGGTATTGGCGCGGGTTTCGCGGCCCAGGCGCGCCAGCGCTTCGAGCAGTTCTGCGTGGCTGCTTTCAAAGGCGGCGACACTGACGGGGTCTTCGCTGTCCAGGCGGGTGCCATCAGCCAGCACCAGGCGCAGGCCGGCGAGGGTGTGGTAGGTGTTCTGCGCGGTACCGCAGCACATGCCGCTGGCGTTGTTGGCGACAATGCCGCCGATCTTGCAGGCGTTGATCGAAGCCGGGTCGGGGCCGATCTTGCGCCCATAGGGGGCCAGCCAGGCGTTGGCCTGGGCGCCGATGACGCCGGGTTGCAGGCGAATCTGCTCGCCCTGGCCGCGGATCTCCTTGCCTCCCCAGTTGTCGCCCAGCACGATCAGCACCGAGTCGCTGATGGCCTGGCCGGACAAGCTGGTGCCTGCGGCGCGGAAGGTCACCGGCACGCGATCGCGCTGGGCCAGTTGAATCAGCCCGACCACTTCGTCCTCGGACTCGACGCGCACCACCAGCTTGGGGATCAGCCGATAGAAGCTGGCGTCGGTGCCGAAGGCCAGGGTAGAGGTCGGGTCGTCGAACCGGCGTTCGGCCGGGATAAGGCGCTCGGCATCGCGCAGGAACGCAGCGGGCAGGCTCATGCAATCTCCTCGCGGGGCCGCAGCGTCTGCTGCGCAGCGTGCCCCGGTCATTCAGGCGGTACGGTTGGCAGGCGCTCAGGCGCCCAGTTCGCGGACCAGCGAGTCGCGGGTGATCTCGCTGATCGACTTGGCGCCAGTCAGCACCATGGCCACGCGCATTTCCTTCTCGAACAGTTCGAGCAGGTTCTTCACCCCGGCCTGGCCGTGCACGGCCAGGGCCCACAGGAAGGCGCGGCCAATCAGCACGGTGTCGGCACCAAGGGCGATCATGCGCACCACGTCGAGGCCGCTGCGGATGCCGGAGTCGGCGAGGATCTTCAGGTCGCCTTTGACCGCATCGGCAATCGCCGGCAGGGCGCGGGCGCTCGACAGCACGCCGTCGAGCTGGCGGCCGCCGTGGTTGGAGACAACGATGCCGTCGGCGCCGAACTTGACCGCGTCACGGGCGTCGTCGGCGTCGAGGATGCCCTTGATGATCATCGGGCCATCCCAGAATTCGCGGATCCACTCCAGGTCCTTCCACGAGATCGACGGGTCGAAGTTGTTGCCGAGCCAGCCGATGTAGTCGGCCAGGCCCGTGGGGTTGCCACGATACTTGGAGATGTTGCCCAGGTCGTGCGGGCGGCCCATCACGCCAACGTCCCATGCCCATTCGGGGTGGGTCATGGCCTGCAGCACGCGGCGCATCGGGCCGTTCGCGCCGCTCATGCCGGAGTGGGCATCGCGGTAGCGGGCACCGGGCACGGGCATGTCGACGGTGAACACCAGGGTCTTCACGCCAGCGGCCTTGGCCCGCTCCAGGGCGTTGCGCATGAAGCCGCGGTCTTTGAGCACGTACAGCTGGAACCACATCGGCCGGTCGATGGCGGGCGCCACTTCTTCGATCGGGCACACCGATACCGTCGACATGGTAAACGGAATGCCGTGGGCGGCTGCTGCACGCGCCGCCTGCACTTCACCGCGGCGGGCGTACATGCCGGTGAGGCCGACCGGGGCCAAGGCCACGGGCATGCTTAGGGTCTCGTCGAACAGCCTGGTTTCCAGGCTCAGCTCGGACATGTTCTTCAGCACGCGCTGACGCAGGGCGATGCTGGCCAGGTCCGAGACGTTGTGGCGCAGGGTGTGCTCGGCGTAGGCGCCGCCGTCGGCATAGTGGAAGAGGAAAGGAGGCAGCTTGCGTTGGGCCGCGGCGCGATAGTCGGTGGAGGCGGAAATGATCATGGATTCTCGCAGCGTGGGTTGAAGGAGATGCCGGGCGCGCAAGGGCGCCCGGCCCCTTTCACTTTAGTGATGAACCAGCATGCCGGTCAGCCAGTAGGCCTGGATCAGGGTGATCAGGCCGACGATGGTGGCGAAGAACAGGCTGTGCTTGACGGTGAAGCGGAACAGGTCGGATTCCTTGCCGACCAGCCCGGTGGCAGCGCAGGCCACGGCGATCGACTGCGGCGAGATCATCTTGCCGGTCACCCCGCCGCTGGTGTTGGCCGCCACCAGCAGGGTGTCGTTGACCCCGATCTGGTGGGCGGTGGTGGCCTGCAGCGAGCTGAACAGGGCGTTGGACGAGGTGTCGGAACCGGTCAGGAACACGCCCAGCCAGCCAAGGAACGGCGAGAAGAACGGGAACGCGGCGCCGGTGCCGGCCAGGACCAGGGCCATGGTCGAAGACATGCCCGAATAGTTGGTGACGAAGGCGAAAGCCAGCACCATGCCGATCGACAGGATCGGCCAACGCAGTTCCCAGAGCGTCTCTTTGAGAGTGGTCAGACCAGTTTTGAAGTTGATCTTCAACACCCACATGGACACCAGTGCGGAGAGGAAGATCGCGGTGCCGGTGGCCGAAATCGGATCGAGCTTGAACACCGCAGGCATGGCGGTTGGCGCGGTCACGATCGGCGCAGTCTTGATCACCAGCTGGTCAAGGTGCGGGATGGCGAAGTTGAACACGAAGTTGTACATCGCGCCGCCGGGGGCGAAGGCCGCTTTGAATGGCTTCAGGGTCCAGAGGGTGACCAGCACGGTGAGGATCAGGAACGGCGACCAGGCCTTGAAGATCTCGCCGAAGCTGTACGGGGTCGGTTGGCTGCCGCTTGGCTGCACCACGGCGGCGCCGACACTGCCTTTGGCTTCGGCGAACGAGCGCTTGGGCTGCCAGACTTTCAGGAACAGGGTCAGGCAAATCAGGCTGGCCAGGGCCGAGGTGATGTCCGGGAGCTCTGGGCCAATGAAGTTCGAGGTGAAGTACTGGGTCACGGCGAAGCTCAGGCCGGCGACCAGGGCGGCAGGCCAGGTTTCCTTTACGCCGCGCAGGCCGTCCATCATGAACACCAGCCAGAACGGTACGAACAGCGACAGCAGTGGCAGCTGGCGCCCGGTCATGGCGCCGATGTGGAAGGCGTCGATACCGGTGACCTGGCCGGCCACGATGATCGGGATGCCCAGGGCACCGAAGGCTACCGGTGCGGTGTTGGCAATCAGGCACAGGCCGGCGGCGTACAGCGGGTTGAAGCCCAGCCCCACCAGCAATGCGGCGGTGATGGCTACCGGCGCGCCGAAGCCGGCCGCACCTTCGAGGAAGGCACCGAAGCAGAAGCCGATCAGCAGCACTTGCAGGCGTTGGTCATCGGTAATCGACAGCACCGAGCTGCGGATCACTTCGAACTGGCCGCTCTTGACCGTGAGTTTGTACAGGAACACCGCGGCAACGATGATCCAGGCAATCGGCCAGAGGCCGTAGAGGAAGCCATACCCTGCGGCAGCGAGGGCCATGTCGACAGGCATCTGGAAGGCAAAGATCGCCACCAGGATCGACAGGGCCAGGGTGATGCTGCCAGCCACGTGGCCTTTGAGGCGGAACACGGCCAGGGCCAGGAAGAAAAACACGATGGGGATGACCGCCGCCAGTGCGGACAGGCCGAGACTACCAAGCGGGGTATAGAGTTGTTGCCAGGTTTGCATATGGGGTGGCCCCTAATTGTTGTTGGTCAGGCACTGGCATTGGATAATTGGTAAGACCAATTTACAATGGCTGGTCGCTAGGTTAAAAGCGCTGTCGTGGGTGTGTCAATTTGTCCCGTGCAAAACTTTGGTCGCGGGTCGATGAACGGGCAGCTGCTCACTGGCGAAAACCGTCGCCTGATGCGTGCTGGAGCAGCGCGGATCGGCGAGAATAGGCGCTCGGCGATAATCGGCCGGGGTTTGTGGAGAGCATGTGATGGTTTTTGATCAGGTCCGCCAACGGCGCCTGTCCGACGACATCGTCGATCGGTTGGAAGGGATGATTCTGGAAGGCACGCTGACCTCTGGGCAGCGGCTGCCGGCCGAGCGCGTCCTGGCCGAGCAGTTCGGTGTGTCGCGCCCGTCACTGCGTGAGGCGATCCAGAAGCTGGTGGCCAAGGGGCTGCTGGTGAGCCGCCAGGGTGGCGGCAATTACGTAGCCGAATCGCTTGGCTCGACCTTCAGCGACCCACTGCTGCAGTTGCTCGAGCATAGCGCCGAAGCGCAGCGCGACCTGCTTGAGTTTCGCCACACCCTGGAGGCGTCATGCGCTTACTACGCAGCCCTGCGTGCCACCGAGCCTGATCGTACGCGGTTGAAAGCGGCATTCGATGCTCTGCAGGACTGCTATGCGCGGGCTGACGAGGTGACGCGGGCGGAGGAGGGCGCGGCCGATGCGCGCTTCCACCTGGCGATTGCCGAGGCCAGCCATAACGCGGTGTTGCTGCATACGATCCGTGGCTTGTTCGACCTGCTCAAGCGCAATGTGGTGACCAACATCGGTGGCATGTACCAGCAGCGCACGGAGACACGCGACATGCTGATCAGTCAGCACCGCGAGTTGTACCTGGCGATTGTCGAGGGTCGGGCGGAGGAGGCGCGAGAGGTTTCCAGCCGGCACATTCTGTATGTGCAGGAGGTACTGGAAGAGGCGCAGGACGAAGCCCAGCGGGTAGCACGGGCGGAGCGGCGCAACGGGCGTTGAGCCGCTCCCACAGGGCCCGCACCGGGCAGGAATTACTCTTCCTTGCCCTTGTTCCGCACCGCACGCTGCAGCTCGCGGTTGGAGTCGCGTTCGCGCAGGGTGTCGCGCTTGTCGAACTCCTTCTTGCCCTTGCCAAGCGCGATCTCGCACTTGATCAGGTGCTTGCTCCAGTACAGCGCCAAGGCTACACAGGTGTAGCCTTTTTGTGCCACGGCGGCTTCCACGCGCTCGAGCTCGCGCTTGTTCAGCAGCAGCTTGCGGGTGCGCGTGGGGTCGGCGATGACGTGGGTGCTGGCGGTGGTCAGCGGGGTGATGTGGCTGCCGAACAGCCAGGCTTCGCCATCCTTGAGCAGCACGTAGCTGTCGGTCAGGTGCGCCTTGCCGGCCCGCAGGCTCTTTACTTCCCAGCCGGACAGGACCAGCCCGGCCTCGAACTTGTGTTCGATGAAGTAATCGTGTCGCGCCTTTTTGTTTTGCGCGATGGTCCCGGTCGGATGTTTCTTTTGTTTAGCCATAGGGGCGGCATTATAGGCAAGACATCACGTGGTCGGCTATGGGATTTCGGTGTGCTTGAGCCACCGCAATGAATACCGGACAATACAAGGCCTGTTCTCTGCACAGAACCTGTTTCCGGCACGCTGCGAAGCGCCGCCAACCAGCCTTGGAAGTGACGCCTGGATGACTACCCATATTCAACGCTCCGCCCTGCTGCCGTACCCTGCCCAGGCGCTCTACGATCTGGTCAATGACGTGGCCAGTTACCCTGAATTCCTGCCTTGGTGCTCGGCCTCGACGGTGATCGAGGCCAGCGACACGCACATGCGGGCGAAGCTGGAAGTGGCCAAGGGCGGCATGAGCCAGCAGTTCGTCACCCGCAACATATTGGTGCCAGGGCAGTCCATCGAAATGAACCTGGAAGAGGGGCCATTCACGCAGCTGCATGGCCTGTGGGTGTTCAAGCCGCTCGGCGAAAAAGCCTGCAAGATCAGCCTGGACCTGACCTTCGACTACGCCGGCGCGATCGTGCGCGCCACGCTCGGGCCACTGTTCAACCAGGCGGCCAACACCCTGGTGGATGCGTTCTGCCAGCGTGCCAAGCAGCTCAATGGTTAAGGTCGAAGTGGCCTACGCCACGGCCGAACGCCAGTGGCTGTTGGCCTGTGAAGTGCCGGATGGGGTGACAGTGCGTGAAGCGTTGCGCCTGTCCGGGATCGCCGGGCAAGTGATTGGGCTGGATATCGCACACTGTCCGGTCGGCATTTTCGGCAAGGTGGTGGCGGATGCGCAGGAGCGCGTAGTCGAGGAGGGGGACCGCCTGGAAATCTACCGGCCTCTGCTGCTCGACCCTGTCGAGGCGCGCAAGCAGCGCGCTGCGAAGGCGAAGGCCAAGCGCTAGCTGAGCTGACAGTAATAAAAAGCCCGGACCATGGTCCGGGCTTTTTCATCTGGCCGGCAATTACTGCGGCGAGGTTTCCAGCGGTGCCGGTGTCGGCACTGGAGTGGTCTCGATGGTATCGATCTCGCGCTGGATGGACTCTTCCGTCGAGCCTGGCTTGGCCGGTTTCTCTTCCGGCTGCGGCTTGGCCTGCTCTGGCTGGGTGGCCGGGCTGACCGTGGTAGTGTTGCTGCCGCCGAGGATTTCCTGGTCGCGGCTCACGCCTGGCATGAAGTCGCCGGACAGGCTGACCAGTTGGTCGCTGTCGTTGAAGAAGATGCTCATGCGTTCCTGCTGACGTGTGCCGCCACCAGGTTGCAGGCTGTACAGGTAGTCCCAACGATTGGTGTTGAAGGTGTCCTGCAGCAGCGGGTTGCCCATGATAAACCTTACTTGCCGACGGGTCATTCCGGGGCGTAATTGGTCTATCATGTCTTGCGTGACGACATTGCCCTGCTGGATGTCGATTTTGTAAACCCCGGGAAACGAGCAACCGGCGAGTGCGAGCAGTCCCGCGAGGGCGAGGCTGTTTAGCAAGAGCTTGGTGTTTTGCATCGGTGGGCGACTTCCACTATCTTGGCTGGACAACGTAAACCCCGATCATACCCGTATTAAGAGAAGCTGCGAAGCAGCATCGGCGAGAAAGCTGACCATGGTTGAAAATAGCGAATTGCGCAAAGCCGGTCTCAAGGTGACCCTGCCTCGAGTCAAGATCCTTCAGATGCTCGACTCGACCGAGCAACGTCACATGAGCGCCGAGGATGTCTACAAGGCGCTGATGGAGGCTGGCGAGGACGTCGGTCTGGCAACCGTCTATCGCGTACTGACCCAGTTCGAAGCGGCGGGTCTGGTGGTGCGCCACAACTTCGATGGTGGCCACGCGGTGTTCGAGCTGGCTGACGGCGGTCACCACGACCATATGGTCAACGTGGATACCAGTGAAGTTATCGAGTTCATGGATGCCGAGATTGAGCGCCGCCAGAAAGAGATCGTGGCCGAGCACGGCTACGAGCTGGTGGACCACAACCTGGTTCTCTATGTGCGTAAGAAAAAGTAACGTTTTAGCGCGGCTTGAATAACAAAGGCGACCTTCTGGTCGCCTTTGTGCTTTCTGAGGCGATCATGCCTTGCCGGAAACCACCATCTTGCGCGCATGGGCCAGGGATTCCTTGGTCAAGTCGATGCCGCCAAGCATGCGCGCCACTTCTTCGACCCGCTCGCGTTTGCCCAGGCTGGCGACTGCGGTGTGGGTGGTGTCGCTGTTGCGTACCTTGTGCACGAACAGATGATGGTGCCCTTGCGCGGCCACTTGCGGCAGGTGGGTCACGGTCAGTACCTGGCCGCGTTCGCCCAGGCGGCGCAGCAACTGGCCGACGATTTCGGCTGTCGGGCCACCGATGCCGACGTCCACTTCGTCGAACACCAGGGTCGGAATGCGCGAGGTCTGCGCTGTGATTACCTGGATCGCCAGGCTGATACGGGAGAGCTCGCCCCCGGATGCCACCTTGGCCAGGCCCTTGAGTGGCTGCCCGGGGTTGGCGCTGACCAGCAATTCGATCTGTTCCAGGCCGTGGGGTGACAGGTCATTGCCTTCGTTGGGGGTAAGTTCGATGCAGAACCGCCCACCCGGCATGCCCAGGCGCTGGATTTCCTGCTCCACGGCGACGGCCAGCTGTTTGGCTGCCTGCTGGCGCAGTGCACTGAGCTCCTGTGCCTTCTCTTTATAGTGCTGGGCATAGGCGCCAAGCTCCTCGGCCAGGCGTTCGATCGACTCGTCGCTGGCGTTCAGGCCTTCGAGTTCATCCATCAGCTGTTGCTGCAAGTGTGGCAGCTCAGTGGGGTGCACGCGGTGCTTGCGCGCCAGGGTGTAGATCGTGTCGAGGCGCTCTTCCAGGGCTTGCAGGCGCATGGGGTCGGCGTCGAAGTTGTCGAGGAAGCGGTTGAGTTCGCCCACCGCTTCTTCTACCTGAATCTGTGCGCTGGCGATCAGGTTGGCGGCCTCACCCAGTGCGCGCGGGGCGTTCGTTGCAGCGCCGAGGCGGTTGAGGCTGGCGGTCAGCGCGCTGAGCACATTGCCTGAATCGCTCTCGCTGCACTGGTCGATGACCTGGCGGCAGATGCCGAACAGGGCCTCTGCGTTGGTCAGGTTCTTGTGTTCCTGCTCCAGTTGTTCCAGTTCGTTTTCGCCCAGGCCGAGATTGTCCAGCTCTTCCAGCTGGTAGCTGAGCAGTTGCTGGCGGGCGCGTTGCTCGTCGCCGGAATTGCTCAGCCGCTCGAGCTCCAGGCGGGTCTGGTTCCAGCGTTTGGCGGCAAGCTGCACCTGGCGGGAAAGGTCGATGGCGCCGGCGTATTCGTCCACCAAACGGCGGTGGGTGTCGGTCTTCAGCAGTGACTGGTGTTCATGCTGGCTGTGGATGTCGATCAGCAGCTCGCCCAGCGCCTTGAGGTCGCCGAGCGGGCAGGGTGTGCCGTTGATGTAGCCGCGGCTGCGCCCTTCGGCGGTGATGACGCGGCGCAGAATGCACAACCCGTCGTTGTCCAGGTCGCGCTCGGCCAGCCAGGCATGGGCTTCGGGGATGTCCACCAGGTCGAACGTGGCAAGGATGTCTGCCTTGTCGGTGCCGGGGCGCACCACGCCGCTGTCGGCACGGTCGCCCAGGGCCAGGCCGAGGGCGTCGAGCATGATCGATTTGCCCGCACCGGTCTCGCCGGTGATCACCGACATGCCACGGGCGATTTCAAGGTCGAGGTGCTCGACGATGGCGTAGTTGTGAATGGACAGGTGCACCAGCATGGGGGCGGCTCCCGAAGTTCAGGTCTGGTTATTTATACAGTACTTTTTTCAGCCCTGCCAATGCCCTCTGGCGGATTCTGTTGCGACCGGCAAAACCCACGTGCCCCTTGAAGCTGGTTTTTCCGGCCCCATATAGCCGGCAGACACGGCGAGCTTTGCTCGTACAACCGAAATTGCGGAGGAGAGACCCATGGCTGACGAACAGCTGAATGAACAAGACCTTAATGCCGAAGAGGCAGGTGCAGTGGATAACGGCGCCCGCGTTCAGGAGCTCGAGGAGCAGCTGGCCGCCGCCAAGGATCAGTCCCTGCGTGCCGCTGCCGAAGCGCAGAACAGCATTCGTCGCGCCGAGCAGGAAGTCGACAAGGCCCGCAAGTTCGCGCTCGAGAAGTTTGCTGGCGACCTGCTACCGGTGATCGACAGCCTGGAAATGGCCCTGGCGCACCTCAAGCCCGACGACGAACAGGTCAAGAGCACGCGTGAGGGCGTCGAGCTGACCCTGAAGATGTTCCAGGACACCCTCAAGCGCTACAACCTCGAAGCCATCGACCCGCACGGTCAGCCGTTCAACCCTGAACATCATCAGGCCATGGCCATGCAGGAAAACGCCGAGGTCGAGCCTAACAGCGTGCTCAACGTGTTCCAGAAGGGCTACCTGCTCAACGGCCGCCTGCTGCGCCCCGCCATGGTGGTGGTCAGCAAGGCGCCAGCGGCACCACAACCTTCTATCGATGAGAAGGCTTGAAATCCTCCGGGGCATCCCCATCTAGGTGTCAAGCGTTCAAGTATTACCGCAGTTGGCCACGACCGTAGCCGCTGCCGCCAAATTCAAGTTTCGGGAGAGTAAACATGGGCAAAATCATCGGTATCGACCTGGGGACCACCAACTCGTGCGTCTCCATTCTGGAAAACGGTAACGTCAAGGTCATCGAAAACGCCGAAGGCGCGCGTACTACCCCTTCGATCGTGGCCTACGCCAACGACGGTGAAATCCTGGTTGGCCAGTCGGCCAAGCGCCAGGCCGTCACCAACCCGCACAACACCCTGTTCGCAGTGAAGCGCCTGATTGGCCGTCGCTTCGAAGAAGATGTCGTGCAAAAAGACATCAAGCTGGTTCCCTACAAGATCGTCAAAGCCAATAACGGTGACGCCTGGGTTGAAGCCAGCGGCAAGGAAATGGCGCCTCCGCAGATCAGCGCCGAAGTACTGAAGAAAATGAAGAAGACCGCCGAAGACTACCTCGGCGAGGCCGTGACCGAAGCGGTGATCACCGTTCCGGCCTACTTCAACGACAGTCAGCGTCAGGCCACCAAGGACGCCGGCCGTATCGCTGGCCTGGACGTAAAACGAATCATCAACGAGCCGACCGCCGCTGCACTGGCCTACGGCATGGACAAGGCCAAGGGCGACCACACCGTCATCGTTTATGACCTGGGTGGTGGTACCTTCGACGTTTCGGTCATCGAAATCGCCGAAGTCGACGGTGAGCACCAGTTCGAAGTACTGGCCACCAACGGCGACACCTTCCTGGGTGGCGAAGACTTCGACATGCGCCTGATCGACTACCTCGTCGACGAGTTCAAGAAAGAGTCCGGCATGGACCTGAAGAACGATCCGCTGGCCCTGCAGCGTCTGAAAGAAGCTGCTGAGAAGGCCAAGATCGAGCTGTCCTCGGCGCAGTCTACCGATGTCAACCTGCCGTACATCACTGCAGACGCCACCGGTCCTAAGCACCTGAACGTGAAGATTTCCCGCGCCAAGCTGGAGTCGCTGGTCGAAGACCTGGTCAAGCGCACCATCGAGCCTTGCCGCATCGCCCTGAAAGACGCCGGCATCGACGCCAGCAAGATCGACGACGTGATCCTGGTCGGTGGCCAGACCCGTATGCCGATGGTGCAGAAGGCCGTCGCCGACTTCTTCGGTAAAGAAGCGCGCAAGGACGTCAACCCGGACGAAGCCGTGGCCATGGGTGCTGCCATTCAGGGCGCCGTGCTGGCCGGTGACGTGAAGGACGTGCTGCTGCTGGACGTCAGCCCGCTGACCCTGGGTATCGAAACCATGGGTGGCGTGATGACCGCGCTGATCGAGAAGAACACCACCATTCCGACCAAGAAGTCGCAGGTGTTCTCGACTGCCGACGACAACCAGAGCGCCGTGACCATTCACGTGCTGCAAGGCGAGCGCAAGCAGGCGGCGCAGAACAAGTCGCTGGGCAAGTTCGACCTGGCCGAGATTCCGCCAGCGCCTCGCGGCGTACCGCAAATCGAAGTGACCTTCGACATCGACGCCAACGGCATCCTGCACGTGGGCGCCAAGGACAAGGCCACCGGCAAGACCCAGTCGATCGTGATCAAGGCCAACTCCGGCCTGTCTGACGAAGAAATCGAGCGCATGGTGCGTGACGCCGAGGCCAACGCCGAGGAAGACCGCAAGTTCGAAGAGCTGGCCACTGCCCGTAACCAGGGTGATGCGCTGGTGCACTCGACCCGCAAGATGGTTGCAGACGCCGGTGACAAGGTTACTGCTGAAGAGAAGGCCGCGATCGAAGCTGCCGTGGTTGCCCTGGAAGCCGCTGTCAAAGGCGACGACAAGGCCGCCATCGACGCCAAGGTCGAAGAACTGTCCAAGGTATCGGCTCCGGTTGCTCAGAAGATGTATGCCGAGCAGCAGGCCGAACAGCCTCAGGGTGGCGCACAGCAAGCCGAGCCGGAAGCCAAGCACGATGACGTGGTTGACGCCGAGTTCGAAGAAGTGAAAGGCGACGACAAGAAGTAATCGTTGCCTGCTGTCGACCCGTTCACTGGTGGGTGCCGGTGAGCTGGTAGGATGTCGCCGCGCGGGGGCTTGCTCCCGCGTTGGCGTATCTGGAATTCGAGATTTTTAACAGCATTTGTCGGGGCCATTCGTGGTGTGCAGGCAGGTGCTGATGGCGCGGCGCAGATGCCTGACGCCCAACAAGGTGCAAATGACCTATGTCCAAGCGTGATTATTATGAGGTCCTGGGTGTCGAGCGCGGCGCCAGCGAAGCTGACCTCAAGAAGGCTTACCGCCGACTGGCGATGAAGTACCACCCGGACCGCAATCCGGGCGATAAAGAGTCGGAAGACAAGTTCAAGGAGGCCAACGAGGCCTACGAAGTACTGTCCGATGCGAACAAGCGTGCGGCGTTCGACCAGTACGGTCATGCCGGTGTCGACCCCAGCATGGGTGGCGGTGGTGCCGGTTTCGGCGGCGCCAACTTCTCCGACATTTTTGGCGACGTTTTCAGCGACTTCTTCGGCGGCGGCCGCGGTGGTGGACGTGGCGGTGCCCAGCGCGGCAGCGACCTGCGCTATACCCTGGAGCTGAACCTGGAAGAAGCGGTGCGCGGCACCACGGTCAGTATTCGCGTGCCGACGCTGGTCAACTGCAAGCCGTGCGACGGCTCCGGCGCCAAGAAGGGGTCGACCCCGTCGACTTGCCCGACCTGCGGTGGCATCGGCCAGGTGCGCATGCAGCAAGGCTTCTTCTCGGTGCAGCAGACCTGCCCACGCTGCCACGGCCAGGGCAAGATCATCACCGACCCCTGCACCTCGTGCCATGGCGAGGGCCGTGTCGAGGAATACAAGACCCTGTCGGTCAAAGTGCCGGCGGGCGTCGATACCGGCGACCGCATCCGTCTGTCCGGCGAGGGCGAGGCGGGCACCCATGGTGGTCCGACTGGCGATCTGTATGTTGTGATCAACGTGCGCGAGCACGAGATCTTCCAGCGTGACGGCAAGCACCTCTATTGCGAAGTGCCGATCAGCTACACCGATGCCGCACTCGGTGGCGAGCTGGAAGTGCCGACCCTCGATGGTCGCGTGAAGCTCAAGATTCCGGAAGGTACCCAGACCGGCAAGCAGTTCCGCTTGCGTGGCAAGGGTGTCGCCCCGGTTCGCGGTGGTGGTGCCGGTGACCTGCTGTGCCGCGTAGCGGTTGAGACCCCGGTCAACCTGACCCGTCGCCAGCGCGAATTGCTCGAAGAGCTGCGCAGCTCGCTGGAGGGTGACAACTCGCCCAAGGCCAGCGGCTGGTTCGATGGTGTTAAGCGCTTCTTCGGCGATCTCTGACAAGGAAAATGGCTATGCGACGTATTGCAGTGATGGGCGCAGCGGGGCGGATGGGCAAGACCCTCATCGAAGCCGTTCAGCAAACTCCGGGCGCGGGGCTGACGGCGGCGATCGATCGGCCGGACAGCTCGCTGGTCGGGGCGGATGCCGGCGAGCTGGCAGCGCTCGGTCGTATCGGTGTACTGCTGTCGGACGACCTGGCCAAGGTTGCCGACGAATTCGACGTGCTGATCGACTTCACTCACCCGTCGGTGACGCTGAAGAACCTGGCGTTCTGCCGCAAGCACGGCAAGGCGATGATCATCGGTACCACCGGTTTCACCGCCGAGGAGAAGCAACTGCTTGCCGAAGCGGGCAAAGACATCCCGATCGTGTTTGCCGCCAACTTCAGCGTGGGTGTCAATCTCAGCCTCAAGCTGTTGGACATGGCTGCGCGGGTATTGGGTGACGATGTCGACATCGAGATCATCGAGGCGCACCACCGGCACAAGGTCGATGCCCCGTCGGGGACCGCGCTGCGCATGGGGGAAGTGGTTGCCAATGCGCTGGGGCGCGATCTGCAGGAAGTGGCGGTGTATGGCCGTGAAGGCCAGACCGGCGCGCGTGATCGCCAGACCATCGGCTTCGCCACCGTGCGTGCCGGCGATGTGGTCGGTGATCACACCGTGCTGTTTGCCGCTGAGGGCGAGCGCCTGGAAATCACCCACAAGGCCTCCAGCCGTATGACCTTCGCCAAGGGCGCGGTGCGAGCGGCGCTGTGGCTCGATGGGCGCGAGCCGGGCCTGTACGACATGCAGGATGTGCTCGAGCTGCGCTGATCAGTTCGGGCGCGCTGCGCCCTCTGTCGCATTGATGTGTTTTAGAGGCACATATGCGGTAGACCGAAAACGCACTTTTCTGTAAGCTACAGCTTTAGTGTGTCCACTAAAAGCGCGCAGCGAATTGAATTCAGCACATGAAAGCGGGGTGACGTGTCCATACGTCACTCCGCTTTTTTGCAACCTGCGATCGCCCTTTCATGCTTGACTTACGGGAGGTCTTCTTGACAAAGCCAGCCATACTCGCCCTTGCCGACGGCAGTATTTTCCGCGGTGAAGCCATCGGTGCCGACGGTCAGACCGTTGGTGAGGTGGTATTCAACACCGCTATGACCGGCTACCAGGAAATCCTTACAGACCCTTCCTACGCGCAGCAAATCGTTACCCTGACCTACCCGCACATCGGCAACACCGGCACTACGCCGGAAGATGCCGAGTCGAACCGTGTCTGGTCCGCTGGCCTGGTTATCCGCGACCTGCCGCTGCTGGCCAGCAACTGGCGTAATACCCAGTCGCTGCCTGAGTACCTCAAGGCCAACAACGTCGTCGCCATCGCCGGTATCGACACCCGTCGCCTGACCCGTATCCTGCGCGAAAAAGGCGCTCAGAACGGCTGCATCCTGGCGGGTGACAACATCAGCGAAGAAGCCGCCATCGCTGCCGCCCGTGGCTTCCCTGGCCTGAAGGGCATGGACCTGGCCAAGGTCGTTTCCACCAAGGAACGCTACGAGTGGCGCTCCAGCGTTTGGGAGCTGAAGACCGATAGCCACCCGACCATCGACGCTGCCGACCTGCCGTACCACGTGGTCGCCTTCGACTACGGCGTCAAGCTGAACATCCTGCGCATGCTGGTCGCCCGCGGCTGCCGCGTGACCGTGGTGCCTGCCCAGACCCCGGCCAGCGAAGTGCTGGCATTGAATCCGGATGGTGTGTTCCTGTCCAACGGCCCTGGTGATCCGGAGCCATGCGACTATGCGATCCAGGCGATCAAGGAAATCCTCGAAACCGAGATTCCGGTATTCGGCATCTGCCTCGGTCACCAGCTGCTGGCCCTGGCCTCCGGCGCCAAGACCGTGAAGATGGGCCATGGCCACCACGGTGCCAACCACCCGGTCCAGGACCTGGACACCGGCGTGGTCATGATCACCAGCCAGAACCACGGCTTCGCCGTTGACGAAGCCACCCTGCCGGGCAATGTCCGCGCCATCCACAAGTCGCTGTTCGACGGCACCCTGCAGGGTATCGAGCGCACCGACAAGAGCGCGTTCAGCTTCCAGGGTCACCCTGAAGCGAGCCCAGGCCCGACCGACGTCGCGCCACTGTTCGATCGTTTCACCGATGCCATGGCCAAGCGCCGCTGAGCATCCTGCATCAAGGCCCCGGGCCGGCTCACGCCGCGCCCGGAAGCGCCTGACCCAGATTGTTCAAGACGGCTTGCCGACTGACCCGCGGATTTGAGTGACAACCATGCCAAAACGTACAGACATCAAAAGCATCCTGATTCTCGGCGCTGGCCCGATCGTGATCGGCCAGGCCTGCGAATTCGACTATTCCGGCGCCCAGGCCTGTAAAGCCCTGCGCGAGGAAGGTTTCCGCGTCATCCTGGTGAACTCCAACCCGGCCACCATCATGACCGACCCGGCCATGGCCGACGCTACCTACATCGAGCCGATCAAGTGGCAGTCGGTGGCCAAGATCATCGAGAAAGAGCGCCCGGACGCGGTTCTGCCGACCATGGGTGGCCAGACTGCATTGAACTGCGCCCTGGACCTGGAGCGCCACGGCGTGCTGGAAAAGTTCGGCGTAGAGATGATCGGCGCCAACGCCGACACCATCGACAAGGCTGAAGACCGTTCGCGCTTCGACAAGGCCATGAAGGACATCGGCCTGGAGTGCCCACGCTCCGGTATTGCCCACAGCATGGAAGAGGCCAATGCAGTGCTCGAGAAGCTCGGCTTCCCGTGCATCATTCGTCCATCGTTCACCATGGGCGGCACTGGCGGCGGTATCGCCTACAACCGCGAAGAATTCGAAGAAATCTGCACCCGTGGCCTGGACCTGTCGCCGACCAAGGAGCTGCTGATCGACGAATCGCTGATCGGCTGGAAGGAATACGAGATGGAGGTGGTCCGCGACAAGAAGGACAACTGCATCATCGTTTGCTCCATCGAGAACTTCGACCCGATGGGCGTGCACACCGGTGACTCGATCACCGTGGCGCCGGCGCAGACCCTGACCGACAAGGAATACCAGATCATGCGCAACGCCTCGCTGGCGGTGCTGCGTGAAATTGGCGTGGAAACCGGCGGCTCCAACGTGCAGTTCGGTATCTGCCCGAACACTGGCCGCATGGTCGTGATCGAGATGAACCCGCGTGTTTCGCGTTCGTCCGCCCTGGCTTCCAAGGCCACTGGCTTCCCGATCGCCAAGATCGCCGCCAAGCTGGCCATTGGTTACACCCTCGACGAGCTGCAGAACGACATCACCGGCGGCCGCACCCCGGCGTCCTTCGAGCCGTCGATCGACTACGTCGTGACCAAGCTGCCACGCTTCGCCTTCGAGAAATTCCCGAAAGCCGACGCCCGCCTGACCACCCAGATGAAGTCCGTGGGTGAAGTCATGGCCATCGGCCGCACCTTCCAGGAGTCCCTGCAGAAAGCCCTGCGCGGTCTGGAAGTCGGCGCCTGCGGCCTCGACCCTAAAGTCGACCTGGCCAGCCCGGAAGCCGCCGGCATCCTCAAGCGCGAATTGACCGTGCCGGGCGCCGAGCGCATCTGGTACGTGGCTGACGCCATGCGTTCGGGCATGACCTGTGAAGAGATCTTCGCACTGACCGGCATCGACATGTGGTTCCTGGTGCAGATGGAAGACCTGATCAAGGAAGAAGAGAAGGTCAAGACTCTGGCGCTGTCGTCGATCGACAAAGACTACATGCTGCGCCTCAAGCGCAAGGGCTTCTCGGACCAGCGCCTGGCCAAGCTGCTCGGCATCACCGACAAGAACCTGCGTCGTCACCGCCACAAGCTGGAAGTGTTCCCGGTGTACAAGCGCGTCGACACCTGCGCCGCCGAGTTCGCCACCGACACCGCCTACCTGTACTCGACCTACGAGGAAGAGTGCGAGGCCAGCCCGTCGACCCGCGACAAGATCATGATCCTGGGTGGCGGCCCGAACCGTATCGGCCAAGGTATCGAGTTCGACTACTGCTGCGTACACGCTGCACTGGCGCTGCGTGAAGACGGTTACGAGACCATCATGGTCAACTGCAACCCGGAAACCGTCTCCACCGACTACGACACCTCCGACCGCCTGTACTTCGAGCCGCTGACCCTGGAAGACGTGCTGGAAGTCTGCCGCGTCGAGAAGCCGAAGGGTGTCATCGTTCACTACGGCGGCCAGACCCCGCTGAAACTGGCTCGCGCCCTGGAAGAAGCCGGCGTACCGATCATCGGTACCAGCCCGGACGCCATTGACCGTGCCGAAGACCGTGAGCGCTTCCAGCAGATGGTTCAGCGCCTGAGCCTGCTGCAGCCGCCAAACGCCACCGTGCGCAGTGAAGAGGAAGCCATCAGCGCTGCGGGTGGCATCGGTTACCCACTGGTCGTGCGCCCATCCTATGTGCTGGGTGGTCGCGCCATGGAGATCGTCTACGAGCTGGACGAGCTCAAGCGCTATCTGCGTGAAGCCGTGCAGGTTTCCAACGACAGCCCGGTACTGCTCGACCACTTCCTCAACTGCGCCATCGAGATGGATGTGGATGCAGTCTGCGACGGCACCGACGTGGTGATCGGCGCGATCATGCAGCACATCGAGCAGGCCGGCGTTCACTCCGGTGACTCGGCGTGCTCGCTGCCGCCGTACTCGTTGAGCAAGGAAGTGCAGGACGAAGTCCGCGTACAGGTCAAGAAAATGGCCCTGGAGCTGGGCGTCGTCGGCCTGATGAACGTGCAGCTGGCCCTGCAGGGCGACAAGATCTATGTGATCGAAGTCAACCCGCGCGCCTCGCGTACCGTACCGTTCGTGTCCAAGTGCATCGGCACCTCCCTGGCCATGATCGCTGCACGCGTGATGGCCGGCAAAACCCTGAAAGAACTGGGCTTCACCCAGGAAATCATCCCGAACTTCTACAGCGTCAAGGAAGCCGTCTTCCCGTTCGCCAAGTTCCCAGGGGTTGACCCGATCCTCGGCCCTGAGATGAAATCGACCGGTGAAGTCATGGGTGTCGGTGACAGCTTCGGTGAAGCGTTCGCCAAGGCCCAGATGGGGGCCAGCGAAGTGCTGCCGACCGGCGGTACTGCGTTCATCAGCGTGCGTGACGACGACAAGCCGCAAGTGGCTGGCGTTGCCCGCGATCTGATCGCCCTGGGCTTCGAAGTGGTTGCAACTGCAGGCACCGCCAAGGTCATCGAAGCGGCAGGCCTGAAAGTGCGCCGTGTGAACAAGGTGACCGAAGGGCGTCCGCACGTGGTCGACATGATCAAGAACGACGAAGTGTCGTTGATCATCAACACCACCGAAGGTCGCCAGTCGATCGCCGATTCCTACTCGATTCGTCGCAATGCGCTGCAGCACAAGATCTACTGCACCACTACCATTGCGGCTGGTGAAGCCATCTGCGAGGCGCTGAAATTCGGTCCCGAGAAGACTGTTCGTCGCCTGCAGGATCTGCATGCAGGACTCAAAGCATGAGCATTACCAAGTACCCGATGACCGTCCAGGGCGCCCGCGCCCTGGAAGAGGAGCTGGCCTTCCTGAGCAAGACCGAGCGCCCACGCCTGAGCCAGGCCATTGGCGAAGCGCGTGAGCTGGGCGACCTCAAGGAAAACGCTGAATACCACGCCGCCCGTGAGGAGCAGGGCATGGTCGAAGCGCGCATCCGCGATATCGAAGGCCGTCTGCAGAACTCGGTGGTGATCGATGTCACCACCATCGCCCACACCGGCAAAGTGATTTTCGGCACCACCGTGGTGCTGGCGAACACCGAGACCGATGACGAAGTGACCTACCAGATCGTTGGCGAAGATGAAGCTGACGTGAAAATAGGCAAGCTTTCGAGCAGCGCACCGATCGCCCGTGCCATCATTGGCAAGGAAGAAGGTGACACCGTGGTGGTGAAGACGCCAAGCGGTACGGTCGAGTACGAGATTGTCGAAGTCAAACACATCTGACCGGCGCCTGCGGGCGCCATCCCTCGAGGGGATTCTCTGGCAACTGGCCCAGGTTTTCTGGGTCGGTGGCTTATGGGTGTTCCATGTAGGGCTGGTGCCGGCGCTGAAAGTCAGTGGGCTGGCGCCTTTGCTGGTGCAGGACGTCGCCGGGCAGATCGACCGCTGGTTGATCGGTGTGGCGTTGCTTGGCTTGTTGACCCAGCTGGCGGTGCTGGCGAGGGTGGACGGCCTGGTGGCCTGGTGGCGGCAGTTTCGCGGCCAGATGCTGTTGTTGGGCTTCGCAGCCTGCGTGGGGTATTACACCTTGCGCTACGGCATCTCGGTCGGCGAGCGCTGGCAGATGTTCTGTTTTCTCGTGTTGGGCTTCTCCGGCATCGTGCTGGTGGCCCAACCGGTCCCGGTCAGGGCGCGCCGCTAGCCGGTATGGAGCCTTGTGGGAGCGGCCTCGTGTCGCGAAAGGGTCGCGAAGCGACCCCAGGATGTCAGCTTTATCGCAAATACCGCAGGGGCTGCTTTGCAGCCCTTTCGTGACGCAAGGCCGCTCCCACACCCGTCACTTGTAACGGTGGATGTTGGACAGCTGCTTGTTCGGCTGCGGATTCTTGCGATAGATCAGTGCCTTCTTGCCGATGGTCTGTACCAGTTCGGCGCGGCCGGCCTTGCACAGTTCGGCAATGACGACGGCGCGCTCTTCGCGATCTTCCGAGCGGATTTCGACCTTGATCAGTTCGTGATCGACCAGCGCGCGCTCCAGTTCGGCGATCACGCCTTCGTTCAAGCCGTTGCCAGCTACGATCAGGACCGGCTTCAGGTCATGACCAATGGACTTGTATTGCTTCTTCTGCTCGTTATTGAGCGGCATAATCTGACCCTTTCCGTCTGATTCTGTAAAATTGACCGGCATTTTACCCGAGGGCCACCGGCTCCGCCCAGTCAATCACGACGCATATCATCGAGGTGCCCCGTGGTACAACGTTCCAAAAGCAGCGCAAACTGGCTGCGAGAGCATTTCAACGATCCTTTTGTGAAGCAAGCGCAGAAGGATGGCTACCGCTCGCGTGCGAGCTACAAACTGCTGGAGATCCAGGAGAAAGATCGCCTGATCCGTCCTGGCATGAGTGTGATCGACCTCGGCGCGGCCCCCGGAGGCTGGTCGCAGGTGACCAGTCGTCTGATTGGTGGCCAGGGTCGCTTGATCGCCTCTGACATCCTGGAAATGGACTCGATCCCCGACGTGACCTTCATTCAGGGCGACTTCACCCAGGATGAAGTGCTGCAGCAGATTCTGCAGGCGGTCGGTGATTCGCACGTAGACCTTGTGATTTCCGACATGGCCCCCAATATGAGTGGTACGCCCGCGGTGGATATGCCGCGAGCCATGTTTCTCTGCGAGCTGGCCCTGGACCTGGCGACCCGCGTGCTCAAGCCGGGCGGGGACTTCCTGATCAAGATCTTCCAGGGCGAAGGTTTCGACATGTACCTCAAGGACGTGCGCAGCAAATTCGACAAGGTGCAGATGCGCAAGCCGTCGTCTTCGCGGGACCGGTCCCGCGAACAGTACCTGCTGGGCAGGGGTTTCAAAGGAGCATGAGGCGTATTGCGGGGTGGCTGATAGTTAATTCCAATCGGCTGCCCCGTCTGGATTGTCCGAACTTCGTGTAGTCTAGGTTTCACAAAGGGTTACAGACGGTGCCTGCGGATGCGTAGGTAATGTAGTAAGTTAGGGCGATGAATATCATGCGAGGCACGGCTGCGTCGTGCGCCGGCCTCAGAGGGTAGCGAATTGAACGACATGGCAAAGAATCTGATCCTGTGGTTGATCATCGCAGCTGTCCTGGTGACGGTGATGAACAACTTCTCCAGCCCTAACGAGCCGCAGACCCTCAACTATTCCGACTTCATCCAGCAGGTCAAGGATGGCAAGGTCGAGCGTGTGACCGTCGATGGCTACATCATTACCGGCAAGCGCGCCGACGGCGACAACTTCAAGACCGTGCGCCCGGCCATTACCGACAATGGCCTGATCGGCGACCTGGTCGACAACCATGTAGTCATCGAAGGCAAGCAGCCGGAACAGCAGAGCATCTGGACTCAGCTGCTGGTGGCAAGCTTCCCGATCCTCGTGATCATCGCCGTGTTCATGTTCTTCATGCGCCAGATGCAAGGTGGTGCAGGGGGCAAGGGCGGGCCGATGAGCTTCGGCAAGAGCAAGGCGCGCCTGCTTTCCGAAGACCAGGTCAAGACCACCCTGGCTGACGTCGCCGGTTGCGACGAGGCCAAGGAAGAGGTCGGCGAACTGGTCGAATTCCTGCGCGATCCGGGCAAGTTCCAGCGTCTGGGCGGTCGTATTCCGCGCGGCGTGCTGATGGTCGGCCCGCCAGGTACCGGTAAGACCCTGCTGGCCAAAGCCATTGCCGGTGAAGCCAAGGTACCGTTCTTCACCATCTCCGGTTCCGACTTCGTCGAGATGTTCGTCGGTGTAGGTGCAAGCCGGGTGCGTGACATGTTCGAGCAGGCCAAGAAGCATGCTCCGTGCATCATCTTCATCGATGAGATCGACGCTGTTGGTCGCCACCGTGGCGCCGGCATGGGCGGTGGTCACGACGAGCGCGAGCAGACCCTCAACCAGCTGCTGGTTGAAATGGACGGCTTCGAAATGAACGATGGCATCATCGTCATTGCCGCCACCAACCGCCCGGACGTGCTCGACCCTGCGCTGCTGCGCCCTGGTCGCTTCGACCGTCAGGTCGTGGTCGGTCTGCCGGATATCCGTGGCCGTGAGCAAATTCTCAAGGTGCACATGCGCAAGGTGCCGGTCGGCGAAAACGTCAATCCGGCCGTCATTGCCCGTGGTACCCCAGGCTTCTCGGGTGCCGACCTGGCCAACCTGGTCAACGAGGCTTCGCTGTTCGCCGCTCGCGCCAACAAGCGCCTGGTCGAAATGAAAGAGTTCGAACTGGCCAAGGACAAGATCATGATGGGTGCCGAGCGCAAGACCATGGTCATGTCCGAGAAGGAAAAGAGGAACACCGCTTATCACGAGGCCGGTCACGCCATTGTCGGTCGCCTGGTGCCTGAGCACGATCCGGTCTACAAGGTTTCGATCATCCCCCGTGGTCGTGCCTTGGGTGTCACCATGTTCCTGCCGGAGGAAGACCGCTACAGCCTGTCCAAGCGTGCGCTGATCAGCCAGATCTGCTCGCTGTACGGTGGTCGGATCGCCGAGGAAATGACCTTGGGCTTCGATGGCGTTACCACCGGTGCGTCCAACGACATCATGCGAGCCAGCCAGATCGCTCGCAACATGGTCACCAAGTGGGGCCTGTCGGAAAAACTCGGTCCGCTGATGTACGCCGAAGAGGAGGGCGAGGTATTCCTCGGTCGCAGTGCCGCCAGCCAGCACGCCAGCGTTTCTGGCGAGACGGCCAAGCTGATCGACTCCGAAGTGCGCAGCATCATCGACCAGTGCTACGCCACTGCCAAGCAGTTGCTGATCGACAACCGCGACAAGCTAGAGGCGATGACCGAAGCCTTGATGAAGTACGAGACCATTGATGCCGATCAGATCGACGATATCATGGCTGGCCGTACGCCGCGTGAGCCCCGTGATTGGGATGATGACAAGGATTCGGGCGCACCGACTGCCCAGAATGATCGCCCGGAATCGCCGATCGGCGGCCCCGCAGCTCAACACTAAGGGCATCTATGAGCTCAGTGCAGTACCCGACCCGGTTGCCTTGCGGCAACCGGGTTCTTGATCTCTCCCGTACCCATGTCATGGGTATCCTCAATGTCACTCCCGACTCCTTCTCCGATGGCGGGCGCTTCAGTCAGCGCGACGAAGCGTTGCGCCATGCCGAGGCGATGATCGCGGCAGGGGCCACGTTGATCGACATCGGTGGAGAATCGACCCGCCCCGGTGCGCGTGCGGTTTCGGTCACCGAAGAGATCGAGCGCGTGGCGCCGATGGTCGAGGCCATCAACAGTCGCTTCGACGTGGTCATCTCGGTCGATACCTCAACGCCGGCGGTCATTCGCGAGTCGGCGCGGTTGGGTGCCGGCCTGATCAACGACGTGCGTGCGCTGGAGCGCGATGGCGCCCTGGATGCGGCGGCGGACACCGGCTTGCCGGTTTGCCTGATGCACATGCGCGGTGAACCCGGGAACATGCAGGACAATCCGCATTACGACGATGTGACTGCCGACGTAACGCGCTATCTTGAACAGCGGATGGCCGCTTGCTCAGCGGTGGGTATCCCCGCCGAACGCATCATTCTTGACCCAGGCTTCGGTTTCGCCAAGACGCTCGCGCACAACCTCAGCTTGTTCAAACACATGGAAGCGCTCTATCGCCTGGGGCGCCCGCTGCTGGTGGGCGTTTCGCGCAAGAGCATGATCGGCCTGACGCTGAATCGTCCGGTCGGTGAGCGACTGTATGGCAGCCTCGCGCTGGCGGCTCTGGCCATGACCAAGGGCGCCAGCATCCTGCGCGTCCATGACGTGGCCGAGACCGTCGACGTGGTGCGCATGATTGCCGCAGTACAGAACGCCGAATAAGAACATTGGAGTCCCTATGAGCAGAAAATATTTTGGTACCGACGGTATTCGTGGCCGCGTCGGCGAATACCCGATCACGCCGGACTTCATGCTGAAGCTGGGCTGGGCGGCTGGCATGGCCTTCCGCAAGCAAGGCAATTGCCGTGTACTGGTGGGCAAGGACACGCGTATTTCCGGTTACATGTTTGAATCCGCGCTCGAGGCCGGCTTGTCTGCAGCCGGTGCTGACGTCATGCTGCTCGGGCCTATGCCGACGCCGGCCATCGCTTACCTCACCCGCACTTTCCATGCTGAAGCGGGCATTGTCATCAGTGCCTCGCACAACCCGCATGACGACAACGGCATCAAGTTCTTTTCCGGGCAGGGCACCAAGCTGCCCGACGAAGTCGAGCTGATGATCGAGGAGTTGCTCGATCAGCCGATGACCGTGGTCGAATCGAGCAAGCTGGGCAAGGTTTCCCGCATCAACGATGCGGCTGGCCGCTATATCGAGTTCTGCAAGAGCAGCGTGCCGAGCAGCACCAGCTTCGAAGGCCTCAAGCTGGTGGTCGACTGCGCTCACGGCGCCACCTACAAGGTTGCCCCGAGCGTGTTCCGTGAATTGGGTGCCGACGTGACCGTGCTGCATGCGCAGCCGGACGGCCTTAACATCAACGAGGGCTGCGGCTCGACCCATATTGAGTCGCTGCAGGCTGCCGTACTGGTAGGGCATGCCGACCTGGGCATTGCCTTCGACGGCGATGGCGACCGTGTATTGATGGTCGACCACACCGGTGCCATCGTCGACGGCGACGAGTTGCTGTTCATCATCGCTCGTGACTTGCAGGAGCGTGGCAAGCTGCAAGGCGGCGTGGTCGGCACACTGATGAGCAACCTGGGCCTTGAGCTTGCGCTCAAGGATCTGGATATTCCGTTCGTGCGGGCAAAGGTCGGCGATCGCTATGTAATGGCAGAGCTGCTCGAGCGCGATTGGTTGCTCGGGGGTGAAAACTCCGGGCACGTGGTGTGCTGTAACCACACCACCACCGGTGACGCGATCATTGCTGCCCTGCAGGTGCTGATGGCGCTCAAGCGTCGTGGCGAAACCCTGGCGCAGGCGCGTCAAGCCCTACGCAAATGCCCGCAGGTCCTGATCAACGTGCGTTTCGGTGCGAGCAAGGTCGACCCGCTGCAGCATCCGGCCGTCAAGGAAGCCAGCGCCAAGGTCACCGAGGCCATGGCGGGGCGTGGGCGTGTGCTGCTGCGCAAATCCGGCACCGAGCCCTTGGTGCGGGTAATGGTCGAGGGCGACGACGAAAACCAGGTGCGTGGTCATGCCGAAGCCCTGGCCAAGCTGGTCGCAGAAGTTTGTGCCTGAAAGAGGCTTGCCAGCGCAGATCGGGTTGGGTAAGATCTGCGCCCACTTTGACCGACGAGGTAAAGCATGCGTCGCCCCATGGTAGCTGGTAACTGGAAGATGCACGGTACCCGCGCCAGCGTCGCTGAGCTGATCCTGGGCCTGGGCAATATGTCCGTGCCAAGCGGTGTTGAAGTCGCGGTGTTTCCGCCGACGCTGTTCATCAATCAAGTGGTTGATGGTTTGCAGGGTAGCGGGATCGCTGTCGGAGCACAGAATTCTGCGATAAAGCCCGAGCAGGGCGCGCTGACCGGTGAAGTTGCACCGAGTCAGTTGGTTGAAGCAGGTTGCAAGTGGGTCTTGATTGGTCACTCAGAGCGTCGCCAGATCATTGGCGAAAGTGAAGAAGTACTGAAAGAGAAGTTTGCAGCCGCTCAACTTAGTGGTTTAATGCCGGTGCTCTGCGTAGGGGAAACTCTAGAAGAGCGCGAGGCAGGCAAGACACTCGAAGTTGTCGGGCGTCAACTAAGCAGTATCATCGACGCGTTCGGTGTTAAGGCTTTTGCCAAGGCTGTAATTGCCTATGAGCCGGTTTGGGCTATTGGCACAGGTTTGACGGCTTCGCCTCAACAGGCTCAGGATGTGCATGCAGCCATCCGTGCCCAGTTGGCGGTCGAAGACGCCGAAGTTGCCGCAAGCGTGCAGCTTCTCTACGGCGGCAGCGTGAAGGCGGCCAATGCGGCCGAACTGTTCGGCATGCCGGATATCGATGGGGGGCTCATTGGTGGAGCGTCCCTGAACGCAGACGAATTCGGTGCAATTTGTCGCGCCGCAGGAAACTGAACAAATGCTGGAAACAGTTATCGTTGTTTTTCATCTGTTGGCAGCGCTGTCACTTGTAGTGCTGGTTCTGCTGCAACAGGGTAAGGGTGCGGAAGCAGGTGCATCTTTCGGCGCAGGTGCCTCAAACACTGTGTTCGGAAGCCAAGGTTCTGCTACCTTCCTGAGTAAATTGACTGCTATACTCGCTGCCACTTTCTTTTTGACAGCACTTGGGTTAGGATACTTCGCGAAGCAACAAGCTCACCAGCTTAGCCAAGCAGGTCTTCCAGATCCAGCGGTGCTAGAAGTGAAAGAGCCGCAGAAACCGGCAGTTAATGATGATGTACCGGTGCTCCAGGAACAGAAGAGTGACAGCACCCCTAAAGGTGATGTACCTCCTCCGGCCGAAGAGCAGAAGTAACGGGTTTCAAGTAGTAGTATTGCCGAGGTGGTGGAATTGGTAGACACGCAACCTTGAGGTGGTTGTGCCCATAGGGTGTAGGGGTTCGAGTCCCCTTCTCGGTACCAATTGAAGCTTGAGAGCCCGCTTTAGCGGGCTTTCTTGCAGGTGAAGGTTTGGGTTTGACCCATAAGCAGGTTAAGTCTTATACTTTCGCCCCAGCTTTGTCGCGGGGTGGAGCAGCTTGGTAGCTCGTCGGGCTCATAACCCGAAGGTCGTTGGTTCAAATCCAGCCCCCGCAACCAGCTTCAGCGGAGCCCCTTTTCAGGGGCTTTTTGCTAGCTGAACGAAATTTACGGCGTCGTTGTCCTACGGCGCTTTCAGGGATGGGCGCTTCGCCCATTTTTTATTTGCACAGCATGCACGAGGGGGTTCAGGTGTCGAGCAAGCTAGAACAGTTGCAGGCCTTGTTGGCCCCGGTGGTCGAGGGTCTGGGCTATCAGTGCTGGGGGATCGAATTCGTATCCCAGGGTAAGCATTCGGTACTGCGCATCTATATCGACAAGGAAGACGGCATCCTGGTGGACGACTGCGAAGCGGTCAGCCGTCAGGCCAGCGCGATCCTCGATGTGGAAGATCCGATCAGCAGCGAATATACCCTTGAGGTCTCCTCTCCAGGCATGGATCGCCCACTGTTCACTCTGGAACAGTTTGCCTCGCATGCCGGCGAACAAGTGAAGATCAAGCTGCGTTCACCCTTCGAGGGGCGTCGTAACTTCCAGGGCCTTCTCCGCGGTGTGGAGGATCAGGACGTGGTGGTCCAGGTGGACAACCAGGAGTTCCTGCTGCCGATCGATTCGATCGACAAGGCCAATATTATTCCCAGTTTTGACTGAGACGTGCCGGGCCCGGCGGACTATCCGGGCCTAATGGCTTGCGCAAGGCGAGGCGTACGATGAGCAAAGAAGTACTGCTGGTTGTTGAATCGGTATCCAACGAAAAAGGTGTACCGCCCGGCGTCATTTTCGAAGCGCTGGAAGTGGCCCTGGCTACTGCAACCAAAAAACGTTTTGAGGACGAAGTCGATCTGCGTGTGGAAATCAACCGCCACACCGGTAGCTATGAGACGTTCCGTCGCTGGACCGTGGTCGACGAGAACGACCTGGACGATCCGGCGATCGAAACCTGGCTGGACAAGATCAAGGACACTCACCCTGAAGCGAAAGTCGGTGACGTGATCGAAGAAAAGATCGAGTCCATCGAATTCGGCCGTATCGCCGCGCAGACCGCCAAGCAGGTCATCGTGCAGAAGGTTCGTGAAGCCGAGCGCGCCCAGGTGGTTGACGCCTACCGCGAGCGGGTCAACGAGATCATCTCCGGCACCGTCAAGAAAGTCACCCGTGACAACGTCATCGTTGATCTGGGTAACAACGCCGAGGCCCTGCTGGCCCGCGAAGACATCATTCCACGTGAGACCTTCCGTGTTGGCGTGCGCCTGCGTGCGCTGCTCAAGGAAATCCGCACCGAGAACCGCGGTCCTCAGCTGATCCTGTCGCGCACCGCGCCGCAGATGCTGATCGAGCTGTTCCGCATCGAAGTGCCGGAAATCGCCGAAGGCCTCATCGAAGTCATGGCTGCATCCCGTGATCCGGGGTCGCGTGCCAAGATCGCCGTCCGCTCCAAGGACAAGCGCATCGACCCGCAAGGTGCCTGTATCGGCATGCGCGGTTCGCGCGTCCAGGCCGTATCCGGCGAGCTGGGTGGTGAGCGCGTGGATATCGTCTTGTGGGACGAGAACCCGGCGCAATTCGTCATCAACGCCATGTCGCCGGCTGAAGTCGCGGCGATCATCGTTGATGAAGATGCCCATGCAATGGACATCGCCGTTGCCGAAGACAACCTGGCACAAGCCATTGGCCGTGGTGGCCAGAACGTTCGCCTGGCCAGTCAGCTGACTGGCTGGACCCTGAACGTGATGACCGAGAAGGACATCCAGGCCAAGCAACAGGCTGAAACCGGCGACATCCTGCGTAATTTCATCGAAGAGCTGGAAGTCGACGAGGAGCTGGCCCAAGTGCTGGTCGACGAAGGCTTCACCAGCCTCGAAGAGATTGCCTACGTACCGTTGGAAGAAATGCTCAACATCGATGGCTTTGACGAAGAAATCGTCAATGAGCTGCGCGCTCGTGCCAAGGACCGTTTGTTGACCAAGGCCATCGCTACCGAAGAAAAACTGGCAGACGCCCATCCGTCCGACGACTTGCTCTCCCTCGAGGGCATGGACAAGGACCTGGCAGCGGAACTGGCGGTGCGCGGCGTGGTTAACCGCGAAGACCTGGCCGAGCAGTCGATTGACGACCTGCTCGACATCGACGGCATCGACGAAGAGCGTGCCGGCAAGTTGATCATGGCCGCCCGAGCCCACTGGTTCGAGTAATTAGGCGCGGCCTGAGGAGAGAAGTGCATGACGCAAGTCACGGTGAAAGAACTGGCCCAAGAGGTCGAGGCACCGGTAGAGCGCCTGCTGCAGCAGATGCGTGAGGCAGGTCTGCCGCACACCGACGCCGGTCAGGTAGTGACCGACAATGAAAAGCAGACTCTGCTGACCCATTTGAAGAGCAGCCACAAGAGCAAGGCGGAAGAGCCGCGCAAGATTACCTTGCAGCGCAAGACCACCAGCACCCTGCGTGTCGCCGGTAGCAAAAGCATCAGCGTAGAAGTACGCAAGAAGAAAGTTTTCGTTCAGCGCAGCCCGGAAGAAATCCAGGCCGAGCAGAAGCGTGAGCTGGATGATCGCCGCGCGGCTGAAAATGCCGCTCGCGAAAAGGTCGAGGCCGAAGTTCGCCAGCGCAACGAAGAGCAGGCTCGCCGTCAGGCGGCCGATGCTGCTGCAGCGCCAGCTCCGGCGCCTGTGGCAAAGGCCGAACCAGCACCGGCTCCGGCTCCGGCCCCGGTAGTCGCCGACGCCCCGGCGTCCGAAGACGCCGCCGCCCGTGCTGCCGAGCGCAAGAAGGACGAAGCCCGTCGCAACGAAGGCCGCACCCGTGACGAAGACCGTCGTGGTGGCGAGCGTCGTGGCGAAGCGCCGCGCGTGTCGATCAAGGTCAAGGTCAAGGAGAAGGAAAAGGCTCCGACTCCTCGTGCCGCACCGCGCACCACCGACGAAGAGAGCGATGGCGCTCGTCGTGGCCGTGGTGGCAAGAGCAAGCTGAAGAAACGTAATCAGCACGGCTTCCAGAACCCGACCGGCCCCGTCATTCGTGACGTGACCATCGGCGAGACCATTACCGTCTCCGAGCTGGCCAACCAGATGTCCGTCAAGGGCGCCGAAGTGGTCAAGTTCATGTTCAAGCTGGGTACCCCGGTTACCATCAACCAGGTGCTCGACCAGGAAACCGCTCAGCTGGTCGCAGAAGAGCTGGGTCACAAGGTCACCCTGATCAGCGATACCGCTCTGGAAGATTCCCTGGCCGAATCGCTGAAGTTCGAGGGCCAGACCGAGTCGCGTGCGCCGGTAGTTACGGTCATGGGTCACGTCGACCACGGTAAGACCTCGCTGCTCGACTACATCCGTCGTGCCAAGGTTGCTGCCGGCGAAGCCGGTGGTATTACCCAGCACATCGGTGCCTACCACGTGGAAACCGACCGCGGCATGGTCACCTTCCTCGATACCCCGGGCCACGCCGCGTTTACCGCGATGCGTGCCCGTGGTGCCAAGGCCACCGACATCGTCATCCTGGTGGTGGCGGCGGACGACGGCGTGATGCCGCAAACCCGCGAAGCCGTTCAGCATGCCAAGGCTGCTGGCGTTCCGCTGGTGGTTGCAGTGAACAAGATCGACAAGCCGGGTGCCGACCTCGATCGCATCCGCAACGAACTGGCCGTCGAAGGCGTGACCTCCGAGGACTGGGGCGGTGACACGCCGTTCGTCAAGGTTTCGGCGAAGATGGGTACCGGTGTCGACGAATTGCTCGAAGCCGTCTTGCTGCAGGCCGAAATTCTCGAGCTGACCGCCACCCCGACCGCTCCAGGTCGTGGCGTCGTGGTCGAATCGCGCCTGGACAAGGGCCGTGGTCCGGTGGCGACCATCCTGGTCCAGGACGGTACCCTGCGTCAGGGCGACATGGTCCTGTGCGGCTCCAACTATGGCCGCGTACGTGCCATGCTCGACGAGAACGGCAAGCCTGTGAAGGAAGCCGGCCCGTCGATCCCGGTCGAGATCCTCGGCCTGGACGGTACCCCGGAAGCCGGTGACGAGCTGTCCGTGGTTGCCGACGAGAAGAAGGCCCGTGAAGTTGCCCTGTTCCGTCAAGGCAAATACCGCGAGGTCAAGCTGGCCCGTGCTCACGCCGGCAAGCTGGAAAACATCTTCGAGACCATGGGTCAGGAAGAGAAGAAGACCCTCAACATCGTCCTCAAGACCGACGTGCGGGGCTCCCTGGAAGCACTGCAGGGCTCGCTGTCTGGTCTGGGCAACGACGAAGTTCAGGTGCGCGTGATTGGTGGCGGCGTCGGTGGTATCACCGAAAGCGACGCCAACCTGGCGCTGGCTTCGAATGCAGTACTGTTCGGCTTCAACGTGCGTGCCGATGCCGGCGCGCGCAAGATCGTCGAGCAGGAAGGTCTGGATATGCGTTACTACAACGTGATCTACGACATCATCGAAGACGTCAAGAAAGCCCTGACCGGCATGCTCGGCAGCGATGTTCGCGAGAACATTCTGGGCGTTGCTGAAGTCCGTGACGTGTTCCGTTCGCCGAAGTTCGGCGCCATCGCTGGCTGTATGGTCATCGAAGGTACCGTGTACCGCAACCGTCCGATCCGCGTACTGCGCGAAGACGTTGTGATCTTCGAAGGTGAACTGGAATCGCTGCGTCGCTTCAAGGACGACGCTTCCGAAGTGCGTTCGGGCATGGAGTGCGGTATTGGCGTCAAGAGCTACAACGACGTCAAGGTCGGCGACAAGATCGAAGTCTTCGAGAAAGTCCAGGTTGCTCGTACCCTTTAAGGGTGAGCAGGGCGCCAGCCCCCGCCGCAGGGCGGTGGGCAGCGCCTCAGTAGGTAGCGCCCGGTCAGGCTTATGCCTCACCGGGCGTTTGCCGCTTTAAGTTACAGGTAGCAAGAATGGCCAAAGAATACAGCCGTACCCAACGTATCGGTGATCAGATGCAGCGTGAGCTGGCCGAGCTGATCCGCCGTGAAGTCAAGGACCCACGCGTCGGCCTGGTGACCATCACCGCTGTGGATGTCAGCCGCGACCTGGGCCATGCCAAGGTCTTCATCACCGTCATGGGCGAAGAAGCGCCAGACGCCGTGCAGCAGTCGCTCAAGGCCCTGAACAGCGCCGCAAGCTTCCTGCGCCTGCACCTGGGCCGCTCGATGCAACTGCGCAGCGTGCCGCAGTTGCACTTCCACTTCGATGAAAGTGTCAGCCGCGGTGTCCACCTCTCGGCGCTGATCGAGCGTGCAGTGGCCGAAGACCGCCTGCACAAGGATGCCGACGAGTCGGACGCCAAGGAGTAAGCGGTGGCCCAGGTCAAACGTATCCGCCGCAACGTCAGCGGCATCATCCTGCTCGACAAGCCGCTGGGCTTTACCTCCAACGCCGCGCTGCAGAAGGTCCGTTGGTTGCTCAATGCCGAGAAGGCCGGCCACACCGGCAGCCTCGACCCACTGGCCACCGGCGTGCTGCCGCTGTGCTTTGGTGAGGCGACCAAGTTTTCGCAGTACCTGCTCGATTCCGACAAGGGCTACGAAACGGTCATGCAGCTGGGGCAGACTACCAGCACCGCAGACGCTGAAGGTGAAGTCCTGCAGACCCGCGAGGTGACCGTTGGTCGCGCCGATATCGAAGCGGTGATCCCGCGTTTTCGCGGTGAAATCCTTCAGGTACCGCCGATGTACTCGGCGCTCAAGCGTGACGGCCAACCGCTGTACAAACTGGCACGTGCAGGAGAGGTAGTGGAGCGCGAGGCGCGTTCTGTTACTATTGGCCGCTTGGAGTTGCTCGAGTGCGAAGGCACCCGTGCACGGTTGTCGGTTGGCTGCAGCAAAGGCACCTATATCCGCACCCTGGTGGAGGATATCGGCGAGGCCTTGGGCTGTGGCGCCTACGTCGCCGAGTTGCGCCGGACCCAGGCCGGGCCTTTTGCCCTGGCCCAGACGGTGACCCTCGAGGCACTCGAGCAGGCCCATGCCGAAGGCGGCAACGAAGCGCTCGACCGCTTCCTGATGCCATCCGACAGCGGGCTGCAGGACTGGCCACTGGTGTGCCTGTCCGAGCACAGCGCGTTTTACTGGCTGCATGGCCAGGCAGTGCGTGCGCCGGATGCACCGCAGTTTGGCATGGTCCGCGTACAGGATCACAATGGCCGCTTCATCGGTATCGGTGAAGTGAGCGAAGACGGGCGCATTGCGCCGCGTCGATTGATTCGGTCGGAATGACCGAAACCACAGGTCGAGGCTTTGGCTGAAACCGGTGGGTCGAGGGTGGCTGTCAGTAGGCACGGTCACAGCTCATTTTATTAATACAGGGTTTTGTCCCTGGCCTATTGGACCCCGCTTGCGGGATCCGTTTGATTTGGAGAAGCCTCATGGCCCTCAGCGTTGAAGAAAAAGCTCAGATCGTTGCCGAATACCAGCAAGCCGCCGGCGATACCGGTAGCCCGGAAGTGCAGGTTGCTCTGCTGACCGCCAACATCAACAAGCTGCAAGGCCACTTCAAGGCCAACGACAAAGACCACCACTCCCGTCGTGGTCTGATCCGTATGGTCAACCAGCGTCGTAAGCTGCTGGACTACCTGAAGGGCAAAGACACCACTCGTTACAGCGCCCTGATCGGTCGCCTGGGCCTGCGTCGCTAATAGCGGCCTGGTCAGTGGTGTGCATGGCGTGTCGCAAGCTTCGGCTATGCTGCTTTGCAGCATCGCCGTCGGGCACGCCACGCGTATCTCCGAGGTTGGCAGCCTGGTTTTGCTGAGCGGTTTACCGCACAGCAGCCAGGTTCCCAACCTCGTGTTGTATCTGGACGGTCAATGGGGCCGATTCCCCGTTCTGCCCAAGAATTCGCAAGAAACCAGTTCCCCCAGAGCCACTGAAAAAAGGTAGGAAACCGTGAACCCGGTAATCAAGAAATTCCAGTTCGGTCAATCGACCGTTACTCTCGAAACGGGCCGTATCGCCCGTCAGGCAACCGGCGCCGTGCTGGTTACCGTCGACAACGACGTCACCGTGCTGGTGACCGTGGTCGGTGCCAAGCAGGCCGATCCAGGCAAGGGTTTCTTCCCGCTGTCGGTCCACTACCAGGAAAAGACCTACGCCGCCGGCAAGATCCCGGGTGGCTTCTTCAAGCGTGAAGGCCGTCCTTCCGAGAAAGAGACGCTGACCTCGCGCCTGATCGACCGTCCGATCCGCCCGCTGTTCCCAGAAGGGTTCATGAACGAAGTGCAGGTTGTCTGCACCGTGGTTTCCACCAGCAAGAAGACCGATCCGGACATCGCTGCGATGATCGGTACCTCGGCTGCCCTGGCCATCTCCGGCATTCCGTTCGAAGGCCCGATTGGCGCTGCCCGTGTTGCCTTCCACGAAAGCACCGGCTACCTGCTGAACCCGACCTACGAGCAGCTGGCTGCTTCGAGCCTGGACATGGTCGTTGCCGGTACCTCCGACGCCGTTCTGATGGTTGAGTCGGAAGCTCAAGAGCTGACCGAAGACCAGATGCTGGGCGCCGTGCTGTTCGCCCACGACGAGTTCCAGGCTGTCATCCAGGCTGTCAAAGAGCTGGCCGCCGAAGCGGGCAAGCCGACCTGGGACTGGAAACCTGCCGTTGCCAATACCGAACTGTTCAACGCCATCCGTGCAGAGTTCGGCGAAGCCATTTCCCAGGGCTACACCATCACCGTCAAGGCCGACCGCTATGCGCGCCTGGGCGAGCTGCGCGATCAGGCCGTTGCCAAGTTCTCCGGTGAAGAAGGCCAACCTTCGGCTGCTGAAGTCAAAGAAATCTTCGGCGAAATCGAATACCGCACCGTTCGCGAAAACATCGTCAATGGCAAGCCACGTATCGACGGCCGCGACACCAAGACCGTACGTCCGCTGAACATCGAAGTCGGTGTGCTGCCGAAGACCCACGGCTCGGCCCTGTTCACCCGTGGCGAAACCCAGGCCCTGGTCGTCGCGACCCTGGGTACTGCGCGTGATGCCCAGCTGCTGGACACCCTCGAAGGCGAGAAGAAAGACCCGTTCATGCTGCACTACAACTTCCCACCGTTCTCGGTGGGCGAGTGTGGTCGCATGGGGGGTGCCGGTCGTCGCGAAATCGGCCACGGCCGTCTGGCCCGTCGTTCGGTTCAGGCCATGCTGCCATCTGCCGACGTGTTCCCGTACACCATCCGTGTGGTGTCGGAAATCACCGAATCCAACGGTTCCAGCTCCATGGCTTCGGTCTGCGGTGCTTCCCTGGCCTTGATGGACGCCGGTGTACCGATGAAGGCACCCGTTGCCGGTATCGCCATGGGCCTGGTCAAGGAAGGCGAGAAGTTCGCAGTCCTGACCGATATCCTCGGTGACGAAGACCACCTCGGCGACATGGACTTCAAGGTTGCGGGTACCGCCAAAGGTGTTACCGCGCTGCAGATGGACATCAAGATCAACGGCATCACCGAAGAGATCATGGAAATCGCCCTGGGCCAGGCCCTGGAAGCGCGCCTGAACATCCTCGGCCAGATGAACCAGATCATTGGCGAGTCGCGTACCGAGCTGTCGGCCAATGCCCCGACCATGATCGCGATGAAGATCGACACCGACAAGATCCGTGATGTCATCGGCAAAGGCGGCGCTACCATTCGCGCCATCTGCGAAGAAACCAAGGCTTCGATCGACATCGAAGATGACGGCTCGATCAAGATCTTCGGCGAAACCAAGGACGCGGCAGACGCAGCCAAGCAGCGCATCCTGGGCATCACCGCCGAGGCCGAGATCGGCAAGATCTACGTCGGCAAGGTCGAGCGAATCGTCGACTTCGGCGCCTTTGTCAACATCCTGCCTGGCAAGGACGGCCTGGTTCACATCTCGATGCTGAGCGACGCTCGCGTAGAGAAGGTGACCGACGTACTGAAAGAAGGTCAGGAAGTCGAAGTGCTGGTACTGGACGTGGACAACCGCGGCCGTATCAAGCTGTCGATCAAGGACGTTGCCGCTGCCAAGGCTTCGGGCGTCTAAGCGACTGACATGCGACAGGAAAAGGGCCCCTCTGGGGCCCTTTTTTTTGGAGGACGGGGAACCTTTTGCGGACTTGCATCTTGCATGCAGGTTTTTCGCACTGATTGCAAAATGCACGAATGTCGGTTGCCCCCTTATTCGTTAAGTTGTTGATTTACAAGGAAACAAGCGAAGCGGAAAAACTGGCATAGCGCATGCAACTACAGTGTTACCTGCCGCCAGGACATACGGCGCAGACCTTTCGACAAACAGGAGTGACCCAAATGAAGAAGTTCGCCATTGCTGCCGCTACTGCTACCGCTCTGACCCTGACCATGGCCAACGGTGCCTTCGCTGCCCAGCCAACTCAGGCTCCGGTCATGTTGGCTGCCAATACCGTGGACAACGCCAAACAGGAAGGCTCTGACACCTGGATCACCACCAAGGTCAAAGCTGACCTGATGACCGAGAAAGGCGTACCGGGTAGCGATATCAAGGTGGAAACCAGCCACGGTGTGGTCTCGCTGTCTTCTGACGTGAAGGTGACTGAATCGCAAAAGGCTGAAGCTGTTCGCATCACCAAAAATATCAAAGGCGTGAAAAGCGTGATGGCTGATGGCTTGAAAGCCGAATAAGGAATGTCCCGTCGGCCAAAAGGATTTGGCCACCTCCACCGAAGCCCCGGCCACTGCCGGGGCTTTTTCATGTTGGCCTCAGTACACCGGGTTACGCGCGATCACATGACTTTCGAAGCACTCCTGCTCTGCGATCAGCGGCTCGACCAGTGGGCGGCTATCGCGAAAGTGGGCGGTCTGTGTATGCGCCTCGTACGCATTATCGTCACGGTAGATCTCGTACAGGTAGATCACGTCTGGATCCATGCGGTCCTGGGATACGTCGAACACCAGGCAGCCGGGCTCGGTAGCGACAGAGGCAGCGGCATTGACCTTGATGGCAGTGAGAAATGCTTCGGCGCAGCCGGCTTTGACGCGGGTCTTGATGAACAGGCTATACACAGGACGTTCCTTTTGTTTTAAATTCTGAAATGAATTGTATACAAAAATGGAGCCGCGCCAATGTCCGAATTACCTGCCCGTCCTGGCCGCCTGAATGGTCTGCGCCATATCGCCTTGCTGGTGCCCAACCTGGAGGAGTGTGAACGTTTCTATGTCGATGTGATGGGCATGGAGGTGCTGAACCGGGCTAATGAGGACCTGGTTTATCTGACTTGCGGTAACGACAATCTGTCGTTGGGGCGTGGGGCGGGGGCGGCGAATGGCCTGCAGACCCTGGACCATTACGGTTTCATCGTCGATAGCGTGGAGGAGCTGGAGGCCTGGTACCACTACTTCAAGGCGCGTGGGGTGACATTGCTCGACAAGCCGTTCAACCATGGTGATGGTGCGCGCAGCTTCCACCTGCTGGATCCGGCGGGGAACAAGGTACAGCCGCTGTATCACCCGTCGGTTTCGGGGCAGCGGCTGGTGTGATCGCCGGCCGGAAGCGGATTTTGTGGGAGCGGCCTTGCGTCGCGAAAGGGCCGCAGAGCGGCCCCCGGATTTCAGCTTGGTACACCTATTTCTGGGGCCGCTGCGCGGCCCTTTCGCGACGCAAGGCCGCTCCCACAGGTCCGCGTTCGGGTCAGCTGATCATTCAGCATCCAGGTGCATCGGCGTTACCACCCGTCCATCACTCTCAGCCTGCCCCAGGTTGGTATCGATGAAGTAGACCCGGTCATCCTCGAGCTTGCCCTTGTCAACAAGGTAGTCCTTGATGCTGCTGGCCCTTTCCTGGCCAAGGGTGCGCAGCAACGCAGGGCTTTCAGCCCACGACTTGATCACCGCCTCGCGCAGCTTGGCGGTGCGCTCGTCACGGCTCAACTGCTCCCACTCGGCGGGAGGTTGTTGCTTCAGGCGGGTCCGGTAGATGCCTTCGAGCATCGCCGGCTTGTCGCGCTCATCGACCTGCAGCATCGAGGCATTGGCCGGTACCTTGTCGCCACGGCGTTGCAGGATTTTGTACCAGTTCGCCTGGTATTCACGTTCCAGGCGTTGCTGAGCAATCAAGGGGCCGTCGCTGCTCTGGGCACTGGTGCCTTCGATCTCCAGGCGAAGCTCCGGGCGCTCCTTGAGTGCGGATGCGAGCTTGTCCAGTGCCGATTGCGCATCGCCACTGAGCTCACTGGAGCCTGGGGCGAACGCCACGGTACCGAGGTCTTCCGAGCCGCCACCGGCAATCAGCCCACCGATGAACTTGAACGGCGCCTGCGCCGCACGCAGCACCAGGTTGCGCAGGGTCTGCCAGACGATCGGCATGACGCTGAACTGCGGGTTGTTCAAGTCACCGGAAACAGGCAGTTCAATGGAGATCCGCCCCTCAGTGTCTTTCAGCAGCGCGATCGCCAGGCGGATCGGCAGGTCCACGGCGTCCGGGCTGTCGACCTTCTCACCCAGTTGCAACTGCTCGACCACCACCTTGTTCTCGGCCTTGAGCTGACCGTTGGTGATCAGGTAATGCAGGTCAAGGTTCAGCCGCCCCTTGCGGATGCGGAAGCCGGCGAACTTGCCGGAGTAGGGCGTCAAGGTGGTCAGTTCGACGCGCTTGAAGCTGGTGGCGATATCCAGGCTGGCCAGCGGGTTGAACGGGTTGAGTGCGCCCTTGATGGTGACCGGGGCATAACGGTCGACCTTGCCTTTGACGTCGACCTTGGCCGGGGTCGGCTTGCGGTTGTCGATGGTGCCTATCCGGCCATTGAGCTGCTGGATGGCGGTGGCAAAGTTCGGGGTGAGGGTCAGGTCGGCGAAGTTGGCCGAGCCATCGTTGATGTCGATCTGGCCGATGCGGATGCCTAGTGGCTTGCCGGCATTGGCACTGGCCGGCTTGGCCGGGCTGCTGGCAGGCGCGCCGGCCGGTTGCGGGATCAGCAGGTCGTCGACGCTGGTGGTGCGGTCTTCGTTGATGATGAAGCGTGCGTAGGGCTGCAGCAGGGTCACCTTGTCGATCGACAGGGCATCACCGTGCACGTACGACAGGCCATCGACGTTCACTTGCTGCCATTTGACGAAGTCACGGCCCTTGATGGTGTCCAGGGTGTGCAGCTGGTTGACCTGAGCCTTGCCTGCAACGCTGAAGGCCAATGGCTCGGTGCTCGTGAGGTTGACCTTGAGGTCGCTGGCGAGCATGCCACTGCGCAGCTCAAGGCGAATGTACGGGCTGATGTAGGCCTGGGCGACGCGCAGGTCGATGTCACGGGTACTGACATCGAGCTTGGCCGTGACCGGCGCCAGATTCACTTCACCTGCCGCCTGCAGCTTGCCTTGCTTGCCAATGCCGGTGTCGAGCTTGAGGGTGAATGGCGACTGGTTGAGGCTGTCGAAACCTTGCATATCGAGGTTCAGCGGGCCCACGTCCAGCGCCACCGGCTCCTTCTGGCTGCGGTCGGCGAGGTGAGCCTGATAGTTGCGCAGCTGCACGTCCTTGAGCAGTACCTGCCAAGGCTTGCTCGGCGCTTTCGCGGCTTTTTCATCTGCGCTGGGCTCGGCAGTCGCCGGCTCGGCTTTTTCCTTCGGGGTGGGCTTGGCCGGCTGGCTGGCGAACAGCTTCTGCCAGTCGAGCTGGCCGTCCTTTTCCAGGGCTGCCCAGGTTTCCAGTTTTTCGCTGCGGACTTTGCCGACGGTGACCAGCTGCCTGGCCAGGTCGATGGACGTCTCACTCACCTCCAGGTTGGCCAGGCGCACCAATGGCCGGCCATCGGGCGCCTTGATGGCGAACGGCGCGACCTTGACCGAGGTGTTGTCCAGCAACAGCTCGGTTTCCTTGGACAGGTTGAGCGTGTAATGGGTGTCGAGGTTGACCACGCCGTCTTCGAGCACAAGGGGCAGGGCATCGCGGACATAGGGCCAGAACAGCTTCATCTTGCCGTCGGTGACTTTCAGTGTGCCTTTCGAGGCGATCGGCGCCAGGCTGAGGGTGCCGTTCCAGTCGACGCGGCCACCATTGGGACCGAGCGCCACCAAGGTCATGTCGGCGTTGTCGTCGGGCAGGGTACTGAGATTCTTCAGCTCCAGGTTCATGTCGTCGTAGAGAAACTCGATCGGTTCGCTCGGGCGCACGTCCTCGAAATGCAGGTAGCCGCCGCTGATCTTGATGCTATCGATACGCAGCGGGAAGGGATCGCCGGCGGGCGCGTCCGGTTTGGGTTCGCTGGCTGGCAACTTGAACAGTTGGGTCAGGTTGAGTGTGCCGTCCTTGGCGAACAGCACCTCGTTGCGGGGCTTGTCGAGCTCGATCGCCTGCAGGTGCAGTGCGCGTTTCCACAGGCTATCGAGCGCCAGGTTCGCGTATAGCCGTTCGAAGCCGACCTGCTCCTTGCCGGGCTCGCCGAGTTGCAGGCCCCACAAGGTCAGCTCGAGGCTGAAGGGGTTGAGTTCGATGCGTTGCAGATGCGCTGGCACGGTAGCGTATTGCGCCAGCTGCTGGTTGGCGATCCGCAAGGCGACACCAGGGAGGATGAGGAAGCCGAGCAGGCTGTAGAGGGCCACGAGAGCCAACAGGGCGCCGAGGGCGCGAGTCAATCCTTTGTACATGTGTCGCTTCGTCTGTCTAAGCAGGAGTGCTTGGAGTATGGCACGTTAAATCGGTTCCGCTGAGGCGACCAGTTTCCCCTCACTCGATACCCATGCGCCGCCTGGCCCGGTGCGCCGAACCGTCACGCATGGCCCAGCGCAGGATCGGTGCCGTGCGCTGCAGGCCAAGGCGGATCATCTGTCGTTGCAGCGGCCCCTGTTGAAGGCCGAGCAGGGCCTGGGCCCAGTCCGGCAGCAGGTCGATACCCGCCTGCAGCATCAACTTGCCCACTGGCTCGGCAAGGCGACTGGGTGCGGGGGCTTCGAGCAGTATCCCGACCACTTCCAGGCTACGGGCGCTGCATTGCAGCTGTGGGCGCATCTGCTGCAGATAGTCCTCGACCTGTTGGCAGGAGCGTGGCACCCCACGGGCACCGAGGCGTTCGGCAATCAGGGCGATCTCGGCGTAGTAAGCGTCCTGATCGGCGCGTGACAGTTGCGGGTCACGGTAGCGCAGGTGGGCAGCAAGGAAGCTGCTGACTTCGGCTACATGCACCCAGGTCAGCAGGTCTGGGTCGCTGGCAGCGTAGGGACGACCGTCAGGTGCAGTACCGGTCACCTGCACGTGGATGGTGCGCACCTTGTCGATCAACCACTCGGCATCACGGGTGGAGCCGAACGTGGTGCCGGAGATGAACTGGCTGGTGCGACGCAGGCGACCGAGCAGGTCTTCGCGAAAATTGGAGTGGTCCCACACCCCGGCCAAGGCCAGCGGATGCAACAGTTGCAGCATCAGGGCACTGATCCCACCAACCAGCATGCTCGGAAAGTCGCCATGCACCCGCCAGCTGATGCTGTCGGGGCCGAACAGGCCGGGGTCGCCCTTGGGGGATTCAAGGTCGAGCTGGCCGAGGGCCAGCCCGGTGAGGCTCATGACCTGGGTTTCGATGCGTCGGCGTAGGGCTTCCATGGCGTCCTGTGCGTCAGGACGGCCAGGGAACGTGGCCGCCCGCTATTGATTGAGGCGTTTGTCGATCAGGCCCTGGACTACGCTCGGGTCGGCCAGGGTCGAGGTGTCGCCGAGATTGTCCAGTTCGTTGCAGGCGATCTTGCGCAGTATACGCCGCATGATCTTGCCCGAGCGGGTCTTGGGCAAGGCCGGGGCCCATTGAATCAGCTCTGGCTTGGCGAAACTGCCGATCTCCTTGCTGACCAGCGCCAGCAACTCGGCCTTGAGCGTATCGTCCGGGGTAATGCCATTCATGGGCGTAACGAAGGCATACACGCCCTGGCCCTTGAGGTCATGCGGGTAGCCGACCACGGCAGCCTCGGCGACGTTGTCGTGCAGCACCAGCGCGCTTTCCACCTCGGCGGTGCCGATGCGGTGCCCGGAGACGTTGATGACATCATCGATGCGGCCGGTGATCCAGTAGTCACCGTCGGCATCGCGGCGGGCGCCGTCACCGGTGAAATAGTAGCCGGGCATGGGTTTGAAGTAGGTGTCCACCATGCGCTGGTGGTCGCCGTAGACGCTGCGTATCTGCCCTGGCCAACTGGCCTTGATCACCAGCAGCCCGGCGCCGGGGCCTTCGACCAGTTTGCCTGTTTCATCCAGCAGCGCAGGTTGCACGCCGAACATCGGCTGGGTGGCGCAGCCGGGCTTGAGTCGTTGTGCCCCGGGCAGCGGCGTGAGCATGATGCCGCCGGTCTCGGTCTGCCACCAGGTGTCGACGATGGGGCAACGCTTTTGTCCGACCTCTTCGAAATACCATTCCCAGGCTTCCGGGTTGATCGGCTCGCCTACGCTGCCGAGCAGGCGCAGGCTTTTGCGCGAGGTTCCCTGCAGCGGCGCCGAGCCTTCACGCATCAACGCACGCAGCGCAGTGGGCGCGGTGTAGAAGATGTTCACCTGATGTTTGTCCACCACCTGCCAGAAGCGCGAGGTGTCTGGGTAGTTGGGGACGCCTTCGAACATCAGCGAAATCGCACCGTTGGCCAGCGGCCCGTAGACGATGTAACTGTGACCGGTGACCCATCCAACGTCTGCCGTGCACCAGAACACCTCGCCGTCGCGGTAATCGAACACCACCTTGAAGGTCATCGCTGCCTGCAACAGGTAACCAGCGGTGCTATGCAGCACTCCCTTGGGTTTGCCGGTACTGCCGGAGGTATACAGGATGAACAAGGGGGCTTCGGCGTCCATCGGTTCGGGCGGGCAGTGGTCGCCGGCCTTTTCGGTCACTTCGTGATACCACAGGTCGCGGCCTTCGCTCCAGGCGACATCGCCACCGGTACGACGCACCACGAACACGCTGCTGACCGCAGGGCAACTGCTCAGGGCCTTGTCGACGTTCTGCTTGAGCGGGATGCGTTTGCCGCCGCGTACGCCTTCGTCGGCGGTGATCACGGTGCGGCAGTCGGCATCGAGAATGCGGTCGCGCAGGGCATCTGGCGAGAAGCCGCCGAACACCACCGAGTGGATGGCACCGATGCGTGTGCAAGCGAGCATGGCATAGGCGGCTTCTGGAATCATCGGCATGTAGATGCACACCCGGTCGCCCTTGTGTACACCTCTTGCCTTCAGCGCATTGGCCAGGCGGCAGACCTGGCGGTGCAGCTCGCGGTAGCTGATGGCCTTGGAGTCCTTGGGGTCGTCACCCTCCCACAGCAGGGCGGTTTGCTCGCCGCGCTGTGCCAGGTGACGATCGATGCAGTTGAAGCTGACGTTGAGCTGGGCACCGTCGAACCAGCGGGCCTTGCCGGTCTTCAGGTCGCATTGCTGCACGCTCGACCAGGGTTTGGTCCAGTCCAGGCGTTTGGCCTGTTCGGCCCAGAAAGTGTCGGGATCATCGACCGACTGGCGGTAGAGGCGCTGGTAGTCGTCGGGGGAAAGGCTGGCGGACTGGCTGACGGCCAAGGCCTGGGGATACTGTCTGATATCGAACATGGCGGGTGGTCCTGCTCTTGTCGGAGGGACGGCAGCGGCTATTCGATGGACAGTGTAGCTGGAGTGGTGTTCAACCGACCCGGCCTCTTCGCGGGTAAGAGGCCGGGTCAGGCGTCAGATCAGCCGCGGTGACGGCCGCGGAAGTAGTTGATCAGGCCTTGGGTGGAACCGTCTTCGGCGCTGTCTTCAAGGCTGCCCACAAGACGTTGGTATACGCCTTTGCCCAGCTCCTTGCCCAGCTCGACGCCCCACTGGTCAAAGGCGTTGATGCCCCAGATCACGCTTTGCACGAACACCTTGTGCTCGTACATCGCCACCAGTGCGCCCAGGCGGCGCGGGCTGATGCGTTCGACTACCAGGGTGTTGCTCGGGCGGTTGCCCGGAATCACCTTGTGCGGCGCGAGCTTTTCGATGTCCGCGTCGTTCAGGCCCTTCTGTCGCAGTTCGGCTTCGGCTTCTTCACGGGTCTTGCCGAGCATCAGCGCCTGGCTCTGCGACAGGCAGTTGGCGTACAGCCACTGATGGTGGTCCGCCACCGGGTTGAAGCTGACCACTGGGACGATGAAGTCGGCCGGGATCAGCTGGGTGCCCTGGTGCAGCAACTGGTGGTAGGCGTGCTGGCCGTTGCAGCCGACGCCGCCCCAGATCACCGGACCGGTATCGGTCTTCACCGGGGTGCCATCCTGCAGCACGCTCTTGCCGTTGGACTCCATGTCCAGCTGCTGCAGGTGCTTGGTGATGTTGCGCAGGTAATGGTCGTACGGCAGGATCGCGTGGCTGCTGGCGCCCCAGAAGTTGCCATACCAGACGCCCAGCAGGGCCAGCAGCACGGGCATGTTCTTGTCGAACGGCGCGGTCTGGAAGTGCTGGTCCATGGTGTAGGCACCGGACAGCAGTTCCTTGAAGTTGGCGGTCCCGATGGCCAAGGCGATCGGCAGGCCGATGGCCGACCACAGCGAGTAGCGCCCGCCTACCCAGTCCCACATCGGGAAGATGTTCTCTTCACGCATGCCGAAGGCCACGGCAGCCGCCTTGTTGCTGGAAACCGCGATGAAGTGACGGTACAGCTCGGCTTCCGAGCCGCCTTGAGCAAGGTACCAGGTGCGCGCGGCCGTCGCATTCTTCAGGGTCTCGAGGGTGTTGAACGACTTCGACGAGACGATGAACAGCGTGGTTTCGGCGCGCAGGTTGGCCGACAGTTCGTGGAATTCGCTGCCGTCGATATTGGCCAGGTAATGGCAACGCACGCCGCGCTGGGCGTAAGGCAGCAAGGCTTCAGAGACCAGCTCGGGGCCGAGGAATGAGCCACCGATGCCGATGTTGACCACATCGGTGATCGGCTTTTCGCTGTAGCCACGCCACAGGCCGTCATGGATTCGGCCGACCAGCTCGGTAATCTGGTTGAGTACCTTGTGGACTTCCGGCATCACGTTGACACCGTTGACGTTGAGCTTGTCGCCGACCGGACGGCGCAGCGCAGTGTGCAGCACCGGACGGCCTTCCGAGGCGTTGATGATCTCGCCGCTGAACATCGACTTGATCGCATCCTGCAGGCCAACCTGTTCGGCCAGGCTGACCAGAAGACCACGAGTTTCGTCGGTGATCAGGTTTTTCGAATAGTCGAGGAACAGCCCGCAGCTGCTCAGGGAGAACTGGTCGAAGCGCTTGGCGTCGGCGGCAAAGGCTTCGCGCATGCTGAAGCCTTGCATGGCGTCGCGGTGTGCTTGCAGGGCCTGCCAGGCAGGCAGGGCCGTAACATCGTGGGGTGTACGGTAATACGCCATTGCGCGGAATTCCTTGATGCGAGATGTGCCTTGGACAGGGCAGTCATTGCCGGGTTCAGGCTGGCCATCATTATAGGCAAAGGCCGCGCGCAGGGAATGGGTATGCAGGGGGAATTTGGGGCTGCGAAGCAGCCCCGGAAGGTTATGCGGTCTTCTCGTCCAGATGCAGATACAGGTTGTCGATCAACCGGGTGTTACCCAGGTAAGCAGCAACCAGGATCACCAGGTCCCGGTCACCGAACGCTGCCGGGCGCAGGTTCACGGCATGGCGCACTTCCAGGTAATCAGGGCGCAGGCCGGCAGCGCTCAGCTGTGCCTTGCCTTGCTCGATCAGTGCGGCGAAATCCACCTGGCCGCGGCCGAGCGCCTCACCGATCTGCTGCAGGGTGCGATACACCACTGGCGCCGTGGCGCGTTGCTCAGGCGTCAGGTAACCGTTGCGTGAAGACAGCGCCAGGCCATCTTCGGCGCGCACGGTCGGCTCACCGATGATCTGGATCGGCATGTTCAGGTCGCGCACCATGGCGCGGATTACCGCCAGTTGCTGGTAGTCCTTTTCGCCAAACACGGCCAGGTCTGGCTGGACCATGTTGAACAGCTTGCTGACCACGGTCGCCACGCCTTCGAAATGCCCAGGGCGGCTGGCACCGCACAGGCCTTCGGACAGGTTGGGCACGCTGACTCGGGTTTGCACGCTCATGCCGTCCGGGTACATCTCTTCCACGGTGGGTGCGAACAGCAGGTTGCAACCGGCCTGCAGCAGGCGCTCCTGGTCGGCGGCGAGGGTGCGCGGGTATTTGTCGAGGTCTTCGTTGGCACCGAACTGCAAGGGGTTGACGAAGATGCTGGCGACCACGAAATCGGCACGTTGGGCAGCCTTGGTCACCAGCGCGGCATGGCCGCTGTGCAGGTTGCCCATGGTCGGCACGAAGCCGATGCGCTTGCCTTCGCCGCGTGCACGAGCGACGGCGGCACGCAGTTCGCGGACGGTCTTGACTGTGTTCATGCGCTGAATCCGTGTTCGGCAGCGGGGAAGGCAACGTCTTTGACGGCCTTGACGTAGGCGGTGAGGGCGCTCTGGATATCGGGCTGGCCTTGCATGAAGTTCTTCACGAACTTCGGCACCCGGCCACTCAGCGACAGGCCGAGCATGTCGTGCAGGACCAATACCTGGCCATCGGTGGCGCTACCGGCACCGATGCCGATCACCGGGATGCTCACTGCCTGGGTGATTTCTGCGGCCAGTTCGCTCGGTACGCATTCGAGCAGCAGCATCGCCGCGCCGGCTTGCTCCAGCGCAATGGCGTCGGCGCGCATCTGCCGGGCTTGCGCTTCCTGACGGCCCTGGACCTTGTATCCGCCCAGGACGTTGACGGTCTGCGGCGTCAATCCCATGTGCGCGCACACTGGCACGCCGCGTTCGGCCAGCAGGTGGATGGTTTCGGCCAGCCAGGCGGCGCCTTCTAGCTTGATCATGTGGGCGCCGGCCTGCATCAGCGTGGCGCAGTTGGCAAACGCCTGCTCGGGAGTGGCGTGGGCCATGAACGGCAGGTCGGCGAGGATCAGCGCGCCATCATTGCCGCGTTTGACGCAGGCGGTGTGGTAGGCCATCTCTGCGGTGGTGACGGGCAGTGTGCTGTCATGGCCCTGCAGGACCATGCCCAGGGAGTCGCCCACCAGCAACACGTCGACGCCAGCCTGGCTGCAGGCCTTGGCGAAGGTTGCATCGTAGCAGGTCAGCATGGTGATCTTTTCACCCTTGGCCTTGAGGCCATGCAGGGTGGTCAGGGTTACTTCAGGCATGTAGGAAAATCCTCGTTCAGGCGCTGTGAAAAACGACTGCATACAACGCGCGTAGTCATCTTCCGGAGCGGCACATCATCGCGCGTGATGTTCGGGCACAGGTCCGTCCGGGCCTAAATACGGGTATGCGGCACTTTGGTGCCACACGGGACGCCTATAGTCGTGAGCGAGGTGGGGGAAGTCAATCACCCTGTTACCGCATTGTTACTAACAGGGTGTTACTGGCGTTACCGTGCCTGGGTGAATATCGCAAACGCCCGGTTTACAGGCGTTCCAGGCCGACGAATGGGCAGGCTTCGAGCAGTTGCGCAAGGGTACGGCCATCGGCCAGGCAGAAGTCGTCTGCGACCAGTTCGGCCAAGGGGTACAGCACGAAGGGGCGTGCATGCATGTGGTAGTGCGGCACCTGCAGGCGTGGCAGATCGATGACCTGGTCGCCGAACAGCAGGATATCCAGGTCGAGGGTGCGCGGGCCCCAGCGTTCCTTGCGCACACGGCCCTGGTCGTTCTCGATGGCTTGCAGGGCGTCGAGCAGTTGCAGCGGTGCCAGGCTGGTATCGAGGGCTGCTACCGCGTTGGTGTAACGCGGCTGGCCGGGCAACAGCGAGTCGCTGGTGTACAGCGCCGAAGCGACCGCCAGGCGGCTGTCGGCAATCTGGTCGAGCGCCTGCAGGGCGCTGCGCAGTTGTTCTGCGGGCGCGTCCAGATTGCTACCGAGGCCGATGAAGGCGCGCGTGGTCACTCGAACGCCTCGTCACCGCCGCTGCGCTTGCGCTTGCCGCCACTGCGCTTGCGTTTGCGCGGGCCGCCAGCAGTGCCTTCGTCACGGCTGCCGAGCTCACGAATCATCTCGCGGCGCTCGCTGTCGTTGGCATCCTGGTAGTCGGTCCACCACTGGCCGAGGTCGTCGGTTTCTTCGCCGGCGCTTTCACGCAACAGCAGGAAGTCGTAACCGGCACGGAAACGAGGGTTGTCGAGCAGCAGGTCGGCACGCTTGCCACTGCGTCGCGGCAGGCGTTCCTGCATGTCCCAGATCTCGCGGATGGGCAGGGTGAAGCGTTTCGGAATGGCGATGCGTGCGCACTGCTCGGCGATCAGGTCGTGGGCTGCACCGTTCATGGCCGGGATAGGCGGCACGCCTTGGCTCTGCAGGTGCAGCACACGGCCTGGCAGGGCTGGCCAGAGCAGGGCGGCGAACAGGAAGGCCGGGGTCACCGGCTTGCCCTGCTTGACGCGCAGGTCGGTGTTGTTCAGCGCCTGGCTGATCAAGGTGTGGGTGTAGGTCGGACGCTCGTCCAGGGCATGGGCACTGGCCGGGAACAACGGTTCGAACAGTTCCAGGTCGACCAGCATTTCGAAGGCGATGGCCCCTTGGCCGGAGAGGAACAGCTTCAGGCATTCCTCGAACAGGCGTGCGGGCGGGATCTCGCGCAGCAGTGGTGCCAGTTTGCGGATCGGCTGGAAGGTGTGCTTCTCGATGCCGAAGTCGAGCTTCGCCGCAAAACGCACCGCGCGCAACATGCGTACCGGGTCTTCCTGGTAGCGGTGGGGCGGGTCGCCGATCAGACGCAACAGGCGGTTGCGGATGTCGTGCACGCCATTGGCGTAGTCGAGGATGCGCTCGCTGACCGGATCGTAGTACAGGGCGTTGATGGTGAAGTCGCGGCGCTGCGCGTCTTCTTCCAAGGTGCCGTACACGTTGTCACGCAGAATGCGGCCACTGGCGTTGTGCGACGAACGGTGGCTGTCACTCTGGTCATCTTCGGAGTGGGGCGCGCGGAAGGTGGCGACTTCGATGATCTCACGGCCGAAATGCACGTGGACCAGCTTGAAGCGCCGACCAATGATGCGCGCGTTGCGGAACTCGGCACGCACCTGCTCGGGTGTGGCGCTGGTGGCGACGTCGAAGTCCTTGGGCGTGATGCCCAGCATCAGGTCGCGGACGCAGCCACCGACCAGATATGCCTGGTAGCCCGCGCTCTGCAGGCGCTCGACGATGTTCACCGCGTGCCGGCTGAACTGGTGGCGCTGCAGCGAGTGTTGGCTCTTGTTGATCACCTCTGGCGTGGTGCGCCGGTGGTGCTGGCCCGGTACGGGAGGGCGGAACGACTGGAACAGCTTCTTCAGCATGGGATGCACTGTTTGAAGGAATGTTCGGCCAAGAATAGGAGAATGGCCGCATGATGGGCGGGGATTCTAGCATTTACTCGGGGAATGGTGTAGGCGGTAGCAGGAGACCCTGCCGAAGGGGGAGAACGACAAGGGGAGCCTAAGCTCCCCAAGAAGTCGTTGCGTGCTCTTATTGTTTTTTTACTGGGCTTCTTGTTTTTGTTGAGTGCCCTGTCCACAAATCTCGAAGCTTGTGGACGACCCCCAATCCAGGGGTAAAGAGCAAACGGATTGCTTTGGTCGCTGATGTCATGCTGATCGTTCGATCCAACCAGTTCAGGCGCTGCTTTCAAGTGCAGTTTTTGTTGTTCTCTGCCTGGTCGTGGGGCAAGCCCCAAACACGCATCCTCTCCAAAAGAATCAGTTAGCTGCGCCTCCGCCGTCTTGTTCTTATTGTGCGTGAGCCGTTTCGTCTTGTTCTTATTCTGAGTTGCTGTGCTTGTTATTGTTCTTGTACCAGACATATAGCAGGTGCCGTGCCAACTTTTCGAAACTCAATGAAATCAAGGGCTTGAAGCGGATTGGTCGATTTCGTCAGCTCGAAAATGCAGGATTTTCGTTACCGTACACCTCGGGAACTGTTACGCCGCAAAGGTTGGGTAACAGATTTGTGCGGGAGCGGGCTTGTTACCTAGGGGGGGCGCGACATCTTTGTCGCCTGTGAGATCGAGCGCCGCTGCGCGGCGCATCGCGGATAAATCCGCTCCTACAGTGGCCATGCCTGTGAGGCCATGGTTGTCAGCTCTGCATGTAGGGCTCTCGTCATGGCCAAGGCAGGCGACCATGGCGTCACAGGTTCAATAGATGTGGAGCGGATTCATCCGCGATGCGCCGCGCAGCGGCGCTCGATCTCACAGGCGAGAAAGATCTCGCGGATTACTCAGTTGTCGCTGGTGGCGTTGCTCTTGCGCCGCGGGATGCCGAGGCGCTGGCGCCGTTCCCACAGGCACTTGCGGCTGACGCCGAGCTTGCGTGCCAGCTCGGTCTCGGTCATGTGGTCCTGGTGCTCAAGCACGAAGTGCTGGAAGTAGTCCTCCAGCGACAGGTCTTCGGTCGGTTCATGGCTGGCACTGCTGGCGCTGGCCGCGACCAGCGCATTGTCGAGGATGTCATCCTCCTCGAGGTCGCTCAGCTCGATGTCGATGCCCAGCATGTCGGCGGAAATCTCCGCACTCTCGCTAAGGATCACCGCACGCTCCACGGCGTTTTCCAGTTCGCGCACGTTGCCCGGCCAGCTGTAATGACGAATGGCTTGCTCGGCCTCGGCCGAGAAGTGCAGGTCGTCACGGCCGATGCGCGCGCTCTGGCGGGCGAGGAAGGCGTTGGCGATCTCGTTGACGTCACTGCCGCGCTCGCGCAGGGCCGGCAACTTCAGGGCGATCACGTGGAGGCGGTAATACAGGTCTTCGCGGAACTGCCCGGCCTTGGCCAGGTTCTTCAGGTCGCGGTGGGTCGCGGCGATCAGGCGCACGTCGACTTTTTGCGACTGTACCGAACCGACCCGGCGAATCTCGCCTTCCTGCAGCACGCGCAGCAGGCGTGCCTGGGCTTCGAGCGGCAGTTCACCGATTTCGTCGAGGAACAATGTGCCACCGTCGGCGGCTTCTACCAGGCCAGCACGGCCGGCACTGGCGCCGGTGAATGCCCCTTTTTCATGGCCGAACAGTTCCGACTCGATGAGGGTCTCCGGAATGGCCGCACAGTTCACCGAAATCATCGGCGCCTTGGCGCGCCGTGACAGGTTGTGCAGGGCGCGGGCGACCAGCTCTTTGCCGGTGCCCGACTCACCCTGGATCAGCACGTTGGAGTCGGTCGGTGCCACCTTGCGGATCTTGCTGTACATGTCCTGCATGGGCGGGCACGAACCGATGATGCCGATCTCGCCATTGGCGGCGGCACCTTTGTCGGCTGGCGCGGCCTTGCCGTTGGCCCGTGGCTCGGCGGCCGGGGCCGGCGCGGCTGCCGGCGCGTTCTGGCGGTCGCGCAGGATGCGCGCCACGGCCTGAAGCATTTCATCGTGATCGAAGGGTTTGGCGATGTAGTCCACCGCGCCCATCTTCATCGAGTCCACCGCCGAGCGCAGGCTGGCGTAGCTGGTCATGATCAGCACCGGCGTGCCCTGGCCAAGCTTGATCAGCTCGGTGCCCGGGGCACCCGGCAGGCGCAGGTCGCTGACGATCAGGTCGAAGGTGGCAATGCTGAAGCGTTCCTGGGCTTCCTGTACCGAGCCGGCTTCGCTGACCTGGTACTGATTGCGTTCGAGCAGCCGACGCAGGGCCGAGCGGATGATGGTTTCGTCTTCGACGATCAGAATGTGCGGCATTGATTCAATTCTCTCGACGGTCTCGAATTTCAGGGGACGTCGCTACGACATGCCGGGGCAGGGTCACGCGGATCCGGGTGCCACGTTGCCGTTCGATATCGGCCGGGCTGTCGATGGTGATTTGCCCATAATGCTCTTCCACGATGGAATAGACCAGAGCGAGCCCCAGTCCGGTTCCTTCGCCCGGGTCCTTGGTGGTGAAGAACGGTTCGAACAGGCGGTCCATGATGTTCTTCGGGATCCCGCTGCCTTCGTCCTCGACGATCAGGTCGACGGTGTGCTCGCTGACTTCGCTGCGCACCCGCACGGCGCTGCCAGGCGGCGAGGCGTCGCGGGCATTGGACAGCAGGTTGATCAGCACCTGGGCGAGGCGCTGCGGATCGCCCTCGGCCCAGTGGTCCGGGTCGCAGAGATTGAAGAACTGTACTTCGAAGTTGCGCCGGTTCAACGCCAGCAGACCGATGGCGTCTTGTGCCACCTCGGCCAGGCATACCGGCTCTTCACTGTTCTGATGGCTGCCGCCGGCGTGGGCGAAGCTCATCAGCGACTGGACGATGCGCGACACGCGCTTGGTCTGCTCGAGGATCTGGCTGGACAGCTCGATGATTTCCCCATCGCCTTCACGCTCCTCGCGCAGGTTCTGCGCCAGGCAGGCAATGCCGGTAATCGGGTTGCCGATTTCGTGGGCCACGCCAGCGGCCAGGCGGCCGATGCTGGCCAGGCGCTCGGAATGCACCAGTTTGTCTTCCAGGGCCTGGGTTTCGGTGAGGTCCTCGACCAGCAGCACCAGGCCGCTGTTGCCGGGCGCCAGGGGCTCGTCGATGGCCGCTTTGTGCAGGTTCAGCCAGCGCGGTTGACCGTCCAGCGCCAGGCGCTGCTTGTGCAAATGTTCGTCCGGCACGTTGATGAAACCCTGCAGCAGGCCGCGCCAGGGTTCGCTGATGGTCACCAGGCGCGAGCCGACCACATGCTTGGCGGCAATGCCGGTGAGCTCTTCCATGGCCTTGTTCCACATGAGGATTTCCTGGTCCTTGGCCAGCGAGCAGACGCCCATGGGCAGCTCTTGCAAGGTCTGGCGGTGGTAGCGGCGCAGGGCGTCGAGTTCGGCGGCAAGGCCGGTGAGGCGCGAGTGGTAGTCTTCCAGGCGGCTCTCGATGAAATGGATGTCCTCGGTGACGTAGTTCTCGTTACCGGACTTGTACGGCAGGAAGGTCTCGACCATGTCCTGCGCCACGCTTGGCCCCATCAGGCCCGAGAGGTTGGCCTCGATACGGTCACGCAGGCGGCGCAAGGCATAGGGGCGGCGCTCATCGAACGGCAGGTAGAGGTCGCGCAGTGCCTGTTCTACCTCCTTCTGCGCCGCCTTGGCGCCAAGTGGCTTGGCCAGTTGGGTGGCGAATTCCTGTGGCGATGCGGCGTGCAGCTCGCGGCGCTGCGGCCGGCGCACGTTGTCCACGGCGCAGGCCTCGGCGGCGCTGACTTCCTCAGTGCTGGCGTTGGTGAACAGGGAAATCAGCGTGAACAGCAGCACGTTGGCCGCCAGCGAGGCAATGGCCGCCATGTGCCAGCTGGTGTCGTCAAGCACATAGATCATGTCCAGCAGCGGGATATAGAAGCCCTGCAGGTTGCCCAGCAGCGGCAGCAGCATGGTCACCAGCCACACCACGGTCCCGGCCAGCAGCCCGGCGATGAAGCCGCGGCGGTTGGCGGTCGGCCAGTACAGCACCGACAGCACGCCTGGCAGGAACTGCAGGGTGGCGACGAAGGCCACGATGCCCAGGTTGGCCAGGCTCTGGTGGTTGTTCTGGGTCAGGTAGAAGACGAAGCCGGCAGTGATGATGGCGACGATCAGCGCCCGGCGGGTCCACTTCAGCCAGCGGTAGATATTGCCTTCCGCCGGTGGCTGGTAAAGCGGCAGCACCAGGTGGTTAAGGGCCATGCCCGACAACGCCAGCGTGGTGACGATGATCAGCCCGCTGGCGGACGCGAGCCCGCCAACGTAGGCCAGCAAAGCCAGCGCCTGGTTGTTGGCGGCGATCCCCAGGCCCAGGGTGAAGTACTCGGGGTTGGTGCTGGCGCCCAGGCGCAGGCCGGCCCACAGCACCAGCGGCACGGCCAGGCTCATCAGCAGCAGGAACAGCGGCAGGCCCCAGCTGGCGCTGACCAGCGAGCGCGGGTTGAGGTTTTCGGTAAAGGCCATGTGGTACATGTGCGGCATGACGATGGCCGAGGCGAAGAACACCAGCAGCAGGGTGCGCCATGGGCCTTCCTGCAAGGGGGTGTGCAAGGCTGCCAGGGCCGTCTGGTTCTGCAGCAGCCACACTTCCAGTTGGTGCGGCCCGCCAAACACACCATACAGCGCATACAGGCCGATGCCGCCCAGGGCCAGCAGCTTGATCACCGATTCGAAGGCGATGGCGAACACCAGGCCTTCGTGTTTCTCACGGGTGGCGATATGGCGCGAGCCGAAGAAGATGGTGAACAGGATGATCAGTGCACAGAAGGCAAAGGCCACCCGGGCCTTGACCGGTTCGCCGGTAAGGATGCTGATCGAGTCGGCCACTGCCTGAATCTGCAGGGCCAGCAGGGGCAGCACGCCGATCAGCATGATGAGGGTGGTCAGCGCGCCGGCCCAGGTGCTGCGAAAACGGAACGCCAGCAGGTCGGCCAGCGACGATAACTGGTAGGTGCGGGTGATCTTGAGGATCGGGTAGAGCAGCACCGGCGCCAGCAGGAATGCACCGGACACCCCCAGGTAACAGGCGAGGAAGCCGTAGCCATACTGATAGGCCAGGCCTACCGAACCATAAAAGGCCCAGGCACTGGCGTAGACGCCCAGCGACAAGGTGTAGGTCAGCGGGTGGCGAATGATGGAGCGCGGGATCAGTCCTCGCTCGCTGATCCAGGCCACGCCGAACAGCACCATGAGGTACGCGGCGCTGATCAGGATCATCTGGGTCAGGCTAAAGCTCATCGGCATCTCGTTGGCTCTGCAGGATGAAGGTGACGACGATCAGGATCAGCCAGAGCAGGTAGGGGCGGTACCAGGCACCGGTCGGTTCGATCCACCAGTCCATGATGGCCGGGGAGAACAGGTAGATCCCCACGACCAGAAGCAGGACCAAACGATAGATGTACATGCTGGCCTCGATGGTTGGGCGCTGCGGGCTTGGACTTATTATTGGCGCAATTGACTGTGGCGATGCTAGCGGTAATCCATAGGGTTCGCCAAGAGTTTGAATTTATTACGCTTTTGAATTTGTGCGGTATTTGCCTGTGCCGTCCTCTTCGCGGGTAAACCCGCGAAGAGGCCGTGCCTGCTTCAGTGCAAATCAGCCTCTGGCACCGTCAACTGCCGGGCAATGGCTTCTGGCCGCCACTGCTCGCGTGCTACCGCCAGCACTTCGGCGGGTGTTGCCAGCAGCAGTTCGGCATCGGTGTCCTGCCCCAGCGCCCGCAACGCGCGCAGCAGCAAAGGCGTCGCCTGCGCCGCCTGCAGCGGCGGCGAACGATAGGACTTGCCCAGCTTGTGCCCGTCAGGCTGGACGATCAGTGGAATGTGCAGATAACGCGGTTGCGAAAAGCCCAGCAACTCCTGCAGGTACAGTTGGCGCGGCGTGTTGTCGAGCAGGTCGGCCCCGCGCACGATATCGGTGATGCCTTGCCAGGCATCGTCCAGCACCACCGCCAATTGATAGGCATAGAGCCCATCGCGTCGCTGGATGATGAAGTCGCCCACTTCGCGCCCAAGGTGCTGCTGGAACTCGCCTTGCACCCGGTCGCTGAAGCGGTAGATCAGTTCGGGTACCCGCAGGCGGATCGCCGCGCCTTCCCGGGCATGCCCCGCGTTACGGCAATAGCCTGGGTAAATGCCGTTGTGCCCCTCCAGCTGCTTGCGGGAGCAGGTACAGGCGTAGGCCAGGCCCATGCTGAACAGGCGGTCGACCACGGCGGCATAGGCTTCGTGGCGCTGGCTTTGATAAACCACTTCGCCATCCCATTCCAGGCCGTAGCGCTCGAGGGTCTGCAGTATCGCATCGCGGGCCCCTGGCATTTCCCTGGGTGGGTCGGTGTCCTCCATGCGCAACAGCCAGCGGCCGTCCACGGCGCGGGCATCGAGCCAGGAGGCCAGGGCGGCGACCAGCGAGCCGAAGTGCAGGAAGCCGCTTGGGGTGGGGGCGAAGCGTCCGATATAACGGGAGTCTTTCATGGCATTGCCAGGCATATAAATGAAACGGGGCGCATGATGCGCCCCGTTCGGATGGAAGACGTGTCAGCCTTTGCCGACGGTCTTTTCCTTTTTCTCCGCGATTTCCTTGCAGTCGAAGCACAGGTCGGCGGTAGGGCGGGCTTCAAGGCGGCGCAGGCCGATCTCGATGCCGCACGATTCGCACCAGCCGTATTCTTCGTCCTGGATCTTCTGCAAGGTCTTGTCGATCTTCTTGATCAGCTTGCGCTCGCGGTCGCGGTTACGAAGCTCCAGGGCAAATTCTTCTTCCTGGCTGGCGCGGTCGGCCGGGTCGGGGAAGTTCGCAGCTTCGTCCTTCATGTGGTCTACGGTGCGGTCGACACTCTGCATGAGCTCGCTTTTCCAAGCATTAAGCAGCTTGGTGAAGTGATCCCTCATGCGGTCGTCCATGTAATCTTCGCCCGTGCCCTCTTGATAGGGCGCGACACCGTACATGGTCTGACCGGTTTTTTGCTTTTCTACGGTGGACATGAATAGACCGCCTCTCACTCATCTGATCCAATGCGCAGGCTGCTCCATCTCCGGCACCCGCCGGCCCTGCGACTGCGAGCCGCCGAACTTACCAGATAGATCGGGGGTTGCGCTAGCCCGCCCGATCCTAGGTGTTGACCGCAGCGCGCGGCGCACGTTCGGTGCACTGCAAAGGTAGAATCAACAGTTTAGACCCAATTGAGAGAAGGTCATGGCCCACCCCTACAGCGCGCGCAGCCGCGCCATCGAACCCTTCCACGTCATGGCGTTGCTGGCGCGGGCCAACGAGCTGCAAGCAGCCGGCCATGACGTGATCCACCTTGAAATCGGCGAGCCGGACTTCACCACCGCCGCACCGATCGTCGCTGCCGGCCAGGCCGCGTTGGCCGCCGGGCATACCCGCTATACCGCCGCCCGTGGCCTGCCAGCGCTGCGCGAGGCCATCGCCGGTTTCTATGGCCAGCGTTATGGCCTGCAGATCGACCCCGAGCGGATTCTCGTCACGCCGGGCGGCTCCGGGGCGTTGCTGCTGGCCAGCAGCTTGTTGGTCGACCCCGGCAAGCACTGGCTGCTCGCTGACCCGGGTTACCCGTGCAACCGCCACTTCCTGCGCCTGGTCGAAGGCGGCGCGCAGCTGGTCCCAGTCGGGCCGGAGGTCAACTACCAGCTCACTGCCGACCTGGTCGAGCGTTACTGGGACAAGGACAGCGTCGGCGCCCTGGTCGCCTCGCCAGCCAACCCGACGGGCACCGTGCTGGGCCGCGAGGAGCTGGCCAGCCTGTCCAAGGCCACCCGTGAACGCCATGGTCACCTGGTGGTGGACGAGATCTACCATGGCCTGACCTACGGCATGGATGCGCCGAGCGTGCTGGAAGTGGACGACTCGGCGTTTGTCCTCAATAGTTTTTCCAAGTATTTCGGCATGACCGGCTGGCGGCTCGGCTGGCTGGTGGCCCCGCCCAATGCCGTGGCCGATCTGGAGAAGCTGGCGCAGAACCTCTACATCAGTGCACCGAGCATGGCCCAGCATGCGGCGTTGGCCTGCTTCCAGCCGGAAACGCTGGCGATTTTCGAATCGCGTCGCGCCGAATTCGCCCGTCGCCGCGACTACCTGTTGCCGGCCCTGCGTGAATTGGGCTTCCGCATTGCCGTCGAGCCGCAGGGCGCGTTCTACCTGTATGCCGATATCAGCGCGTTCGGTGGCGATGCCTTTGCTTTCTGCCAGCATTTCCTTGAAACCGAGCATCTGGCCTTTACCCCAGGCCTGGACTTCGGCCGCCATTTGGCCGGCCATCATGTTCGGTTTGCCTATACCCAGGGCCTGCCGCGCCTGGAACAGGCGGTCGAGCGCATCGCCCGTGGGCTGCGGAGCTGGCAAGGCTGAATGGTGTTCTTTCCTCCACTTGAACAAGGGCGCCTGCTGCGTCGCTACAAGCGCTTCCTGGCCGATATCGAATCGGCCAGTGGCGAGCAACTGACCATCCACTGCCCGAACACCGGTTCGATGCTTAATTGCATGCGCGAAGGCGGGCAGGTGTGGTTCAGCCGCTCCAACGACCCCAAGCGCAAATTGCCAGGCACCTGGGAAATCAGCGAAACGCCCCAGGGCCGCCTGGCTTGCATCAACACCGGGCGCGCCAATGCGCTGGTGGAGGAGGCGCTGCGTGCCGGAGTGATCCACGAGCTGGCCGGGTTTACCGCGCTGAAACGTGAGGTCGCTTATGGCGAAGAACGCAGCCGGGTGGATTTTCGCCTGGAGTTTGCAGCCGGGCCCGCCTATATCGAGGTCAAGAGCGTGACCCTGGGTTACCCGGATACTGCCGTGGCGGCGTTCCCGGATGCCGTGACCCAGCGCGGCGCCAAGCACTTGCGCGAGCTGGCGGCTTTGGCCCGCCAGGGCATTCGTGCGGTGCAGCTGTACTGCGTGAACCTGACCGGCATCGAGGCGGTACGCCCAGCCGATGAAATCGACCTTGCCTATGCCAACGCCCTGCGCGCTGCGGTGGCCGATGGGGTCGAGGTGCTGGCCTACGGGGTACGCCTGGATAGCGGGCAGATCGTCATCGACCGCCGGCTACCGGTGTTGCTCAACCCCTGAGCCAGATGCCCTGGCTGTCCTCATGGCAGTCCAGGGCCTGCAGCGTTTCGCCTTCGCAGGGGCCGGCCACGCATTCACCACTCTCCATCAGAAACAGCGCGCCATGATGGGCACAGTGGATCAGGCTGGCACTGTCGTCGAGAAAGGCATCTTGCGCCCAGTTCAGCGGGATGCCGCGGTGAGGGCAGCGGTTGCGGTACAGGTATACCTGGCCCTGACGGCGCACGCCGAACAGGTCGATGCCGTCTACGCTGAAGGCGCGGCTATGGCCCTCGGCCAGGGCCGTGGAAGGACAAAGAAAATGCATTGCAGGGAAGGCTCGTGAAACAAAGTGATGGCTTGACGCGTCAATGCGAATAATTATCAAATTGCCCGCATTTGCTGCACCGGCTGCCTATGGTGCGCAGTTCCGCTGCCCGCCACAAGGCGTGCGGCCCGCCTTCAGAAGGAATCCGATGATGCGCCGTCCCGCTGGCTTGCTCGCCCTGTGCGTAGTTTTCGTTGCTTCCACCCAGGCCTTGGCCGCCGAATTGCCGCAGCGCTGGGTCAGCGCAGGCGGGGCGCTGAGCGAGTGGATCAGTGAACTGGGTGGCGAGCCACGTCTGGTGGGCGTCGATACCACCAGCCAGCACCCCGCGTCGCTGAGGGCCTTGCCGAGTGTTGGTTATCAGCGGCAGTTGTCGGCCGAGGGCATTCTCAGCCTGCATCCGGATGTGCTGGTGGGTACCGAGGAGATGGGGCCGCCGCCGGTGCTGGCGCAGGTGCGCAAAGCCGGCGTGCCGGTCGAGTTGTTTTCCAGTCAGGCCGATCTGGCTGCCGTGGACCAGAACCTCAAGCACTTGGGCACCTTGCTCGGTGCCGAGGACAAAGCCGCACAGTTGGTGGCGGGCTATCATCGGCAACTCGAAGCGCTGCAATCGCAGGTCAGGCAGGCTCAGCAGCATCATCAGGCGCCAGCTGTGCTGCTGCTGGTTGGGCATGCCGGCGCCCAGCCGCTGATTGCCGGGCAGGGCACTGCAGGCGACTGGGTGCTGCGCCAGGCGGGGGGGCGCAACCTGGCCGAACACCAAGGCTACAAGAATTTCTCCAATGAGGCGCTGGCAGCGCTCGACCCGGATGTCGTGGTGTTTTCCGATCGTGCGTTGAGCGGTGAGCAGGCCTTGCAGGCGCTGCTCAAAGAGAACCCGGCGTTGGCCGCTTCCCGAGCAGTGCGCGACAAGCGCCTGGTGTCGCTCGACCCGACCTTGCTGGTGGGAGGTCTCGGCCCACGCCTGCCAACCGCCATGCAGGAACTGGCGACAGCGTTCTACCCGGCCAGCGCTGCCAGATGAAACAACGTATCCCGCCGCGAACGCTATTTGTTTGCCTGGCTTTGCTGTGCCTGATGGCCGTCTGGCTATCGCTGGCCCTTGGGCCGGTCAGCCTGCCGCCAGGGGATACCTTGCGCGCCGGCCTGCGTTTGCTCGGGCTGCCAATTGCCGCTGACGGCCTGGAACAGGCAGACATGATCCTTGGCCAGATCCGCATGCCCCGTACGCTGCTGGGGCTGGCAGTGGGCGCTGTGCTGGCGCTTTCCGGAGTGGCCATGCAGGGCCTGTTCCGCAACCCGTTGGCCGACCCCGGCCTGGTGGGTGTCGCCAGTGGTGCGGCGCTGGGGGCGGCGGTGGCGATTGTCGGCGGCAGTTGGCTAGGGGGTGTCCCGGAAGGGTTTGCCCCGTACCTGCTGTCGGCCTGCGCTTTCATCGGTGGGTTGGGTGTCACGGCGCTGGTGTACCGATTGGGACGGCGTGAGGGGCAGACCAACGTCGCCACGATGCTGCTGGCCGGCATTGCGCTGACAGCGCTGGGCGGCTCGGCGGTGGGGCTGTTCACCTACCTGGCCGATGACGCCACGCTGCGCACGCTGACCTTCTGGAATCTGGGCAGCCTCAATGGTGCCAGTTACGAGCGGCTCTGGCCTTTGTTGCTGATCACTGCGGGGGTGGCGCTCTGGCTGCCGCGCCGGGCTCAGGCGCTCAATGCGTTATTGCTCGGTGAATCGGAAGCGCGGCATCTGGGCATCGAAGTGGAGCGGCTCAAGCGCGAGCTGGTGTTCTGCACGGCTTTAGGGGTTGGCGCTGCAGTCGCCGCAGCGGGGCTGATTGGCTTCGTTGGGCTGGTGGTGCCACATCTGGTGCGGTTGCTGGCTGGCCCCGACCATAGGGTATTGTTGCCTGCCTCGCTGTTGGCCGGTGGGACCTTGCTTTTGTTTGCCGACCTGGTGGCGCGCTTGGCGTTGGCTCCGGCTGAATTGCCCATCGGTATCGTGACCGCATTCATCGGTGCCCCGTTCTTCCTGTTTTTGCTGGTTCGAGGGCGTAATTGATGCTCGAGGTCCAAAACCTGCATCTGCGCCGAGGCAGCAATGAAGTGCTGCATGACATCAATCTGCAACTGGAGCCTGGGCAGGTGCTGGGCGTGCTGGGGCCTAATGGCGCGGGTAAGAGCAGCCTGCTGGGGGCATTGTGCGGCGAGCTAGCGCCAAGCCACGGGCAGGTGACCCTGCAGGGTAAAGCCCTGGCTCAATGGCCGGGCCAGGCTCGGGCACAGCGCCTGGCGGTGTTGCCACAGGTATCCAGCCTGGGCTTCGCCTTCCGTGTCGAGGAGGTAGTCGGCATGGGGCGGCTGCCCCACGGCAGTGGTCGGCAGCGTGACCGGGAGATCGTCGAGGCAGCGTTGCAGGCCGCAGACGCCTGGCATCTGGTTGAGCGCAGTTACCTGGCGCTGTCCGGTGGTGAGCGCCAACGTGTGCACCTGGCACGGGTGCTGGCCCAGCTCTGGCCGGGTGAACAGGGGACCACGCTGTTGCTCGACGAGCCGACTTCCATGCTCGACCCTTTGCACCAGCATACGACGCTGGAAGCTGTACGCAGCTTCGCCGACCGTGGTGCAGCAGTGCTGGTGATCCTGCATGACCTCAACCTGGCTGCACGCTACTGTGATCGTGTCCTGCTTCTCGAAAGCGGCCGCTGCCACGCCCTGGCCAGCCCCCGGGAGGTGCTGACGCCAGTGTCACTCAAGGCCGTGTTCGGCATCGACGTGCTGGTGCAGGCGCACCCGGAACGGGGCCACCCGCTGATCATTACCCGCTAGGAGGCACTGCCCATGGGTTATCCTTTGCTGTGCGGTTCATTGCTGTGCCTGGCGCTGGCGCTGGGTGGCTGTCAGGCCAACCTGCCGCCGTTGCCGGCCTGGCAGAGCAGCGAGGGGCGGGATAACGCCGAACTGGGGCAGATTCACGATCTGGCCAGTGGACAGGTGATCAGCCCCGAACAGCTGGTCGAGCGCCTGGCCGATGCGCCACGGGTGTTGATCGGCGAGAAGCATGACAACCCGGATCATCACGCCTTGCAGCTGTGGTTGATGCGTGCGCTGCAGCTGCGCCGGGCGCAGGGCAGCCTGTTGCTGGAAATGCTGCAACCCGAGCAGCAGGCCGGCGTCGATGCGCTCGCCGGGCGAGCGCAACTGCCACAGGACCTGCCCAAGGCCCTGGCCTGGGACGACGGCTGGGACTGGCAATTGTACGGCCCTATTGTGCGAGAAGCCTTGCAACACCGTGTGCCGCTGTTGGCAGCCAACCTGTCACCCACCGAGATGCGCCAGGCCTATCGGCACCCTGCGGTTATGTCGGGAACCCGGTCCAATGCGCCAGCGGTACGGGCGGCACTGCTCGATCAGGTGAAGCAGGGGCATTGTGGCCTGCTACCGGAAAGCCAGCTGCCAGCGATGCTGGCTGTGCAACAACAGCGGGATCGGCGTATTGCCGAACGGCTGCTGGCGGCGCCGCAGCCAGCGCTGCTGTTGGCCGGGTCGTTCCATGCGCGCAAGGACTTGGGGGTGCCTTTGCACCTTGCCGATCTTGGCGCGACGGGCGAGAGCAAAGTGGTGCTGCTGGCCGAAGTGGGTGAGCAGGTCAGAAGCGAGATGGCCGACTTTGTCTGGTACACAGCGGCGATGCCCGAGCAGGACTACTGCGCGCAGTTGCGCCAATAGCACAGACGCCGCTGGGCGGGGTGAACCTGCGGGCAAAAAAAGACCCGGCAAAATGCCGGGTCAATAACCGTGATTAGCCTGATGAGGAGATAATCTGAGAATCCGAACCAGGGACTCTTAGCTTATCCAACCAGTCTCGCGACCAGTTGTGATAATCATAACGATTCTCATTTCATCGTCAACACCCTTCTCGCGTTTATTTCAGATTTTTTTGGCGATAGGGCATTTCGCATCGAGTTGTTGATTGAGCGCTTCCTTGCGTTCGGCTGGCAAATCGTTCCAGTGCATGTCCAGCAATGCACCTTCAATGGCGTACAACAGCACCTTCGACGCCCTGAACCCTCGCGTTTTCACGGCCTGATAGGCGCCCACCGCGCCGAGCCGGCGCAAGTCCGACGCGCTGTGGATACCCGCCGCATGCAACCACTGTGCAGAGGTCTTGCCAAGATTCTTCAGGTGCTGCAATTCATCGTTCATCGAGCCTCCTTGCGATGGCTGAACGGGTCTAGGGGATAAATCGCGAGCAGGTCAGAGAGGAGTGTAGCGGGGGTTGGAAAATGCGCGGCCTTTTGCCATCGGGGACGACGAGCTGTGCTGGCTTGGGGAGGCGCTGCTCCGGCAACGGGCCGGAGCAGGCGTAAAGCGGACTTACAGTCCTGGCAGGCGCTGGCGAATCTGCTCGATCACCTGGTCCATACCGCTGGCTTCCTGGGTATCGATGCGGGTGCTGTGTAGCAGCTCCTGTGCATCCAGTGGCTCACGGCTGGCCTGCTGGGCCTTGACCACTTCAAGCGTGGCATCCGACGGGTCGCTGTTCTCGGCCTGGCGCTGTTCCAGCCAGCTGGCGATGACCGCTTCCGGTGCATGGCAGTCGAGGATCAGGAACGGCACGCCAGTCTCGTTGGTCACTGCTGCGGCGGCCTGGCGCTGTTCAGCCTTGAGGTAGGTGGCATCGAGCACCACCGGGAAACCGGCACGCAAGATCGTCGCCGCCAGTGCGTGCAGGCGCTGGTAGGTGGCCGTGCTGGCGTCCTGGTCATAGATCCCGGCAGCGAGTTGGCCGGCGTTCTGCGCCTGCTGTTCGCCGAACAGGCGCTTGCGCTCCACATCCGAACGCACGCGAACCGCGCCCAGCGCCTCGACCAGGCGCATGGCCACGTGGCTCTTGCCCACTGCCGAAACGCCATGGGTGACAGCAAGCAGGCGGGAAGGGATGGCGCTGTAGCTTTCCGCCAGGTTGGCGTAGTTGCGGTAGGTGCGCAGGGTCGTGGCGCGCTGCACGGCGTCGGCATCGGCCGACAGGCTGAACAGGGCGACCTTGGCCCGTACCAGTGCACGGTAGGCCTTGTAGAAATTCAGCAGTTCCAGCCCGGCATAGTCGCCGGTCAGCTCCAGGTACTGGCTGATGAAGCGGCGGGCCAGGCACTTGAGGCCACGGTCTTCCAGGTCCATGGCCAGGAAACCGATGTCGGCGTAGACATCAGTCAGGCGGAACGGCTCGTTGAACTCGATGCAGTCGAAGATCACCACCTTGCCATCGATCAGGGTGGCGTTGCCCAGGTGAATGTCACCGTGGCATTCACGGATGAAACCATTGGCCTTGCGCGCCTGGAGCAGGCCATGCAGGCGCTCGAAGCTGCTGCGCGCCCAGGCCTGGAGGTTGTCCAGTTGCTGCAGGTCGGCTTTGTCGCTGAGGAACGGGCGGATCTGCTCGAAGTTCTGCTCGACCGGAGCCATCACGCTTTCCGGGGTGCCCAGCGGATGCTCCGGCGACACTTTCGGTGCCTGCAGGTGGAATTCGGCAATCTGCCGGGCCATCTGGTCGATGTGGCTGGTATTCAGCTCGCCATTGGCCTGCAAGGTGCTGAGCATCTGGCCTTGGGGGAACTGGCGCATCTTCAAGGCATATTCGATCGCCTCACCTTCACCACCGATCTGTGGCGCTTCGGCACTGCCGGTGATTGGCAGGACTTCAAGGTACAGGCCGTCGGTCAGGCGCTGGTTCAGGCGCAGCTCTTCGTTACAGAAGTGCTGGCGTTGGCCCAGGCTGGTGAAGTCGAGGAAGCCGAAGTTCATCGGCTTTTTGATCTTGTAGGCGTACTCGCCGGTGAGCAGGACCCAGGAGATGTGCGTCTCGATGAGCTGGAACCCGTCCACGGGATGAGGGTACAGGGCAGGGTTCTGCAACGCGTTGATCAAGGCTTGGCTCACGGGAAATCCTTCCGGGGACAGGGAATTCGAAAGCGCCATTATGGTCAATGGTGCCGTCCCTGCCTACCGCCAGAGGGCGCCTGCCTACCCTTTATAAAGTGCGTATAATCCGCCGCCATGACTCGAACCCGAAATCCCCGTACCCCTCAGAAACGCCCGACCGGCCGCTCGCGCGCCTGGCTGGGCTGGGCCTTGAAGCTCAGCCTGGTCGGCCTGGTGATCGTCGCCGGCTTCGCGGTTTACCTCGATGCCATCGTTCAGGAGAAGTTCTCCGGCAAGCGCTGGACCATCCCGGCCAAGGTGTATGCCCGGCCGCTGGAGCTGTTCAGCGGCCAGAAACTGAGCAAGAACGACTTCCTCACCGAGCTCGACGCCCTCGGATACCGGCGTGAAAGCGCGGCCAACGGCCCGGGCGCGGCGGCGGTCAACGGCAATACCGTCGACCTCAATACCCGTGGCTTCCAGTTCTACGAGGGTATGGAGCCTGCGCAGTTCGTGCGTGTGCGCTTCTCCGGCGACTATGTGGCAGACCTCGCCGGTGCCAACGGCAAGAAACTCGACGTGGTACGCCTTGAGCCGCTGATGATCGGCGGCATCTACCCGAAGAACCTCGAAGACCGCATCCTCATCAAGATCGACCAGGTGCCGCCATACCTGCTCGAAACCCTGGTAGCCACCGAGGACCGGGACTTCTACAGCCACTTCGGCGTGTCGCCCAAGTCCATCGCCCGGGCCATGTGGGTCAACACTTCGGCCGGTTCGATGCGCCAGGGCGGCAGTACCCTGACCCAGCAGCTGGTGAAAAACTTCTACCTGACCAGCGAGCGTAGCCTCACCCGTAAGCTGACTGAAGCGATGATGGCCGTACTGCTGGAAATGCATTACGACAAGCGCGAGATCCTCGAGGCCTATCTCAACGAAGTATTCGTCGGCCAGGATGGCCAGCGCGCCGTGCATGGCTTCGGCCTGGCCAGCCAGTTCTTCTTCAGCCAGCCGCTGTCGGAGCTGAAACTGCACCAGATCGCCTTGCTGGTTGGCATGGTCAAGGGGCCGTCTTATTACAACCCGCGGCGTTACCCTGACCGTGCGCTGGCGCGGCGTAACCTGGTCCTCGACCTGGTGGCCGAGCAAGGCGTGGCCAGCCAGGCGGAGGTCGATGCGGCGAAGAAGATGCCGTTGGGCGTGACCAAGCGCGGCAGCCTGGCCGACAGCTCGTTCCCGGCATTCCTTGACCTGGTCAAGCGCCAGCTGCGCCAGGACTACCGTGACGAAGACTTGACCGAGGAAGGCCTACGTATCTTCACCAGTTTCGACCCGATCCTGCAGATGAAGGCTGAAACCTCCATGGCCGAAACCTTCAAGCGTCTGGCCGGGCGCAAAGGTGCCGACGAGGTGGAATCGGCGATGGTCGTAACCAACCCGGAAACCGGCGAGGTGCAGGCCTTGATCGGCAGCCGCCAGTCCGGGTTTGCGGGCTTCAACCGTGCCATCGATGCCGTGCGGCCGATCGGCTCGCTGGTTAAGCCGGCGGTGTACCTGACTGCGCTGGAGCAGCCAAGCAAGTACACCCTGACCTCCTGGGTGCAGGACGAACCGTTCTCGGTCAAAGGAGCCGATGGCCAGGTATGGCGCCCGCAAAACTATGACCGGCGTTCGCACGGTACGATCTACCTGTACCAGGGCCTGGCCAACTCGCTGAACCTGTCGACCGCCAAGCTCGGCCTGGAAGTCGGTGTGCCGAATGTGATCAAGACCATTGGTCGCCTCGGCGTCAACGTCGATTGGCCCGCCTTCCCGGCAATGCTGCTGGGGGCTGGCGGCATGTCGCCCATGCAAGTCGCGACGATGTACCAGACCATCGCCAACGGTGGCTTCAACACGCCGATGCGCGGCATCCGCAGCGTGCTCACGGCCGAGGGCGAGCCGCTCAAGCGCTACCCGTTCCAGATCCAGCAGACCTTCGACCCAGGTGCCATCTACCTGGTACAGAACGCCATGCAACGGGTGATGCGTGAAGGTACCGGTCGCTCGGTCTACAACGTGCTGCCAAGCTCGCTGACCCTGGCGGGCAAGACCGGCACCAGTAACGATTCGCGCGACAGCTGGTTCTCTGGCTTCAGCCAGGACCTGCTGGCAGTGGTGTGGATGGGCCGGGACGACAACGGCAAGACGCCATTTACCGGTGCCACCGGCGCCCTGCAGGTGTGGACCAGCTTCATGAAGAAGGCCGACCCGCTGCCATTGGACATGCCACAGCCAGACAATGTGGTGCAAGCGTGGATCGATCCGTACAGCGGCCATGGTTCTGACAGAAGCTGTCCGGGCGCCGTGCAGATGCCGTATATTCGCGGCAGTGAACCGCCCGCCGGAGCGACCTGCGGCGGTGAGCAGAATCCCGTAGAGTCGGTCATGGACTGGGTCAAGGGCTGGATGAACTGAGCCCAACGCAGCATTGATGAGGTGTGAATTGAAAAAGTGGCTGTTTCCTGCCGTGACGGCGCTGGTAGTGCTCCAGGGGTGCTCCAGCGTGCCGCGAGGCAACATTCCGGTAGTGGACTCGAGCACCCGGGTGTCCAATAGTGAGCGCGTCCAGGCCCACCGTTCGGCGGGCATGAGCAATGGCACCGCGCAGGCACAGTCGCTGCCAGAGGACTCGGGCGTGACCGTGATGATTCCGCAAGGCGCGGGGGCCGCAGGCATCCAGACCTTCCCGGCGGGCAGCAGCGCGGCGCCAATCAGTACCGGCCCTATCACGCCAGGCCCGGTGACTTCGGCGCCGATCACTACAAACCCTAACCCGATCGCTGACGAACCCTTCGATATCGCCTCGATGAACAGCACGCCGGCCACATCCAGCGCACCGACCGGCATCCCGCGCAGTAATGCCGCTTCCGGTGGTCTTTCGGCCGACGAGCAGCTCGATGGCCCGGTACTGGCACTGCTGACCACCGCTCAGTCGCAGCAGGGCAGCGGTGACTTCAACGGTGCCGCTTCGAGCCTGGAGCGCGCCCAGCGCATCGCCCCGCGCGAGCCTCAGGTGTTGTTCCGCCTGGCCCAGGTGCGCCTGTCGCAAGGCGACGCGCCCCAGGCCGAGCAACTGGCCCGCCGTGCGTTGACTTACGCCAATGGCCGCCCCGACCTGCAGGCCGAGCTGTGGAACACCATCGCCCAAGCCCGTGAGAAGCAGGGTGACAGCGCCGGTGCCGCCTTGGCGCGGCAGAAAGCGCGGGTCAACTCGTGATGATCGAGCAACGCATTCTCGATATCGCCGACCACCTGCTGCTCATCGAGCGTGAGCTGCAGGTGCAAGGCTGGTGGGATGATGAGCCGCCGAGCGACGATGCGCTGGCCAGCACCGTTCCTTTCGCGGTCGACACGCTCAGCTTCGAGCAGTGGTTGCAGTGGATCTTCCTGCCGCGCATGAAGATCATCATCGAACTCGGCCACCCCCTGCCCAATGCCTCGAGCATCCTGGTGATGGCGGAAACCGTGTTCACCGATCGTCCGGAAGAAAGTCGCGAGCTGCGCCGCCTGTTGGCAGCATTCGACCAATTGATCGCTCCTTCCGCCTGATTTCTTCAGTTTTTCCTTCAAGGGCCGCAGATTGTGGCCCTTTTTTATAAAAATGTTATTTTTTCTGCTGCTGACTCGGTTTTTAGTGGTGGAAGGAATTCATCTTCGGGAAAAATTGGCAATAATTTTTCTTGACTTGTAGGCGCCAAATCACAAGAATCCAGATTCCGCTGTAGAGGGACTGCCAGAAGCAGACCCGCTAAGCAGATCATGAGGCGCACACCCGCGCCGCCTGTAACACCCCGCAACGCGTTACCTCGCGCTGGGTGGGAAAACCCCGCAACACTCTGGGGTCCTCCCAATACTTGCTCAGTCAGTGCTGAACGTTCGCTCATGCTCTGCTTGGCAGTAAACCTATTAAGACCCGCCCAGTGAGGGCGGTATTCTGGCGTTTTAGAGGTGAACAACGTGGAGCTTTTATCTGGCGCTGAAATGGTCGTCCGCTTCTTGCGTGACGAAGGCGTTAAGCACATCTACGGGTACCCTGGTGGTGCTCTCCTTCATGTTTATGACGCGCTGTTCAAAGAGCCGGAAGTGGAACACATCCTGGTTCGTCACGAGCAGGCGGCAACCCATATGGCGGACGGCTACGCCCGCGCCACCGGCAAGGCCGGCGTGGTGCTGGTAACCTCCGGTCCGGGCGCGACCAATGCCATTACCGGCATTGCCACCGCCTACATGGATTCGATTCCGATGGTCATCCTGTCCGGCCAGGTGCCTAGCACCATGGTAGGTACCGATGCCTTCCAGGAAACCGACATGATCGGTATCTCGCGGCCGATCGTGAAGCACAGCTTCATGATCAAGAACCCGACCGAGATCCCTGAAGTACTCAAGAAAGCCTTCTACCTGGCGCAATCCGGTCGCCCAGGCCCGGTCGTGGTCGACATTCCAAAAGATATGACCAACCCGGCCGAGAAGTTCGAGTACGTCTATCCGAAGAAGGTCAAGCTGCGCTCTTACAGCCCGGCTGTGCGCGGTCATTCCGGCCAGATCCGCAAGGCTGCCGAAATGCTCCTGGCTGCCAAGCGCCCGATCGTCTATGCCGGTGGCGGCGTGATCCTCGGCGGTGGCTCCGAAGCCCTGACCGAAATCGCCAAGTCACTGAATCTGCCGGTCACTAACACCCTGATGGGGTTGGGTGGCTTCCCGGGGACTGACCGTCAGTTCCTCGGCATGCTCGGCATGCACGGCAGCTTCACTGCCAACATGGCCATGCACAATGCCGACGTGATCTTTGCTGTCGGCGCGCGTTTCGACGACCGCGTGGTCAATGGCCCGGCCAAGTTCTGCCCGAATGCCAAGATCATCCATGTCGACATCGACCCGGCGTCGATTTCCAAGATGATCAAAGCCGACGTGCCGATCGTTGGCCCGGTCGACAGCGTGCTCAGCGAAATGCTTGGCATCCTCAAGGAAATTGGCGAGCAGCCTGACAAGGTGGCGCTGGATGCCTGGTGGAAGCAGATTGACGAATGGCGTGGCAATGGCGAGCTGTTCCCTTATGACAAGGGCGACGGCAACGTTATCAAACCGCAAAAAGTCATCGAGACCCTGTGCGAAGTGACCCATGGCGATGCTTTCGTCACCTCGGACGTTGGCCAGCACCAGATGTTCGCGGCGCAGTACTACCGCTTCAACAAGCCGAACCGCTGGATCAACTCCGGTGGCCTGGGCACCATGGGCTTCGGCTTCCCGGCAGCGATGGGCGTCAAGCTCAACTTCCCGGATCAGGACGTTGCCTGCGTGACTGGCGAAGGCAGCATCCAGATGAACATCCAGGAGCTGTCCACCTGCATGCAGTACGGCCTGCCGGTGAAGATCGTCAACCTGAACAACGGTGTATTGGGCATGGTCCGCCAATGGCAGGACATGGCCTACAACGGTCGTCATTCGCACTCGTACGTCGAGTCGCTGCCTGACTTCATCAAGCTGGCCGAGGCCTACGGCCATGTGGGTATCCGCATCACCAGCCTGAAAGATCTCAAGCCGAAGCTTGAAGAAGCGTTTGCGATGAAGGACCGCCTGGTGTTCATCGACATCGCGGTCGACCGCAGCGAGCACGTCTATCCGATGCAGATCAAGGATGGCTCGATGCGTGACATGTGGCTGAGCAAGACGGAGCGTACCTGATATGCGGCACATCATTTCCCTGCTGCTGGAAAACGAACCCGGTGCTCTGTCCCGTGTGGTCGGCCTGTTCTCCCAGCGCAACTACAACATTGAAAGCCTGACCGTGGCGCCGACCGAAGACCCGACCCTGTCGCGTCTGACGCTGACCACCGTTGGCCATGACGAAGTGATCGAACAGATCACCAAGAACCTGAACAAGCTGGTCGAAGTGGTAAAACTGGTCGACCTGTCGGAAAGCGCCCATATCGAGCGTGAACTGATGCTGGTCAAGGTCAAGGCCACCGGTGCCCAGCGCGCCGAGATCAAGCGCACCACGGACATCTTCCGTGGCCAGATCGTCGATGTGACCGCCAGTGTGTACACCGTGCAGCTGAGCGGCACCAGCGACAAGCTGGACAGCTTCATCCAGGCGATCGGCACCGCATCGATTCTCGAAACCGTGCGCAGTGGCGTTACCGGCATCGCCCGTGGCGACAAAGTGCTCAGCATCTAAATTCAAAAATTAGCGATGGCTCCGCAGGGGCCGAGATATAACCAGGGGTATTTTCATGAAAGTTTTCTACGATAAAGACTGCGACCTTTCCATCATCCAGGGTAAGAAAGTCGCCATCATCGGTTACGGTTCCCAAGGCCACGCTCAGGCGTGCAACCTGAAGGACTCCGGTGTAGATGTCACCATCGGTCTGCGTAAAGGTTCGGCCACCGTTGCCAAGGCTGAAGCCCATGGCCTGAAAGTGACCGACGTTGCCTCCGCCGTCGCTGCCGCCGACCTGGTCATGATCCTGACCCCGGACGAGTTCCAGGGCCAGCTGTACAAGCAGGAAATCGAGCCGAACATCAAGAAGGGCGCTACCCTGGCCTTCTCCCACGGCTTCGCCATCCACTACAACCAGGTTGTTCCACGTGCCGACCTCGACGTGATCATGATCGCGCCAAAAGCACCGGGCCACACCGTGCGCTCCGAGTTCGTCAAAGGTGGCGGTATCCCTGACCTGATCGCTATTTATCAGGACGCCTCCGGCAACGCCAAGAACGTCGCCCTGTCGTACGCTTCGGGCGTAGGCGGCGGCCGTACCGGTATCATCGAAACCACCTTCAAGGACGAGACCGAAACCGACCTGTTCGGTGAGCAGGCTGTTCTGTGCGGTGGTACTGTCGAGCTGGTCAAAGCCGGCTTCGAAACCCTGGTTGAAGCAGGCTACGCGCCAGAAATGGCCTACTTCGAGTGCCTGCACGAGCTGAAGCTGATCGTTGACCTCATGTACGAAGGCGGCATTGCCAACATGAACTACTCGATCTCCAACAACGCCGAGTACGGTGAGTACGTCACCGGTCCGGAAGTCATCAACGAAGAATCCCGCAAGGCCATGCGTAACGCTCTGAAGCGCATCCAGGACGGTGAGTACGCGAAGATGTTCATCTCCGAAGGTGCTACCAACTACCCATCGATGACCGCCAAGCGCCGCAACAACGCCGCTCACGGCATCGAGATCATCGGCGAGCAGCTGCGTTCGATGATGCCTTGGATTTCGGCTAACAAAATCGTCGACAAGACCAAGAACTGAGTCTTATCGAAAGATGAAAAACGCGGCTTCGGCCGCGTTTTTTCGTTCTGGCAGTCAGCTTCTGGTATAAAGCAGACCAGTGGCTCGCCGTCAGAACCTGTTTTGCGGGCCCGTGTCGAACATTTTCCATCCTGTTGCAAGGTACCCTCCATGAGCGAACGTCCCGAAGAGCCGAACAAGCCCTCCGACGCCGAAAGCCTGCTACCTGTCGATGAGCACGTTGAAGAAGGGCATGACGCCGAAGGGCGCAAGGTGCGCCATCGCGGCATCTATCTGCTGCCCAACCTTTTCACCACCGCCAACCTGTTTGCCGGTTTCTATTCCATCATCAGCTCGATGAGTGCGCAGAGCGCTGGCGATCCACGCGAGGCAAGCAAGTATTTCGCCTTTGCCGCCATTGCGATCTTCGTGGCCATGGTGCTCGACGGCCTCGATGGTCGTGTGGCGCGCATGACCAATACCCAGAGCGCCTTCGGTGCCGAGTACGACTCGCTATCGGACATGGTCGCCTTCGGTGTGGCCCCAGCCCTGCTGGCCTTCGGCTGGGCGTTGGGTGACATGGGCAAGGTCGGCTGGATGGTCGCCTTCATCTATGTAGCGGGTGCGGCGTTGCGTCTGGCGCGTTTCAATACCCAGGTTGGCACTGCCGACAAGCGCTACTTCATCGGCCTGGCCAGTCCGGCCGCCGCCGGTGTGGTCGCCGGTACCGTCTGGGCATTCAGCGACTACGGCATTCAGGGCTCCAAGCTGTCGTTCCTGGTGGCACTGCTGGTAGCCGCTGCGGGCATGCTGATGGTCAGCAACATCAAGTACAACAGCTTCAAGGAGCTGGACCTCAAGGGGCGAGTGCCGTTCGTGGCGATCCTCGCGGTGGTGTTGGTGTTTGCCGTGGTGTTCAGCGACCCACCGCGCATTCTCCTGCTGATCTTCCTTGCCTACGCTGCTTCGGGGCCTATCCAGTTCCTGCTGCGTGGTCGTCGCCGCAAAGGGTGATAAATATTTAATGCTGGAATAACCCTCCGGCTCCATAGTCTTACTGGTACATCCGTTATCCAGTGCTGTGGAGCCGACCATGCTCATCAAGCTTCCCAGGTCTTCCGACTGCAAGGCAGCGGAGATCACTCCTGAAGGTATCTACTTTTCCCGTCGTACTCTGCTCGGTGGCTCGCTGGCTGGTCTGGCCTTGGGCGCATTGCCCGGCGGGGCGAGCGCAGCTGATGTGTCGCGCTATGCCGATGTGGCGCCCGGCGCCGCGCCAGGCTGGTTTACCGACAAGCTCGCTGCCGCACGTTGGCAGGCAGTGACGGTCAAGGATGAGGCGATTACGCCCTTCAAAGACGCCACCCATTACAACAACTTCTATGAGTTCGGCCCGGACAAGGGCGACCCGGCCGCCAATGGCGACAGCCTGAAGACCGAGCCCTGGTCGGTCGTGGTGGATGGTGAGGTGGGCAAGCCGGGGCGCTATGCGCTGGAAGACCTCGTAAAACCCTATCAACTTGAAGAACGCATCTATCGGCTGCGCTGTGTGGAGGCGTGGTCGATGGTCATTCCCTGGCTGGGGTTTCCCTTGGCGCAGCTGCTCAAGCAGGTCGAACCGACCTCGAAGGCGCGCTATGTCCGTTTCGAGACGCTGAAGGACCCGCAGCACATGCCTGGGCAGCGTTCAGGCTTTGCCTTGATCGACTGGCCTTATAGAGAAGGCTTGCGCCTGGATGAGGCGATGCATCCGCTGGCGATTCTGGCCGTGGGGATGTATGGCCGGGAGCTGCCCAACCAGAATGGTGCACCGTTACGTCTGGTGGTGCCCTGGAAGTACGGCTTCAAAAGCATCAAGTCCATCGTGCGAATCAGCTTGGTGGCCGAGCAGCCCGGGACTACCTGGCAGGGGCTGGCGCCAGAAGAGTATGGCTTTTACGCCAATGTGAACCCAACCGTTGACCATCCGCGCTGGACTCAGGCTCGCGAGCGACGCTTGCCCAGCGGTTTGTTCAGTCCCAACGTGCGAGAGACTCAGATGTTCAATGGTTACGCCGATGAGGTGGCGTCGCTGTATACCGGGCTTGATCTGCGGAAGAACTATTGATGCGCTATCCCTGGTTTCGGCTGGCTATTTTTATTGTGGGGTGTCTGTTCCCCGCATGGTGGTTGTACGAGGCGGCAATGAACCTGTTGGGGCCGGACCCCGGGAAGATCATCATGGATCGACTGGGGCTAGGGGCGTTGACCTTTTTGCTGATCACCTTGGGGATGACGCCGCTGCAGAAACTGACGGGGTGGCCGGGGTGGATCGTGGTGCGGCGTCAGCTGGGGTTGTGGGTGTTTGCCTATATCGTGCTGCACATCCTGGCGTATCTGTTCTTTATCCTTGGGTTGGATTGGGGGCAGTTGGCGGTCGAGTTGCGCAAGCGACCTTACATTATTGTCGGTTCGCTTGGTTTTCTCGGCTTGCTGGTGCTGGCGGTTACCTCGAACCGGTATAGCCAGCGGCGACTGGGGGCGCGTTGGAAGAAGCTGCACAAGCTGGTGTACGGGGTGCTTGGACTGGGGTTGTTGCACTTCCTGTGGATCGTTCGCTCGGATCTGAGGGAGTGGGCTATTTATGCAGGCATTGGCGCTGTGCTCATGTTCATGCGGTTTCCTGCTGTTGCGCGGACCCTTCCGAGGATTTTGCGGAGGCCGGAGAGGGCGCGCTGAGATGTTTTTGAAAGAAAAGGTTGACGGGGTCTCGAATCCCCTTATAATGCGCCCCACTTCCAGCGACATCGGAACGACAAACTCTTTGAAATTCAACGAGTTAGGTGGTTAA
>NZ_JABWRP020000060.1 GCF_014269035.2 Pseudomonas vlassakiae
CCTCGACACAGGTCCAGTGGGTAACGTCGATGGCCGCTTCGGTCGGGCCGTACAGGTTGTACAAGCTACTCAGTGGCAGCAGCGCCAGGGTCTGGCGTTGCAGTTCCACCGGCAGGGCTTCGCCGGAGCAGATGATCCGCTGCAGCGAGGTGCAGCGAGCGGCGTTTTCATCACCAACGAAGGCCTGCAGCATCGACGGCACGAAGTGCAGCGTGCTGATCTGCTCGCGGGTGATCAGCTCGGCCAGGCGCGCCGGATCACGGTGATCACCCGGCAGCGCCATGACCAGGCGTGCGCCTTCCATCAACGGCCAGAAGAACTCCCACACCGAGACGTCGAAGCTGAACGGCGTCTTCTGCAGCACGCTGTCAGCGGCACTGAGCTGGTAAGCCTCCTGCATCCAGGCCAGGCGGTTGTGCAAGGCGACATGGCGGTTGCCGGCGCCTTTCGGTTTGCCGGTGGAACCCGAGGTGTAGATGACGTAGGCGAGGTTTTCCGGGTGCAGCTGGACTTCAGGGTTGCGCGCGTCCAGGGCACGCCACGCCTCGGCCCGGTCCAGATCGAGCACGGCCAGCCCTTCAGGGATCGGCAGGCCATCGCGCAGGTGCGACTGGGTCAGCAGCAAGGC
>NZ_JABWRP020000061.1 GCF_014269035.2 Pseudomonas vlassakiae
CTGAAGCGCCGGGTCAGGTTATCCACCCGCACTTCCTCGCTCAGCCGGTCCGAGGCGTCGTAGGCAAAGCTGTAGGTCGCGTTGTTCTCGTTGACCAGCGCGGTCAGGCGCACGGCCTTGTCATACTCGTAGCGAACCCGCTGGCCCTTGGCGTCCTGACGGCTGCTCGGCAGGCCGCGCGCGGTGCGCATCAGGCGGATGGTCTGGCCCTTGCCGTCGGTGTGGCTGAGCACCTGGCCGTAGACGTTGTAGGTAAAGGTTTCGGCGGTGCCGTCCGGGTGAGTGATGCGCAGTACCTCGCCGTCCGGCTTGCGCTCCAGCGAGGTGGTCTGGTTCAGCGCATCGGTCACGGCCACCAGGTGATGACGCTCGTCATAGCGGTAATAGGTGCTCTTGCCTGAGCAGTCCTGGTAGCGCTCGACCTGGGCCAGGGTGTTCCACCACAGGTACTTGGACTTGTAGGTCGCATCGATGATGGTGTGCGGCA
>NZ_JABWRP020000062.1 GCF_014269035.2 Pseudomonas vlassakiae
GCTGACTATGACCGGGCTTCCAGTGACAGGGGCACCCACTGTCGCCGTATAGATAATGGTCCCGCCTTCCGCCACGGACGGCGTTGCCGTCAGCGATACCGTTGTGGTGTCTTGCACATCGGTGACGGTGGTAAAGACCGGTACCTGATTGGCAACCAAATTTTCGTAGTTGCCTCCGCTGACTGCAATGATTTGATTACTGACGGCAGCGTGACCTTGGTAAACGTCGTTGGTGACGGCTTCCGTAGCGGTACCGGAACTCTGACCAACCGGAATGGTGATGGTCTGCCCGTTGGCCAGGCTGACTATGACCGGGCTGCCAGTGACCGGAGCACCTACTGTGGCGGTGTAAATGATAGTGCCACCCTCGGCCACGGAAGGCGTGGTGGTCAGGGTGACGGTGGTGGTGTCTTGCACATCGGTGACAGTGGTACTGACCGATGCCTGATCAGCGACCAGATTTTCGTAGTTGCCGCC
>NZ_JABWRP020000063.1 GCF_014269035.2 Pseudomonas vlassakiae
GTCGGTCAGGCGGCCCAGCGGGTTGTCGTAGTGCAGGTGCACACGGATACCGCCGGTGGCGCTGATGTCGGTCAGGGTGCCGTCGGAGGTGCGGGTGAAGTGCAGGTAGTGGCCGAGGGCGTTTTCGATGCGTTGCAGCGGCACCTCGGTATTGGTGTCGGGTACTTCACCGAAGTAGAAAAACAGGTTGTCGAGGGTCTGCAGCAGGTAGTGGCCGCCCTCGGTGCACACCAGGTACACCTGCTCGTGCGGGTTGTAGATGCGCTCGCCCGGTTGCAGGGTCACGAACGGGACTTCGCGGCCCTGGTTGTCGGTAAGGTAGATGAACGAGCCCTGGCGGCGCAGGCTCTGCTCCCAGGGCAGCACCCAGCCACGGCCGAGCACGCTGTCGACGGTGAGGTCGCTGGCGTAGAAGCGTGACCATTCGATCGGCATCAGGCCGGGCAGGCTGAAGTCGATTTCATCGGGGATCAGT
>NZ_JABWRP020000064.1 GCF_014269035.2 Pseudomonas vlassakiae
ATCCAGCTGCAGCGCTGACTATAGAGCCAAATCTGGCAACTGTGCGACCAACAGAGATTTTATTGGGCGTACTTGCCTTGTGGGGCATCAAAAGCCCGATAAACTCTATTCCGCTGCCAAGTAGGCCCACGGTGGCCCCATACAAGGCGATCCTTGCTTCATCAGCCTTCGGGCCAATTTCCTCTTGCGCCGCTTTCAGGTTTTTTCCAAGGCTATCGCTCATCAAGAAGACCCCGCCGAGCGAAAGCAACAGCTCCCAGCCTTTACCCGTTCCCCGTAGCCCACTGAAACTGTCGCGTACCAACTGCGATGCTTGGCCCGCACTGATCTTCATGCCATTCAGTGTTTTCCGCGCATCCTGCTCCAGCGTTCCTGCCGCGACTGTGATGTCTACCAATGCCATCTTGGCGGCATCATTCAACTGGTTGACGTTGAA
>NZ_JABWRP020000065.1 GCF_014269035.2 Pseudomonas vlassakiae
GGTCGGGCAGTCCTCCGGTACCGCCACCGGGGCCGTCAGCAATGACGTCTATCAAGGCCACACGGCAGTCACCAACAGCATCACCAACGTCAGCGGTGGCAATTACGAAAACCTGGTTGCCGACCCGGCACCGGTTTCTACCACCGTCACCGATGTGCAAGAGACCACGACGGTATCGCTGACGGCGACGCCAAGCGTGGCCGAAGGCGGCACTATCATTTACACCGCCACAGTAGGGGCTCCGGTCACCGGCAGCCCGGTCGTAGTCAGCCTGGCAAACGGGCAGACCATCACCATTCCGGTTGGCCAAAGCTCTGGTACCGCCACGGGTGCCGTCACTAATGACGTTTATCAAGGCCACGCGGCAGTCACCAACAGCATCACCAGCGTCAGC
>NZ_JABWRP020000066.1 GCF_014269035.2 Pseudomonas vlassakiae
TCACCAAGTTGGCCTGATGAACCGATCTCCGTACAGAATCGCAAATTGATTCATCGCGCTTTTCCAATCATGGGCCGGTTTTCCCCAATTGGCTGTTATGTTGCGTAGTCCCAGCCAAATCAGTTTGGTCGCTGCGTCATCATTCGGGAAATGCCCACGGGTCTTGATCACCTTGCGTAGCTGGGCGTTGATGCTCTCGATGGCGTTGGTGGTGTAGATCACCTTCCGGATGGCGGGCGGGAAAACAAAGAATGGAATTACGCGATCCCAAGCCCGTCTCCAAGCCGCTACCACGGTTGGATATTTCTCACCCCACGGCCCGTTCTCGAACTCATCGAGT
>NZ_JABWRP020000067.1 GCF_014269035.2 Pseudomonas vlassakiae
CCGGCAGCGTCGCCGTTGCCGCGCCAGCGGATGATCCATATATCGACGCCGGTCAGGTCAGCGCCCGCATCACCAATGCCTCGGGTGGCAATTTCGAGAGCTTGGCGATCAACAGCACGCCAGCGGTGACCAACGTCACCGACACCATGGATACATCGACCGTGAACCTCACGGCCACGCCATCGGTGGCTGAAGGTGGAACCATCGTTTACACCGCCACAGTTGGTGCTCCTGTCACTGGCAGCCCGGTCATAGTCAGCTTGGCCAACGGCCAGACCATCACCATTCCGGTCGGTCAGAGTTCCGGTACCGCTACGGAAGTCGTCACCA
>NZ_JABWRP020000068.1 GCF_014269035.2 Pseudomonas vlassakiae
TCTATCAAGGCCACGCGGCAGTTACCAACAGCATCACCAGCGTCAGCGGCGGCAACTACGAAAACCTGGTCGCCAACCAGGCACCGGTCAGCACCGCCGTTACGGACGTACAAGACACCACCACTGTCACCCTGACCGCCACGCCTTCCGTGGCCGAAGGCGGCACTATCACTTACACCGCCACGGTTAATGCGCCAGTCACCGGAAGCCCAGTCATAGTCAGCTTGGCTAACGGCCAGACCATCACCATTCCGGTTGGCCAAAGCTCCGGCACCACCACCGGCGCCGTCACCAACGACG
>NZ_JABWRP020000069.1 GCF_014269035.2 Pseudomonas vlassakiae
CTGGTGGTGTCTTGTACATCGGTCACGGCGGTGCTGACCGGTGCCTGATTGGCGACCAGGTTCTCATAGTTGCCACCGCTGACCCTGGTGATGTTGTTGCTGACTGCCGCGTGGCCTTGGTAGACATCATTGCTCACGGCACCAGTGACGGTGCCGGAGCTTTGGCCAACCGGAATAGTGATGGTCTGGCCGTTAGCCAGGCTGACTATGACTGGGCTTCCGGTGACCGGCGCACCTACTGTGGCGGTGTAAATGATAGTGCCGCCTTCGGCCACGCTGGGCGTCGCTGTCAGCGAT
>NZ_JABWRP020000007.1 GCF_014269035.2 Pseudomonas vlassakiae
CCAAAAAACGCTGGCTCCTATCATCCGGCCCCTACGCTTCGCTCCGGGGTCCCCTCACTCCGGCGCCCTCCGGGCCCGCGCGGCCTACGACTTGCTACGCAAGTCTACATCTCGCGCCTTCGGCTACGCCGAAGGGGTGCTGCGCACCCTGGCCCTCCAGACGCCTGCGTTCGGCCTCCTGAAGTCGCATTCGGCGTTTGCTGAACTACCGCGCGCTTAGAAGCAAAAGCAAGAGCAAGAGCAAAAGCAAGAGCAAAAGCAAGAGCAAAAGCAAGAGCAAAAGCAAGAGCAAGAGCAGAACGATGGGCTTCGTCGACGGGATGGCAACAGTTGACCACCCGCCACCCCCCGCGTAGCCTTGCGACTTCGAGGTTCTTCGGCACTGCCGAAGCTAAGACGGGAACGCGGTACAAGCCGCGGCTGCCCCCGCAACTGTAGGCACCGACAATGGGTCGACACAGCCACTGCGCCAATGCGCGGGAAGGCGTCACCCCGCCAGCTGCTTGATGCACTGGAACGGTGCAAGCCAGGAGACCTGCCTCGAGACGATTTCGACTTTCAACCGGGCGGGGTGATCCGGTGGCGAACGAGCCCGGCCGGCCTGGCCTGCGGCTTTCGTCCCGTGTGCCCGCACCAACCTGCCAAGGGCAACGCGACATGAAAACACTGGCCAAGCTCCCCGTCACCATCGTTACCGGCTTTCTCGGCTCGGGCAAGACCACCTTGCTCCGCCACATGCTCGACAACGCCCAAGGCCGCCGCATCGCGGTCATCGTCAACGAATTCGGCGAGCTTGGCATCGACGGCGAAATCCTCAAGCAATGCAGCATCGGCTGCACCGAGGAAGAAGCCAGCGGCCGCGTCTATGAACTCGCCAACGGCTGCCTGTGCTGCACCGTGCAGGAAGAATTCTTCCCGGTGATGCGCGAACTGGTCGCACGCCGTGGCGACCTCGATCACATCCTCATCGAAACCAGCGGCCTGGCACTGCCCAAGCCCCTGGTGCAAGCCTTCCAGTGGCCGGAAATCCGCAACGCCTGCACCGTCGATGCTGTCATTACCGTGGTCGACAGCCCGGCCGTGGCCGCCGGCACCTTCGCCGCCTACCCGGAGCAGGTCGACGCGCAACGCAAGCTTGATCCCAACCTTGATCACGAATCGCCACTGCACGAACTGTTCGCCGACCAGCTGGCCAGTGCCGACCTGGTGGTGTTGAACAAGGCTGACCTGATCGACGCCGAAGGCCTGGCCAAGGTGCGTGCCGAAGTGGCCGAGGAGCTGCCGCCAGCCGTCAAGGTAATCGAAGCCAGCAGCGGCCGACTGCCGCTGGAAGTGCTGTTGGGCGTGGGCGCGGAGTCCGAGGCGCACATCGATGGCCGTCGCACCCACCACGATGCCCACCATGACGGCGACGATCATGACGATCACGACCACGATGCCTTCGACTCGATCTCCATCGACCTGCCCGAAGCTGACGAAAGCCTGCTGCTCGATGCCCTGACCCAGCTGGTGGTGGAATTCGGCATCCTGCGCGCCAAAGGCTTCGCGGCCATCCCCGGCAAGCCGATGCGCCTGTTGGTACAGGGCGTGGGCACCCGTTTCGACAAGCACTTCGACCGCGCCTGGCGCGCCGACGAGCCCCGCATCACCCGCCTGGTGCTGATTGGCCAGGACCTCGATGCCCCACAGCTGGAAGCGCGCCTGCGCCAGGCCCTGGGCGCCTGACCCATGCACCTGCTGCGGACCCAGCCCGGCGGCTTCGTGCCAGACGACAGCATCGCCGACCTCGGCCAGACGCCCGCCGACCTGGTGATCCTCTGCAGCGGCGACTCGCACCTGGCACTGCTTGCCGAAACCGCCGAGCAGCTGCCAGACGATTTCCCCAGCCTGCGCCTGGCCAACCCGATGCAGGTGCAGAACCATGCCTCGGTCGACTTGTATGTCGACGAGGTCCTGCGCCATGCCAAGGTAATCCTGGTGTCGCTGCACGGTGGCGTCGGCTATTGGCGCTACGGCGTCGAGCAGCTGGTCGAACTGGCAACGCGGGGCGTGCAGCTGATCCTGGTCCCCGGCGATGATCGCCCGGACCCGGAGCTGACCGGCCTCGGCACGGTCATCGGCGAGCCGGCCGAGCGGCTCTGGCACTACTTGCGCCAGGGCGGCAAGCGCAATGCCATCAACCTGTTCAACTGCCTGGCCAATCAGTGGCTGGGGCGTGACTACCCTTGGGACGAACCGCAGCCTTTGCCGCGCACTTCGGTGTATCACCCGCGCATACCTGGCGCACAGCTCGAAGACTGGTACAGCCACTGGAACAGTGAGTATCCGGTGGCACCGTTGCTGTTCTATCGTTCTCACCTGCAGGCTGCCAACACCACATTCATTGACGTGTTCTGCGAGCGCTTGCAGGCCGCCGGCCTCAACCCGCTGCCCATCGCGGTGGCCAGCCTCAAGGAAAGTGCCTGCCTGGAGCAGGTCGAAGCCTGGCTGGACGAAGTAGAGGCCGAGGTGTTGATCAACACCACCGGTTTTGCCCTCTCCAGCCCGGAACGGCCCAACCTGCGCCCGTTCCGTCGTGATATCCCGGTGTTGCAGGCCATCTGTGCGCAGGACAACCAGCCCGGCTGGGAGGCCAGCGAGCAGGGCCTGGGTGCCCGCGACCTGGCCATGCACATCGCCTTGCCCGAACTGGACGGGCGCATCATCACCCGACCGGTCAGTTTCAAGGACATGGCCTGGCGCAGCGAGCGCAGCCAGTCCGATGTGGTCTGTTACCGTGCTCACCCCGAGCGCATGGACTTTGTCGCCGAGCTGGCACGGCGTTGGGTCGAACTGGCGCGCCTGCCCAATGGGCAAAAGCGCGTGGCCCTGGTGCTGGCCAACTACCCGACCCGCGATGGCCGTATCGGCAATGGCGTCGGCCTGGATACCCCGGCTGCCGCCCTCAACATCCTCAAGGCACTGCAGGCCGAGGGCTATCCGCTCGCGCAGCTGCCAGGCAGCGGCACGCAACTGATTCACCAGCTGCTGGGCGGGGTGACCAACGACCTCGAACAGCTCGACCAACGCCCGTGCGCCCAGAGCCTGAGCCTGGCGGACTACCACGCGGCCTTCGCACGCCTGCCAGAGGCCAATCGGCAGGCCGTGCTGGAGCGCTGGGGGCCGCCCGAGCAAGACCCGATGTACCGCGCTGGCCGCCTGATGGTCGCCGGCCTGCGCTTTGGCCTGACCTTCGTCGGTATCCAGCCAGCGCGCGGTTACCAGGTCGACCCCAGCGCGGTGTACCACGACCCGGACCTGGTGCCACCGCATGGTTACCTGGCGTTTCACTTCTGGTTGCGTCATGCCTTTGCTGCCGATGCCGTGATCCACGTCGGCAAGCACGGCAACCTGGAGTGGCTGCCCGGCAAGGGCGTCGGCCTGTCCGCACATTGCTGGCCGGACGCGCTGCTCGGCCCGCTGCCCAATATCTACCCGTTCATCGTCAACGACCCGGGCGAAGGCGCCCAGGCCAAGCGCCGGACCCAGGCGGTGATCATCGATCACCTGATGCCGCCGCTGACCCGCGCCGAAACCTACGGCCCGCTGCGTCATCTGGAGCAACTGGCGGACGAATTCTACGAAGCCCAACTGCTCGACCCACGGCGTGCACGAGAGCTGCAACGTGACATTCTCGAGCTGGTCAAGGCCAACCATATCGACCGTGAGTTGCAGCTGGAGGGCCAGCTGGACGATGCCGCAGTGTGGTTGCCGCGCCTGGATACCTACCTGTGCGACCTCAAGGAATCGCAGATCCGCGATGGCCTGCATGTATTCGGGCAGTCGCCGCAGGCGCGCCTGCGCCTCGATACCTTGCTGGCCTTGCTGCGCGTGGAGCGGGGCGATGGTCGCGGTGGCAATGCCAGCCTGCTGCGGACCCTGGCCAAGGCACTGACGCCGGGCTTCGATCCTCTCGACTGCGACCTTGGCGAGGCCTGGTCAGGGCCACGCCCGGCGATGCTGCAGGCCGTGCAAGCGGGCGCTTGGCGCACTGCTGGCGATACCCGCGAGCGCCTTGAGTTGCTTGCGCTGCGCATCATCGAGCAGGCGCTGGAAGGGCCGGCGCAGCTGCCCGAGCAACCGCAGTGGCAGCCGGTGCACGAGGTGCTGGACTCTCTGCGCGAGCAGGTCGCTCCTGACCTGGATGCGTGCGGCGCTGCGGAGATCAATGGGCTGCTGGCCGCGCTGTGCGGGCGGTTCGTACCGGCCGGTCCCAGCGGTGCACCCAGCCGCGGCCGCCTGGATGTACTGCCCACCGGGCGTAACTTCTACACCGTCGATGTGCGCAACCTGCCCACCACCACCGCCTGGCGCCTGGGGTTCGCCTCGGCCAACCTGATCCTCGAACGGCACCTGCAAGACCATGGCGACCATCTGCGCCAGCTGGGTTTGTCGGTGTGGGGCACGGCGACCATGCGCACCGGTGGCGACGACATTGCCCAGGCCATGGCGTTGATGGGGGTGCGCCCGGTGTGGGCTACCGGCAGCCAGCGCGTCGACGACTTCGAGATCCTGCCACTGAGCCTGCTCGACCGCCCACGGGTGGACGTGACGCTGCGCGTCTCGGGCTTCTTCCGCGATGCCTTCGGCAACCTGATCCGCCTGTTCGATGCGGCGGTGCAGGCAGTGGCGGCACTGGACGAGCCGGACGACCTCAACCCGCTGGCCGCGCGGGTGCGCAACGAACGCGCCAGCCTGCAGGCGCAGGGCGTGGAGGCCGAACAGGCGGCGCGCCAGGCGGGATGGCGGGTGTTCGGGGCCAAACCAGGCGCCTACGGTGCCGGCGTGCAGAACGCCATCGACGGCCGCCTGTGGCACAGCCGTGAAGACCTCGCCGAGGTTTACCTCAATCATGGTGGCTATGCCTACGGTGGCCGCGATGAAGGCACCCCGGCGCGCGCCCAGTTCGCCCGGCGCCTGAGCCAGGTGCAGGCGGTGTTGCAGAACCAGGACAACCACGAGCACGACTTGCTGGATTCCAACGATTACTATCAGTTCCAGGGCGGCATGCTGGCCGCGTCGGAGACCTTGTCCGGTGGGGCAGTGGCCAGTTATCACGGCGATCACAGCCAGGTCGACCGGCCGCGGATCCGTACCTTGAAGGAAGAGCTGAACCGCGTGATCCGTGCCCGTGCCTTGAACCCGAAGTGGATCGACGGGGCGAAACGCCATGGCTACAAGGGTGCGTTCGAGCTGGCCGCGACCGTCGACAACCTGTTCGCCTTCGACGCCACCACGCACCTGATCGATGACCATCATTACCAGTCGCTGGCCGATGCCTACGTGCTCGACCCGGCGACCCGCGACTTCATGCGAGAGCATAACCCCGAGGCGCTGCGCGACCTCACCGAGCGCTTGCTGGAAGCCCAGCAACGCGGGCTTTGGGAAGCCCCCGGTGACTATCGCGAGGCCCTTGAGGAACAGTTGCTCGACGGCGAGGAACAGCCTTGAAATGAGTGAACCCGTGCAATTCCCACTGGCGGCCGTGGTCGGCGCCGAGGACCTCAAACTGGCCCTGTGCCTCACCGCCATCGACCCGAAGATCGGCGGCGTGCTCATCGAAGGCCCGCGCGGCATGGCCAAGAGTACCTTGGCTCGGGGCCTGGCCGATCTGCTGGGCGAGGGCCCGTTCGTGACCTTGCCGTTGGGCGCAAGTGAAGAGCGTTTGATCGGGACGCTGGACCTGGATGCTGCGCTTGGCCAGGGCAAGGCGCAGTTTAGCCCCGGTGTGCTGGCCCAGGCCGATGGTGGCGTGTTGTATGTCGATGAAGTCAACCTGCTGCCGGATACCCTGGTCGACCTGCTGCTGGATGTGGCTGCCAGTGGTACCAACCGCATCGAACGCGATGGTATTTCACATCGGCACAGTGCCCGTTTCGTGCTGATCGGCACCATGAACCCCGAGGAAGGCGAGTTGCGCCCGCAATTGCTCGACCGCTTCGGCCTCAATGTGGCGCTCGATGGCCTGCCGGCTCCCGAGGCACGCCAACAGATCATCCGTCGGCGGCTGGCCTTCGACAGCGACCCGCAAGCATTCTGCGAGCAGTGGGCCAGTGCCCAGGCGCAACTGCGCGAGCGCTGCCAGGCGGCGCGCCAGGGGCTGGCGGCGATTGCCCTGGACGATCAGGCGCTGGCCTGGATCACCGAGCGTTGTTTCGCCGCTGGTGTTGATGGCCTGCGTGCCGATCTGGTGTGGCTGCGCGCTGCCCGTGCGCATTGTGCCTGGCGCGGTGGGCAGGCGATCGAGGAAGGGGATGTCGACGCCGTGGCCGAATTCGCCTTGCGCCATCGCCGGCGCACGCCGGCCGAGGTGCCAGCCTCTGCGCCGCCCGGTGCAGCGGATGGCCGCGACAGGCAGGGTGAGGGTGGCCAGGGCGATTGGGGCGCACTGCCGGCGCAACCGGTGAGCAGCGGCGCACGGCGAGAGGTGCCGAACTGGGCAAAAAAGCCCTGAGCATCCGCCAACCAGGTTTGAAGGGGGCGGATGCCATGCCCCGTGCCGGAAAACTGCCAGGTGCCAGCCGAGGCCGCAGCCGTGCAGCCTCCGCTGGCCGGGTGGCCTGGCTGCCGACCTTGCTCAAGGGCCGCCCGAGGTTGCGCCAGGACCTTTGCTGGCAGCAGCGCCAGGCGCAGGCCAATGAACTGTGGCTGGTGATCGTCGATGCATCGGCTTCCACCCGGCGCCACCAGGCGCTGGCGCAGTGCAAAGGCCTGCTCGCCGAGCTGTTCGACCAGGCCTATCGGCAACGCGCCCGCCTTGCGCTGCTCACGGCCAGCGGTGGCGCGCCGCAGTGGCAGCGTCATGGCCTGAAGGCCTCGGCAAGCCTGCAGCCTTGGCTGCAGGCCCTCGGGGCTGGCGGCGGCACGCCTTTGATTGCAGCGCTCGACCAGGCCAGGCGCTGGTTGCAGGCCCGGCACAAAGCCCATCCCCACGAGTTGCAGCGCTGCCTGGTATTCACCGATGGGCGCCTGCAGCGCTGCAATGGCGTGCAGCCCATGCCTTGCGCAACGGTGCTGGTTGACATGGAATTGGCGCCAGTTCGCCTTGGCCGGGCGCACCAGTTGGCCACGCAATTACATGCCGTCTATCAGCATCTTGAGCAATTCAAGGAAAAGCAGTGAATAAGGCGGGACGGGATGGGCGCGACACTATGTCGCAATATGAAAGTTGCCTGGCAAGCCATCGCTAAGTTGCTCAAGTGCGTGCCGTGCACGCACTTGCAGAGTGCGCAACGCGATTATTTCGGCATTGACCAAGGTTGCAGGTCGTAACCTTTCTGCGACAGTTCGGCGCGGACTTCCTCGATCAGGCTGGCCCACTGTGCAGGGTCCGAATAGATACGCGACGATACTTGTTTGCTGCCGATACGGGTGCTGGTCCGGTCGATCACCGCAAGGCTCAGTTCGCCTGTACCGTTGGGCGCATCCCAGGCAACGCACTGGAAGGGTTCGAATGCGTGGTCGGCAATCAGCAGTGCCTCGTTGACACGGAGCGGTGCATTCATGGTTCGGTCTCTCTATGGTCCCAAACAGCGAAATGAGGTCCGCGTAACTGCTACGTCGCTTCAAGTGTTATCGCGATCCGCAGCGCGGGGTTACTCGTACTGATGCTCCAAGTTAGGGGTGGAGTCACACAGCGCATGTAAATTTTTTGCCGGTTACAGATTTTTTGTTTCCCGGCGCCGCTGTGACGCCAATGCATATGAAAAATTCCCGAGCCGGTTTGGTTCGTCAGACTCCGGCAGACAAACGGTCGTGGGCAGCGTCAAGTTCGTTGCTACTGTTAATTCGGCGCCGCAACTTACTGTTTTAGCGAAAAAAACCAACAATTGGCGCCAAGGAACGGTCATGCACGAGACTGCCGCCCTGCGTCGCTTGCTTATCGTCGACCCCTGCGACGATTGTCACCGTCTGCTACCCGGCTTGGAGAGTGCCGGCTGGGAGGTTCACAGTTGTGGCCTGGATCAGGCCCTGGAGCACCGTTGTGATATCGGGGTGTTGCGCCTGCAGGCCTCTCACTTGCGGCATCCGGACGCGGTCAAGGACATGATCAAGCGCAGCAACACCGAGTGGATAGCCGTGCTCAACGCCGAGCAGTTGCGCATGCAGAACGTCGGTGACTTTGTCTGCGAATGGTTCTTCGATTTTCACACCTTGCCGTTCGATTACTCCCGCGTGCTGGTGACATTGGGGCGAGCATTCGGCATGGCCCGCCTGCGCGGCAAGGGCACGGTGAGGGTGGATGGGCTGGAGCATGAACTGCTCGGCGACAGCCGGCCGATCCTGGAGTTGCGCAAATTGCTCGGCAAGTTGGCGCCTACCGAATCGCCTGTGTTGATCCGCGGCGAGAGCGGCACCGGCAAGGAGCTGGTGGCGCGCACACTGCATCGGCAATCCCAGCGCAGCGAAATGCCGTTCATCGCCATCAACTGCGGGGCGATCCCTGAAAACCTGATCCAGTCCGAGTTGTTCGGGCACGAGAAAGGGGCCTTTACCGGTGCCCATCAACGCAAGGTGGGGCGGATCGAGGCGGCCCATGGTGGCACCTTGTTCCTCGATGAAATCGGCGACCTGCCCCTGGAACTGCAGGCCAACTTGCTGCGTTTTCTGCAGGAAAAACACATCGAGCGGGTAGGTGGAAGCCAGCCGATACCGGTCGACGTGCGGGTATTGGCGGCAACCCACGTTGACCTGGAAAAGGCCATCGAACAAGGGCGCTTTCGGGAAGACCTCTACTACCGGCTCAACGTGTTGCAAGTGGTGACAGCGCCGCTGCGTGACCGGCATGGCGACCTGTCGATGCTGGCCAATCATTTTTCGCACTTCTACAGCCTGGAAACAGGCCGCAGGCCCCGCTCATTCAGCGACCATGCGCTGGCAGCGATGGGGCGCCACAACTGGCCGGGCAATGTCCGTGAACTGGCCAACCGGGTCAGGCGCGGGCTGGTGCTCGCCGAAGGGCGCCAGATCGAGGCCCAGGACCTTGGCCTGCAGGGCCTGGAGCAGGAGGAGCAGCCGCTGGGCACGCTGGAAGACTACAAGCACCGGGCCGAGCGCCAGGCGCTGTGCGATGTGCTGGACCGGCACAGCAATAACATGAGCATTGCCGCGAAGGTGCTTGGTGTATCACGGCCGACGTTCTACCGGCTGCTGCACAAGCACCAGATTCGTTGATCAGCTGGATTGGGCGATATGCCCGTCAGACAAGTCTTCCAGCGGCTCTTCCTCGCCAGGTAGCGCGGTGATCACGCTGAAATCACTGACCTCGACCTCGCCGCCGCCGTAGCCGAGCAGGTGGAAGGAAAACGCCTTGCGCATCGTCGGGTTATCGAACCCGAACTCGATTTCCAGGGGTTCGTCGGCCGTCACCCGGATCTCTTCGGGCAACCCCAGCGGCACATCCTGTTCCAACTCCTTGGCCTTGAGCTGAATATAGGCCGCGTGCTGCCGGTCCAGCGAACGCACCTTGACCCGCACCCGGGTGTGCGAGCCTTCGGGCATTTCCAGGTACTGCGCGCCGATCAGGTTGTCAGCCCAGTCGTCGCGTATGCGCGCCTGCAACTGAATGGCGGACGGGCCGCCGAACTGATAACGCAGGTTGAGCGGCGTCTGCAAAAGCGACTGGTCGAGCACGCCGGCCAGCGCGCCAATCTGCATACCCAGGGTGCTGTCGCCAGGGCCGAGGTAGCGGGCCTTGTCCGCGATGAAGCCTGGGCTGTCGTAGCGGCGGCAACGCTGCTGGAAATCGCACTCGGTGAAAACGCCCTTGCCGTCGTGGTAGCGCAGCATGCCGTTGGTGTAGGAAATCATCTCCCGGCCGCTGTCGTAATCGCGGAACAGCGAGCGCCCGCCAAGGGCGACCGGGATCGGCAGGGCAAAGTAGTCGAGCAGGGACGTGGCCAGGTCAACGTGGCCGTAGGTCCCGCGCTTGATGCGCGGCAATTGTGCTTGCTCGGGTGCCAGGGTCAGATTGAAGCCCCAGGACGAGGCCAGGCGTACGCCATCGATACCGTGGGACTCGTCCGAGGTGATCACCACCAGGGTGTCGTCGAGCACGCCCTGGCGTTCGAGGTTGTCGAGGAAGGCGCCGATCGCGTCATCGAGGTAGGCGACCGCCGCTTGCTTGGCGGTGTCGAAGCGCTGCAGGTAGTCATCGGGGGCGGAGTAGGGCTGGTGGGTCCCTACGGTCAGCAGGGTGAGCATCCATGGGCGGTCTTGCTGTCGCAGCTGGCCAACATAGTCCAGGGCGCCTTCAAAGAAGGCATGATCATCCTTGCCCCAAGGGAATTCCAGGTAATTGTCGTTGCTGAACCACTCCAGGCCGTGCACCGAGTCGAAGCCGACATGCGGCATGATCCGGTCCTTGGCCATGAAGCGCAGGCCCGCGCCTTGCAGGTAGTGGGTGGTGAAGCCGGCCTGGCGCAGCTGTGCTGGCAGGCAGGCCTGGTTGCGCTGCTGCTGGGTGAGCAGTTCGACCCCCTTTGGTGTGCCGTTGGCCAGCTTGTCATAGTCGCCACACAGCATCGCGTACAAGCCGCGGATGGTCTGGTGCGTGTGCAACACGTAGTCCGGGGTGTTCATGCCTCGTTCCGCCCAGTGGCTGAGCTTGGGCATCAGGTCTTCATCGAAGCGGCTGTGCAGGGCCTGGCGGTTGGGGCGCACATAAGCGCCAGGGATGCCTTCGAGGGTGATCACCAAGAGGTTGCGGGCACGACCCGGGGCGGCCAGCAGCTTTTGCCCGCTCAGGTCATGCTGGGTCAGGCCGGCACTTGGCAACGGCGTGACGGCGGGCGCCCGACCGGCCCAGTGCAGGGCGTGGCGCTCCAGGTCGCCGACGGCCGCAGACAGCAGTTGATGAGCAAGCGTGTACTGGCGCCACTGGTCAGCGTCGCTGGGCGCCAGGTGCTGGCTGCCCCAGTGTGCAGCAAACAACAGCGCCGGAATGGCCCAGGCCTTGCGCGGGAACTTCGCACCCGGCTGCCTGCGGCTGCGCCAGGCGCTCCCCAGCCAGACCAGCAGGCCGCCCGCGAGCAACAGGGGCAGCCAGGCATGGGCCAGACCGCCGCCGGTGGAGTTTTCCATGAATTGCGGGTCGAACAGATAGCTCAGGTCGGCACTGGTCGGCAGCCTGCCCACGGCGCTGACCAGCTCGGCCGAAGCCACCCACAGCGCGGCCCAGGCCAGCAGAACCGGCAACGCCAGCCACCATGCGCGGCGCTGTAACAGCAGCACCAGCAGACTCCCAAGCGCCAAATCCGACAGATAGCCATACGGGCTGGACCAGCCCAGCAGGGCGCGCACGACCAGGGGGATCACCAGCACCAGAGTTGCCAGGGCGAGCAGCCGGGTGCGTGGTGGGCCTTGCAGGTTTTTCACGAAACTTTCCTTTTTGCCATGAAATCGTCACACATTTGTGCGCGATGATAACAGGCCGATTCCCGGAAAGCCGTTGGCTACAAGGTTGGTAACCAATTGGGGCGCGATGCGCCCCGCATGTCAGAAGTAATACGGGAACTTCAGACTAAAGGAAAAATCCGGTGCATCGTCTGTCAGACCAATCGACAAGTTCGGCACGATCGTCAGGTTGTTGGAGGCAGCAAAGGTCAGGCCGACGTTGAAGTTGGCGGCGTTATAGTCGCTGTTGGTGATCGATTGCCAATCACCGCCATCGGGCTTGATCTTGCTCTTGCGGGCGAACTGATCGGTGACCGAGAACGACATACTCATCTTCTCGTTGAGGGCAAAGGCAATACCCCCACCGATCTGCCAGGAATCGCCGAGTTTCACATCGCCCGGCACCTTGGTGTTTACCTGCGGACTGATGTCGCTGAACGAGTCCTGCATGTTGTAGGTGTACGACAGGCTGCCGAACAGCACGGCAGGGTCGAAGGTCTTCACCAGCGACACGCCCGGGGTAATGGCCCACACCCCGTTGCCGGTCGGCAGGTCCTCTGGCACCGCCAGGTTATCGTTGCCCGCCACCTGTTGCAGCTTGATGCCGTACGGGTCTTTGCCGGTTGGCGCCTTCACGCGCAAGGTGGCAACGGCATCCGGCCAGGTATCCGACTCGTCGAGGAATTTGTAGGCGATACCGAAGTTGACGTCGCCGAGGGTCGGGTCACGGGTGACCGATGCGTCGGAGGTGGTGCCGGCGGCGCCGCCTGCCCCCCCGGAGGAATAGGTGGAGTCGCGGTAGACGATGGGCACGTTGATGTCGAACTGCCAACGCTGGTCGACGTTGTAGCGCGCGGTCAGGTCCAGGGTCCAGTTGTCCGCCTTGATGCGGTCGATGTTGATGTTGCCGAGGAAGATCGAGTCCAGTGCCAGAAACCCGTTGAGCACCAGGGCGCGGGTATCGTAGTGGGTGTAGGTGAGCCCGGTTTCGACGCTGAACTTGCCGCCACCGAAGAAGCCGCTGGCCTCGTCATACAGGTTGGACACGCTTTGCGCCGGTTCCGAATTGTCCTGCAGCGACTGCCCATACGAGGCGCCACTGCTGCCTGGCGTACCCGTGGCCACGGTCTGGCCGCCTTTCACGCCCTCTGCGGGGGACCTGGTCAGGCGCTTTGGTTGCGGCTGGGCGGGAGCTTCCTCGACCTGCTTGAGCCGCTGTTCCAGCACCATCAATGCGTTCTGTTGGGCTTCGTAGCGCTGTTTCAGCGCTATCAGTTCCTGTTTGAGTGCTTCGACCTGAGGGTCGGTTGCCGCCTGTAGCAGAGTGGCCGGGGCCATTGTGGTAAAGCAAACGAGAGCTCTGAACGTCGACAAACGATGCATGGATTAGCCGTCCCTTCTGACTGCATACGATGAGACTTGAGCGTAGATCAGTATCCGAGATTGCGAATGCCTTTAAGCTGCTCAAGATTGGCGCCCACGGAACCGGCCATCGGTGCACTGTCGCGGAGCACGACATTGAGTGAAGTCAGGTTGCTGACCCGGTTGCTGGCCCCGAGCAGGGTGGTGTTCTGCATCAGCCCACCTTGGCCCAGGCTTTGTACCGAGTTGCCCTGGTTGCCGTTGGCGACGATATTCATCTGCACGCCAGCTCCCGTGGACGACACGCTCAAGGTGCCAGCGCCATTGCTGCCGACCAGCGTGGCGCCTGCAGCCAGGGCCTGGCCTTGCGGTTGACTGGCCGGCGCTTGGTTGCCTTTGGTGACATTGATGTCGACATTGTTGTTGGCTGCGTTGAAGTCACCGGCAGCACGTACCACCTGGGTCACCCCTTGGGTCGTGTTGAGGCCGCTGCCACCGCTGACGGTACCGGTGCCGGTGCTGGTGTGCGCGCTGCCAGTGCCTTTTTCATCGATCATCGAGACGTAGAACTGTGGCTTGAGGGTCGACTGCTGCACCTGCATCGCCGAGGTTGCGCCAATCACTTCGCCATTGGCGTTCTGCCAGGTGCTGGTCATGACGATGCCAAAGCTCACGATCCGCCCTGGCATCACATAGCGGCCACGCAGGTTGGCCAGCTCCTGGTCCTTCAATTCGATCGGTTTGAACGTTTCTGCATGGGTTGGCAGGCTGGCAGCCAGGCAAACCACTGCCAGCCAGAGGGAAGTCTTCATGGGTTCTCCCTGAGCGTCTTGCCCTGCGTCATTGAAAAGGTCGTTAGAAGAAGTCGCTTTGAATGAAACCAAAGTCCATCAACTCTGCATCCGGCACCGGGGTGAAATTGCTGATGCGGTTCTTGGCGCTCAGCGGCAGCGGTGGGTCGAGCAGGATGTTGTTCTTGTCATAGCCCTTGCCGATCACGGCGAAGATGATGCCGTTCCAGCCTTTGACGAAGTCGTCGAGCTTGAAGCGCTTGTGCCCCAGCACCGGGTCACCGATATACACCCAGCCTCTGTCGACCTTCTGCATCACCACGAAGTGCTTGTAACCGCGGATATCCATCAGCACCACCACCGGGATGCGGATGCTGTTCAGGGTGTCGGGGGCTACCTTGTAGCCGCGTGCCCGCATGCCCAGGCTTTCCACGTAGTGCTTCATGTCGAGCATCGAGAAGCCTTGGGTTCGGACCAGGTCTTCATTGGCATGGGCCAACATACCCTCGATCACCTGGTTTTCATCCACGTCCAGCCAGTAGGCCTGGCGCAGGATGGTCGCCAGCGAGGCCGCGCCACAGCTGAAGTCGGTTTTTTGCTGGACCAGGTCGGCGAACTTGCGCTCGCGGATGCTCTGGACCGGCTTGTAGATCACCGCACCACCCGGCAGCACGGACAACGGCATCTGGGAGGCTTCGCCGACGCTGGCGATGCACAGCACAAATGCCAAGGCGAAAATGCGCATGTTCGACGCCCCCTGCCTTTTTCTTGTTGGAAAGAGGCTCCCCGAAGGGAGCCTCCAGACCGCAGTGGTTACATCGAGGTGTTGGAGATGGCCAGCGAGTTGCTCTGCTGGTTGCCTACACCCGCTGCCACGTTCACGCCCAGGTTGCCGCTGCCACCGTTCACCGAACCACTCAGGGTGGCGGTGTTGGTCACAGGGTTGGCCCAGCCGGTCGGGGTCAGCACCTGGAACGACACGGTGTTGCTCAGGGCATACTCGCTAGACTCGCTGAAGCTCTTCGAGATGCTGTCCGACGATTGCGACGCTTTCTCGCCAGCTTTCTCGTAGGCCGAGGCACTGGCTTTTTCCCATGCCGATGCGTTGGCCTTCTCGTAGGAGGTATCGCGAGACTTGTCGTAGGACGAGTCATGGCTGCGGTCATACGAAGAGTCGTAGGCTCTGTCGAAAGAGGAGCTCAGCGACTTGTCGAACGACGAGTTGCTGGACGACTCATGCGACTTGTCGACCGATGCATCGAGTGATGCACTGAGCGATGTGTCGAAGTCAGAGCTGCGCGAGCGCGTGAAGTTGCCGAAGGTTTGCGACGACGAAGCGCTGCCATTGGCGCTGGCATCGAGCGATGCGCTGACCGTGGTGTTGGAAGAAGAGCTGTGGTCGCGGCTGGAAGAGCCGTTTGCAGCCCAGTTGTTGGAGCCGCTGGCGGTCGAACTGTTGCTGCCGCTGGCGCTGCTGCTGTTGGAGCCGCTGGCGGTCATGCTGGTCGAACCGCTGGAGCTGCTGCTCTTCGAACCGCTGGCGCTGGCGCTCTGGCTACCCGACGCGCTGTAGCTGGAGCTGGAGCTCTTGTCGACGCTGGCATCGAAGGAGCCGCTACGCGAGGCCGAACCACTCGAAGACGTGGTGAACGACAGCGTATCAATGGTGTAGGTCCGGTCGGCACGGTTGTTCACGGTCAAGCCAGGGCCGTTCTGATCGGCCGAAGCAGTCGCGCTGGAGTTACCGATAGGCGCTGCGTTGTTGGCGATGGCCATGGTATTTTTCTGCTGGTTCAGGTCGCCGCCAGCAATGTTGATACCAATGTTGCCGCTGCTGCCGTCGGCCGAGCCACTCATGACGGCGGAGCTTCGGGTCGACCAGTTATTGACGGTGTTGTTGTTGCTGCGCTGCGTCACTTCAGCGTTCGCAGTAGCGGTGCCGAAGACAAAGCTGTTGTCGATGTCGGCATTGTCGGAGGAAGTATTGGCGATGGCTGCGGCATTGTCTTGCTGGTTGCCGTTACCTGCCGCCACGTTGACACCCACGTTGCCGCTGGCGCCAGCACCTGAACTGCTCATCTCGGCTTCGTTGATGGTGCCTTCGTTGTGGATGGTGTTGCCAGTGCTTCGCTGGGAATCAGTGGCTTCAGCAGAAGCACTGGTGAACACAGCCCTGTCCATTTGCCGGTGGTGGTTATTGTGATTGTCGTGTCCGCGACGATTGTTCTGATCCGCTTGTGCAGCAACAGCCATGACCGCAGCAATTGCGAAAACCAGAGGCTTGATTGCCATCGAGGGTTTCATGGTGTTTCTCCGTCTTTAGGTTAAGTGTTGTTCTTACCTGTACCTTCCGGGTCAGTTCGCGACCCTTACGCTCAGGGTGTTTGCCGTCTGGTTGCCCACCCCGGCGCTCTGATTCAGCTGGATGACCCCGCGGCTACCGGTGAATGCCTGGTCACCGGTGGTGACATGGCGATAGCCGGGTGAGGTATCAGCTGGATCGGAGCTGTTGATCAGCGCCACGTTCTGTTGCAGCAGGACGCTGTCATCGATGCTTTGCGGTTGTGTACTGATGCTGATGCGCAGGGCATTGGCCTGCTGGGTCGCAGCCCCCGCGCTCTGGTTGACGCCCAGTGCGCCGCTGCCATGACTGAAGGCATTGCCCTGAATGCTGGCACTGGCGCCCATGTTAGGGTCGACGATGGACGACTGGCGCTGGCGGATCTGGGTGCTCGCATTGGCCTCGTGGCCGGTGGCTATTGCCCGTGCGTTGGCTTGTTGCTGGCCATCGCCGGCGGCCTGGTTGACGCTGAAGTTGCCTTGGTACTGTGCGCCGGAATTGTCGATGTTGGCGTCGTTGAGCACCGGAACCGGCGAAGGCATGGGGGCTTGCGCCAGCGCCGAGGTACTGCTCAACAGGGCCAGGAGAAACAGCGTCTGCCTCATCTCATTTACCTCCCGTGAGGATCTGCAGTGGGGCAAGACCGCGCTGTACGCTTGAGTTGACCATGTTGGATATGCCGTTGCCCGAACCCGTCCCGCGGCCAGCAGCCTGGTTCGTCAACTGCGTCTGGTTGCCGATGTGGCCGCCAAGGTTGCCGGTCGGTTGGGTGATCAAGGAGGAAATGCCCGTGCCGCTGGTGATGCTGGCGAAGTCACCATCGCTCAGTTCGTTGGTCTGCTTGAGCACTTGCGCGGAGGGGTTGGCGTTGGCGGTGGTGGGGTAGGGGTCGGGGGCCAAAGGGGCGCGAATGGCCATGCGCGGCTGCACATCGCGGGTGATCACGATGATGCCGTTATCAGCGCGCACGCAGAGCGCCGAACCCAGTGCACAGCCGACCAGCAACAGGCGAAAAATGCCTTTATCCAGTTTCCCCATGACGGCGACTCCTTCTTCGAGCGCTGGTCTTGTTCAGCGGTGCGAAGGAGGAGAGCGAAAGCCGTGCCGGTTTTGGATTTCCGATAAGAATCAGTGTGTTGAGCGCATTGCCTGAACAAACTGTGAATTTGCTGTATCAACGCTGAGACAGATTTTCAGTGAAAGCGCGTTTGGCCCAGCATTTGCGTTACCCGAGGGGCCTTTTTCACGAATGTTTCACAGCCTTGACACTGCCCCCATAAATGGCGTTGAGCCCGCAGAAACAGGGGCTTGGCCTCAGCCGGGTGTGTCATGGGATTAACACTCGGTGGGGCAGAGCGGGGTTTTCCCCTGCAGCAGGCGCTGAACCGCCAGCAGGGCCGCGGCGCTGCGTTGCTGCCAGTCGCCTTCAATGATCTGCAGCGGTTGCCCGTGGCGCTCCAGCCAGCGACGGCTGTCGTCGAAAAACGCCTGGCGGTCGGCAAGGGCTGGCTGGCTGCGCTGGCCATCGTCGACCCAGCCTACGCCTTGCGGGCTGAGCAGCAGATGCAGGTCGTAGCGGCGGGCAAGCAACGCCTGCTCCAGCCAGGGCGGGCACGCGGCGAACAGGGCCTGGCTCCACAGCATGTTGCTGAGCAGGTGGGTATCGAGGATCAGCAGTTCAGGCGCCTGCTGGCGGGCCTGGTCTTCCCAGGCCAGCTGGCCGCGGGCGATGGTGGGGATATCGGCATAGCAGGTGTCGCGGCATTCCTGGTCGATGAAGTGGCGAACGTATTCGGCCACCACGATGCCGCCGAAATGCGCCTGGATTTCACCGCTGAGCCAGCTTTTGCCGCTGGATTCGGGGCCGCACAGCACCAAGACCTTCATGCGTGCCCCACGGCCGGGTCACGGCGCCATTCCAGCCAGCCGCGTACCGCGATCAGGGTCAGTACGGCAAACAAACCCGCCGTGAAGTACAGCTGCTGGTGCAGGTACTGGCCGACATAGACCACGTCCACCACGATCCACAGCGGCCAGCACTGCAGGCGCTTCTGTGCCATCCACAGTTGCGCAACCAGGCTGAAGCCGGTCAGCGTGGCATCCAGCCAGGGCAGGGCGGCATCGGTCCAGCTGGCCATCGCCGCACCGAGGGCCACGCTCAGCAGCAGCCCTGCCAGCAACCCGCCGAACAACGCCCGGGTTGGCAGGCGCGAGACCTGGCGAGCGTCCTCGACCCGGTCCGGGCGCTTCCATTGCCACCAGCCATACAGCTGCAGCACGGCGTAGGCCAGCTGCAGCAGCATGCCCGAGTACAGCTTCACTTCGTAGAACAACCCGCCATAGATCAGCACCATGACCAGGCCGATCGGCCAGCACCAGGCATTCTGTTTGACGGTGAGCCACACGGCGGTGACGCCGAGCACGGCGGCGAGGAGTTCGAGGCCGGACATCGGCGATCCCAGGTTGGCAAAGGGCGCCGATTGTAGCGTGTGCAGGGCAGGAGGTGTAGCGCACAACCCGCGGCGGCCCGCCTGGCGGGCCGGTGATCACGCCCGGTTCAGACGCGGAATTGGCGCAATAGTTGTTCAAGCTCCTCGCTCAGCTGCCCAAGAGCCATGCCGGCGTCGCTGGACTGGCGCGCGGCATCGGCGGTCTGCTGGGACAAGCTGGCGGTGTCCAGCACATTGCGGTTGATCTCCTCGACCACCTGCGACTGCTGCAAGGTGGCACTGGCGATCGACGCATTGAGTGCCGTGAGGTTATGCAGCGCCTGGCTGATGGCAACGAGGCTGGTGCCGGCCTCGCGGGCCTGGTGCACGGTCTGGCGCGAGGCCTCGCTGCTGGTATCGATGGCTTTGACCGCGGCATCGGATTGGCCTTGCAAGTGCTCGATCATGGTGTGGATTTCGGCCGTCGATTGCGCGGTACGTTGCGCCAGCAGGCGGACCTCGTCGGCAACCACGGCAAAGCCACGGCCCTGCTCGCCAGCGCGAGCGGCTTCGATGGCAGCATTGAGGGCCAGCAGGTTGGTCTGTTCGGCGATAGCGCGGATCACTTCCAGCACCCCGCCGATCTTCGTGCTGTGCCCGGCCAGCTCCCGGATCACCTGCACGGCCTGTTCGATGGTCACCGAGAGGCGGTCGATCTGCTGCAGGCTGCCGTGAATGGCCTGCTGGCCGTGTTCCACCTGCTGCTGCGCGGCGCGCATCTCAGCGGCGGCCTGTTCGGCGGTCTTGGCCACGTCCTGCACGGCATAGGTGACTTCGTTGACCGCCGTCGCCACCTGGTCCATCTGCAGGGACTGCTGGGCGCTGTGCTGCTGAGCAGCGCCAGCGTTGTCGCCCACATGCCCGGCCGACTGCGCCAGGGCATGGGCGGCACCCTGAAGCTGGCCGACGACCCCTTGCAGTTTGCCGTTGAACTGGTTGAAGTGCTGGCCCAGGTGGGTGATCTCGTCGTGGCCGTGGGTGTCCAGGCGGCGGGTCAGGTCGCTTTCGCCGCTGGCGATGTTGCCCATCGCCTGCACCGCTTCCTGGAGGGGGCGGGCAATGCTGCGGGCAATCAGCATGACCACCAGGGCCATCAGCACGGCGATGGCCAGGCCGACCAATGAGGCATCACGCAACTGGCGGGCGAATTCGGCTTGCACATCGTCGACGTAGACGCCGGAACCGATGATCCAGCCCCAAGGCTCGAACAGCTGGATATAGGAGGTCTTGGCCACCGGCTCGCTGGCGCCCGGCTTGGGCCAGCGATAGTCGACCGGGCCGGCGCCCTGGCTGCGGGCGAGGGCCACCATCTCGTTGAACACGGCGAAGCCGTCCGGGTCGCGAATGGCGGAGAGGTCCTGGCCATCGAGCTTGGGGTTGGCAGGATGCATGATCATCTTCGGCCCCAGGTCGTTGATCCAGAAATAGTCGTTCTGGTCGTAGCGCAGCGCCCGCACCACTTGCAGGGCTTGCTGCTGCGCCGCCTCGCGGCTGAGCGTCCCGGCGGCTTCCAGGCCCTGGTAATAGGCCAGTACGCCAGCGGCGGTCTGCACCACGTGGCGGGTTTTTTCCGCCTTGGCCTGGTACAGATCGCCATGGATCTGGCGCAGCATCAGCAGGCCGAGCATCACCAGCATGCCCACCGCAACCACCAGAATCAGCCATAACCGACGGCTGATCGACATCGACCGCAATGCCTTCATCGAATCCTCTCCTGCATTGTTCTTTTTATTCAGGTGCATCCAAGCATGCTTTGCAGATGGCAGGCACTCGACTAATGGCTAAGTGCTACTTATTGGCTACTCTGCCACAGGCCGAGCGCGCGTTTGCCTTGCCGCTTTGATAGGATCTCGGCCGGGCAAGATGAAACCTTTAGCCAAGGTGAACTTTTCCACTGGCGTAGGTCCCAGAAGGCGCTGTAAAAAGGCCGCGCCGCGTGCGGCAATCACAAGCAAATCAAAAATAAGGGGCCTGCAAGCAGCAGTGCTTCATCGGGGGAATGATGGATTTTTGGACTGCCTTCCAGGCAATCATCTTAGGCGTGGTCGAGGGGCTCACGGAGTTTCTGCCGATTTCCAGCACCGGTCACCAGATCATCGTCGCCGACCTGATCGGGTTTGGTGGCGAACGGGCCATGGCGTTCAACATCATTATTCAGTTGGCAGCGATCCTGGCGGTCGTGTGGGAGTTCCGCAGCAAGATTCTCGAAGTGGTGTTCGGCCTGGCCAACCAGCCGAAGGCTCGGCGCTTCACCGGTAACCTGCTGCTGGCGTTCATGCCGGCGGTGGTGTTGGGCGTACTGTTCGCCGACCTGATTCATGAATACCTGTTCAACCCGATCACCGTGGCGACGGCGCTGGTGATCGGTGGCGTGATCATGCTCTGGGCCGAGCGTCGCCAGCACACCGTAGCGGTCGACCATGTTGACGACATGCGCTGGACCCACGCCTTGAAGATTGGCTTCGTGCAGTGCCTGGCGATGATCCCGGGTACCTCGCGCTCGGGTTCCACCATCATCGGCGGCCTGTTGTTTGGCCTGTCGCGCAAGGCAGCCACCGAATTCTCGTTCTTCCTGGCAATGCCGACCATGGTCGGCGCAGCGGTGTATTCGGGCTACAAGTACCGCCACCTGTTCGAACCCAGCGACCTGCCGGTTTTCGCCATCGGTTTCGTGACCTCGTTCATCTTCGCCATGATTGCTGTGCGGGCGCTGCTGAAGTTCATCGCCAACCACAGCTACGCGGCCTTTGCCTGGTACCGCATCGTCTTTGGCCTGCTGATCCTGGCGACCTGGCAGTTCGGCTGGGTCGACTGGGCGACGGCGCACAGCTGACATGGCGCGGGCACCGCACACGGCGCCACGCGGCGCTGGACACACGCAGAGCGTGCGCAATGCGCGCATCAAGGGGTTGCTGCTGGCCGTGCTGTGCCTGCTGCCAGGGCTTGGCGCGGCGAAGATGGGCTGGAACGGGCAGAACTGGGTACCCCTGGCGATGTACCCGCTGGTCAGCCTGATCAGCCTGCTGTTGTACTGGCAGGACAAGCGCCAGGCCCAGGGCGATGCCTGGCGCACACCAGAAAAGGTCCTGCATGCCAGCGAATTGCTGGGGGGCTGGCCCGGCGCACTGGTCGCTCAGCAACTGTTCCGACACAAGACGCGCAAATGGTCCTACCAGCTGGTGTGCTGGGGCATCGTGCTGCTGCACCAGGTGTTCTGGCTCGACTACCTGTTCCTCGGCAGCCGTTTCCTGCCTTTCAACTGATCAGCCCAGCAGGCCTGCCTGCAAACGTCTTGGCAGCCGACGCACCACCAGTTGGTGCGAGCGCTGGAGCAAGTCGCACAGTTCTTCACGGCCCATCGGGTAGGGTGGTGCCATGCTGATCCATTTCGCCCGTGCCAGATAGGGTGCGGGCCGCACACCCGGCCGGTCGCAATAGCCCAGGAACAACTCATCGGCCACCTTGAACGACAACCCGGCGCCAGCCAGGTCGAGCACCGCGAACATCTTGTTGCCGGCTACGGAAAACACCCGGACGCCGCCCCATTTGTAGTCTTCCCGCGCACCCGGCAGGCTCAGGCAGAACGCCGCCACCTGGTCTTCGCTGATCGTCTGCCTAGACATAACGCTCCCCACACGCCTCGAACGACGCCGCCAGGTGGTCTATCCATGCCCGCACGGCCGGTAACAAGCCACGCCGATGAGGGTAGACCGCCTGCAGGTAGCCGCCAGGCAAAGACCAGTCCGGCAGCAGCTTCACCAACTCGCCACGTTCCAGCTCCTCTTCGCAGAACATGCTGGGCAGAGCGGTAAAGCCCAGCCCGGCGCGCACGGCAGCGTTACGCACGACAAAATCGTCAATCGCCAGGCGTGGCTCCAGGGCGATTTCCTGTTGCCGGCCATTGGGCCCGAACAAGCGAAAGTGCACCAGCCGATCGGCTTCGGCGGCTCCCAGCACGGGCAAGGTGGCCAACTCGGCGGGCTCGCGCAGGTGCTCGGCAAAGCCCGGCGCTGCCACCAGTTGCATTTGCGCCTGGCGCAGCCGGCGAGTGACCAGGGCCGGGTCCTCGTCGCCCAGGTCGCGCACGCGCAGGGCCACGTCGATGCCTTCGGAAATCAGGTCGACCCGGCGGTTGAGCAAGACCATGTCCAGTTGCACCTGTGGATACTGCTCGAGAAAGCGGCTGATGATGTCCGGCAGAAAGGCATGGGCCAAGGCCACCGGGCACGACACACGCAGCCGCCCGCGCGGCTCGCTGCTCATGCTCGCCACCACCTCTTCGGCAGCCTCGGCCTCCAGCAGCATGGCCTGGCAGTGGTGCAAGTAGCGTTCACCCACGGCAGTGAGTTTGAGCTGGCGCGTGGTGCGCTGCAGCAAGCGGGTGCCGAGGCGTTCCTCCAGTTCGGCGATGCGCCGCGACAGGCGCGACTTGGGGATGCCCAGCTGGCGACCGGCGGCAGCAAAACCACCGGCTTCGACCACCTGGGCAAAATAGAAGAGGTCATTGAGGTCTTGCATGGTACCGGCTCACTGTTCTACCTGTGGGACAAACTAACGCATTTTTAGCGACTTTTCAGCTATTCGTCGTCCCGGTAGGATTCTTTCCATCGTGATCGCCCACCGCTGCGGTCTTCACTCACAGGAGAGTCCCATGAAACTGTTGCATATCGATTCGAGCATCCTGGGCGACAATTCCGCCTCTCGCCAACTGAGCCGCGAAGTTGTCGAAGCCTGGAAAGCTGCAGACCCAAGCATCGAAGTGGTCTACCGTGACCTGGCCGCCGACGCCATCGCCCATTTCTCGTCCGCCACCCTGATGGCGGCCGGTACCCCGGAAGAAGCCCGTGACGCCGCGCAGGCCTTCGAGGCCAAGCTGAGCGCCGAAACCCTGGAAGAATTCCTTGCGGCCGACGCCGTGGTAATTGGCGCGCCGATGTACAACTTCAGTGTGCCGACCCAGCTCAAGGCCTGGATCGACCGTGTGGCCGTAGCGGGCAAGACCTTCCGTTACACCGAAGCCGGCCCGGAAGGCCTGTGCGGCAACAAGAAAGTGGTGCTGGTCTCCACCGCGGGTGGCCTGCACGCTGGCCAGCCGACCGGCGTCGGCCATGAAGATTTCCTGAAGGTGTTCCTCGGCTTCATCGGCATCACCGACCTCGAAGTCGTCCGCGCCCACGGCCTGGCCTATGGCCCGGAGCACCGTACCCAGGCCATCGACGCCGCCCAGGCGCAGATTGCCAACGAGCTGTTCGCCGCAGCCTGATCCTCTGGCGACAGACAAGCCGGCTGGCGCTCCATGCGCCAGTCGGCTTTTTTTCATCCAGTTTTCATGTGCCGCTGGCCGTGCCGGTTCTATGCTGACGCTATCCTGGTGCCTGCTGCGCGATAGCCGACCGATGAACACTCCCCGCTGTTTGCTGGCATTGCTGCTCGGTGGCCTGTTGAGCCAAGCCGAGGCCTCCCCTTGGGTTGCCGGTTTGCACCACATGACCCTGGATGACCCGGTCGATGCCCGGCCGATGCAGGCCTTGGCGTTCTATCCATCCCAGGGAACGCCGCGTAACATCCGCATCGACGGTTACCCCATCGACGTCGCTGAAGAGGCCCCGGTCGCCCTTGGGCAGTTTCCGTTGCTGGTGCTGTCCCACGGCAACACTGGCAGCCCGCTGGCACTGCATTACCTGGCCACGTCCCTGGCCCGGCAGGGCTTCGTTGTGGTGGCGGTCGTACACCCGGGCGACAACGCCCGCGACCACAGCCGCCTCGGCACGCTGAGCAATCTTTATGGTCGGCCCCTGCAGATCAGCGAGGCCATCACCTCGGCCCGTGAAGACGCGTTGCTCGGCCCTTACCTCAATGATGGCAAGGTCGGCGTTATCGGCTACTCGGCTGGCGGTGAAACCGCGTTGATCCTGTCTGGCGCCCAGCCCGACCTGGATCGCCTGCGCCGCTATTGCCTGGAGCGCCCCGGTGATGCCGATGCCTGCAAGACCCATGGCGTGCTGATTGCCGACCGCAGCGAGCTGGCGCCCAAGGCCGACCCCCGGGTAGGTGCGGTGATGCTGATGGCACCGCTGAGCCTGCTGTTCGGCCGCCATGCCCTGGCTGCTGTGAAGGTGCCTGCGCTGATCTACAGCGGCGACAGCGACCAGTTGGTGGCGGTGGACCGCAATGCCGAAGAACTGGCGCGCAAACTACCGATCACCCCTGATTACCGTTTGCTGGAGGGGGCCGGGCACTTCGTGTTCATGGCCCGCTGCGACGAGGAGCAGCATGCGCGCATGCCGGTGCTGTGCAAGGACGCCGAGGGTGTCGACCGGCGCCACATCCACCATTCACTGCAGCGCGACACGGCCGCGTTCTTCACCCAGGCCCTGGGTGCACCGGAGCCGGCCGAGCGTTCAGCCGCGGCGGCTGCGCCGCGCCAGTAGCAGTGTCAGGCCGACGCCGGCCAAGGCCAGCAGGGCTGCGACGCAGAAGATCCAGGCATACCCCAGGTGCACGGCCACCGCGCCCATCAACGGGCCGGCGATGGCCAGTGCCATGTCGAAGAACACAGCATAGGCCCCCAGCCCGGCGCCCCGGCTGCTGCTTGGCACGTGCTTGATGGCTTCGACGCCCAGTGCCGGATACACCAGCGACAGACCGAAGCCGGTCAGGCCGGCACCGACCATTGCCCAGGGCGGCGAGGGGGCCAGCCACAGCAGGCTCAGGCCGATCACTTCGGTGGCCATGCAGGCCATGGCCACGTTGTAGCCGCCGAAGCGGTTGACTGCATTGACGAACAACAGCCGAGAAATGATGAAGCACACGCCGAAGGCGCTCAGGCACCAGGCGGCGCCAACCCAGCCGCGTTCCAGGTAATAAAGGGTGACGAAGGTGGTCAGTGTGCCATAGCCGATCGACGCCAGGGTCAGCCCCAGGCCGCAGGGCGCGACACGGCCAAAGGCCGACCAGAAGGGCAACCGTTCACCGCGCGTCACCACCACGTCGGGGCGTTTGCGCAGCACCAGCAACGCCAGCAGCGCCAGTACCAGCAGGGCAGGCCCAAGCAGGCTGAAACCCAGGCCAGCGACTGCCAGCACACCGACCGGCGCGCCGATGGCGATAGCCCCGTACGAGGCGATGCCATTCCACGAGATCACTCGCGCCGTGTGTTCCGGGCCGACGTGGCTGATGCCCCAACTCAAGGTCGCGACGCCGATCAGCCCCTGGGCCAGCCCTAGCAGCACCCGGCCACCGAGCAGCAGGGCCAGGCTCAGTAGCGGCGCCTTCAACGACCAGGCCGAAAGCAGCGTCAGCACCCCGCAACCAGCGATGCCCAGCAAGCCATAGCCAATGGCCTTCTTACCCCCCAGGGTATCGGCCACGCGACCGGCAAAAGGGCGGCTGAGCAGGGTCGAGAGGTACTGCAGGCCGATGGTCACCCCGGCAACCACCGCGCCGAAGCCCAGCTGGTCGTGCACATAGCCGGGCAGCACCGCAATTGGCAGGCCGATGCAGAGGAAGGCAATGAAGGTATAGAAGACGATCGACAGGATCTGCAGGGTAATGCTGAAGGTACTGCTGGCGGGGGCGGGTTGTTGCGCGGTCATGGGCACGTTCGCGGGCGGGCGGTTGGGCGTGCCCTAATCATGGCCGCTGCGCGAAGTAAATGAAAGCATGCTAACGAAATATTCGTCGGGGAGTGTCATCCAGTGACGTGGACAGCGGCCTCTTCGCGGGTAACCCCGCGAAGAGGCCGGCCCAGCCACTACAAGGTGATCAGGCCAGCCCAGCTACCTCAGACCACAACACCCTGGCTACGCAGGTAGTCGTCATAAGTCCCGCTGAAGTCCACTACACCATCCGGGCTCAGCTCGATGATACGCGTCGCCAGGGACGACACGAATTCGCGGTCATGGCTGACGAACAGCAGGGTGCCCGGGTAGTTTTCCAGCGCCAGGTTCAGCGCTTCGATCGATTCCATGTCCAGGTGGTTGGTCGGTTCGTCCATCACCAGCACGTTCGGCTTCTGCAGGATCAGCTTGCCGAACAGCATGCGGCCTTGTTCACCACCTGAAATCACTTTCACCGACTTGAGGATTTCGTCGTTGGAGAACAGCATGCGCCCCAGGGTGCCGCGGATCACCTGCTCGCCGCTGGTCCACTGGCCCATCCAGTCGAACAGGGTCATGTCCTCTTCGAAATCGTGGGCATGGTCTTGGGCGTAATAGCCCACCTCGGCGCTGTCGGTCCACTTGACCGAACCTGCATCCGGGGTCATCTCGCCGACCAGGGTGCGCAGCAGGGTGGTCTTGCCGATACCGTTGGGGCCAATGATCGCCACGCGCTCGCCCGCTTCGACGGTGATGTCGAAGTTCTTGAACAGCACCTTGTCATCGAAGGCTTTGGCCATCTTCTCGACGACTACCGCCTGGCGGTGCAGTTTCTTGTTCTGTTCGAAACGAATGAACGGGCTGACACGGCTCGAAGGCTTGACCTCGGCCAGCTGGATCTTGTCGATCTGCTTGGCACGCGAAGTCGCCTGCTTGGCTTTGGAGGCGTTGGCCGAGAAGCGACTGACGAAGGTCTGCAGTTCGGCGATCTGGGCTTTCTTCTTGGCGTTGTCCGCAAGCAACTGTTCGCGCGACTGGGTGGCGGCGGTCATGTACTCGTCGTAGTTGCCCGGGAACAGGCGCAGCTCACCGTAGTCCAGGTCGGCCATGTGCGTGCACACGCTGTTGAGGAAGTGCCGGTCGTGGGAAATGATGATCATGGTGCTGTTACGCGCCGTGAGAATGTTTTCCAGCCAGCGGATGGTGTTGATATCCAGGTGGTTGGTCGGTTCGTCCAGCAGCAGCACGTCCGGGTCCGAGAACAGTGCCTGGGCCAGCAGTACCCGCAGCTTCCAGCCCGGTGCCACTTCGCTCATCGGGCCAAAGTGCTGTTCCAGGGGAATACCCAGGCCGAGCAGCAGTTCACCGGCGCGGGATTCGGCGGTGTAGCCGTCCATTTCGGCGAATTCGGTTTCCAGCTCGGCGACGGCCATGCCGTCTTCCTCGGTCATTTCCGGCAGCGAGTAGATACGGTCGCGCTCGGCCTTGACCTTCCACAGCTGGCCGTGGCCCATGATCACGGTGTCGATCACGGTGAATTCTTCGTAGGCGAACTGGTCCTGGCGCAGTTTGCCCAGGCGGGTGTTCGGCTCGAGCATGACCTGGCCGCCGGACGGCTCCAGGTCGCCGCCGAGGATCTTCATGAAGGTGGACTTGCCGCAACCGTTGGCACCAATCAGGCCATAGCGGTTGCCGTTGTTGAATTTGACCGAAACGTTTTCGAACAGCGGCTTGGAGCCGAACTGCATGGTGATATTAGCGGTGGAGATCAAGGAGCTTACCTATCAATAACTTACGTGGCTTCGTCGCAGCTACGGACCCATTCCGGACCACTCTGGAGCTTTGCAAGCTCCTGCCAGTCGTTGGACGAGTTGATCCAGCGCGCATGAGTCGACAAGAGCATCTGCACGCCATGCCCGAGCTGTTGGGCGATAAATGCGGGGTTGGGACCAGACATTGAGCGCATTGTCGCATAGGTGCGGCGGCAGTTATACGGGGGGGCGCTATCCGACGCCCCAAACCGTTGAGAATCGGGTGCCGCGGCGTGAGCAGGTCCTATGGCTGCTCGACGTGCATTCCATCCTGCCCCGGCAGGAAGCCGAACGGCGACTCGCTGAATTGCCCTTTGCTCCTGAACGAGCGCTGCATGGAAATGCTTGAGTCATGGCTTCGCCTCGCCGCCATTCGGCGGAACGGTTAGCATTGATGGAAAGAAGGCAGGCCATGAAGGTCTACCAGGCAGAAGCCTCGGACAGGCTCAAACCTTGCTGTGCATTGTGGGGGGCAGGACCATGCCGGAACGTGAAAGAAGGTACCGCGCATACACGTTGCTTCGCGAACTCGATTCGCTTGTTTCATCAACGATGAACCAGGTGGCCTATGGCCGTCTTGGTGGGCCGGACTGGCAAGCCATGTGCGAGGCGCACCGGGCTGCATTTAAACAGTGGATTGAATTTGCCGAGTCGCTACCGAGCGGAAGCGAAGCTGGCGAGGGTCGCGAAGTTTCACAAATGCCCACAATAACTTATACAAAATTATAGCTTTGTATCAGTTTCGGAGCCGCCTGTCGTTCAAATGTTATTTCCGGTAAAGGGCACTTGAAAGTTACTTGATGCGCCTTACTTTGATCTCCCTATGGATCTTAAATACAAGATTAAAGGAGGGTCACATGCGAGTTCGTGGAAATGTGTTCTGGGGTTGGGCAGACCCGACGCTGCACCACCGGACCCATGACGAAACGCTCGACGACGGCACGCACATTGATGTTCAGGTAAGGCTTTCAAGGACCGGTCAAACGCAGATGTTCATAGGCGTTTATGCACCTCAAGGCATGGCGGTTCACGAGGAGTCGTTCGCTGCCCGTCCAGGCGAATCGATGACCCGTGCGATGGCATGGGGTGTAGCAAGGGCACGAAAAATCGCAGTCGAGGGCGTGCATGCAGTGAGACCGACGGTGGCTGCGGGCTAAATGGCGTTAAGGGTTGGTCCGGACCTCGGATCAACCCACCTCGTCCTCCAGCGCTTTCAATATCCGTACCGCCGCTGCGCTTCCTTCGGGTAGCTCCTCCCTGTGGGCGGGAAACGGAACGCTTCTGCAAAGGCACCTGTCGTATCTCCATCAGAGGCGCATTCGAGGCGCCCAGTTGGAGAACGTGATGAGCCTTCAGTCCACCAGTCATGACCTTTACGTCCATTCCTACCTGGGTTACCAGGCATCCATATACGTGCTGTGGGAGTCGAGTATCGAGTTCCCCACCGGAATGTTGGTCGAAGTAGGGAAACCAGGTGCAACGGCACGAACGCTACGGGTGAGTCGGCCTTTTTCCTCTTCGACTGAAGCCATTCTGGAGGGGAAGGTCATGGCTGAACAGTACGTTCAAAGCCAAAGCGGCTGAACCCCTCTGGCGCGCCCTCTTGGCAGAAAGAGGTCACAAGCATTACAGCCCAGGGCGTGCCGACGGTGATATCTGCTGTAGCCGCCGATGAGATCAGGGGTTTATATTTCGAGTCTCGCCGCGCCAAGGCTGGCAAATGAGTGAGTGCTCAATGACTAATAATTCAACAAACATGAGACCCTCCCACCCACCTGTAGAGGACATCCTCGGCGCCCCCGGAAAATGGGTGGAACCCCCCAATATCCGCAGAGGCGGGGAGAGTGGTGTACTTCGCGTCGAGCTGGAGGGCCTGACTTTCTACAAGAAACAGCAAGTCGGGCATGTCTATCGAAGCTTGTTGCACCCGTTGGGCTACCCGACAGTTGCGCGTGAAGCGAAGGCCCTGCGTGCGGCTGCATCATTAGGTGTATCAACGCCATCGCTTGTCCACGCCCATGTCCGTAAACAGGGCGGAGAGTGGCATGCCGTGATGGTGACGGCAGCGCTGGACGGTTACCTGTCGCTGGAGGACTTCTACGCCAACCACCTCGACCAATCACTCGGGTCCAGGCGCCACCACGAAATCCTGGAGGCGTATGGCCGAGTACTCGCCAGGTTGAACGTTGGCCGTTGGCAGCACGGTTGCCTGTATCTGAAGCATGTCTTTGTCGATTTCAGCGAGCCGAGCATCAAGGTGGCCTTGCTGGATCTTGAGAAGGCCAGGCAACGTCTTACCGCGAAGCGGGCCGCCCGGCACGACTTGAGGCAGGTCAAACGCAGGTCCGGCTGGTCGGGCGATGAATGGGATGCGTTCTGTAGAGGCTATCGGTATTCGTTCGGCCATAACGTTGAGCGGCTTCTTTGACGGTTGAACGTCAGCCGTCTTCCGTCCGAGCGTTTGCCGTGGGCATGATGTAATGGTCACCCTTCAGGTGGGGTTATACCGCAGACGAATTCATCCGAACCGAGTCGGTGCGAGCCAAATTCGACGACATAGCCATCGCCACGGCGCTGCGCCTCGGCCCTGGCGGTTTTCTGGTCGGCATAGACGTCGACAAAGTGCCAAGGGTGCAAGGCTCGCAGCACGCCCCAGCCAAGCACCCAGCCTTCTTTATCTGGGTCTGCAGGAAGATGTCTGGCAAGGCTGCGAATGCTCATGTTTATCTCCTCGACACGGGGCAGCAGGATACCGTCACTACTGATACAAGGTAGCCTGCCTGCCAGTCACGCTTCATCCAGCAACCGCCCCGGGTCGAAGAAGAACGACGCAATGATGACGGCACTGATCACACCCATCGCGTCAGCCACCAGCAACAGGAAATCGCTGCCATTCCCCAGCAGCGTTTGCTGGTTGACGGCAAAGCTCGCACCATGCGGAAAGGCCGCAATGCCCAGCAGTGCCACCGCCAGTACGGCAGACATCAGTTTGCTGTAAGTCCGGCCAAACAGCAGCGTACAGGCCCAGAAAACGAAAATGCTGAACACGGCAAGGCCTGCGGAAGCCATGAACTGAGCGAGTATCTCCAGCCACCACAGCATGGGTTTCTCCTGAACGATGCGCCGGGTCGATACGCATGAGAATCAGGGCTGCTTGAATCGTTCCGTTGGCCTAAAGAAATAACTCGAAAGTCCTAAGGGTAATTGGCCATTACCTCTATAGCCAACAAGCATATCGTGCTGTCCGTATTGCGCAGTACCATTGGGCAATGAAAACCAAAAAAGGGCGGTGTGCTTGGCCACTTTTCAAGTTCTAGAAGGGGCAGCAGGAGCGTGTCGCGTGAAGAGCTCAAGATCGGTTGCAGGCGCAGTACTGTTATCCACATCCGCTACGCTGTTCATGGCCGGGTGCGCACAGAACCCGGACGTGCGAAGTGGCCATGATTATACGTCTGGCACCACCGAGAGAAGCACACCAGCCTATCTGGGGTGCGTCAAAGGCGAACTTCCGGTCAATGTCAAAACTTATGAAGTCGACACTGACAACTCGGTCAAGCTGTACGTTGAAAGTACCGACCCCAACAAGGCCGATGGCCTGGTGGAGCTGCACGGTACGGGAACCGACCGCCAGTTCACTGCTTACCAGCGCGACGCCTGGTACGACCATGGCAGGCTGCTCGATGCGGCGTTGATGTGCAAAAAAGCTTGAAGTGATGATTTGCAGTAGAACAAAGCCCGCACACAAGCGGGCTTTTTGCATTGGCTCGATACCGGATAGAATGGCACACGTTTCCGCCTGGTTAATTGCAAATGCCAACCTTTCGTATTTTGTTCAGTTTCGCAGTCATTGTCAGCCTTGCCGCTTGCGCAAACCCAGGCAAGCCTACCGCCAGTAAGCTGACCTCGAAATCCCCGGAAGATTATGCCGCCTGCGTCCTGCCAAAGTGGCAGGCGCTGTCCCCTCATACCACGCAAAAATCGATCAATCACGGTTATCGGCTGACCGCGCCCAGCGCCGTGACGTCAGACGAAGTGCTGGAAGTCGTTGAGTACCGGGAAGGTAGCCGCGCAACGTTCTACAAAGGCAGTTTCCTGTCGAGTGACAAGTTGCGCCTGGCCGCAAGAGAATGCCTGGATTGACCGGCTGCCATAGGCGTCGATAGCCTGAATGGCCCAGCCGGCCATCATCGAACAGCATCAATCCAGCCGGTTAGCCATCATGCGCTTGTATTGCTTTACCCGGCGCAGGGTGCACCACTGTTCCAGCAGCAGGGCTCCCAGGGGAGAGGCCTTGGCCTTGGGTTTGCTGCCCTTGGCCAGCCGGCGCATCTGCAGCTTGACCAGCGCCATGTAGGCCAGGGCGGCGAATGCCTTGCGCTTCCAGCGGATCGGCGGCAGTTCGGCCAGGGCCTTGGTCTCGCCGGCTTGCCAGCGTCGAGGCAGGTTGGGGTCGACCGCCAGTGCGGTGGCGATACCGGCCATGGCCACGCCACTGGCAAGCACGTGTTCGACCACCGGCAGGCGGCGGATGCCACCGGTGACCATCACCGGCATCCGGGCGATCGCGGCGATTTCGCGGGCGAACTCGAGGAAGTAGGCCTCCCGTGCCAGGGTGCGCCCGTCGCGGGCGTCGCCTTGCATGGCCGGTGCTTCGTAGCTGCCGCCGGACAGTTCCACCAGGTCCACCTGCAGTTCGTTCAGCCACAGCACGACCTGGCGCGCGTCGGCAGGCTCGAAGCCGCCGCGCTGGAAGTCGGCCGAGTTGAGTTTGACCGCCACGCTGAAGCCGGGAGATACCACCTCGCGCACTGCCTTGACCACCTCCAGCAGCAGCCGCGCGCGGTTTTCCAGGCTGCCACCCCAGCGGTCCTGGCGCCGGTTGGTCAGTGGCGAGAGAAACTGGCTGAGCAGGTAGCCATGGGCGGCGTGGATCTGCACCCCGCTGAAGCCGGCTTGTTCGGCCAGTGCCGCAGTGCGGGCGAAGCGCTGAATCAGCGCGGCAATTTCGCCTTCGTCCAGGGCCTTGGGCTGCGGGAACAGCTTCGACAAGCCGCCCATGTCCAGCGCCACCGCCGAGGGTGCCACGGTGGGCTGGCCGAGGTTGGCCTGCATCTGCCGCCCGGGGTGGTTGATCTGCATCCAGAACTGCGCGCCCTTGGCGCGACCGGCCTCGGCCCATTGGCGGAAACGTTGCAACGATTGGCTGTCATCGAGCATCACGCCGCCCGGGCCGGTCATGGCGGCGGGGTCAACCATGACGTTACCGGTCAGCAGCAAGCCGGCGCCGCCTTCAGCCCAGGCCTGATACAGGCGCAGCAAGCGATCGGAAGGGGTCTGGTCCTGATTGGCGAGGTTTTCTTCCATGGCCGCCTTGGCCAAGCGGTTGGGGATGACACTGCCATTGGGCAGTTGCAGGGGCTGGAAGGGGGACATGCGGTGTTCTCCAAGGTAGCGCCGGGCGTCGGGCGGGTTGGGTTTTGGAGAAGGCTAAGGTTAAAGTAAACCTTAAGGTCAACAGAGAATTTCAGCCCCCCATGAAAATTGGCGAACTGGCCCGACGCACGGGCCTCAGCGCATCACGCATCCGTTTCTATGAAGCCAGCGGCCTGATCGAGGCTCGACGCCTGGGCAACGGTTATCGGGACTACCCGGAGCAGGCGGTGAGGTCGCTGGAGATCATCACCTGCGGGCAGCAGGCAGGCTTCAGCCTGGAGGAAATGCGCAAGCTGACCAGCGCAGCGGGTGACGGCACAGCACGGCATGATCTGCTGCTGGCAAGCCTCAAGCGCAAGGTGGCTGAAATCGAAGCCATGCAGTTACGCCTGGCGCAGAACCGCGCACAATTGCTGGCGGTGATCGCCGGCATGCAGAGCAAGCCACAGGGCATGGATTGCGATGCCAATGCCCAGCGCCTGATTGCCGGGTGGCAGGACGGCGAGGCTGGCAAGGCTGATGACGATGCAGTTCGCTGAGAGCCGGCTTGCCGGCCCTCACGCATGACGGTCAGGGTAACTGACTACCTGGTTTGCTTGGCCATGTTCATGTTTCGGCACTGTACCTCGGCATCCGTCCTGCTCGGGTAACTGGGTTTGAGCCGCTCCTTTTCCTGATTGTCATAGATATCGAAACCGCCGCATTCGGTCGCCGCGTAGTAACGCGTGCCGATGCGGAACGACTGCTTTTCGATGGGCACCGCCGGAACGATAACGAATCTTGGTTGCATGTTTCGTGCCTCCCCAGGCAGAGATTTAAGTATTAGTCGGGCCTTTGCTAGCCATCAAGGTGGCTCATGAAGAAAAGATTGCAGCCCCAGCCCCGGCGCTCTGTCATCAAATGAAAACCCGCTGTCGCCCGATGCGAAGCACCCCATACCCCAAGCGCTTACATTCCAGTTACCCAGAACTGACGCCCCGCGTTCAGATCGATGATTGGAGAGACAAGCATGTCCAAAGTCGTACGTTTCCATCAGACCGGTGGCCCCGAAGTGCTGCGTTACGAGGACGCCGAGGTCGGTGAACCCGGCCCGGGCCAGGTGCGCCTGCGTCAGGTGGCGGTGGGCCTGAACTATGCCGACACCTATTTTCGCAACGGCACCTACCCGATCCCGCTGCCCAATGGCATTGGCGTGGAAGCCTCCGGCGTGGTGCAGGCGGTAGGCGAGGGCGTGACCCAGGTGGCGGTGGGTGACCGGGTGACCTACACCGGCTTCCTCAACACCCTCGGCGCCTATTGCAGCGAGCGCCTGATCCCCGCCGCAGCGCTGATCAAGCTGCCGGAAACCATTGCCTTCGAGACCGCCGCCGCCATGACCATGCGCGGCCTGACGGCGGCCTACCTGATGCGCCGGCTGTACGCCTTCAAGCCCGGCGACACCGTGCTGCTGCACGCGGCGGCGGGTGGAGTCGGCCTGATTGTCGCGCAGTGGGCGCGCCTGCTGGGGCTGAATGTGATTGGCACGGTGTCTACCGAGGCCAAGGCCGAGATCGCCCGCGCCCATGGTTGCGACCAGATCATCAACTACAGCGTCGAGGACGTGGCCAGCCGAGTGCGAGCACTCACCGATGGCGTCGGCGTCAACGTGGTGTTCGATAGCGTCGGCAGGAACACGTTCATGGGCTCGCTCGATTCGCTCAAGCGCCGTGGCCTGATGGTCTGCGTCGGTACCGCCTCCGGCACCATCCCGCCGTTCGAGCCACAGCTGCTGGCGATCAAGGGCTCGCTGCAGCTGACCCGCCCGGCACTGGCCGACTTCATTGCCGACCCTGGCGAAAAGGCCGACCTGGCCGGCGAGCTGTTCGACCACGTCAGCAGCGGCCGCATCCGCATCGAAATCAACCAGCACTACGCCCTGCAGGACGCCGTCCAGGCCCATCGTGACCTGGAAGCGCGCAGGACCACCGGCTCGTCGATCTTCGTCATCTGAAGAGGGCAACAGCATGCACATCGAACAACTGACCTGTGCGATCGGCGCCGAAATAACCGGGGTCAACCTGGCTGACGCGATCCATGACGACGACCTGTTCGAGCTACTGCGCGGGCAGTTGCTCAAGCACCGTGTGCTGTTTCTGCGTGACCAGCATTTCAGCCGTGCCGAGCATGTGGCCTTCGCCCGGCGCTTTGGCGAGCTGGAAGACCACCCGGTAGCCGGCAGCGACCCGGAGCACCCAGGCCTGGTGCAGATCTACAAGCGCCCTGACCAGCCCAATGACCGCTATGAAAACGCCTGGCACACCGACGCCACCTGGCGCGAGGCACCGCCCATGGGCTGCGTGCTGCGCTGCGTCGAGTGCCCACCGGTGGGCGGCGACACGATGTGGGCGAACATGGTGCTGGCCTATGAAAACCTGCCAAGTGACGTGAAGGCGAAGATCGAAGGCCTGCGCGCACGCCACAGCATCGAAGCCAGCTTCGGCGCCGCCATGCCGATCGAAAAACGCCTGGCACTCAAGGCGCAGTTCCCGGATGCCGAACACCCGGTAGTTCGCACGCACCCGGACACCGGCGAGCAGGTGCTGTTCGTCAATGCCTTCACCACCCATTTCAGCAATTACCACACGCCCCAGCGCGTGCGCTTCGGCCAGGACGCCAACCCCGGCGCCGCCGACCTGCTGCGCTACCTGGTCAGCCAGGCCTACCTGCCCGAATACCAGGTGCGCTGGCGCTGGAAGCCCAACAGCGTGGCCATCTGGGACAACCGCAGCACCCAGCATTATGCGGTCATGGACTACCCAGCGTGCCATCGCAAGATGGAGCGTGCGGGGATCAAGGGCAGCCGCACCTACTGAGTCAACCGCCGCGCACGCTCGCGGCGCACAGCACAATAACAATAGCGAGGACTACTGCATGCAATTCTTCGACGATTCGTTGCACCCGGAAAACATGGAAAAGGTGGTCATCACCGTCGCCCCGTATGGCCCGGAGTGGATGCCCGAGGACTTCCCCGAAGATATCCCGCTGACCATGGACGAGCAGGTGCAGAAGGCAGTCGATTGCTATGAAGCCGGCGCCACCGTGCTGCACCTGCATGTGCGCGAACTGGACGGCAAGGGCTCCAAGCGCCTGTCCAAGTTCAACGAGCTGATCGCCGGGGTGCGCGAAGCGGTGCCCGACATGATCATCCAGGTCGGAGGTTCGATTTCCTTCGCCCCCGAGGGCGAAGGCGAGGCCGCCAAGTGGCTGTCCGACGACACCCGGCACATGCTCGCCGAGCTGACCCCGCGCCCTGACCAGGTGACCGTGGCGATCAACACCACGCAAATGAACATCATGGAGCTGCTGTATCCGGAGTATCTGCAAGGCACCTCCCTGGCCCACCCGGCCATTCACGCTGCCTACAGCGAGATGACCGTGCCTGCCGGGCCGGCCTGGGTCCGCGAACACCTGCGCCGCTTGCAGGCCAGTGGTATCCAGCCGCACTTCCAGCTGACCGGCATGCATGCCCTGGAAACCCTCGAGCGCATCGTTCGCCGGGGTGATTACATGGGCCCGCTGAACCTGACCTGGATCGGGATCGGTGGCGGTTTCGACGGCCCCAACCCGTTCAACTTCTTCAACTTCATCCACCGCGCACCGGATGGCTGCACGCTGACTGCTGAATCGTTACTGAAGAACGTGCTGCCGTTCAACACCATGGCCCTGGCCATGGGCCTGCATCCCCGTTGCGGCAACGAAGACACCATCATCGACCAGCATGGCAAGCGCTTCGGCTCGGTGCAGCAGATCCAGCAGACCGTGCGCGTGGCCCATGAACTGGGCCGCGAAGTGGCCAACGGCAAAGAGGCCCGGGCCATTTACCGCATTGGCGAGCAGTACGCCAGCATCGAGCAGACCCTCAAGGCCAACGGCATGGCACCGAATCGCCAGCCGGGGCAGAAGGGGGTGCCGCAGCGGGCCTGACAGGCAGGACCGGCCTCTTCGCGGCCACGTCGGGGCCCCGTAGAGGCCAGCCCAAGCGGTAAAGATTTTGGCTGTAACCCATAACAACAAGAACACCACCCACGCCAGATACCCCGAGGAGGCAGCATGGCCACCTATCTCGCCAGTGCCGAGGCACCCGGCAGCGACACTGCGCACAGCGTACCCAGGCGCTATGCCTGGGTCGTCTTCGCCCTGACCTTCGGCCTGTTGATCTCCGACTACATGTCGCGCCAGGTGCTCAACGCGGTATTCCCGCTGCTCAAGGGCGAGTGGGCCCTGACCGACAGCCAGCTCGGCCTGCTCAGCGGCATCGTCGCACTGATGGTCGGCCTGCTGACCTTCCCGTTGTCATTGCTGGCCGACCGCTTTGGCCGGGTCCGTAGCCTGGTCTTGATGGCCGTGCTGTGGAGCCTGGCGACCTTGGGCTGCGCCGTGGCAGAAAACTACCCGCAGATGTTCATCGCCCGCTTCCTGGTGGGTGTCGGCGAGGCCGCCTATGGCAGCGTCGGCATTGCCGTGGTGGTGGCGGTGTTCCCCCGCGACATGCGCTCGACCCTGGCCGGCGCCTTCATGGCCGGTGGCATGTTCGGCTCGGTACTGGGCATGGCCCTGGGCGGCGTGCTGGCCCAGCACCTGGGGTGGCGTTGGGCATTCGCCGGCATGGCCCTGTTCGGCCTGGTGCTGGCACTGCTGTACCCACTGATCGTCAAGGAGGCCTGCATCACCGCCAGAGGCGCCGAACCGGCCGAGGTCAAGGCGAGCCACCCGCTGCGCAGCCTGTACGGCTCGCGCTCGGTGATCGCTGCGTACATCGGCAGCGGCTTGCAACTGTTTGTCGGCGGCACGGTGATCGTGTGGATGCCCAGCTACCTGAACCGTTACTACGCCATGGGCACCGACCGCGCTGGAGCGATCGCCGCGGTGATCGTGCTGTGCAGCGGCATCGGTACCATCCTCTGCGCGATGCTCTGTGACCGCCTGGGCCGTCAGCGGCCTGACCGCAAGATCAGCTTGGCCATCGGCTACTGCCTGGGCGGCTGCCTGCTGCTGTCGGTGGCCTTTGCGCTACCGGCAGGCACCGCGCAGCTGGTACTGATCGGCCTGGGCATGATGATCGCCGTCGGCACCAACGGCCCGTCCAGTGCCATGGTCGCCAACCTGACCCACGCCGCCGTGCACGGCACTGCATTCGCCACCCTGACCCTGGCCAACAACCTGCTGGGCCTGGCGACCGGGCCACTGATTGCCGGCCGTGTTTCCGACCTGATCGGTCTGCACGCTGCGTTCCAGCTGGTGCCGTTGATGAGCATCGCCGCCGCCGCCGTATTCTTCATCGCCAAACGCCATTACCACTGCGACATGGAGCGTCTGCAAGCATCGGTCAGCCGTACCGGGGAGTTGAGTTCGTGAAACAGACGTTGTCCGTCGAAGTGTTCTTCGATTTCATTTGCCCGTGGTGCCTGATCGGCCAACGGCAACTGCAGGCCGCCCTGTTGATGCTGCAGCGCGAGCAGCCACAGGTGCAGGTGGCCTTGCAGTGGCGCGGCGTCCAGCTGCTGCCTGGGTTGCCTGCCAATGGCCTGCCATTCCACGCCTTCTATGTAGAACGACTGGGCAGCGAGCAGGCCGTTCGCGAGCGCCAGGCCCAGGTGCGAGCAGCGGCCAGCGTAGTGGGTGAAGACATTGACTTCGCGCGTATCCGCCGCATGCCCAACACTGCCAATGCCCACCGCTTGCTGCAGCGTGCGTCCGGCCTGCTCAGCGCCAGGCGGCTTGAAACCCTGCTGACTCAGCTGTTCATTGCCTACTTCCATCAGGGCCGCGACCTGGGCGACAGCCGGGTATTGCTCGCCGTTGCCCGGTCTTGTGGGCTGGAGGCGGCGCAAGTGGTCGATTGCCTGCGTGAAGATGGCAGCCCGTTCCTCGACGGTGCCGGGCGCGCCGGCAGTGCGGTGCCCTGTTTCCGCTTCAATGAGGGCCGCCTGATTCCTGGGGCACAACCTGCTGATGTGCTGTTCGCGGCCATGCTTGAAGCCCTGCAAGTACAGGTGCCGGCATGAGTCGGCGTATCGCCCTGGCGGCGAACCAGGTGCCTGAGCGCAACGAGCGTGTGCTGGTGGAGAGCCACGGCAAGAGCCTGGCCGTGTTCAATGTGGCCGATACCCTCTACGTGATCGACGACCGTTGCCCGCACCAAGGTGCCTCGCTGTGCGGCGGGCGCCTGGAGGGCCGGGTCATCCAGTGCTGCGCCCATGGCCTGCGCTTCGACCTGGCCAGCGGCTACCTGCTCAACTCCACGGCGCTGAAGGTCAACAGCTACCCGGTCGAATGCCAGGGCCAGCAGGTGTACATCGTGCTGAGCGACGAGGAGAGCGGGCGATGAGGGCAGTATCGATGCCTTGTCACGTAGCGGCCTGACGCTGACCCAGGTGCACTCGGGTGTTCAGGCCCCCTGCACGGCATGCTGTGCCCGCCAGGTGGCGGGTGGCATGCCGAACTGGGCAATGAACCAGCGGGTGAACGAACTGGGCATCGAATAACCGAGCATGTCGGCGATGCGCCCCAGCGAATAGGTGGGGTTTTCCAGATAACGCATCACCAGGTCGCGGCGCACGTTGTTGATCATGTCCTTGAACGTCAGCCCGTCTTCCTCCAGGCGCCGTTGCAGGGTGCGCACATTCATGCCCTGGGTCTGCGCCACCTGCTCGATGGTGGCGCGGCCCATGGGCAGCAGCAGGTAGATGGTCTTGCGCAGCTCCAGCTCCAGTGACGGCGTGCCGCCGGCAGGCAGGGTGTCCAGATAGCGCCGTGCCAGGCGTGCCATGGCCTCGTTGGCCTGGGGGCTGGCGCAGTCGAGGTCGGCGGCGGGGCAGACGATGCCGTTGAACTCGCTGCCGAACACCAGCGTGCAGCCGAAGATACGCCGATGGATGGCCAGGTCGGCCGGCGCGGCATGGGTGAAGTTGGCGCTGATCGGGTGCCACTGGCTACCCAGCAGCGCCGCACACAGGCGCAGCATCACGCCGATGGCAAGCTCGGTGGCCTGGCGGCTGCACGGCGCCCGCTCGTTGATCACTTCTTCGCGAATGATGACCGTCTTGCCGGCTTCCTCGACATGGATGGCCAGGGCATCGTTGAGCAGGTGACGATACTGGACGATCACTTCCAGGGCATCGCGCAGGTTGCGCTGATGGCTGAGCAGCAGGCTGATCTCGCCGAAATCCGAGAGTTGACGCGATTCGGCCATGCGCAGGCCGAAGGTTTCACAACCACTGACACGGGCCGACTCTTCCAGCAGGGCAATCACGTTGGCCGCCGGAATACGCCGGTTGGGGTCCTCCAGCAGGGCAGCGCTGAGGCCCACCTGGGCGAGCAAGGGGGTGGGGTTCAGGCCCACATGGCGGGACACTTCGAGGTAGTTGGTCAGGCTGGCGGCACGGACGAGGGCGGGCATTTTTATTGTTTTCCGTCAAACGGTCTGTGATTTATAGCCTGCGTGTCATCCAATGAGAAGCACAAGCCAGTAAACGCCGCTTGTCACCAAATGAAAAGTCACTGACGCGCAATGTGAAGCACCCGCCGAGCCCCCTCTTTACTGTGAACCTCGTACCCGATCCAAGCCCCGATGCAAGACGAGGTTCTGACGTGGAAAAACTGCAAACCACCGCCACCGTGCTGATCATCCCTGGCCTGCGCGAGCATGTCAGCGAGCATTGGCAGACCTTGCTCCAGGCGCGCCTGGCCAAGGCCCGCAGCGTACCGCCGCTGCGGGTCGACAGGCTCAGCTGCGATGCCCGGGTCGAAGCCATCCAGCGCGAGCTTGAGCAGATCGACGGTGAGGTGGTGCTGGTGGCGCACAGCGCTGGCGTGCTCATGGTGGCCCACTGGGCCGCTCGCTATCAGCGGCCGATCAAAGGCGCCTTGCTGGCAGCACCGCCCGATCTGCACGCCCAGTGGCCGGCCCACTACCCCAGCCCGCAAAGCCTGGCCGAGCAGGGCTGGTCGCCGTTGCCGAGGGCGCCGCTGCGGTTCCCCAGCATCGTCGCCGCCAGCAGCAATGACCCGCTGGCCAGTTTCGACGCCGCTGGCGTCATGGCCCAGGCCTGGGGCAGCGAACTGGTTGCCCTTGGGCCGGTCGGCCACCTCAACCCGGCAGCCGGCTTTGGCCCCTGGCCGCTGGCCGAGAACCTGATTCGTCGCCTGGACCACTGACCTGCCAACCCCGCACGGATGCCCAAGCCAAGCCCGCAGATGACGGGCGGCCATGAACAACAAGAACAATAAGTGGAGTCATCGCCATGCCACAACACCGCATCCACCGTGCTGTGAAACCACAGCGCTGCCTGCTCGCCTGCGCCATCGGCCTGCTCAGCCTGCCCGGCGCGCAAGCCTTCGAAGTGACTACCGGCAGCGAAGACTGGGCCGTACGCTTCGACAATACCGTCAAGTACAACTATGGCGTGCGCACTGAAAGCGCCGATAAACGTATGCTGGGCACGCCCAACAGCAATGACGGTGACTACAACTTCCGCAAGGCCGGCACCAACATCACCAACCGCGTCGACCTGCTGACCGAACTGGACGTGGTCTACCAGGGCAACACCGGCTTTCGCGTCAGTACCGCCAGCTGGTACGACAAGGCTTATGACAATACCGGCTCCAACAGCAACCGGCTGGTCAACGGCAACGGTGACCAGTCTGGCATCAATCCCAGCCTCAATGGCCTGCCGGGCACCGGTGTGCCGCTGGGTAGCCCGCACCTGAGCCACTATGCACAGCGCTACTACAGCGGCCCTTCGGGCGAGGTGCTGGATGCCTTCGTGTTCTTCAGCCGCGAGGTGGGCGAGCAATCGCAAATCAGCGCCAAAGTCGGCCAGCACAACCTGTTCTGGGGGGAAACCCTGCTCAACCCGGTGCACTCGCTGAGCTACGGCCAGTCCGGGCTGGACCTGGCCAAGCTGGCTGCCTCGCCGGGTACCGAAGCCAAGGAGCTGTTCGTCCCCCGCAACCAGTTGTCCACCTCGTTCATGGTCAACCCTGAGCTGACCTTGGGCGCCCAGTATTTCTTCGATTGGGATGCTGCGCGCCTGCCGGAAGCCGGTACCTACTACGGTGGCTCCGACGTGGTGGGCGAGGGCGCCCAGAGCTTCCTGCTCGGCCACACTGGCACCCCGGGGCTGATCCCGGTGCGCGGTGCGCTCACCAGCATCCGCCGTGGCGATGACCTGACCCCGCGCAACAGCGGCGACTGGGGTGTCATGGCCAAGTGGTCGCCCGAGTGGCTCGGCGGCACGTTGGGCTTCTACTACCGCAAGACCTCCGAGATCCTGCCGCAGGCCTGGCTCGACGCACGCGGCATGACCGTGGCCCGCGGCCCGTTCGGCGCGCCCCCGGCCAGCCGCCAGGGTGCGGTCGGCAACCTGTACAACTCGTTGCAGAGCACCACCTACCAGTTCGCCTATTCCGACGACATCGACATCTATGGCCTGAGCCTGTCCAAGGACATCGGCGGCATCAGCGTCGGCAGCGACCTGAACATTCGCCACCACATGCCCCTGGCGAGCATCCCGGCGATCGTCAGTGCCCCCGGCACGGCTGGCCTGGGCGGCGGCTTCGGTCTGCTGCCGCCACGCCTGGCCAGCAGCGGGGTGGTCTACGACGTGCCCAAGGACGGCGACAGCCTGAGTGCCACCGGTGAGACCCTGCACTGGACCCTCAACGGCCTGATGACCCTCGGCAACACGCCGCTGTTCGATTCGGCGACGCTGCTGGGCGAGCTGTTCTACAGCAACCTGCTCAAGCTCGATGGCCACAACGAGGCCTTGTACAAGGGCAAGAGTAGATACCGCGGCATCGACCAGCCGACCCGTGACAACTGGGGAATTGCCGTCAACTTCACGCCCACCTGGTTCCAGGTGATGCCAGGTATCGACCTGAGCATGCCGCTTTCGGTCAACGTCGGCATCGACGGTGTGTCGCCAGTGCAGGGTGGCGGTGCCAAGGACACCGGCAACTATGCGGTGGGCGTCAGCGCCGCCATCTACAACCAGTACTTCGTCGACCTCAAATACGTCGACAGCTTCGGCAAGACCCAGTCCTGCAAGGATGGCCAGACCGACGGCAGCACACCGAACGCCCTCGATGGCGAGCAGGACTACACCTGCTACGGCGGCGGCTACGCCTCCTTCTCCGGCGGTGGTGCCACCACCGAAGACCGTGGCGCCCTGTACCTGACCCTCAAGACCACGTTCTGAGACCTGTCCTCCACAGACTTCACAGGAAAACAACAATCATGAACCACGTGAAAACCCTGTTGGCCACCTGCCTGTCCCTGGCCGCCCTCAACGCGGCCCACGCTGCGGTATCGCCTGACCAGGCGGCCAAGCTGGGCAAGAGCCTGACCACCCTGGGCGCGGAACAGGCCGCCAGTGCCGATGGCTCGATCCCGGCTTACCAGGGCGGCTTGCTGACGCCACCGGCCAGCTACCAGAGCGGCGCCAGCATGCGCCCCGACCCGTATGCCAACGAAAAGCCGCTGCTGGTCATCGATGGCAAGAACGCCGAACAGTACAAAGCCCAGCTGACGGCCACCACCCTGGAACTGCTCAAGCGCTTCCCGACCATGCGCGTCGATGTCTACCCGACCCATCGCAGCGTGGCGCTGCCCCAGGCGGTGCTGGACAACACCCTGAAGAACGCCACCGGCGCCAAGAGCCAGGAGGGCGGCACTGCAGTGGACAACGTGCTACCGGGCATTCCGTTCCCGATCCCGCAGAACGGTGCCGAGGCGATGTGGAACTTCCTGCTGCGCTATCAGGGCGTGAGCATGACCGCCAAGTACGATTCGTGGAACGTCGACGCCGCCGGCAAGCCGTCGCTGTCGACCACCGGCCAGGCCAACATCAGCTACCCGATCTACGAAGACATGAACAAGCCGATCGGTGCCAAGGACACCTACTACCAGATGAAACTAGTGTATACCGGCCCCGCCCGTCGTGCCGGTGAAGCGATGATGCTGCGCGATGCCGCCAACCCGCTGGTGCAGCCGCGCAGCGCCTGGCAGTACCTGCCGGGGCAGCGTCGGGTCAAGCTGGCGCCGAACCTGGCCTACGACACACCCAACCCGGGGACTTCAGGGTCTGGCACCTACGACGACGTGTTCGTCTTCAACGGCGCCCTTGACCGCTACGACTGGACCCTGGTCGGCAAGCAGGAAATGTACGTGCCGTACAACACCTACCAGCTGACCTACAACACCGACGTCAAGCAGTTGATCACCCCCAACCATCTTGCCCCGCAGTTCGTGCGCTGGGAAAAACACCGCGTGTGGGTGGTCGAAGGCAAGCTCAAGGACGGTGCACGGCACATCTACCACAAGCGCCGCTTCTACTTGGACGAGGACAGCTGGGTGGCCTTGGCCTCGGACCAGTATGACGCCCGCGGCCAGCTGTACCGTGGCTCATTCGCCTTCCTCACCCAGAGCTACGACAAACAGACCCCGGATGCCACGCCGTTCATGATCTACGACCTGGTCGGCGGCACCTACAACCTCAACGGCGTGGTCGGTGCCTACGGCGGTATCCGCTACATCGACCCGTTGTCCAAGGCGCAGTGGTCGCCTGAATCGCTGGCCGGCAACGGCATTCGCTGAGCGCATGGCGCAGAGGTGGGCAATGGCTGTCTTCAAACGATGCAGCGTGGCGATGCTGCTCTGGGGCGCGCTACAAGGCGCGCTCCAGGCAGCCCCTTTTACCGACGTGCTGGACCTGCCGGCCATGCCCAGTGCATTGGCCGCAGGCAGTGCGCTGCGTGATGTGACCCGGGCCGGTGGGCGCCTGGTGGCGGTGGGCCCGCGCGGGCACATCCTGTATTCCGACGACCAGGGTGCGCACTGGCAGCAGGCCCAGGTGCCGGTCAGCGCCGATCTCAATGCCGTCAGCTTCCCCACTGCCGAGCAAGGTTGGGCGGTGGGCAACGACGGCGTGGTGCTGCACAGCCGCGACCGCGGCCAGCACTGGGAAAAGCAGCTCGATGGCCGTGAATTGGCCGAGGGTACCGACAGCACCTTGCTCGATGTCTGGTTCAGCGATGACCAGCACGGCTATGCCGTGGGCCTGTTCAACCTGTTGCTGCGCACCGAGGACGGCGGCCAGCACTGGTTGCCCTGGCAGGACCACAGCGACAACCCGCAGGGCCTGCACCTGACCAGCCTGGCGCCGGTCGGTGACGCGCTGTACATCACCGGCGAGCAGGGCCTGTTGCTCAAGCTGGATGCCGCAGGTGAACGCTTCGACCAGGTGCCGACGCCGTATGCCGGCACCTTGTTCGGCGCCGTGGGCAAACCCGGGCTGCTGCTGATCTACGGCCTGCGCGGCAATGCCTACCGCAGCACCGATGGCGGCCAGCAATGGCAACCGGTCAGCAGCGGGGTGAAGACCAGCCTCACGGCGGCCAGCCTTGGCACAGGCGGCGATGTCTGGCTGGCCAGCCAGGCCGGCGACCTGCTGCTCAGCCGCGACGGTGGCGCCAGCTTCAGACTGCAGCCACAAGCCACACGTGGCCCGGTGACCGCGCTCACCGACGACGCCGGTACCGGCCTGGTACTGGTGGGCGAGCGGGGCGCGCGTACCTTCGACGAGAGAAGACCCTGATGGCCGATATCCGCCAAGACCCACTGCCGGTGATCCACGACCTTGCCGACTTCGACCCCCGTTCGGGCAATCGCCTGGAGCGCCTGGTATTCAACCACCGCCTGGCCTTCGTGCTGGGCATGCTGTTGACCACCCTGGTGCTCGGCTACCTGGCACTGACCCGCCTGGAACTGCGCCCCAGCTTCGAAAAAATGCTGCCGCAGAGCCACCCCTACATCCAGAACTACCTGGCAAACCGCCAATCGCTGCGCGGCCTGGGCAACTCGGTGCGGGTGGTGGTGGAGAATACCCGCGGCGACATCTTCGACCCCGACTACCTGCAGACCTTGCGCCAGATCAACGACGAGCTGTTTCTCAGCGATGGCGTCGACCGCGCCTGGATGAAATCGTTGTGGAGCCCGGCAGTGCGCTGGACCGAGGTCACCGAGGAGGGCTTCCAGGGTGGCCCGGTGATGCCCGACGGCTACCAGGGTACGGCTGCCGATATCGAACAGCTGCGGCAGAACATCGAACGCGCCAGTATCGTCGGCAGCCTGGTGGCCCGCGACTTCAAGTCGAGCATGCTCATCGTGCCGCTGCTGGACCAGGATTCGGCCACCGGCAAAGGCATTGACTACCGGGGCTTTTCGCAAAAGCTCGAACACCTGCGCAGCCGCTATCAGGCCAGCGGCCAGTACCAGATCCACGTGATCGGCTTTGCCAAACTGATGGGGGACCTGATCGATGGGCTGATCCAGGTCATGGCGTTCTTTGCCCTGGCCGTGGTCACCAGCCTGGTGATCATCTACCTGTACACCCGCTGCGTGCGCAGCACCCTGCTGGTGGTGCTGTGCTCGCTGACCGCAGTGGTCTGGCAGCTGGGCATCGTCGCCTGGCTGGGCTATGCCATCGACCCGTACTCGATTCTGGTGCCATTCCTGATCTTCGCCATCGGTGTGTCCCACGCTGCGCAGAAGATGAACGGCATCCTCCAGGACATCGGCCGCGGCACTCACCGGCAGATCGCCGCACGCTACACCTTCCGCCGCCTGTTCGTGGCCGGGGTCACCGCGCTGCTGGCGGACGCGGTGGGCTTTGCCGTGTTGATGCTGATCGATATCCCGGTGATCCAGGACCTGGCCATCACCGCCAGCATCGGCGTGGCGGTGCTGATCTTCACCTCGCTGCTGCTGATGCCGGTGGCATTGTCGTACGTCGGTGTCGGCCGCAAGGCCGCCGTGCGCGCCTTGTACATCGATGCCCGCGCGGCGCAGCACCGGGGCTTTGGCCGCGTGTGGGACGTGCTTGACCGTTTCACCGAGCGCAAGTGGGCCAGCGGCGCACTGCTGGTAGCCATGGTGCTGGCCGCCATCGGTGCATGGGGCAGCCTGCAGCTGAAGATCGGCGACCTCGACAGCGGTGCCCCGGAGTTGCGCGCCGATTCGCGTTACAACCGCGACAACGCCTTCATCACCCGTCACTACGCGCTCAGCAGTGACACCTTTGCGGTGATGGTCAAGACACCGCCGGAAGGCTGCCTGCGCTACCAGACGCTGGTGCTGGCCGACCGCCTGGCCTGGGAGCTGCAACAGTTGCCCGGGGTGCAGACCACGCTGTCGCTGGCCAACGCGGTGCGCCAGATCACCGCCGGCACCTACGAAGGCAACCCGCGCCTGAACAGCCTGCAGCGCAACCAGGACGTGCTCAACTACGCCGCCCAGCAGGCCTCGGTCAACACCCCGGAGCTGTTCAACAACGACTGCTCGCTGATGCCGGTGATCGCCTACCTCAAGGACCACCGTGCCGACACCCTGGCGCAGGTCGCCGTCGCCGCCGAGCGTTTCGCCCAGGCCAACGGTAGCGAGGATCATCAGTTCCTGTTGGCCGCCGGCAGTGCCGGTATCGAGGCCGCCACCAATAGCGTCGTGCGCGAGGCCAACCATCGCATGCTGCTGCTGGTGTACCTGGCCGTTACCCTGTTCTGCCTGTTCACCTTCCGCAGCTGGCGCGCCACCGTGGTGGCCGTCCTGCCCTTGATGCTCACCTCGCTGCTGTGCGAAGCGCTGATGGTGGCCCTGGGCATCGGCGTCAAGGTTGCCACCTTGCCGGTGATCGCCCTCGGCGTAGGCATTGGCGTCGACTACGCGTTGTACCTGCTCAGCGTGCAGCTGCACCACCAGCGTGCCGGCCTGCCACTGGCCCAGGCCTATAAGAAGGCCGTGGCCTTCACTGGGCGCGTGGTCGGCCTGGTGGGCATCACCCTGGCCGCTGGCGTAGTCGGTTGGGCTTGGTCGCCCATCAAGTTCCAGGCCGACATGGGCCTGCTGCTGACCTTCATGTTCCTCTGGAACATGCTCGGCGCGCTGGTGCTGATCCCGGCGCTGTCGCACTTCCTCCTGCGTGGCCATGGCGCCCCGGCGGCAAGCCGGGCCCGCGCCGCGTCACGTTCGTCAACCCCAGAAACCGAGTGTTCGCCTCATGTCTGATTACCTTCCGCCACTGCGCGACATGGATTTCCTGTTAAACGAAGTGTTCGATATCCCGGCCTGGTGGGCGCAGACCCCGGCGCTGGCCGAGCAGGTCGATGCTGACACTGCCCGGGCTGTGCTCGAACAGGCCGGCAGGCTGATTGCCGACGTGGTGGCGCCGCTCAACCGCACGGGTGACGAACAGGGTTGCCGTTGGGAAAACGGCCGCGTGATCACCCCAGATGGCTTTGCCGACGCCTATCGGGCCTTCGCCGAAGATGGCTGGGTGGGGGTCGCCGGCGCGCCGGAGTATGGCGGCATGGGCATGCCGAAAGTGATCGGCGCCCAGCTCGAAGAGATGCTCAACGCCGCCAACCTGTCGTTCGGCCTTTACCCGATGCTGACCGCAGGTGCTTGCCTGTCACTGCTCAACCACGCCAGCGAGCCGCTCAAGGCCCGTTACCTGCCACCGATGTACGAAGGCCGCTGGACGGGCACGATGTGCCTCACCGAGCCGCACTGCGGCACCGACCTGGGCCTGCTGCGCACCCGTGCCGAACCGTCGGCCGATGGCTGCTACCGGATCAGCGGCAGCAAGATCTTCATTACCGGGGGTGAGCAGGACCTGACCGAGAACATCATTCATCTGGTGCTGGCCCGCCTGCCTGATGCACCTGCAGGTGCAAAGGGTATTTCCCTGTTCCTGGTGCCGAAAGTGCGGGTCGGGGACGATGGCACGCTGGGTGAGGCCAACGCGGTCAGTTGTGCTTCGATCGAGCACAAGATGGGCATCAAAGCCTCGGCCACCTGCGTGATGAACTTCGACGGCGCCATCGGTTACCTGGTCGGCGAGCCGAACAAGGGCCTCAACGCCATGTTCACCATGATGAACTACGAGCGTCTGGGCGTGGGAATTCAGGGCCTGGCCCTGGGCGAGCGCTCCTACCAGAACGCCATCGCCTATGCCCGCGACCGCCAGCAGGGCCGTGCACCGACCGGCGCCGAGGCGCCCGGGCAGGCCGCCGACCCGATCGTCGTGCACCCGGATGTGCGGCGCATGCTGCTGACCATGAAGGCACTGAACGAAGGCGGGCGGGCGTTTTCCACCTACGTGGCGCTGCAGTTGGACCTGGCCAAGTACAGCGAGGATGCCGGCGCGCGTCGCCTGGCCGAGGCCAGGGTGGCCTTGATGACGCCGGTGGCCAAGGCTTTTCTCACCGACATGGGCCTGGAAACCACCGTGCATGGCCAGCAGGTGTTCGGTGGCCACGGTTATATCCGTGAATGGGGCCAGGAACAGCTGATCCGCGATTGCCGCATTAACCAGATCTACGAAGGCGCCAACGGCATCCAGGCCCTCGACCTGGTGGGGCGCAAGCTGCTGGGCGATGGTGGCCAGACCTACCGCTTGCTGTCGGCAGAGATCCGCACCTGCGCCGAGGCGTTTTCAGCCGAGTTCGCGACTCCGCTGCTGGCGGCGCTGGACGAACTGGACGAACTGACGGACTGGGTGCTCGACCGTGGCCAGGGCAACCCCCAGGAGATAGGCGCTGCGTCGGTGGAGTACCTGCATGCGTTCGGCTACACGCTGTATGCCTACCTGTGGGCACGCATGGCTGAAGTCGCCCTGAACACCTTACAGCCCGAGCCGTTCCACCAGAGCAAGCTGGCTACCGCGCGCTTCTTCTTCGCTCGCCTGCTGCCACGCACCCATTCGCTCAGCGCCAGCGTCAGGGCAGGCAGCCACAGCCTGTACCTGCTCGATGCCGACCTGCTGTGAAGGAAGCCGCGATGACTACCACCCGCATCATGCCGGCCGCCGAACAGGCCTATGGCTACCCGTTGCTGATAAAGCGTCTGTTGTTGTCGGGCGTGCGCTACCAGCCGAACCAGGAAATCGTCTACGCCGACAAGCTGCGCTACTGCTACACGACGCTGATCGAACGCATCCAGCGCCTGGCCAACGTGCTCACCGAGGCCGGGGTCAGGCCTGGCGACACCGTCGCCTTGCTCGACTGGGACAGCCACCGCGCCCTGGAATGCTTCTTCGCCGTGCCCATGCTCGGTGCGGTGCTGCACACCGTCAACGTGCGGCTGTCCACCGAGCAGGTCCGCTACACCATGAACCATGCCGAAGACCGGCTGGTGCTGGTGCATGACGACTTCCTGCCGCTGATGGAGCAGCTGCGCGAGGAGCTGCCGACCGTGCAAGGCTTCATCCGCCTCAGCGATGGCGCCTGGGACCAGCCGGCACTGCCCACGCTGGGCGAGTACGAGGCGCTGCTAGGCGCGGCGGGCGACAGCTTCGACTTCCCTGACTTCGACGAAAACTCCCTGGCGACGCTGTTCTACACCACCGGCACCACCGGCCAGCCCAAGGGCGTGTACTTCAGCCATCGCCAACTGGTGCTGCACACCCTGGCCGAACAGGCGACCCTGGCTGCCTGCGGTGCTGAGCCGCTGTTGCGCGAGGGCGACGTGTACATGCCGATCACGCCGATGTTCCATGTGCATGCCTGGGGCGTACCCTATGTGGCCACGGCGCTGGGCATCAAGCAGGTCTACCCGGGGCGCTACGAGCCCAACCGCCTGGTACGGTTGTATCGTCAGGAGGGGGTGACCTTCTCGCACTGCGTGCCGACCGTGCTGCAGATGATGCTCGACTGCGACGAAGGCCGGCGCACCGACCTGGTCGGCTGGAAGATGCTGCTCGGTGGCAGCGCGCTGACTGTAGGGCTGGCGCAGCGCGCCAGCCACCGCGGCATCCGCGTGCACTGCGGCTATGGCATGTCGGAAAGCTGCCCGCTGCTCAGTGTCACCCGCCTCAGTGCGCAGGACCTGGCGCTGCCCGTGGCCGAGCAGGTGCCGTTGCGCATCAGTGCCGGTGTGCCGATCGCGCTGGTGGACCTGCGTATCGTCGACGACGCAGGCCATGATGTGCCGCACGATGGCGAGCGCCTGGGTGAAGTGGTGGTGCGCGCGCCATGGTTGACCCAGGGTTACCTCAACGAACCGGAGCAAGGCGCTGCGCTGTGGCGCGGTGGCTGGCTGCACACCGGGGACCTGGCCTGCGTCGATGCAGGTGGCGTGTTGCGCATCCGTGATCGCATCAAGGATGTGATCAAGACCGGTGGCGAGTGGATCAGCTCGGTCGAACTGGAAAGCCTGATCAGCCAGCACCCGGCCGTCGAGGCGGTGGCGGTGGTCGGCGTGCCGGACCCGCAGTGGGGCGAGCAGCCGCTGGCCTGGCTGGTGTGCACTGAAGGCCGGCAACTGGATGCGGCGGCACTGGCCGAACACCTGCAACCCTTTGTCGCCAGCGGCCAGCTGAACAAGTGGGCGATTCCACGGCAGATACGCTGTGTCGGGCAAATTCCGAAAACCAGCGTAGGCAAGGTCGACAAGAAGCTGATCCGGCGGTCGCTGCTCACCGAATAACCTGCGCAAGAAAGCGAGTGCGGGAGGCGGCGCGTGACGTTAAAGTGCGCTGAAACTGGTTTGCCGGAGGGAACTCAGATGTCCAGCGCCTTTACCTTGATGCCGTCTCCGGTCGGCACCCTGACCCTGGTGGCACGCGGCGAGCGCCTCGCCGCCGTGCTGTGGGAGGAGGAGTGCGAGAACCGCGTGCGGCTTGGCCAGCTGCACCGCGATGACCGCCATCCGACGCTGCGCGAAACGGCCCGCCAGCTGGGCGAGTACTTCGCAGGCACGCGCCAGCGCTTCGAACTGGCGCTGGACTTTGCCGGTACCGAATTCCAGCGCCAGGTGTGGGCGGCCTTGCTGACCATTCCCTTTGGCCAAACCCGCAGCTACCGCGACATCGCCTGCCAGATCGGCAACCCCGGTGCCGTGCGGGCAGTGGGTGCAGCCAACGGGCGCAACCCGATCTCGATCATTGCGCCGTGTCACCGGGTGATCGGTGCATCCGGGAGCCTGACCGGGTTTGCCGGGGGCTTGCCGGCCAAGCAGTATCTGCTGGCGCTGGAGGGGCGGCAGACCCTGGCCCTGGACCTCTGAACAACCGGCACCGGCCGCTTCGCGGGTGTTCAATTCAGGCCGAGAGGTACACCGAGCGCAATGTTGCTGGCGGTATCCAGCAGGATCAGGCCTTCGGCCTTGTCATCCAGCGCCGCCAACAGATTGCCCTGGTTGTCCCAAGCTGCCGAGCCGCCGGCCCCGATGAAGTTGTCAGCCGGCCCGACGCAGTTGGCCAGCAGCACCGGTATGCCCAAGGTGCGCGCCACCTCCGGGTAATGTTCGTGGCCCTCGCGGATACCTCTGGCGGTCTTGGCCACGCTGACCAGATACAACTCGGCACCCAGCCCTTGGGCCTGCGCGGCATGTTCGATGAACATCGATTCGTAGCAGATGGCCGGGGCGATCTGCAGCGCCCCGGAATCGAACACCAGTGGTTGATCGCCAGGCGTGAAGAACGGCCGTTCATCGTCATGCAGGCGCTGCTTGGCATACGTCAGGGGCGGCAGGCCCGGGCGCAGGATGGGCATACCGATGCGAATGCCCTCTGCGGTCGGCAGTGGCATGCCCACGGCAGCGCTGATTGCCAACTGATCGCAAAGCGCCTGCAACGGTTGGAGGCGGGCCGAGGTCACCGGCAGGGCCACCTGGCGCGCCAGGGTTGGTTCGTAACCGGTCAACGACAGTTCCGGGAACACCACCAGTTCCGCGCCCAGTGCCGCGGCTTGCTCGATGCAGCGCAGATGGCGGCCGAGGTTGCCGGCCAGGTCGCCTTTGCGCGACGCCAGTTGTACGGCACAGAGTTTCACGGTGGGTCCCTTCCCTGGTACAGGTCGAAGGCCGAGCATACTCCCGTCACGCTCGCCTGTGCCAGCAAAGGGTGACTTCAGGACGGCGAATGCCGGCCGAACCGCTGGCGGAACCAGTCGTCGAGCATGGCTTTTTCCGCATACAGGCGGTCGCTGCTGTGGGAAGCGCGGCCTGGGCGGCTCAGGTACATCTTGTCGCTGACCCGCTCCTGCGCCTGGTGGTCGGGGTTGCCGGGCTGGTGCAGGGTGTAGCTCAGGTCGATGGTCGGCCAGGTGATGTCGCGCATGAAGCGCACATCGTAGGCCTGGGTGTGCCACGGTTCGTAACGGCCGGCGAGGTCGATGTCGCGAATGTCGATGACCAGCTGCTGGTCGGGCTGCAGGTAGCGCTGGCCGAGTTTCTGCAGGTACTCGGTCAAGGTCTTCATCACGTAGGGGTCGGCGCCGCGTTCATAGCCAGGGCCATCGAGGCTGGCGTCGCGGAATTTTTCCGGGTGGTCGAAACGCACCTCGACCTGCGCAGGCGGGGTGCCTTGTGCCATGCTGTTGAATGACAGCGCCATGAGCACGGCACAGACAAGAGCGTTACGCATGATGCACCTCCAGGGCGGGCTGCGTGTCGCTCCATTTTACGCCGGCCGCAGCGCGCCAGCAGAGGAACATTGTAATGAGCCGGTTTCGGCGGGTAGCCGCCAACAGCAAGGGTCGTGACCTGGCCGTGGGCGATATCCACGGGCATTTCCGGCGGCTTGAGCAATGCCTGGAAGCGGCCGGTTTCGACCCGGCAGTGGACCGGCTGTTCAGCGTCGGCGACCTGGTCGACCGCGGGCCGCACAGTGAAGAGTGCCTGGATTGGTTGGAACAGCCCTGGTTCCATGCCGTGCAGGGTAATCACGAGTCGCTGGCGATCACCTGCCTGCATGGCGGGCGCCTGGACCTGGAGATGTACCGTGCCGCCGGTGGTGGCTGGTTCATCGATATGCCCAGGGACAGGCAGGCGATCTTCGTCGAACGGTTCCTGCAGCTGCCGATTGCCCTGGAAGTCCAGACCGACACCGGCCCGATCGGTTTACTGCATGCCGATAGCCCGTTCAACGACTGGAGCGCATTGCGCGACAGCCTGCTGTTCGATGACGACGCCGGCGTTCGCGAGGTGTGCCAGTGGTCGCGCCAGCGCCTGAAGGAAGGCAACACCGAGCGCGTGGCAGGCTTGCGCGCCTTGCTGGTAGGGCATACGCCGGTATTGCGGGCCAAGCAGCTGGGCAACGTCTGGCACCTGGATACTGGTGGCTGGGCCAGCGGCCATTTCAGCCTGATGGACCTCGCCAGCCTGCGTCTGGTCAGCCCGGCAGCAGATGAATGAGCAACGCCACGGCCAGCCCCATCAGCATGATCCCGGAGGCCCGTTCCAGCCACGGCAGGGCACGAGCGAAGCGCCGCAGCAGGCGTTGATTGCCGATGGCCGCAGCCACCAGCAGGTCCCACAGCAGCACGATGCTGAACATCCAGGCGCTGTAGAGCCATTTCCAGCCCGCGCTGCTGCTGGCCACCATGCCGGCGAGGCTGGCGTAGAACAGCGCGTTCTTCGGATTCAGCGCCCCAGACAGAAAACCCATGCCCAGGCCACGCCACCAACCGGCTACCGCACCCTTTCCGGCAACGGCCGTCAGTTCACTGTTACCGGCATGGCGCAGGAACAGCAGGCCGATGTACAGCAGGTAGCCGGCACCGGCCCATTGCAAGGTAATGAACAATCCGCTGCCTTCGCGCAGGATGGCCAGGCCGGCAAAGGCCATGGCAATGAACAAGCCATTGGCCAAGGCGATGCCCAGGCAGGCGCCGCTGGCCACGCGCCAGCCGGCCGCGACCGAGGTGCGGGCGACCAGGAAAAAGTCCGGGCCGGGTGAAAGCAGGGCGAGGAAGTGGGCGAGGGCGACGATCAGGAACTGCTCCATGGTGGGCTGTCTCGGTAGAAAAGCCGCAGTCTGGCGGCTGCCCTGGCCCGGGTATTGAAGATTATTGCGCGCGCCGATAGTGCCCCGGCGTTACCCCGACATGGGCTTTGAACACCCGCTGGAAATGGCTCTGGTCGGCAAACCCCAGCTGGTAGGCAACTTCGGCCAACGCCAGCCCGTCACGTAGCAGCCGTCGGCCCCGGTTGATCCGTGCGTTGAGCAGGTAGGCATGGGGTGTCAGCCCGGTCGCGGCGCGAAACGCGCGGATCAGCTGATAGCGGCCAAGGCCTGCTTGCCTGGCCAGGCGTTCGAGGCTCAGTTGCGTCAGGTCTTGCGCTTCGATGTGTTCGATCAACCCGCGCAAGGTCGGCATCCCCAGCACAGGGGCCGGGGCCGCGAGCGCTGCCGGTTGCGCCGAAAAGTCGTGATCGCCCAGGAACGTCAGCAGCGCCGCTTCTTTCTCGCCGACGCCCGCCGCCGAAAAGAGCAGGTCATTCAGCGCGCAGAATTCACGGTATAGCGCCGGTTCCCGGCTGATCCGCGCCGGGGCACCGGGCCTGGCGGCGGCAAGCCCAGACTCCAGCCGCCATTGCGCCAGCCAGGCGGCGTCGACATGCAGCATCTGGTAGCTCCAGGCCTGGCCGGGTGCAGGGTTGCAGGCATGCACCCGTTGCGCCGGCACCAGCACCAGGGTGCCCGCTTCCAGGCGCTCCTGGCCGTCGCCAGCGCCCGTGAAGCAGCTGCTGCCGGCATCCACCGCGCCGATGGAGAAGGTCGGGTGACTGTGCGCCTTGTAGCAGGCGCGGCTATGGCAGGCGCGGCGGCTTTCCACCCAGGGCAGTGCCGGGTCGTGCCAAAGCTGGGAGCGGGCAGTGGGCATGACAGGGTCCTCGATCAGCTGGGCAGCTTAGCAGCGGCGGGCGCCCGGCCATACAATTTTTGCCGCTGACTGTACCTTGACCCGGCGGTGCCCGGCATCGACAGTAGCGGCTGATTGCCTGGAGAACAAAATGGACCTGTCGAGCCTGCTGCTATTCATCCCTGCCTGCTTTGCCCTGAACATGGCGCCGGGGCCGAACAACCTGTTGTCGCTGCACAATGCCAGCCGCTACGGCCTGCGTACCGCCTGCGTCGCCGGCGCCGGGCGGATCCTGGCCTTCAGCGGCATGATCGCCCTGGCCGCCATGGGCCTGGCGGTGGTGCTGCATACCAGCGAGTACCTGTTCCTGGCCATCAAGGTGGTGGGCGCGGCGTACCTGTTCTATATCGCCTGGCAGCTGTGGCGCGCCCCGGTCGGCGAAGCCGTGGTCGCCAGCGATCACCCGCGTGGCACGTGGCGCCTGGCGCGCCAGGAGTTCTGGGTGGCGGCGGGCAATCCGAAGGCCATCCTGATTTTCACCGCCTTTCTGCCGCAGTTCGTTACGGTGGGCAGCGCCACCCCGGTCAGCGAGCAGTTCCTCTGGCTGGGCGTGCTGTTCCTGCTGCTGGAGTGGGCGGCGATTGCCATCTACGCGGGCCTCGGTGCCTACCTGCAGCGCTGGTTCAGCCAGCCCGGGCCGCGCCGGCTGTTCAACCGGGTCAGCGCTTCGCTGCTCGGTTGCGCAGGTATCGGCCTGCTGGCGGCGCGCCGCTAGAACTGCCAGCGCACACCCAGGTTCACGCCGCTGGCTTCCTGCTGGCGGCTGTCGAGGTTGCTTGAGTACTGCACGCCGCCGTGCAGGCTCAGCGCTTCGCTGAGCTGGGCGACCAGGCCAGTTTCCAGCTGCAGCGAGGTGTAGCGGTAGTCGGTCTTGATCTTGTCCACCCCATCAAACGTTAGCGTGTCGCGGCCGCCGTCGCCGCGCCACACGTTCACTTGCGCATAGGGTTGCAGCAGGCGCACGCTGCTTGCTTTGTAGGCGCCTTCGAGGCGTACGCCGAGCCGTCCGGTCAGCTCGAGCTGCGCATCATGACTGACGTGCGAGACGCTGTCGTTGGCGCTGTCCAGCGAGACTTTCTGGGCAATCAGCTGGGCTTGCGGTTCGACGGTCCAGCGTTCGGACAGGCTGAATGGGTAACCGGACTCCAGTGATGCGGTCCAGGCGTGGCCGTCGATGTTCAGCGTGTCGCCACGGTCGGAGCGGGCGCGGCCATCGAGTCTGGTGTACTGCAGCACGCTGTCGAAGTACCCGCCTTGCGGGTCGACCAGCGTCCAGTAACCGCCGACACTGTCACCGTCCAGCTTGAGATCACCGACGCTGCGATCCTCCACAGCCAAGGCGAAGCCTTTGACGTCGGCGTCCAGGCGGCTGTGGCTGACATACAGGCCCACATGCTGGCGATAGCCGCCATCGCTGAGCTTGGCATACAGGTCCTGGCCCACCTTGAAGCCATACAGGTTACCGTCCAGGCTCGGGTTCACCGTACCGCTCCATTGCTGGCGCAACGCGCCGCCGTAGGCCTGGCCCCAGCTGGCCGGGAGGCTGCCTTGGCCGGCCAGCAACTGCTGGTCACCCTGGCGCTGGTGGAAGGTGCCCAGGCCCTGGCGAGCGATGATCGCAGCACCCCGTGGTGCAGCGGCGTAAACCGGCACTTCGGGCCGGTACAGGGGCACACTGACGCCGGCAATCGGCGCTGGTAGCTCGGCCTGGCCGGGAGCCGGTGCAGCCACGGGTGGGGTTGCCGCGGGCTCGACTGGAGGCTCTCCTGGCGCCGGGGCGGCAGGGGAAGGTGTGGCCACCAGCGTCGAGCGCAGGTACCAGCTGTTCTCGCTGCCAGCGGTTACCCCGCCTTTGAACAGCCGGTAATCGTAGGCACCGACCGACAGCGTCTGTGTCTGGACAAAGGCGTTGGCGGTGCTGGTGGCGCCATCGCGAGCCTCGACCACCTGGATGCCGTTCTGCAGGGTGGTAGCACCGTTGCCGCCCAGGTTGTTGACCCACAAGCGCGTACTGCCGGTGATCGTGCCTCGGCTGACGACAAGCCGGTCGGAGGCGGCGTCGTCACCCGCCAACACGCTGTTTACGCGCAACAGGCCGTTTTCCCCCACGTAATTGCCTTTCACAGTCAGTCTGCCCTGGGCGTCATCGCCACTGCTGAGGTCGAGGGTGCCAGCATTGTTCAGCGTCGCCTTCTGCCCTTGGCTGACCGGCGTGAGGGTGCCTTGGCGGGAAACCAGTGTACTGCTGTCGTCGATGAGCAAGGCGCCAGTGCCGCTGCCAGGCTGCTCAGGGGTGCCGTCGCCAAGGGTCAAGGTGTCGTCAAGGGTGAGGCGGCTGTTTTCGAACAGGCCGATGGCTTCCCAGTTTACATACCGGGCGCCGCCATTGATCTGACTGTTCTCGAACACCAGGCTGTCGTTGCCGCGGCCGCCGTCCAGTTCAGTGACCAAGGTGCTGGCGTCGAGGCCAACGATGCGCGCATGGTCATCACCTATGCCCATGTCGACCTTGCCGCCGATACGGCCCCCGGTCCAGGTGAAGACGTCGTCTCCCGCGCTGGCCAGTACACTGCCTTTTAACCAGCCACCGCTGATGGTGATGTCGTCGGTACCGCCGCTGGTGCTGATGTTGCCGCCGATGGTCCCACCGCGCAGGACGATGGTGTCGTTGCCGAAGCCGCTGACCAGGTTGCCATCGATCTGGGTTTCGACACCAAGGTCCTGGGACATTTCGAAGTAGTTGTCTGCCAGCTTGAGGTCGACCCGGCCAATACGCCCGCCAGAAAATAGCGCGTAGTCGCCATCCTCGAACGCACCGACGATGCGCCCGGCGGACATGTAGAACGTGTCGTAGCCTTGCCCCTGATTGAGCGATTGCACGGTCCCGCCGCTCATCCTGAAGTCGTCGATATCCTGGGTCTGCACGACGGCACCGAGGGTGTCGCCAGGCGACACCACCAAGGCTTGTGCCTGAACGATCAGCGGCAGGGTCAGGAGGGGAAAGGCAGCGGGCAGCAGCAGGCGAGGGCAACGCATAGGCAGGTCTCCGTGTCCATAAAGGGACCACTACCTGAAACGGCATTTAGCTGCCGCTTCGGCCCTGCCAGCGTTGTATGTAAAGCGCGAACACGGGGCAACTGGCAAAAATGCCAGGTGGCCCGTGGCTATCAGTCGCGGTAGAAGGTCTGCACCAGGTGGTAGCCGAACTTGCTCTTGATCGGCCCGTGCACCACGCGCAGGGGCTTCTTGAAGATCACCTGGTCGATCGCGCCGACCAGCTGGCCCGGGCGCACTTCGCCCAGGTCGCCACCGCGCTTGCCCGACGGGCAGGTGGAGAACTTCTTCGCCAGCACGTCGAAGGCCTCGCCGTTGGCGATGCGCTGCTTGAGCTTTTCAGCTTCGTCAGCGGTCTTGACCAGGATGTGGCGGGCTTGAGCTTTCATGGGTACACCTGTGCTTCGGGGCAAAAAAGGGCGCCATTATGCCTGATCGCGCAGCTCCGTGCGGTCGCGAAACTGCTCCAGGGCCTGCGGGTTGGCCAAGGCGTCGGTGTTTTTCACCGGCATGCCGTGCACCACGTTGCGGATGGCCAGTTCCACCAGCTTGCCGCTGATGGTACGCGGGATGTCGCTGACCTGGGCGATCACGGCCGGCACATGGCGTGGCGTGGTGTACTGGCGGATCACCTGGCGAATGCGCTGGCGCAGGGCGTCGTCCAGTTGCAGGCCATCGCGCAGGCGCACGAACAGCACCACGCGCACATCGCCGTGCCAGTCCTGGCCGATGGCTACGCTTTCCAGCACCTCTTCGACCTTTTCCACCTGACGGTAGATCTCTGCCGTGCCGATGCGCACCCCGCCGGGGTTGAGCACGGCGTCGGAGCGGCCATGGATGAGCAGGCCGCCGCTGCTGCGCTGCTCGGCGTAGTCGCCCTGCGCCCAAACCCCGGGGAACTGGCTGAAATAGGCGTCATGGTAGCGGCTGCCGTCGCTGTCGTTCCAGAAACCAAGGGGCATCGACGGGAAATTGCGGGTGCACACCAACTCGCCTTTTTCATCGAGTACCGGTCGGCCCTGTTCGTTCCATACCTCTACGGCCATGCCCAGGCCCTTGCAGGCCATTTCGCCACGGCGCACCGGCAGGGTCGGATTGCCGAGCACGAAGCACGAGACGATATCGGTGCCACCGGACATCGATGCCAGGCACAGGTCGGCTTTGATCTTGCCGTACACATAGTCGTAGCTGTGAGGCGACAAGGGCGAACCGGTGGACAGGATCAGGCGCAGGCTGTCCAGGCGATGGCTGCGGCCTGGTTCCAGACCCTCCTGTTCAAGCGCAGCCAGGTACTTGGCACTGGTGCCAAAGGCCTGGATGCGTTCAGCGTCGATCAGGTCGAGCAGACGCGCCGGGCCGGGGTGGAACGGTGAGCCGTCGTACAGCACCAGGGTGGCGCCGACGGCCAGGCCGCTGGCCAGCCAGTTCCACATCATCCAGCCACAGGTGGTGTAGTAGAACAGCACGTCATCGGCTTTCAGGTCATTGTGCAGGCCGTGTTCCTTGAGGTGCTGCAGCAGCACGCCGCCAGCGCGATGGACGATGCATTTGGGCACGCCCGTGGTGCCGCTGGAATAGAGGATGTACAGCGGGTGGTCGAACGGTAGCGAAGTAAATTCAGGTTCGCCGCCAGGTCGGTAGAAATCGTCCCACAGGCTGACCTTGGCGGCGGTGAATTCGCCAGCTTGGGTGTGGGGGCGGGTATACGGGACCACGATCAACTGCTGCAGCCCCGGCAACTGGGCGCAGACCTGGTTGATCTTGTCGACCTGGTCGACCGATTTGCCGGCGTAGTGGTAACCGGCGCAGACCAGCAGCAGCTTCGGTTCGATCTGGCCGAACCGGTCGATGATGCCATGCAGGCCGAACTCCGGCGAAGACGTTGACCAGACCGCACCCAGGCTGGTACAGGCGAGCATCGCCACCAGGGTTTGCCAGGTATTGGGCATGACCGCAGCGATGCGGTCACCGGGCTCGATGCCGGCTGCCTTGAAGGCTTGCTGCAGGCCTGCAACTTCAGCGGCCAGTTGCGCATGGGTGAAGACCACACGCTGGCCATCTTCGCGCACGGAAACCACCGCAGGCCGGTCGTCACGCCGGCGCAGCAGGTGTTCGGCGAAATTCAGGGTGGCGCCGCTGAACCAGCGGGCGTCAGGCATGTGTGCGCCTTCGCTGAGGACCTGGCTGGGCGGGGTGTGCCAGGCCACCTGGAAATAGTCAGCCAGGGTTTGCCAGAAGGCCGGACGCTGCTCGATGCTCCAGCGGTGCAGGGCCGCATAGTCATTGAGCTGCAAGTTGAAGCGCAGGTTGACCCGGCGGCGGAAGGCATCCATCCGGCTGGCTTCGATCTGCGCCGTGGAGGGGCGCCAGAGCACATCGTTCATGCCGAACCTCCAGAAACTGCTTGGGGATGAGGGCCCAGGAAGGGGCCCTCGGTGTCACTTATTCCACTTTAGCGGTTTGCACATCGGCCGATGCCGACCACACGCGATAACGCACTTCGACCCCTTGCGGCACGTACACCACCACAGGCAGCTTGCTGTTGTAGCGCAGCATGAAGCCTTCACCCACCACCGGTACGAAGGCCTGGGTCTTCTTGCCATCGGGGCAGGCCATCAGGGTGCTGGCTGGGCCACCGACCTTGGCCAGGCGGTAGTAGCTGTAGCCCCAGCCTTCGAGGGTGTGCTCTTCCAGGCTGCCGGCCAGGCGCTGGCGGTTGCAGTCCACTTCCAGGGTCTTGCCGGCCAGGATTTCCAGTTTGTGGGCCGATTCATCGGTTTGCGCCGGCAGGTGGATGACCTGCCGGGTGAAGCCTTTTTCCGCCTCGGGATAGGGTGCGACGTCCTTGAGGCCGGCTGCCATCGCCGGTACGGTGGCGGCCAGGGTCAAGGCAAAGATCGCGGTCATTGGGGTTGGGCGCATAGGGCCTCCTTGCAGATAAACGGGTGCAAGACCGTTGCCAGGCCCAGGCTGCCCTTCACTGGGCCAACCAGCCACCATCGACGTTCCAGGCGGCACCGCGAACCTGGCTACCGGCCTCGCTGCACAGGAAGAGTACCAGTTCACCGAGGTGCTGGGGGGTGACGAAAGCCAGTGAAGGTTGCTTCTCGGCCAGCAGATCGTGCTGTGCTTGCTGCGGATCAACGCCGTTGGCAGCACGATCGTCGATCTGTTTCTGCACCAGCGGGGTCAGCACCCAGCCGGGGCAGATGGCGTTGCAGGTAATGTTGCTGGTGGCGGTTTCCAGCCCCACCACCTTGGTCAGCCCGACCACGCCATGCTTGGCCGCCACATAGGCCGCCTTGCCGGTGGAGCCGACCAGCCCGTGCACCGAGGCAATGTTGATGATCCGGCCCCAGTTGCGCGCGCGCATGCCAGGCAGGGCCAGGCGGGTGCCATGGAACACCGCCGAGAGGTTGAGGGCGATGATCTTGTCCCAGCTTTCCAGCGGGAATTGTTCCACCGGCGCCACGTGCTGGATGCCGGCGTTGCTGACCAGAATGTCGACGCCGCCGAACTCACGTTCGGTCATCGCGAACAGCGCCTCGATTTGCGCCACATCGGAGAGGTCCGCCGGGTGGTGGGCAACCTTGACGCCATGGCGGGCGATCTCTGCCAAGGCCGGCGATGGGTCGCCGAAACCGTTGAGCACAATGTTCGCTCCGGCGCGCGCCAGCACCTGGGCTATACCCAGGCCGATGCCGCTGGTCGAGCCGGTGACGAGTGCCGTCTTGCCTTTCAAAGTCATGCAAAAGCTCCTTAGACGATGCCGGTGGCGTAGAAGGTGGCAATGACCACGAATACCGCCAGGGTCTTGATCAGGGTAATACCGAAAATGTCCTTGTAGGCTTCGCGGTGGGTCAGCCCGGTTACCGCCAGCAAGGTGATCACCGCGCCGTTGTGCGGCAAGGTGTCCATGCCGCCACTGGCCATCGCGGCCACCCGGTGCAGCACCTCGAGGGGGATGTTGGCGGCATGGGCCGCCGCGATGAAGCTGTCGCTCATGGCCGCCAGGGCGATGCTCATGCCGCCCGAGGCGGAGCCGGTGATGCCTGCCAGCAGGGTCACGGTGATCGCTTCGTTGACCAGCGGGTTGGGAATCCCGCGCAAGGCATCAGCCAGCACCAGAAAGCCCGGCAGCGAAGCGATGACTGCGCCAAAGCCATACTCGGACGCGGTGTTCATGGCGGCCAGCAGGGCGCCACCGACGGCACTCTTGGTGCCTTCGGCCAGGCGTTCGCGGATCACCCTGAAGGCACACGCCAGCACCATCAGGATGCCCACCAGCAGCGCCGCCTGCACCGCCCAGATCGCCGTGAGCTTGGCCACGTCGCTGTTGACCGGCGCGCTCATGCCCGGCAACTGCAGGGTGTGACTGGGGCCGTACCACTGCGGGATCCAGTGGGTGAAGAGCAGGTTCATCACGCCTACCAGCACCAGCGGTGACAGCGCCAGCCAGGGGTTGGGCAGGGCCAGGTCGGCTGCCGTCTCCGGTTCGTTGCGCAGGTTGTTGCCATAGCCTTCCCCCGCACGCTGGGCCTTGTTGCGCTGGCGCTGCAGGTACAGCATGCCGCTGCAGAACACGAACAGCGTACCGATCAGCCCCAGCCATGGCGCGGCCCAGGCTGTGGTGTTGAAGAAGGTGCTGGGGATGATGTTCTGGATCTGCGGGGTGCCGGGCAAGGCGTCCATGGTGAACGAGAACGCGCCCAGGGCAATGGTTGCCGGAATCAGGCGCTTGGGAATATCGCTCTGGCGGAACATTTCTGCGGCGAATGGATACACCGCGAACACCACCACGAACAGCGACACGCCGCCGTAGGTGAGCAGGGCACAGACCAGCACGATCACCAGCATCGCCTGGCGAGTGCCGAGCAGGCGAATGGCGGCGGCGACGATCGAACGCGAGAAGCCGGACAGTTCGATGAGCTTGCCGAACACGGCGCCGAGCAGGAACACCGGGAAGTACAGCTTGATGAAGCCGACCATCTTTTCCATGAATACCCCAGTGAATGCAGGGGCAACGGCGGCAGGGTCGGTGAGCAGGACGGCGCCGAGGGCGGCGATGGGGGCGAAGAGGATCACGCTGTAGCCGCGGTAGGCGGCCAGCATCAGCAGGGCCAGAGCGGCGAGGGCGATGAGCACGGTCATCGGGATGGATCTCCTGGGTGAGTCTTGTTGTTATGAGTGACCGGGAGATAGCGGGAATCGTGCCGGATTTGTAAGCAGTTGATTTTTAAAGGGTATTTGTTTTTGTTGGTTGCCTTTGTCTACATTTTGAGAGGGCTGGGGCCGCGTTGCGGCCCATCGCGGATAAATCCGCTCCTACAGGAGAACGCCGTAGGAGCGGATTTATCCGCGATGGAGGGCAAAACCCTCGCAGCAATCTCAAAATAGAAATGCAAATCTCGAATCAGAGACCAAGCGCAACCATTTTCTTGTACAAGGTCGAGCGCCCCAACCCGAGCGCCTTGGCCGCTTCGGGCACATTCCCCGCATGCTCGGCCAAGGCCCCGGCAATCAACCTGCGCTCGAATTGTGCACATGCCTCACGATAGCCCATCCGCTGTTCCTGACCCGCGACCGGGCTCAACGGCCCCAGCGCCGCCGCGAGGTCGGCCAGGCCAAGCCGCGGCTGATCAGCCAGCAACGTCGCCCGCTCCAGCACGTTGCGCAACTCACGTATATTCCCGGGCCACCCATGGCGCGCCAGCAATGCCTGAGCGTCCTGCTCCAGCTCGTACTGGCTGCCCAGCTCGGCCAGGATCGCCTCGCACAACGCCGGCAAGTCTTCGACCCGCTCGCGCAGCGGCGGCACTTCGATTGGCAGCACGTTCAGCCGGTAGTAGAGATCGGCACGAAACGCACCACGGGCCATGGCCGCCTGCAGGTCGATGGAGGTAGCGGCGATGATGCGCACGTCGCTGCGCAGCATCTGGTTGGAGCCGACCGGTTCGTATTCCTTTTCCTGCAGGACGCGCAGCAACTTGCTCTGTAGTGCCAAGGGCATGTCGCCAATTTCGTCCAGGAACAGCGTGCCGCCTTCGGCCAGTTGCAGCTTGCCGCTGCGGCCCTTGCGATCGGCACCGGTAAAGGCGCCGGGTGCGGTGCCGAAGAACTCGGCCTCCAGCAAGGTTTCGGGGATTGCCGCACTGTTGATGCTGACAAAGGCCTTGTGCGCCCGTGCCGAAGCCGCATGGATGGCATGGGCCAGCAGCTCTTTGCCGGTGCCGGTCTCGCCCAGCAACAGCACCGGCGAATCGCTGCCGGCACCGCGCCGTGCCCGGCGCTTGGCTTCGAGGCTGGCCGGGCTGCTGCCGACGAACTGGGCGAAGCTGTACTTGGCCTGGCGTGCGCGCAATTGCGAGCGGGTGCTGGCCAGCTCCTGCTGCATGCTCGCATAGCGCTTGAGCAGGGGCGACAGGCTGCGCAGCTCTTCGAACAGGGCAAAGCCGATGGCGCCGATCAGGGCGCCCTGGGCATCGTGGATCGGCAGGCGCATCACCACCAGCGGCTCGTTGGGCGTATCGAGCATGTCCAGCAGGATCGGCCGACCATCGCTCACCACCTGGCGCATCAGGCTGCCCGGTATGACCGCCTCGCACGGCTGGCCGATCGCGCTGGCTGCGTCGGCCAGACCGAAGCGCCGGGCGTAGCGCTCGTTCATCCAGACGATGCGGGCGTCGCGGTCGACGATCACCGTGCCTTCGCTGGACTGCTCGATGATCTCGAACAGCGAGCGAATCGCCAGTTGCCGTACCTGGGGGTAGTCCTTGAGGCTGTCGCTGTCGTGCATGGGTAATCCTGAAACCTATCCTCTGGGGTCGAACGCCTCGCGCAAGGCATCCCCGATAAATACCAGCAGCGACAAGATGACTGCCAGCGCAAAGAACGCGGTAAAACCCAGCCATGGCGCTTCCAGGTGCTGCTTGCCCTGGGTCACCAGTTCGCCCAGCGAAGCGCTGCCGGCGGGCATGCCGAAGCCGAGGAAGTCCAGCGCTGTCAGGGTCGTGATCGCCCCGGTGAGCATGAAGGGTACATAGGTGAACGTCGCGTTCATCGCATTGGGCAGTACATGGCGCAGCATCACCAGGGTATCTGGCAGGCCCAGGGCACGCGCCGCTTTCACGTATTCAAGGTTGCGTCCGCGCAGAAACTCGGCGCGCACCACATCGACCAGGGCCAGCCACGAAAACAGCGCCATGATCCCCAGTAACCACCAGAAATCCGGCTCGACGAAGCCACTGAGAATGATCAGCAGGTAGAGCACCGGCAGCCCCGACCACACCTCCAGCAAGCGCTGCCCGAACAGGTCCACCCAGCCACCGTAATAGCCTTGCAGCGCGCCGGCAGCGACCCCGATGAGCACGCTGATGACGGTCAGGGCAAAGGCGAACAGCAGCGAGGTACGCGTGCCATACAGCACCCGCGCCAATACGTCGCGGCCCTGATCGTCGGTCCCCAGCCAGTTGCTCGCGCTCGGCGGGCTGGGGGTGGGTACCAGCAGGTCATAGTTGGGGGTGTCGGCACTGAACGGGATGGGCGCGAACAACATCCAGCCGCCCTGGCTCTCGATCAGCTGGCGCACGTAGGCACTGCGGTAGTCCGGCTGGAACGGCAGCTGGCCACCAAACTGCTGCTCGCTGTAGCGTGTGAGTGCCGGGGTGTACCAATCGCCCTTGTAGCTCAGCAGCAGTGGCTTGTCGTTGGCCACAAGCTCCGCGCACAGGCTCAGCACCAGCAGGCCGGCAAACAACCACAGCGACACCCAGCCCAGGCGGTTGCGGCGAAAACGCTGCAGGCGACGACGCGAAACCGGCGACAGCATCAATGCGCCCTCGTGTCGAAGTCGATGCGCGGGTCGAGTACGGTGAAGGCCAGGTCACCGATCAGGCGGAACAGCAGGCCGGCCAGGGTGAAGATGAACAGCGTGCCGAACACCACCGGGTAGTCGCGTGACACGGCCGCTTCGTAGCTCATGCGGCCAAGGCCGTCGAGGGAGAAGATCACCTCGATCAGCAACGAGCCGGCGAAGAACACCGTGATCAGCGCCTGCGGCAGCCCAGCCAGCACCAGCAGCATGGCATTGCGCAGCACATGCCCATACAGCACACGGCGCTCGCTCAAGCCCTTGGCGCGGGCGGTGACCACGTACTGTCGGGAGATTTCATCGAGAAACGCGTTCTTGGTCAGCAGAGTGAGGGTGGCAAAGCCACCGATGACCAGAGCGCCGACCGGCAGCACCAGGTGCCAGAAGTAATCGGCGACCTTGCCCAGCAAGCTGAGCTGGTCGAAATCATCCGAGACCAGGCCACGCACCGGGAACCAGTTCAGCGAAGTACCGCCCGCGAACAGCACGATCAGCAGCAGCGCGAACAGGAACGAGGGCAGGGCATAGCCAACCACGATCAGCGCGCTGCTCCAGGCATCGAAGCGGCTGCCGTGGCGTACCGCCTTGCGGATGCCCAGCGGGATCGATACCAGGTAGGTGATCAGCGTGGCCCAGAAGCCCAGCGACAGGGTCACCGGCAGCTTATCGAGGATCAGGTCGGTGACCTTGGCACCGCGGAAGAAGCTCTGGCCGAAGTCCAGCCGGGCATACTGGCCGAGCATCAGCCACAGGCGCTCCGGGGCGCTCTTGTCGAAGCCGTACTGGCGCTTGATCTCTTCGATCAGCTTCGGGTCCAGGCCGCGGGTGGCGCGGGACTCGCCATGCACCACCTCGACCCGGGAACCGGGCGCGCCGCCGCCCAGCCCCTGCAACCGTGCCACTGCCTGCTCGACCGGGCCGCCGGGCGCGGCCTGGACGATGGCAAAGTTGACCAGCAGGATCGCCAGCAAGGTCGGGATGATCAGCAGCAGGCGCCGCAGGATGTAGCTGGTCATGGCCGGGCCTTCTGCCGTTCGGCCATCTGTGCGTTGGTCAGCGCCGTCGGGCTGATTTCCCACCAGCTGTCCAGGCCTTCGTCATAGGCAGGCTGAACGTTCGGCAGGCCGAAGCGGTTCCACCACACCGTCGAGCTGCCAGGCGGGTAATAGTTGGGGATCCAGTAGTAGTTCCACTGCAGCACCCGGTCCAGGGCACGGGCGTGGTGCAGCATGTCGGCCTGGCTGTCGGCGCGCACCAGGCCGTCGATCAGCTGGTCGACTGCCGGGTCCTTGAGCACCATCAGGTTGTTCGAGCCTGGGTCGTTGGCGGCGGCCGAGCCAAAATAGTTGTACAGCTCGGCGCCAGGCGACAGGGTCACCGCATAGCCGGTGACGATCATGTCGTAGTCGCGGGCCATCAACCGGTTCACGTACTGCGCCGAATCGACGTTGCGGATGTTCAGGGTGATGCCGATCTGTGCCAGGTTGCGCTTCCACGGCAGCAGCAGGCGCTCGATGCCGGACTGGCCGTTGAGGAAGGTAAATGCCAGCGGCTCACCCTGGGCGTTGACCAGGCGATCACCGTCGGGGCGCCAGCCGGCCTGTTGCAACAAGGCCAGTGCCTGCAACTGCTGTGGGCGAATGATTCCGGAGCCGTCGGTCACTGGCGCCGTGAAAACCTGCGTGAAGACTTCGTCCGGCACCCGGCCGCGCAGCGGTTCGAGCAGTTTGAGCTCGCCCGCATCCGGCAATGCGCGAGCGGCCAGCGGGGTATTGGAAAACACGCTCTGCTGGCGGATGTACAGGTTGCGCATCATCTGCCGGTTGCTCCATTCGAAGTCCCAGAGCATGGCCAGTGCCTGGCGCACACGGCGGTCCTTGAAGAGTGGCTTGTCCAGGTTGAACACGAAGCCCTGGGCCACTTGCGGCTTGGCCGGGCCGAGGTGCGCGCGCTGCAGGCGGCCGTCGTCCAGTTGCGCGCCGTTGTAGCCCAAGGTGTAGGCGGTGGCGGAAAACTCGCGGTTGTAGTCGTAGCCGCCGCCCTTCAGCACTTGGCGCGCCACTTCGGTATCGCCGAAATACTCGATGCGGATGCGTTCGAAATTGTAGCGCCCCCGGTTGACCGGCAGGTCCTTGGCCCACCAGTTCGGGTCGCGCTCGAAGGTGATGCTGCGGCCATTGTCGATGTGCCCGATACGGTATGGGCCGCTACCGACCGGCTTGTCGAAGCCGGCACCGTTGGTGAAGTCGCGGTTGGCCCAGTCGTGTTCGGGCAATACCGGCAGGCTGGCCAGGTCCAGTGCCAGCGTGCGGCCGTGGGGCTGCTTGAGGTCAAAGCGCAACTGCCGCGGGCCTTCGATCGTGAGCCCGGCGACGTCGGCGAACTGGGTGCGGTACTTGAGGCTGCCTTCGGCCATGAGCTTGTCGAAGCTGAAGCGCACATCTTCGGCGCGTACTGGCTTGCCGTCGGCGAAGGTCGCCTTGGGGTCGATCTCGAAGCGCAGCCAGGCGTCATCCGGGCCACGTTCCATGCGCCGAGCGATCAGGCCGTAGACGGTGTAGGGCTCGTCGAACGAGCGTTGCGCCAGGGGCGCATACAGCCAGCCATCGACCTCGCTGACACCGATGCCTTTGTCGATGTAGGGCAGGATATGGTCGAACTGGCCGATCTCGATGGCCGAGCGGCGCATCAGGCCACCCTTGGGGGCGTCGGGGTTGACGTAGTCGAATTGGCGGAAGTTTTCGCCGTAGCGGGGGGCTTCGCCGTAGACGGTCAGGGCATGGGTGGGCGCGGCTTGGGCCATCCAGCCCATACACAAAAGCACGACCCCATAAATGACCTGTGGGAGCGGGTTTACCCGCGAATAGGCCCGAGCAGGCAATGGGTTTACCTGGTCTGGCCTCTTCGCGGGTGAACCCGCTCCCACAAGGGACACGATGATCAGCAGATCAGTCCTGGCGGCTGGTCACTTCCAGCAGGTGGTAGCCGAACTGGGTCTTGACCGGGCCCTGTACGGTGTTGACCGGGGCGCTGAACACCACGGTGTCGAATTCCTTGACCATCTGGCCTGGGCCGAACGAACCCAGGTCACCGCCCTGGCGGCTGGACGGGCAGGTGGAGTTGGCCTTGGCGATTTCAGCGAAGTCGGCACCGGCTTCAATCTGGGCTTTCAGTTCGTTGCACTTGTCTTCGGTGGCAACGAGGATGTGACGGGCGGTGGCGCGTGCCATGGTTACTGCTCCTTGGAGGGGTGAAAACGGCAAGCCTAGCGCACTTGCTCGGGTCATGTCTCGCCAGGCTTGCAGTAGCCGCTTCACATACGGGCTGCGGCCTCGCGCAGCAGGGTTTCGGTCGCGCTCCAGCCCAGGCAGCCATCGGTGATCGACACGCCGTATTTGAGCGCGCCCTTGCCCAGCGCCTGGCAGCCGTCGAACAGGTGGCCTTCGAGCATCATGCCGACAATCGAGCGGTCACCGGCTAGGCGCTGGGCCAGCACGTCCTCGAACACGGCTGGCTGGCGGGCAGGGTCCTTGCCGCTGTTGGCATGGCTGCAGTCGACCATGATGCGCGCCTGCAAGCCGGCCTTGGCCAGCCCCTGGCGAGCCTGGGCGATGCTGGCGGCATCGTGGTTCGGGCCCTGGTGGCCGCCGCGCAGCACCAGGTGCGTGTCCGGGTTGCCCAAGGTCTCGATGATTGCCGGGTAGCCCTGCGCATCCATGCCGAAGTGGCGGTGCGGGGCCGCAGCGCTGCGCATGGCGTCGCAGGCGATGCCGACGCCGCCGTCGGTGCCGTTCTTGAACCCGACCGGCAGCTCCAGGCCGCTGACCATTTCCCGGTGAATCTGCGATTCGGTGGTGCGCGCGCCAATCGCCGCCCAGCCCAGCAGGTCATCGAAGTAGCCAGCCGCCATCGGTTGCAGCAACTCGGTGGCGATCGGCAGGCCACGTTCGATCATGCTCAGCATCAAGCCACGGGACAGGGCGATGCCGGCATGCATGTCGTCGCTGCCATCGAGGTGCGGGTCGTAGGCCAGGCCTTTCCAGCCGACCGTGGTGCGCGGCTTTTCCACATAGGCGCGCATCACCAGCAACAGCTTGTCATCGACTGCGCGGCTCAGCGCCGCCAGACGATCGGCGTATTCCAGGGCCGAGCGCGGGTCGTGGATCGAGCAAGGGCCGACGATCACCAGCAGGCGCTCGTCGCGGCCTTCGAGGATGGCGCGGATGGCCTGGCGGTGGCGGTGGACTTGCTGGGCGAGTTCGCTGGACAGCGGCATTTGCTGCTTGAGCAGGTGCGGGCTGGGCAGGCGCTGGCTGACGGTGGTGTTGGCCGCGAGCGGTTGGGTCAGGGGCAGAGCGAGGTTCGAGGCTTGCATGGCGTATGTTCCCTGGGCGGACGGCGGGTCTGGCCCGCGCGGTCGGCCCTATCGAGGTGTTCGACTAGTCGTTGATTGGTTGTCTGCAGCATTGCCACCGGTGATGGACCGATCGGAGGCGGCAGGCTGGCCCGAACGGGATTGGCTAAATCGCCAGGCATAGGTGCTTGCGTAGTCATAAGTGGCGTAGTTCATGAATCTGTCCTCGGTTCGAATCGGTAAAAGTGCAATGGCCTGAAAAGCAAAACCCCCGGTCGGGAAGCCGACCGGGGGTTTGAGTATTCTCATGTTCGGCGGCCCCTCGAAGGTGGGCGCCGGCTGGGTATCGGCGCCTAGTGGCTAAACCAATACCCAAAGTAATAGCTGGCAGCAGCCTGGCAGCCGGCAACGGCCAGCACAGGGCGCAGGCTGCGACCGGTGTGGTTGGCGTGGTTGCGGGTGTGTTTTGGCATGTTGCGCTCCAGTGATTGAGCCCGAGCTTACTTCAGGCGCTGTGCACTGTTCAATGGATAAATGCTATCGCCGCGATAATTGCACAAAACGGATAGCACACTGCAGGCGATGGATATTGCCAACCCAGGCCCCGCCCTAACCTGACCCGGTCTGAACAATAACAATGGAGACCCTGGCCATGTCCCTGGGATTCGACTACCTCAATGCCATGCTCGAGGACGATCGCGAAACGGGCGTCTATCGCTGCAAACGCGAAATGTTCACCGACCCGCGCCTGTTCGACCTGGAGATGAAGCACATCTTCGAGGGCAACTGGATCTACCTGGCCCATGAAAGCCAGATCCCCGAAAAGAACGACTTCCTCACCCTGACCATGGGGCGCCAGCCGATCTTCATCGCGCGCAACAAGGACGGCGAGCTCAATGGCTTCCTCAACGCCTGCAGCCACCGCGGCGCGATGCTGTGCCGGCACAAGCGCGGCAACCGCGCCAGCTACACCTGCCCGTTCCACGGCTGGACCTTCAACAACAGCGGCAAGCTGCTCAAGGTCAAGGACCCGAGCAACGCCGGCTACCCTGCCAGCTTCAACTGCGACGGCTCCCACGACCTGACCAAGGTGGCCCGCTTCGAGTCGTACCGTGGCTTCCTGTTCGGCAGCCTGAAGGCCGACGTCAAGCCGCTGGTCGAGCACCTGGGCGAATCCGCCAAGATCATCGACATGATCGTCGACCAGTCCCCCGAAGGCCTCGAAGTACTGCGCGGTGCCAGCTCGTACATCTACGAGGGCAACTGGAAGCTCACTGCCGAAAACGGTGCCGACGGCTACCACGTCAGCTCCGTGCACTGGAACTACGCCGCCACCCAGCACCAGCGCAAGCAGCGCGAAGCGGGTGACGCGATCAAGACCATGAGCGCCGGCGCATGGGCCAAGCAGGGCGGTGGCTTCTATTCCTTCGACCACGGCCACCTGCTGCTGTGGACCCGTTGGGCCAACCCTGAAGACCGCCCGGCCTTCGAGCGCCGCGAGCAACTGGCCGCCGACTTCGGCCAGGCCCGCGCCGACTGGATGATCGAAAACTCGCGCAACCTGTGCCTGTACCCGAACGTGTACCTGATGGACCAGTTCAGCTCACAGATCCGCATCGCCCGGCCGATTTCGGTGAACAAGACCGAAATCACCATCTACTGCATCGCGCCGAAAGGCGAGAGCGCCGATGCCCGGGCCAAGCGCATCCGCCAGTACGAAGATTTCTTCAACGTCAGTGGCATGGCCACTCCGGACGACCTGGAAGAGTTCCGCTCCTGCCAGACCGGCTATGGTGGCGGCACGGGCTGGAACGACCTGTCCCGTGGCGCGCAGCACTGGGTGGAAGGCGCCGATGAGGCCGCCAGGGAAATTGAACTCAAGCCGCTGCTGTCGGGTGTGCGCACCGAGGACGAAGGTTTGTTCGTGCTGCAGCACAAGTACTGGCAGGACACCATGATCAAAGCCCTGGAAGAGGAAACCCAGCTGATCCCCGTGGAGACCGTGCAATGAGCCTGCATGACACCGTGCGCGACTTCCTCTACCGCGAGGCGCGCTACCTGGACGATGCCCAGTGGGACCAGTGGCTGGAGTTGTATGCCAGCGACGCGACCTTCTGGATGCCGTCCTGGGACGACGACGACAGCCTCACCGAAGACCCACAGAGCGAAATCTCGCTGATCTGGTACGGCAACCGTGGCGGCCTGGAAGACCGGGTGTTCCGCATCAAGACTGAGCGCTCCAGCGCGACCGTGCCGGACACCCGTACTTCGCACAACATCAGCAACATCGAGATCGTTTCGCTGTGCGAAGGCAGCTGCCAGGTGCGCTTCAACTGGCACACCCTGAGCTTCCGCTACAAGACCACCGACAGCTATTTCGGCACCAGCTTCTACACCCTCGACCTGCGCGGCGAGCAGCCGCAGATCAAGGCCAAGAAAGTGGTGCTGAAAAACGACTACGTGCGTCAGGTCATCGACATCTACCACATCTGATCCGAGGTAACGCGAGCCGCTCGGTGCGCCATTTGGCGCGCCGCGGCCAGGCTCGCCCGCGAGGTGCAACATGAGCTTCCAGATCGCACTTAATTTCGAAGACGGGGTGACCCGCTTCATCGAGGCCAGCGGCCATGAGACCGTGGCCGATGCCGCCTACCGCCAGGGCATCAACATCCCGCTGGACTGCCGCGACGGCGCCTGCGGTACCTGCAAGTGCAAGGCCGAGTCCGGGCGTTACGACCTGGGCGACAACTTCATCGAAGACGCCTTGAACGAGGACGAAATCGCCGAAGGCTACGTGCTGACCTGCCAGATGCGCGCCGAAAGCGACTGCGTGGTACGCATTCCGGCGTCGTCGCAACTGTGCAAGACCGAGCAGGCCAGCTTCGAGGCGGCCATCAGCGACGTGCGCCAACTGTCGGCCAGTACCATCGCCTTGTCGATCAAGGGCGAGGCGCTGAGCCGCCTGGCGTTCCTGCCGGGGCAGTACGTCAACCTCAAAGTGCCGGGCAGCGACCAGAGCCGCGCCTATTCCTTCAGCTCGCTGCAGAAGGACGGCGAGGTCAGCTTCCTGATCCGCAATGTGCCGGGCGGCCTGATGAGCCGTTTCCTCACCGGCCTGGCCAAGGCCGGTGACAGCATGAGCCTGGCTGGCCCACTGGGCAGCTTTTACCTGCGTCCGATCCAGCGCCCGCTGTTGCTGCTGGCCGGCGGTACGGGCCTGGCGCCGTTCACGGCGATGCTGGAGAAAATCGCCGAGCAGGGCAGCGAGCACCCCGTGCACCTGATCTATGGCGTCACCAACGACGTCGACCTGGTCGAGCTGGACCGTTTGCAGGGCCTGGCCGCGTGCATACCCAACTTCACTTTCAGCGCCTGCGTCGCCAACCCCGACAGCCAATACCCGCAGAAGGGCTACGTGACCCAGTACATCGCGCCGCAGCACCTCAACGACGGCGATGTCGATGTGTACCTGTGCGGCCCGCCACCGATGGTCGAGGCGGTGAGCCAGTACCTGCGCGAGCAGGGCATCACCCCGGCGAACTTCTACTACGAGAAGTTTGCCGCGGCTGCGGCCTGAGGTTCCTTTGGGGCCGCCGGCATCGTGCGGGTGAAGGCGGCCTCTTTTTATTGACTGCGGGATTGCTGGGGCCGCGTTGCGGCCCTTTCGCGACACAAGGCCGCTCCCACATGTTCCGCGTTCCCTTGTGGGAGTGGCCTTGTGTCGCGATGGAGGGCGAAGCCCTCCCGGCAGTTTCGGATCGAGAGGAAGTCGAAATGAACAAGAGATTCCAGAGCAAGGTCGCGTTGGTCACCGGCGCCGCCCAGGGCATTGGCCGTGGCGTGTGCTGGCGGCTCAAGGCCGAAGGCGCGCAGGTGGTGGCGGTGGACCGTTCCGAGCTGGTCCACGAGCTGGCCGGGGAGGGCATGCTGACCCTCACCGCCGACCTCGAGCTGCATGCCGATTGCGCCCGGGTCATGGCCACTGCGGTGGAAACCTTCGGCCGCCTCGACATCCTGGTCAACAACGTCGGCGGCACGATCTGGGCCAAGCCCTTCGAGCACTACGAAGTGGAGCAGATCGAGGCCGAAGTGCGTCGCTCGCTGTTCCCGACCCTGTGGTGCTGCCATGCCGCTCTGCCGTACATGCTCGAACGCGGCAGCGGCGCCATCGTCAACGTCTCGTCGATCGCCACCCGCGGGATCAACCGCGTGCCGTACGGCGCGGCCAAGGGTGGCGTCAACGCGCTCACGGCCTGCCTGGCCTTCGAAACCGCTGGCCGCGGCATCCGGGTCAATGCCACTGCGCCTGGCGGCACCGAGGCACCCCCGCGCCGTGTACCGCGCAACAGCAGCGAGCAGAGCGAGCAGGAAAAGGCCTGGTACCAGCAGATCGTCGCCCAGACCCTCGACAGCAGCCTGATGCACCGCTACGGCAGCATCGACGAACAGGTCGGCGCGATCCTCTTCCTGGCCTCCGACGAGGCCTCCTACATCACCGGCGTGACCCTGCCAGTGGGGGGCGGTGATCTCGGCTGATGCCTGGGCCCGGATGACGACTGCCCGATTCTTCACTGACTGAACTGGAGCTTTTGCATGACAAGCCCGACCATCGAACGGCTGGACGCAATCATCGTCGACCTGCCGACCATCCGCCCGCACAAGCTGGCGATGCACACCCTGCAGCAGCAGACCCTGGTGGTATTGCGCCTGCGCTGCAGCGACGGCGTCGAAGGCATCGGCGAGGCCACCACCATCGGCGGCCTGGCCTACGGCTACGAGAGCCCCGAGGGCATCAAGGCCAACATCGATGCACACCTGGCGCCCGCGCTGATCGGCCTGCCGGCGGACAATATCAACGCCGCCATGCTCAAGCTGGACAAACTGGCCAAGGGCAACACCTTCGCCAAGTCCGGCATCGAAAGCGCCTTGCTCGACGCGCAGGGCAAACGCCTTGGCCTGCCGGTCAGCGAGCTGCTCGGCGGCCGGGTGCGTGACAGCCTGGAGGTGGCCTGGACCCTGGCCAGTGGTGACACCGCCCGTGACATCGCCGAGGCCGAGCACATGCTGGAGATTCGCCGGCACCGCGTGTTCAAGCTGAAGATCGGCGCCAACCCGCTGGAGCAGGACTTGCAGCACGTGGTGGCGATCAAGCGCAAACTGGGCGAACGTGCCAGCGTGCGGGTCGACGTCAACCAGTATTGGGACGAATCGCAAGCCATCCGCGCCTGCCAGGTGCTCGGCGACAACGGCATCGACCTGATCGAGCAGCCGATCTCGCGCATCAACCGCGGCGGCCAGGTGCGCCTCAACCAGCGCAGCCCGGCGCCGATCATGGCCGACGAATCCATCGAAAGCGTCGAGGACGCCTTCAGCCTGGCCGCCAGTGGTGCGGCCAGCATCTTCGCCCTGAAGATCGCCAAGAACGGTGGCCCACGTGCGGTGCTGCGCACCGCGCAGATCGCCGAAGCGGCCGGTATCGCCCTGTACGGCGGGACCATGCTCGAAGGTTCGATCGGCACCCTGGCCTCGGCCCATGCCTTCCTGACTCTGCGCCAGCTGACCTGGGGTACCGAATTGTTCGGGCCGCTGCTGCTGACCGAAGAGATCGTCAACGAGCCGCCGCAGTACCACGACTTCCAGCTGCACGTGCCGCGCACCCCGGGCCTGGGCCTGACCCTCGACGAACAACGCCTGGCGCGCTTTGCCCGCCGCTGATCCACGGGCTGAAGGAACACACATCCCCTGTAGGAGCGGCTTTAGCCGCGAAGCAGGCGACGCGGAGGATGGCACCGGCTGTGCCGGTGTTCGCGGCTGAAGCCGCTCCTACAGGGACCGCGCAAGCGTTTGGAAATAGGAGAACACAACATGCTGTTCCACGTGAAGATGACCGTGAAACTGCCGGTCGACATGGACCCGGCCAAGGCCGCGCAACTGAAGGCCGACGAGAAGGAACTGGCTCAGCGCCTGCAGCGCGAGGGCAGTTGGCGCCACCTGTGGCGCATCGCCGGGCACTACGCCAACTACAGCGTCTTCGACGTGCCCAGCGTCGAGGCGCTGCACGACACGCTGATGCAGCTGCCGCTGTTCCCGTACATGGACATAGAGGTCGACGGCCTGTGCCGCCACCCGTCGTCGATCCACAGCGACGACCGCTGATTCAACCCTTTGCACAAGAACAAGATGAGGTCACCATCATGACTGTGAAGATTTCTCACACTGCCGACATCCAGCAGTTCTTCGAAAAAGCCGCCGGCTTTGACAATGACCAAGGCAGCCCGCGCCTGAAGCGCATCATCCAGCGCCTGCTGCAGGACACCGCGCGCCTGATCGAAGACCTGGAAATCACCGAGGACGAGTTCTGGCACGCCGTCGACTACCTGAACCGCCTTGGCGGGCGCGGCGAGGCCGGGCTGCTGGTGGCTGGCCTGGGCATCGAGCATTTCATCGACCTGCTGCAGGACGCCAAGGACGCCGAAGCCGGCTTGACCGGCGGCACCCCGCGCACCATCGAAGGCCCGCTGTACGTGGCCGGCGCGCCGCTCGCCCAGGGTGAAGTGCGCATGGACGATGGCAGCGAGGAGGGCGTGGCTACGGTCATGCTGCTTGAGGGCCAGGTGCTCGACCCGCAAGGCCAGCCACTGGCCGGCGCCATCGTTGACCTGTGGCATGCCAATACCCGTGGCACCTATTCGTTCTTCGACCAGAGCCAGTCCGCGTACAACCTGCGCCGACGCATCGTCACCGATGCCGAAGGCCGTTATCGCGCGCGCTCCATCGTGCCTTCGGGCTACGGCTGCGACCCGCAGGGTCCGACCCAGGAATGCCTGGACCTGCTCGGCCGTCACGGCCAGCGTCCGGCGCATGTGCACTTCTTCATCTCGGCACCGGGCCATCGGCACCTGACCACGCAGATCAACCTGGCCGGCGACAAGTACCTCTGGGACGACTTCGCCTACGCCACCCGTGACGGGCTGGTGGGCGAGGTGGTGTTCCATGAAGGGGCTGAAGGCCGTTATGCCGAGCTGAAGTTCGACTTCCAGTTGCAGAAGGCCCAGGCCAGTGCGGATGAACAGCGCAGCGGGCGACCGCGGGCGCTGCAGGAGGCCTGATACGCCGCGCCGATTTGTTCGCGGGCACGCCCGCTCCCAGAGGAGCACCACAGGTGCTGGACGGTGTCCATGGGTTGCGCCGTGCTCAGAACCGGCTGACCCTGGTGTACACCTGGCAGCTGCCCTAAGGCATCACCGGCCATTTATTGTCACACAGCAGCGATTGCGCCACCCGGCCACTGGGGGTTAGGTTTCCTCAATTGCCATTCAGGAAGGCTGACTGTGGACTCCATCACCCAAGCCGTGCTCGGGGCTGCGCTGCAAGGCACGGTACTCGGCCGCCTTCAGGGCCGGCGCTCGCTCATTTATGGCGCTGCACTGGGCACCGTACCAGACCTCGACGTGGTCATCCGCTACGCCGACCCGGTGTCGCAGATGACCTACCACCGCGGCTTTTCCCACTCGATCTTCGTCCTTACCGGCCTGGCCTTGCTGCTGGCCTGGCTGGTCAACCGGCTTGGCCGAACGCGCTGGCCCGACAAGGGCTACACCTTGCCCCGTCTGTTCCTGGCGTTCTGGCTGGTGCTGGTGACCCACCCGATACTCGACGCGTTCACGGTCTACGGCACCCAGCTGTTCTGGCCGTTGCCGTTCACCCCGCTGAGCTGGGCGGCAGTGTTCATCATCGATCCGGTGTACACCGTGCCGCTGCTGGTGGCGGTGATTTATGCCGCTTTCAAGGGCCTGCAGGGAAGGGCGATACGGTTTTTGAGCCTGGCACTGCTGTTCAGCACGGCCTATCTGGGTTTCGGCCTGGCCGGTCGCATGGCCGCCGAACAGCGCCTGCAGGCAGTGCTCGATGCGCAGGGCATCGTGGTCACCGAGGTGCGCGCAGTGCCGATGGCGTTCAACAGTCTGGTCTGGCGGGTGCTGGCGAAGACCCCGGATGGCGACTACTACGAAGGCATCAGTAGCGTATTCGACCGCGAAGCGCCTGAGATGCAGCGCCTGCCATTGAACCTGGACGCGGCGAAGGCGTTGCGCGGTTCCGCGCTGCTCCAGCGCTTGCGCTGGTTCACCGACGACTGGCTGCGCTATGACCAGATCGGTAACGCACTGGTGGTCACTGACCTGCGTATGGGCATTCCGGGCAATTACACCTTTCGCTTCAACATGGCCCAACGCGACAGCCAGGGCAATTGGATTGTCGACCGGCCGAGCATATGGAGAGGCGCCGGCGCGGGCTCGATGTTCAGCAGTGCCGACCTGGCACTGATCTGGCGGCGTATCCTGGACCAGCGAACACCGTTGCCACTGGCAACCTGGACCAGCAAGTACCTGGGACAGGCCAGCGAGGCTGGGCGCTAGGGGTGCGCTCGGCGGGGCTGGACCTGGTCAAGTGGGTGGCGATCGTGACCATGGTCGCCGACCATGTGCGGTTCATCTGGCCAGCAGCGCAGGGCCTGTTCATCGTCGGTCGGTTCGCGTTTCCCTTGTTCTGCCTGGCCATGGCGGTCAACGTGGCCCGTGGTGGCAACAGCAACCTGCGCTATCTCGGCTGGATGCTCGCATTCGCCGTATTGTCCGAAGCGCCCTATCGCTGGCTGGATCCCGACTCGCAGACCTTCAGCATCATTCCCACGCTGACCCTCGGCTTGTTGGTCGCATGGGGTGTACAGCATCCGCAGCCATGGGTTCGGCTGGCCGGGCTTGCTGCGGTTCTGCTCGCTGCGCTCTGCAGTGAACGCTTCATGTACGGCCTACCGGGTGTGTTGCTACCGGCCGGTTGGCTGTTGGCACGTCGCCAGGGCGGGCTGACCTGGCTGTTGCCGAGCCTGCTCGCCGTGGCGGGCAACCTGACCAACAGCTGGCTGCGCGGGCACCTCGGGGCCCCGGTGACCTTGCTCACCATGGTCGCAGCGACATTGGCCATTCCCATCGGCTGCCTGCTGCTCCGGGTCGAGCACTGGCCGGTGCCAGCGGTGCGACGTTGGGGCTATGGGTTCTACCCTGTGCACTTGTTGCTCATCAAAGTGCTTGTTTAAGCCTTGCAAATTGCCGAATCCATCTACGTTTTCACAAAACGAAACATGAACAGAACTGATAAAAATGCCAGTAGCCATTCCCGCTTGCGCGTTCGAAGATGAAGCGGCGCTGGACATCTGTGTCCCAACGGTTGCCCAGTAAACCCAACTTCAGTGGTCAAAGGTGCAGATCATGTCTGAAACAAAAACGGGCACAGTGAAATGGTTCAATGATGAGAAAGGATACGGATTCATCACGCCAGATGACGGTGGCGCTGACCTTTTCGTCCATTTCAAATCCATTGCGTTGGAAGGTTTCAAAACCCTGAAAGAAGGCCAGAAGGTCACTTTTGTAGAAGAAAAGGGGCAGAAGGGCATGCAGGCAGCCAACGTTCAACCCTCATAGAAAACCGGCACCTTGCACGAATCCAGCGAGCGCCCGAACGAGCGCAAGGTCCACCCGCACGGAGGTGTTGTTCATGTCCAGTAAAGTGCGTGACATAAGCCCGGTATCCGTATCTGCCGATCCTGGGACGGGGACAGCAGAACAAGGCATGTATTTTCTGCATGAGCCCGGCAAACAGTTTCGTGAGGGCCAAGCTGTTTCCTACGAAGTAGGCATTGATGAACAAGGCCGACTTTACGCTTTCAATGTGCAGATTGAAGTCGAACCCCCCGTGCATTGATCAGGCTGCTGGGCAAGGGGGGAGCCTTCAAGCTCCCTTCTTCAGTAACAGGCCTGCATCGGCGGGGCCCATACCAACCTTGGACGCGACCAGCCAGTCCTGCGGGTGACGCGCCAGCGCTTGAGGGGCTTTGAGAGGTTGCTGGCACGTTGAGTCAGCCAATCAGCTGAAGTGCCTCCTCCAGGCTCAAGGATCGCTTCATCCGTTGTGACAGCGTCGCCATGGCATCCGAATAGCCCTTGGCAATCACTGCCTCGACCTGTTCCCGGACACACTGCAAGGCAATGAAGTCGCCTTTCTCCGGCTCCCCGACGAACTCGATACGGTCCCAGTCCCGGGCATGCCCCAGCACCTCGTAGGTGCGCCCGTGCTGGTAGGTCCAGAAAAACGGCACATCGTTGTAGCGGCGCTGTTCACCCAAGATGTTGGCAGCGGCGATGACCCCAAGCTGCTGGGCCAGGCGCCAGTGCTCGATGCGCACCGGCCGACCGTCATGAGGGAAAGTAGCGATGTCGCCGGCTGCCCATAGCCCCTCGGCGACATGCAGTTCGGCATCGACCTTCAGCGACTGGTCCTTGCCCAGAGGCACGCCTTGCACGAAAGCAGTGGCGGGCTTCACGCCGGTGCCAAGCAGTACCAGGGCGGTGGCCAGTTTTTCGCCATTGGCCAGTTGCACGGCTTGGACTTTGTCCTGGCCGAGGAAGCGTTCGACCTCGGTCGGGCCATGAAAGACCACGCCCTTGCGTTCATGCAGCTCACGCATACAGCGGCCGATACGCTCACCGAGCTGCTTGGCCAACGGGACTTCGTGACGGGTGACCACATGCACCTGCGCGCCGTACTTTCGCAGTGCCGAGGCGGCTTCCAGGCCAATGAAGCTGTCTCCGACGATCACCACCGGCTGCCCCGGTTCGGCGGCATCGAGCAGGCGTGCGGCATCCTCGCGTGAGCGCAAGGTCATGATGCCGGGCAGGTCGACACCTGGCAGCTGCGGACGCACCGGTTTGCCGCCAGTGGCCAACAGGGCCGCGTCGTAATCGATGTGCTGGCCGTCGGCGAGGGTGATCTGGCGCTTTTTCGCGTCCAGAACCCGGACTTTGCCGAAGCGCCGATCCAGATGGCCTCTGCGCAGCTGGTCGGGTTCGATCAGGCTTGACACCTCGTCCGGCGCCATCTCGCCGGCAATGACGAATTTGCTCAAGGCGGTGCGGTCGTAGGCGGGTTGGCGCTCCTGGTCAAGCCAGATCAGGTGCCCGCCAAAGCCGTGGTCGAGGAGTGTGGCAACGGCCGCCGAGCCGGCAGCACCGGCACCGATCACCACGAAGGTGCGGGCATCGCTGTGACGCGGTGGCTCGTTCTTTGGCAACGGCTGGTCATCGACCCAGACTTCACCGTCTTTGACCCACGCCCGGTAGCGGCGCAGGCCGGTCAAGGCCGGAGGTTCACAGACCGCACCTTCGTCGACGGCAAACGCTGCCTTGTGCCAAGGGCAGACCAGCAGGCCGCCACAGACCACGCCTTCTTCCAGTGGCGCGCCTGCGTGCGGGCAGTTGCCCTGGTAGGCATGGACCTGGTCGCCCTGGCGGACGAGGATCATTTCTTCGTTGCCTGCCTGGACGCGCAATGGGCGCTTGGCATCGAGCTGTTCGAGGCGGGCCACGGCGTGCTGGGTCATCGGGCTTCTCCAAAGGGGCCTTTTGGAGACATTTGACGCCTGAGGGGCGAAGGGGATGCGTTGAGCTGACGATCGGCGTCCATGTGCTCGCCTCGGGATTTGCAGTGCCGATGAGATCGAGCGCTGCCCGCGCGGCGCTCGATCTCACAGACGCTGCAAACCTCCCGGCGAACGTACCAGAAAGCTCAATTGGCCGGTGCAGTCTTCAATGCACCGGCCCGGGTAACCCGCAGGGCCACCAGGCTACCCAGCACGATCAACGCGGCCAGCGAATACAGTGCGGCATCGGTCGAGCCGGTCTGGTCCTTGATGAAGCCGACCAGGTACGGGCTGAGGAACCCGGCCATCTGGCCCACCGAGTTGATGATCGCCAGGCCTGCCACTGCGGCACTGGCGCTGAGCAGTGCTGTCGGCATCGGCCAGAACATCGGCAAGCCGGTGAGAGCACCCATGGTGGCGATCGACAGGCCGAGGATGGCAAGGGTCGGGTTGCCGGCGAAGTTGACCGCGATCAGCAGGCCGACGGCGCCCATCAGCATCGGTACCACAAGATGCCAGCGGCGCTCGTTGCGCAGGTCGGCCGAGCGCCCGCAGAGAATCATGAACACGCCGGCCAGCAGGTACGGAATGGCGCTCAGCCAGCCGATCAGCAGCGGGTTGTCGAAGCCCATGTTCTTGATGATCGACGGCAGCCAGAAATTGATCGCGTAGACACCGCTCTGGATACAGAAGTAGACGAAGCCGAAGGTCCAGATCAGCGGGTTGGTCAGCACGGCCATCACGCTGTCGCCACGGGTCGCTGGCTTGCTGGCAGCGTCGGCCTCAAGGTCGGCGGCGATCAACTGGCGCTCGGCAGTGCTCAGCCAGGCGGCTTTCTGATAGCCGTCGCTGAGCAGCTTGATGGCCAGCACGCCGAGGAGCACGGTAGGCACCCCCTGGATCAGGAACATCCACTGCCAGCCGGCCAGGCCATGCTGGCCGGCGGCGAAGTGGTCGAGGATCCAGCCCGAGAACGGCCCACCGAGCAAGCCCGACACCGGGATCGCCGACATGAACAGGGCCATGATGCGGCCACGGCGGTCGGCCGGGAACCAGCGCGAGAGGTACAGCACCACGCCGGGGAAGAAGCCCGCTTCGGCGGCGCCGGTCAGCAGGCGCAGGGTGTAGAACTCGGTCGGGGTGGTGACGAATAGCAGGCAGGTCGACAGGCTGCCCCAGGCGATCATCATCGCGGCAATCCAGCGCCGCGGGCCGAAGCGGTTGAGCGCCAGGTTGCTCGGCAGGCCGCAGAGCACGTAGCCGATGAAGAAGATGCCGGCACCCAGGCCGTAAACGGTCTCGCTGAACTTCAGTGCGTCGAGCATCTGCAGCTTGGCGAAGCCGACGTTGACGCGGTCCAGGTAGTTGAACAGGTAGCAGATGAAAATGAACGGGATCAGCCGCAAGGTGATGCGCCGGTACAGCGCGTTGCGGGTGATGTCTGTGCCTTGGTCAGGGGCAGGGCTGTGTGCCATGATCGTGGTCTCTGTTGTTATGGTTGTCGCCGCGTCGCCTGTGCCGGCGCTCGCCCTGACGAGTCTCGGGGAGTGCGACGCGCCTGTCTTTGTGCATTTGCACAGCGTATCGTGCATGGCGCTGTGCTGCCGTACAAAAGCTGACACGTTTAAGGATCGCTGAATGTTCGAACTGGACCATGACCTGGCGCAGGATATCGTCGATCGGGCGATGGCCATTCTGCCGTGCAACGTCAACGTCATGGACAGCCAGGGGCTGATCCTCGGCAGTGGCGAGCCGGAACGCATCAACACCCGCCACGAGGGGGCGCAGCTGGTATTGGCCAATGGCCGGGTGGTCGAGCTGGACGTCGACGCGGCCAAGTGCCTGAAGGGCGTGCAGCCGGGGGTCAACCTGCCGTTGATGCTCGACGGGCGCCTGATCGGCGTGCTCGGCCTGACCGGTGAGCCGCAGCAACTGCGCACCTACGGCGAGCTGGTGCGCATGACCGCGGAAATGCTCCTGGCGCAACGCCACCTGCAGGTCGAGCAGCAGTGGCGGCGCCAGCGTTGCGACGACTTGCTGGCGTTGCTGCTCGGGGGTAGTGGCGATTCGCCGCGGCTGCTGGATGAGGCGCAGCAACTGGGCCTGAAACCTCAGTTGCCACGGGTGCCATGCCTGTTCGAGCTGCGCGCCGGCCCGCCCGCCGAAACGCTCTCGGCCTGGTTGATGAGCCGTTACCCGGAAAGCTGGTGCGTGAGCCCTTCGCGCGAGTCATTGCTGTGGTGCCGGCCGGCGGGCCTGGTGCTGGATGAAGCACGCCTGATCGAACGCCTGCAGCGCCACGGCTGGGAGGTTGAACGCCTGGCCCTGGGCGGCGCAGCGCAGAGCCTGGAGCAGCTGCGCCGCGGTTATCGACGCGTGCGTGACTTGCTGGCCTATGGCCGCGAGGTGCTGCCGCAAGAGCAAGTGCTGAGCCTCAACCGCTACCGCTTGCCGGCGTTGCTCTGGCGCCACCGCAACGAAGACGCGCTGGATGAGTTGCTGGAGCCGCTGCAGCGCCTTCGCGCCCGCGATGCCAGCGGCCAGCTGCTGAACACGCTGCGCGCCTGGTGCGCGCACGATGGCCAGAGCCAGGCTTGTGCCGATGCCCTGGGGATTCACCGCAACAGCCTGCGTTACCGTCTGGAGCGCATCGCCGAACTCGGCGAAGTGGACCCGTTGCGCCTGGAAGGCATGCTGAGCTTGTACCTGGGGCTGCAACTGCTGCCGGCCGACTGAACGACGGCAAAGGCATTTGCCCAAACAACGCCGCCGGGATTTTGTGCATCCGACCGAGGCCGGCGCGCCAGACAGCTGTCAGCATGCCCGTCATCAGGACAGGAGAATCCCATGAAAATCGTCATCGCCCCCGACTCGTTCAAGGACAGCCTCGACGCTGCCGGTGTCGCCCGTGCCATAGCCCTGGGCTTGAGCGAGGCATTGCCCGCCGCCGAACTGGTCGAATGCCCGATGGCCGATGGCGGCGAAGGCACCATGGAGGCGATCGTCGCTGCCAGCCATGGCGAACTGCGCCGCCTGACCGTGCGTGGGCCGCTGGGGCAGCAGGTCGAAGCCGGCTGGGGCTGGCTGGCAGACAGCCGCACCGCAGTGATCGAGATGGCCCAGGCCAGCGGTATCCAGCTGGTGCCCAATGGCCAGCGCGATGCCTGCCGCAGCAGCACCTGGGGCACTGGCGAGGTGATCGCCGCGGCGCTGGCGGCCGGGGCGCAACGTATCGTCCTGGCCATCGGCGGCAGTGCCACCAACGATGGCGGCAGCGGCATGCTGCGCGCCCTGGGCCTGCGCCTGCTGGATGCCGATGGGCAGGCGCTGGAGGAGGGAGGACTGTCCCTGGCGCGGCTGGCCCGAATCGATGCCAGTGGCCTGGACCCGCGCCTGGCCCAGGTGCAGGTTGAAGTGGCAGCCGATGTCGACAACCCGCTGTGTGGCGTCAATGGCGCCTCGGCGATCTTCGGCCCGCAGAAGGGCGCCAGCCCGGAGCAAGTGCAGGCCCTGGACCGGGCGCTTGGCCATTTCGCCGACCACTGTGCGCACTTGCTGGGTAAAGACGTGCGCGATTTCCCGGGTTGCGGCGCGGCAGGCGGAATGGGCTTTGCCGCCAAGGCCTTCATGGGCGCGCGCTTCCGCCCCGGGGTGGAAGTGGTTGCAGAGCTGGCAGGGCTGGATGCGCTGGTGCAGGACGCTGACCTGGTAATTACCGGGGAAGGGCGCTTCGACGCGCAGACCTTGCGCGGCAAGACCCCCATGGGGGTAGCGCGGGTAGCCAAGCGTCACGGGGTGCCGGTAGTGGTGCTGGCAGGGACCTTGGGCGAAGGCTATGAACAACTCTATGCCCACGGGATCGACGCCGCGTTCGCGCTGGCCAGCGGGCCCATGACCTTGGAGCAGGCTTGCGCTGACGCCGCACAATTGTTGCGAGCGCGCGCCGGAGACATTGCCCGTGTCTGGCGCTGCGCCGGTGGCTGGCGTTAGCGCGATCGCAATCACCGCCAGGCACAGGCCAGGGTTTTCACAGCACGCATGGCTTTTCCTCGATACCGTTGAAGGGCGGGTAGTCACGCAACTGCGCCGGCGACAACGGCCGGCTGAAGTGGTAACCCTGGGCGATATCGCAGCCGGCGAGCTTCAGGCACACCACCTGCTCGCGGGTTTCGACCCCTTCGGCCACCACTTCCAGCCCCAGGCGCTTGGCCAGGATGATGGTCGAGGACACGATCGGGCTGTCGTCGTAGCTGTTGGACAGCGGCGCGATCAGCGAGCGGTCGATCTTGAGTTTGCTCAGGGGTAGCGCCTGCAGGTGTGCGAAGCCGGCGTAGCCGCGGCCGAAGTCATCCAGGCTGATGCCCAGGCCAGCGGCACGCAGGCGATGCAGGTGATCGACCGCAGTGCCTTCCGGGTCGAGGATGGTGGTTTCAGTGATCTCCAGTTCCAGGCGCTGTGGGTTGATGCCCTGCCGCTGCAGCGTGGCCAGCAGGCGGGTGCTGAAGTCGGCCTGGCGCAACTGCATGGCCGAGACATTCACGGCCAGGCATGCTTCACGGCCCTGTGCGCCCCAGCAGGCCAGCGCGTCACAGGCCAGGCGCAGCACTTCCCATCCCAGTTCGATGATGAAACCACTGCGTTCGGCCAGGCTGATGAAGCGGTCTGGGTAAAGCAGCCCGAAATCGGGGTGATCCCACCGCACCAGGGCCTCATAGCCCAGGACAAGGTGGCTATCCAGGCGGATCTGCGGCTGGTAGTGCAACACGAACTGGCGCTCGGTCAAGGCCGTGCCAAAGGCTTGCTCAAGGGTGAACGCCTGGATGTCGGCAAGGTTGAGCGAGGGGTCGAAGAAGCGGTACTGGGCGCGCCCGGCCTGCTTTGCCGAGTACATGGCGGCATCGGCGCTGCGGATCAGGCTGTCGATGTCCTGGCCATCACGCGGGCAGATGCTGACCCCGACGCTGGGGCTGGTGTTGACCTCCTGACCGTCCAGGGCATAGGTGGCCGAAAGCTTCTGCACCAGCGTACGTACCCAGCTGTTGATCTGCTCCTCGCTACGTTCGCCCGCCAGCAGCACGACGAACTCGTCACCGCCAAAGCGCGAGGCCTCGTCGCCGGGTTCGAGCAGGCGCTGGATGCGACCGGCCACTGCCTGCAGCAGCAGGTCGCCGATCTTGTGCCCGAGCGAGTCGTTGATCGACTTGAAACGGTCCATATCGATGAACAGGATGGCCATCAAGCGGCGCTTGCCACGCTGCCGGGTAAGCGCCTGCCCGGCGATTTCGACGAACTGGCGGCGGTTATGCAGCCCGCTGAGGTGGTCGGTGGCGGCGGCATGGCTGCTACGCCGGTGTTCGTCTTCCAGGCGGCCGATCAACTGCTGGTTGACTTGCTGCGCGTGCTCCAGGGCGGTGAACGCCTCCTGGCGCTTGCGCAACAGGCGCAAGGTCCAGGCCAGGCTGGCGAGGATCATCAGGGTCATGCTCAGGTTCAGCCAGAACTGCCGCGAATAGGCCAGCGCGGACGGGGCCAGAATTTCGTCATGACGCTGGCTGACCATCACACTGAAACCACGCTCGGGCACCCGCCGGTACAGGCTCTGGTAAGGGACCCCGGAGGCGTATTGGGTCAACTGCCCGGTGACCGCGCCGGCATCGGCCATGTCCGGCTCGAAGCGGTCGCCCGCCACCACCACGCCGCTGTTGTCGATGCGCAGGCGTTCATCGCCGTTGTCCTGGATAAGGCGCATCGAGCCACCCTTGCCAAGGTCGATGTGCTGGAACAGGACCGCCAGGTAGCCGATGTCGAGTTGCACCACGAGAATGTTGTCGATCTCCCGGCCCGGCAGGTCGGTCAAGGGCAACAGGAAGGGCAGGCGCCAGTTGGTCAGGGACACTGGCGAGGCAGCTGGGGCAACACGGGGCAGGAAAGGCTTGAAGCCATAGTGGGCGACATGCACCTTCAATTGCTGCAGCCAGTCCGTTGGCAACTGCACGGGTTCGTCGCTGTGGCTGGCGGACAGCAGCCGTCCCTGACGGTCGTACAGACTCATTCGCTTGAACACCGGGTCTTCTGCCAGCAGCCTGGCCAGGCTGAGGCTGCCTTCGCGCAGCGTCTTCATGTCGTCCTGGGTCACCCGGCCCACGGCCTGGGCGCGGTCGACCAGCTGGCGCAGGCTCTCGGCAACGATACTGGCCAGGTTCAGATGCTCGGCCGCCTTGGCTGCCAGTGCGTCCTGGCGCGAGGCGGCCTTCTGGGTGACGTGCAGCCCCCAGAGGAAGGTCAGGGTGGCGGCACAGAGCATCAGGATCAGCAAGCGCAGGAGGCTTGCGGATGAGAGAGAGCGACGAATCACTGCTGGTTTTCCCGACCCTGGGTGATAGTCGAAAAATACGACAGGCAGATGACAGGCTCATGACGGATGGCTAATTGCCTTCAAGGTTTTCCCCGATCCGCCAGGGGCGCCTGTATGCGCGCTGTTTCCTCCTGCAGGTAAGTGATCAGCGCGGTGATCTCGGTATCGCCCAGCCGCATGTTGGGCATGGCCAGGCGGTTGTACTGTTCATAGAGCAGGGTGGCCAGCGGTTCCTTCTCGGCCAGCATCTGGTCCGGTTCCTTCAGCCAGCGTATCAGCCAGCTTGGGTCGCGTTGCTGGGTGACACCGAGCAGGTCAGGGCCGATGCCGGGTTGGCCGGGTTCGGTATTGCCCACGGTGTGGCACGAAGAGCAGCGGGTGCGGAAGATCTGTTCGCCACTGCTGGGCGGGCGGATCTGCGGTGCGCTGGCGTAGTCGTTGGTCGTGGCACTGGCCTGTTTCCAGTTGTGCAAGCTGTTGCCGAGGCGGTCGGCGAGGATGTACGGGCTTTCGAACGGTGAGGCCTTCATCCAGCGGCCAGTGGCCTGGTTGCCGATGATCAGGCTCAGGTTGTGGTCCCTGGAACGCCCGTTCTCAAGGCCTTCGATGTACAGGCCCAGGCGCCGGCGCAGCTGTTCGATGGCTTCGGGTTCGCCGGTCAGCAGCGTCCAGCCGGGGCCGATGCCGAATTTCTCGGCATAGCGTTTGAGGGTGGCGGGGGTGTCGTTGTAGGGGTCGATGCTGATGGAGTAGAGAAAGATGTCCTTGCCCACCCGGTCACCGAGGATCTTCTGCACCTGGCGCAGGCGCGCGGTTTCCACGGGGCAGGAATCGGAACAGCCAGTGAAGATGAAGTTGATCGCCACCACCTTGTCCTTGATCAGGTCGTCGAAGAAGCGCACCGTCTTGCCGTCCTGGGTGACCAGCGGGGTATTGGGAAAGTAGCTGGAGCCCCACGGTGTGGCAGCCCCGTCCGATGCTGGCGACTGCGCCGATTCAGCTGGCTTGATCGGCCAGTAGTGAGTACCGGCAGCGAACAGGGTGAGGGCAAGCAGAACACGCCATGACAGGGCCATGATGTCATTCCTCCAGTGATGAGGCAGCCGGGGCCGCAAGGCGGCCCCCTTTCAGTTGAACAGTCACTTGATGCTGATTGGCGCCGTCACGCTTTGCCCCAGTGCCGACTTCACGGTGACCGTCGCCGGTGTCGCCGGGCCGCTGCCGGTAGTGGTCACCGACAACCGCCAGCGGGCCCCGCTGCCTGCCGCCGTCAGCGTCGCCGTGCCCAGGTTCAGCGGGCCACTGGTGGTGGCTGCGGTCACGCTGATGCTGTTGCCGCTGGCCACCGAGGTGGTGCCGGAGATGTCCCAGGTGTAACGGTTGTTGCTGCGTACCTGCACAACGGCGCTGCTGACCTGGACCTGGTCCGCTGCTACGGCAGGGCTCACCGCGACACTGACCGTGGCCTGGGTCAGCGAATCGGCACCTTTGGCATCACGCGCCGTGTAGGCAAAGCTGGCGGTGAACGGCGTGTCGACCGTGGCCGGCGGGGTATAGGTCACGGTGGTGCCATCGGTGCTGACCGTACCCTTGCCGGAGTCCGGCTGGTTGAGGTCCCTGATGGTCAGCGGCAGGTTGCCTTCGGGGTCGGTGTCATTGGCCAGCACATTGATCACGATCGGCTTGCCGGCTGTGGTCGCGGCGCTGTCGTTGTTGGCCACCGGTGGCTTGTTGGCGGTGTCGGTGCTGGTATTGCTGGCGGTGCGGAAGGTTGGCAGGCCTACCGATGCCATGTACTGCACGCCATCCCAACCCGGCAGCGGGGTCGGCATCACCTGGAACTGGCCTGGGTGCTCGATGTCCCAGCGCAACAGCATCGAGTTGTCTTCGTGCTGGGTGTTGTGGCAGTGCTCCATGTAGGTGCCGGCGAACTCACGGAAGTGAATGGCCATTTCCACTTCTGCCGAGGAGTCAGCGTCCGGGCCGATGCGGTAGACGTCCTTGCGTGCCCATTTTTCCCATTCCGGCGGCGCCTTGCCGTCACGGCTGAGGATCACGCCTTCCTCGAAGTGCACATGCACCGGGTGGCTCCAGCCGCTGCCGCCGTTCTTGATCTTCCACACTTCCAGGGTCCCGTCGCCGCTGAAACCGGCCTGGGTCGCTTCGCTGGCCAGCTGCGCTGCCGCAGCGATGCGCCGCGGGTCCATGCTGTAGCCGAAGCCACCGTCGGTCTTGATGGTCCAGGGTGTCGTGTCGGTGCCATCGGAGCGACCGAAGGTGAACTCGCGATGGCGGGCGGCCTTGATCCTGGCCTGGTCGGCCACGGCATTGCGATCGATCACCAGCGGGATCATCTTCAGGCCTTCGGCCTTGCCCGGCTTGGCCGGTTCATAGGCCGTCGGATCCATGCTCAGGTCCTGGCCGCTGTAGGGCTGCACGACCAGTTGCATGACCTTGCCCACCACCGGGTCACCGTTGTCCCACTGCGGGCCGTTGCTGGTCTGCTTGATCACGGCCTTGTACTTCTCGGACAGCACGTCGGCCAGCGGGATGGCCTGTTTCGGACCCTTGCCGGTTTCATGCTCCATGATGTTGACGATGTACAGCTTGTCGCCGACCTTGATCCCGTTCTTGGCGAAGTTGATGATGATGTCGTAGCGCTCGGCGATGCCTTGCAGCGGCAGGATGCCGTTGTTGTCGTCGGTCTTGCCGTCGCCGTTGAGGTCCATGGTGCCGTCGAACGGCACGGCGTGTTCCATGATGTTGCCGTCATTGGCGATCATGTGGAATGGCACGCGCACGTAGGACACGTTGGAGCCGGAAGGGCCCTTGAACTCGCCACTGTTGCCGGCAACTTCACGCACCACGGCAAACTTGAAGTAGCGCGACACCGAGCCGTTGAGGATGCGGAAGCGATAGCTGCGGGCGCGGACCTTGAGCTTGGGCTGGTACTGCCAGTTGACCAGCACCTGGTCACCGAGGAAGCCATCGGTGTTGAACGGGTTGAACCACAGCTGACCGTTCTGATCCCAGGCCTTGTCGGCGATCACCAGGTTGACGTCGTAGTCGCGATTGCCCCAGGGCATCCCCGAACCGCTGGGGAAGCGCAGGTTGACGCCGTCCTGCAGGGCTTCGTTGCCACGGTCGATGGCGCTGTAGTAGTTCATCATCACGGCGTTGCCCTTGTAGACGTTCTGCGCCGTGAAATCCAGCATGTGGTCGTGGAACCAGTGGGTACTCATGGTTTCGTGCCAGTCGCCCCGAATCTTGATGCTGCCGTTCTCGCAGGTCTTGAGCCCCGGGTTGGCGTCGTTGACGAACAGGGTTTCGCCCGGCGAGCAGGGGAAGGCGGCGCGCGGGTCTTCGGCACGGGTGTTGATGGTGTCGTAACCGGCCAGCTGGATCGGCCAGCGATAATCGTAGTACTGGCCGGGGAAGAAATAGGCGTTGGCGTAGCCATCGCTCTCGGCCGGCGAGTGACCGTTGTGCTCGTGGGTGGAGATGGTGTGCAAGCCGAAACCTGCGTTGGCTGCCGGGTCGATCGGCAGCGCGTTGTAGTGGCGCATCAGCACCGGCTGGCCATAGCGGACCATCAGCAGTTTCGGCGGGAAGGTACCGTCGAAGGTCCACAGCGACTTGTGGTTCTGCAGCGGGAAGTTCGGGTGAAAGCGTGGGTCGATGCCCTTGGTGGTGCCGAGTGTATTGGGGATGTCCGAGGTCTGGTAATACAGCCCACCCGGCGCGAACTCGCCGACGGCATAGTTGTGCAGTTGCTTGCGGTCACGCAGCCCCTGGTTGATGCGTGCGCCTGCCTGTGCGGTCTTGAACGCAGCCTGGGGGTAGAACTCGTTCCAGCGCTGGTGCGACCAGCCTTTTCCTGGTGGCCGGCCTTCTGCCGGCGAGCCGACCGAATTACGGTTGAGGAACATTTCGATCTGCGCTTTCCACGGGTTGCGGTCCAGCGTGTTGGCGTACTGGGTTGGGTACGGGTACAGGCCCGGTTGCTTGAGGAAGGCTTCCAGGGCATTGCCGTTGGGGCTGCTGCGAGCGACCACGTTCGGGTCTTGCGCAGGTTCCGGGCCGAGTGTGGGTACCGGGAAGGTCAGCGTTGGTGGCGGCAGGTTGGGGTCGAGTTTTTCCGGGCCGAATTCTTCGAACAGCAGCAATTGCTGGGTGAAAGGCTGCGCACCGAACAACGGGCTCGGCTTGCCGTTGGTTGGGTAATTGCGCGACGTCTGCAGGGCAGGCGGCAGCACGTTGTCGACGCGGTTGCTGGTACGGTCACCGTAAACCCCGTTTTGCAGTTCCAGCGAACCTTGGTTGGCTTCCGGCAGGTTGAACAGGTTCAGCAGCGCGGGCGTGGGGTCAGCCGGCTGGTCATCATAGTGCGACGGGTCTGTCGGCGGCGGCTGGCTGACATCATCCAGCGAGGCGGCCATGGCTGAGATCAGCCCGAGGCTGAGCATCAGTGCGGTCACGGCTGACAATCTGAAGGCGTGGCTGGTGGGGTGGATCACGGCAGGTGTTTTCATTGCCTGGTGCCTCGCTCGCGGCTAAATGGCTAAGAGCCATCAATGGCGTATTGCCGGGTTTTTATGGCCTGAGCAACGGCTGTGCCAACGGAGCCTTGGGTAATACTTTGTTAAACAAACCTTTGTGATGCCTGAGCTGCGTTAAATGACAGGGTGTCAATGATCGGGTGTAGACCCCCGAAATTGGGGTGTAGCGGCACCCAACTGCGGTGATCGCACTGGTGACAATTCTTGTTCAGCGCTGTATACATGACGGCCACCAAGGGGAGCCCGGCAACGGGCTGAGAAACCGCTGGCAGCTGCAGCGCGGTGACCCTTCGAACCTGATCCGGATAATGCCGGCGAAGGGATGGGACCGCCGACCTGCCTTTTGCCGGCCTCACTGCGAGGCCTCACCATGACCGAACGCTTCAGCGAAACCCTGCAACGCCAGAACCAGCCGACCTGGTCGGCGGCCGTCAGCCATCGCTTCGTCACCGAACTCTGCGCCGGCAGCGTGGCTGACCCGATCATGGTCAACTACCTGGTCCAGGACCACCGCTTTCTCGACAGCTTCCTGACCTTGCTCGGCGCCGCCATTGCAACCGCCGACACCTATGAGGCCCGCCTGCGCTTCGGCCGCTTCGCCGGGATGATCTGCAGCGACGAGAACACCTATTTCCTGCGTGCGTTCGAAGCCCTCGGTGTCAGCCCGGCGCAGCGTGCCGAGCCCGCCGACACTGCACCGACCGCCGGTTTCAAGGCCATCATGCGCGAGGCGGCGGCCACCCGGTCCTACGCCGCCGCACTGGCCGTGCTGAACGTTGCCGAAGGCCTGTACCTGGACTGGGCCCTCAAGGCACCCAAGCCGTTGCCAGCCAACTTCGTATACGCCGAATGGATCACCCTGCACGACAACCCGGCGTTCTGCGATTTCGTCGCGTTCCTCAAGGCCGAACTGGACCGGGTCGGCCCCCAGGAGGCCGCATTGGCCAGTGATTTCTACACACGTACCGTTGAGCTGGAGCTTGCCTTCTTCGACGCCGTCTACCGCGAGGAGGCATGAGCATGGATATTTTCGAGCGTTTGAAGGCTGCTACGGCCGGGCAGTGGAACAGCTATGTCGACCACGACTTCGTGCGCCAGATGGGCGAGGGCACCTTGTCGGAAGACGCCTTCCGCACCTACTTGATCCAGGACTACCTGTTCCTCATCCAGTTCGCCCGCGCCTGGGCTCTGGCTGCCTACAAGAGCCGCCTGCCGGCGGATATCCGCGCTGCCCAGGCGGGCTTGGCGGCCATTCTCGACGAGACCGAACTGCACCTGCGCCTGTGCGCGCGTTGGGGGCTTTCGCAGGCCGATATCCAGGCTGCACCTGAGCACCAGGCGACCGTGGCTTACACCCGTTACGTGCTCGACTGCGGCGCGGCGGGTGATCTGCTTGAGCTGCATGTGGCGTTGGCGCCATGTGTGATTGGCTATGCCGAGATTGGTCGCACGCTGGCGGAGCGTATTGGCGACCTGAGCGATCACCCGTATCGGGAGTGGATTGGCGAGTATGCCGGGGAGGCTTACCAAGGCGTGGCAGCGGCGGCGCGCAAGCACCTGGATGAACTGGCGGCGCGGAGCATGACCGAACAGCGGTTTGTAGAGCTGGCACAGATCTTTGGCCAGGCTTCGCGGCTGGAAGCTGACTTCTGGCAGATGGGATTGGATGGCGTGGCCTGAGGCTGGGCTGGGCCTTCAACCAGAGGTTTTGGGGGAGGTTTTGTGAATCGCCGTGCACATGTACCGCACGGCGATCCGGTCGCGTTCGGGCAGTGTGCGGAAGTAATTGATGAGGTTCACCTCTTCCTTTGTGAGGCGGCGCAGGAACAGGCGTTGGTTGAAGGGGGTGAAAGCCCGGAGCACGCGGAGCAGAACGGAATCGATTGCCATGGAATCGCCTTGCTGGATTGTGGGCCTCGTCCGTGAGATTTTCCTTACTTTGTCAGGGGATAAAGATGAAGTCTAGCGACATGGATCAATGATTGGATGGTTGGCTGCTGCACATCGTGAACGGGGTGCAACAACGTCGCTCCGGATGCCTCTGGCAAACGGCGCAGCGCGGTCAGTGTGCTGCAATGGCAGCGGGCGGCGCTTCGCTTAGCAGCCAACCCCAGTCCGTCAGCTTTTGAAGCCGGACAGTGGCTCTGCCCGGTTTCGGCCATTTAGGTCAAACTGCGGTTTCCAGGGGCTTGCGCCAGTCGTCAGAAGCAGAGGTCGCAGAAACCTTATGCTCCCAACTGATCTTGCGGTAACTCATCGAAACTTCGACGAGTTGCGTGTAGTTGGCGTTCTCCTGATTCTGTGCATGCGGTAATACTGTGTTGATATCGACGATGATGGCGTCAACCAACTCGGTGGTGAAGAAGTGCTCCTGCATACCAGCAGCGGATGTGCGGTACCACCGGACAGTCGTCATCGTCAGCACTTCTCCGGTGACCAGCGCTTGATACAACAACGGGACAGCTTTGTTCAGCGAGCAGGTGAAAGTGAACGGTTTGTGAACGCGCTGCCCCGCAGGCTGCCCGCTCTGAGGGTCGGTTGGTACGGTTACCCTATGCTTTATTTCTTGTATGAGAATTTCGTTTTCGTGGCCCTCCACGTATACGTTTCCAACTGAATCTTCTGTAAATGCATTGGCAGTAATCAGCCCTTGAGTGGAGCCTTCAATGACGATGTAAGCTGGGGTCGGCATAGCAGTCTCTCCTGCATCCAAGTGGATAAAACACGCGCACCACAGGTGGCGTGGCCATCGAAATCGATGGGCTTGTCAACGAGCCCGGAGTCTCGCCAATTCGTGGAAAGGGATCACTGCTGGAGAATGCCGTTGAGCGACTCCAGCACTTCGGTGGTCAGCAGGTGCAGGCGATAGCTGTAAATTCCGTACACCACCGCCATGACCACGGCGCTGATCAGCAACGGGCCCCACCATGGCCACTGGCGGTGCATGCGAAAGTCGCTCGGAGCGACATTGGCCAGGGGATCGCAGACCTGTTCCGGGACCGGACCACGTACTTCCCGGATAAGCCTGTTGATTTGTTGGAGCAGGGCGTTCACCGCCTCATCGCCATTGGGCGCGAGGCCGTATTTGCCCTTGAGACCAAGGCACAGACACAAGTACAGGAACTCCAGCACATCGATGTAGCGCTGGGGTTCCTGCATCAGGCGCGATAGCACCGTGTAGATCTTCTCCCCGCCCCAGGTCTCGTGATGGAAAATGCTCAGGAGCGACTCCTGGCTCCAACAGGAATTGCTGCCCCAGGGGCGGCTCATCACGGCCTCGTCCAGGTACAGGCACAAGGCATAGGAATAAGCCAGCCGTTGTGCGGGCTCATACCCGCGCTGGCGCATTTCCTCGACGATGTTGTCGACCTGAGTGCGCACCTGATGGTGCACTTCCTGGATATTGGGCAGGCTGTCCAGGGTGCGCAGACGCATCACCAGGCCGAACAGCGGCATCGCGGCATCGATCATGGGGTTCTGGAAAGTGCCGCGAAGCTGGAAGTCCGGGTCTGCCGGGTAGCCTGCAGAAACATGCTCGGCCTCAGCCTCATAGGCATCGGCAGCCCGGGATTTCGCATGGTGAAGCGCAGTTTCCAGCGGTTCACGTTTCGTTGGCGGTGTGTCCACTTCATTCACTCCTGATCGCCCAGAACTGCAATTCAAGGCCCGGGATCTTCCCGCCGATGTGAATACCGAACCCGTGGCTGTCCTTCATGGAAGCCCAGGCCGGGCTGCGTCGGTCCAGCTCGAAGTAGCTGAAGCCGGCATGAAAGGGCAGGTCGCGGGGTGCCACGGGCAAGGCCACCAGCGTAATGCCCGGCAAGTGATGCAGGACCATCTCGTTCATCGCTTCCAGCGCGCTGACCTTGACTGTGTGCACGAAGATCTGGCGCAGCGATTCCACCGGCTGGTCGGCGCGCACCGCGATGACAAAGTCGGCCTCGTCGATCAGGCGGCGGTCTTCCAGGGTCGTGGTCATCACGCCCCAGTCGAGCGTCTCCAGCGGCAACGACACCGCGCGCGGCTGCAGCACCGTGCTCAGGGCGCGGCGCAGCGTGTCTTCCAGCGGTTTGAAGGAAGTGCGCAGGGCATTGTGGTGATACGCCGGGTACTCCTGCGGCAGGCGATTCTCGTCGGTGAAGGTCGCCAGTTCACCGCAGGCCTGGCTCATGCAGAGATAGAGCTGCTCGGGGTGGGTCTGCGGTTGCCGGGCCAGGTGGGCGAAGCAGGGCCACCAGCGATTAAGGGCCTGCAACAGGTTGAAGTCGCGGATATCGGCGATGCCGGACTGGCCCGACGAGCCGATACGCGCTGCAAGGTTGCGCGCCCGTTCACGCAAGGTGTTGCTGATCTCTTCAAGGAAGCGCTTGAGCGCCGGTATTGCCCCCACGGACACGCTGGTGGGGTAGAACGATTCGTCCAGCTGCAGGCTGCCATCGGGGCGACGCTCGAGGATCTTTGCCAGAGCGAGGCGGGTATAGGCACTGCTATCTTCGCCGTGCCGCCGCAACTGCAGGTTCGGCACGGCGAGGTGCACCTGGGTCAGGTCGCCATCGGCCGTGTGGGTGTCCTTGATTTCCTGGGCGTGTGCGACATAACGCAGGTTTGCCACGCTGTCCGGCCAGCTCACTTCACGGCCACCGTCGGTGCGCAGCGGCAGGCACAGATAGATCTCGCCGTTCTGCGCACCATCGTCGCTGATCTCCAGCGGCGGCGGTGGCGGCAGATCACCGGGGATATCGAAGGCGGTACCGTCGGGCATGATGCCCCTGGCCCGAGTAATGGCTACCTTGCCAAGGTACAGGTATTCATCGTTCAACTGCAGTTCGCTGAAACCATAGAACGCGGCATTCAGGCTGCTCAGGCGTTGGTGCAGGGTTGCCTCGCTGGACCGGGCCGCTTGCTGGAAGTGCTGCGGTTTGACGAACAGGCCTTCGGGCCATAGCACAGGGTTACGTGAACTCATGGGCACTCCATGTCAGGGATGAGGGGATTGCAGGCCAGCTGATCGATCATCGGTCCTCTTCCTTGAGCTCAATCTGCGCATCATGGACGTGCAGTGCGAGCACGACCCGGCGGCCGCGAGGAACAATGCGCAGCACCTGTTGCCAGGTCGCACTTTCCAGGCTGCGGTAGTCGGCGATCACGGCAATGAAGCGGGTGTCGGCATGGATGGGTTCGAACGGCACGAACTTGAACTGGCCGGGAGACAGCAGGTAATCGTCATGGCGGATGTAGGTGCTGCGCAGCGCCTGGGCCGGGTCAAGTTCCAGCTGCTGGTAAACGCTGTTGAGCAGCAGCGAGTCGTCCCGCAGTTGCAGGACCTTCACGGCGATGGGGCTGGCGAGCTGGGGGCCGTGGCCGGGCGCTGCATCGGGCCGATCGAACGCTGTTGTGGGTGGCTCGTAGTCCCCGAGCGCACTCTCGACAGCCGGCGCTGCTTCGGGGTACTGAGCCTGCAGGTAGCCGTACAGGCTGGCGACTTTCTCGGTGAGCTCATGCGGGTCGTCTGCGCTGAGGTTCACCGTGTAAGGGCTCTGTTCGACTGCGCCCGGTGCTCCCTCAGCGGGTTCGCTGTCATCGGTGACGCCATTCAACGTAGGGCTGACATGGATGCTCATGGCCAGTTCGGTCGGCACATCTTCTGGCGCACCCACGGGGATGGACGGGTCTTTCAGCACCTGGACCATCTTGCCCAGGGCTGTGCAGCCAGCGGTGGCCGCAAGCACAAGCAGCAAAGCGCAGGTCATCAGGCGTGGGAGCATGGTCGCGGTCCTGTAATGAGATCTTGCAGAGGGTTCTGGTCCGAAGGGCAAGCTGACAATTTCGCATCGAGAGCAACCAAGGGGTCGTGCCCGGGGAGCGGGTCGAATGCCGAGCACACCTCGATGGTGAGGGGTGGGAACGTGTCGATGGCGTTGACACTTGGGCTGATCGAGGCGCTGGCTTCCAGGGCCTCGTGCACGGTCTGCGAAGGACGGAAGACTTCCCCCAGCGAAAGCCGGTTTAGCTGCTCCGGTTGCAGGTCGACCCGTAGCCGGTAGGTGCCGACCTGCAGGATGTCTCCATCCTTGAGGCGCATGGGCTGGCCGTTCCCGAGCGCGTGTGTGCTGCCATTCAGATACGTCCGGCCGCTATGGTCGATGGCGCAGAAGCCGCCTTCCATCCAGCGGATTTCACAGTGGATGGGCTGTACGCTCAGGTCCCGGTCGATCAAGAGCCAGTCTGCTCCCCGGCTGCCGAGGGTGCCGCCGCCGCGGCCGAACCGATGCTGACGGTTCACACTGAGCGGTAGTTGTGCGAGGTTGCTGACGTGCAGGGTCAAAGCGCTCATGCTCGCCCCCTGAAACGCACCACCGGGCTGATCACCCCGTGGCGGTCATCGATGAAACTGGTCCAGCCCAGCCAGGCACCCTGGCCAGGATGCAGGCAGAACGACGTCAGCACATTGCGCTTGAGGCGCAGTTCAAGGTCGTACGCCAGCCCGTCTCTCAACAGCACGTCGATCAAGGCACGCAAACGGCCGAAGTTGACGCCACTGGGCAGTAGGTCGCGCAGCTGTGCCTGGTCAAGTTCGCCGATCACGATCGTGAACTTGCTGCTGCGGGTGCGTGTTCGGCTGCCGATCATGAAGCTGTTCCCCAGCTCGCCGTTGGCCCGGCCGAGGCACACCAACTGGCCGGTGGCAGTCGGTACCGAGCGCGCCTCGAACTCGCGAATGTGAACTTGTGTGAGGTCGAAGCAGTGGCCGATGATGCCGGCCACGGTGCCTGGTGAACGGCTGCGGCTGGCGATCACACCGGCAAAACTGAGCAGGCGGCTCCAGGGCAGCGCGGTGTCGCCTCGCAACTGGCGATCATTGAGGCCGATCAGTGCGAACACGTATTGGGAAAACGGGTCGTTGGCGCCAGGTTGAAAGCGGATGTAGTAACGGTACTTGCGCCAGGCACGGTGCAGCAGGCCAAGCAGGCAATGGTTGAAGAAGTCGAGGAATGCCGGGCGTACACCAATACTTTGGGCATGTTCATGGGCGATCTGCTCCAGGTAGTAGGTGGGCAGCGGCGAGTCGCTGCCGTGCAGGCCCATGAAGGTGGTGCAGATTCGGTAACGGCTATCATGGCCGGGCATCCGCTCGGCCTTCAGCACGTCGCTGGCGGGAAAGCGCAGCCGTGGATCGCTACCCAAGCGAACCCGCAGGCGCGTGGCAGCGTCGGGCCAACGGGCGTCCAGGTCGTCACCATGCAGGCCATGCAGATGCTCCAGCAACTGGAAGAAATCGTAGCGATGCGCTTGCGCGAGCAGCGAGTCGGCTAGATCAGGGGCTGTTTGCCGGTCAGCGGTGGCCATGTGTAGTGCTCATTGTTGGTGGTGTTGGTCACTTCCAGCTGATGGAAGGAATTGATGCTGGCGTACAGGGCAAAGAAATGCGCGAGCACACAACTGAAGAGGTACAGGTCGCCCTCGCAGAGAAAACCCTGCTGGTCGAGTTGCAGTCGGGTGTGCAGGCCGCGAACGGGCTGCCCGCTGATCAGCCAGTCCAGGGGCGCGGTCTGCACCTCACGGATAGCCTCCAGGCGCTTGCGCGTAGTGCGCGCCTGCTGGATGTCATGCAGGGCGGCGAAGTCATAGGCGCGGATGACCGCCTTTAACGGGTCAGCCGACAGCAGCGACAGGTAGTTGAGCGACAGGTTGGAAATCAGCGCCCATTGCAACTGGCCGTCGAGGACAGGGCGGCACGGCCGGGTCGGGCGCTGGAGGTTGCGGTAGGTGGTCAGCGGCGGAGTGAATTCATTGATGACACAGATATCGCCGGCATTCAGTGCCAAAGGCAGGTCGCGGTTGGTGCAGGTCAGGTCGATGGAGGCTGTTTCCAGGGTGCCGCGGTAGACGCTGGTATCAGCGCGTACGAAAGCGATTCGGTGGATCACGCCATCGTCAAGCAATGACGCCTCGAGCTGGCAGCGGTAATACAGCGTGGTTCGGCCCTGTGCGTGCTCGATTTCATGAGCGAACGACTCGAAAGGCAGGAAGGCCCGCAGCGGCTCGCCCGGCTCGCCATCGGCCATGGTACGCGTACTGATCACCTGGTCGACACTGAAGATTTCGTAACCGTGCGCTGCGCTGCGGTCTGGCTTCAACAATGCGTGCGGATGCTCACCTGACAGGTCGATCGGTTCGGCACCGCAGTGCAACAAGTTGACCGCCGGCGTGCAGAACAGGCAGAAGTCGTCGAGGCCAACGGCCATCGCGCCAGGCAGTGGGCGACTGAAATGTAAGTCGATACTTACCTGGCCGTTGCCATCGGTCGGCCAGCACTCGCCCAGGCCGGTCAGGGTGAAGAAGTGAAAGCGCTGAGGAAATACGAAATACTCCTGCAGGATCCGGTAGCCGTCGAAGACATTCTGCGGGTAGGGCAGCAACGCTTCTTCGGGTCGAAAGCCTGGAAAGGCCAGGCTGCTGGCCGGTAGCCGGCGGACTTCGCCGTTGATGGTCACGCTGATGTGCTTCAGGTACTGCGCGAGCCACAGGTACAGGGTCTGCGCGCAGCGGTCATCGCCACTGAGGTGAACGTCCAGGCTTTCGCAGCCCAAGGTAATCAGCGGGCGCTGGACCAGTGTCTCGAGTTCGATGCGCACCACGGATTGTTCCGGCGTGTGGGTCGCCTGGACGTTGTGGATGGCAAAAGGATGCAGCTTCACCTCGGTACAGGTTCGGTATTCGCAGGCGATACCATCCACGGGTATGGAGAACAACCGTGTACCCCTGGGAATGCTGCGTGACTGGCTGAGCGCCTGTTTTTCCGGTGTGAACTGGATGATCGTTGCGCTCGGCAGGGGGCGCAGGTAATTGGGCCAGAGCAGTTGCAGCATGGGGTGGGTCAGTTCCGGCAGGTCATCCTCAAGCTTCAATCGCAGCTTGGCGGTCAGGAACGCGAAGCCCTCGAGCAGCCGCTCCACGTCCGGGTCGCCGCTGTCCTTGCCCAGAAATCGCGCCAGTCGCGGGTTGTCCATGGCGAAATCCGCGCCCAACTCGCGCAGGTAGCGAAGCTCTTCATTGAATCGATCCTTTAATGACATGGTTAACTTACTCGGGTGTATCGGCTAAGGCCGTTGACCAGCAGCTCGACCTGCAACAGCTCTGGGTGATCGTTCACCTGTACCAGGCAATCGAGCCGCAAGTGCAGTTCGAGTGGGGCGTGGGCATCGGGCATGGCTTTCAATTCACAGATCCGGATGCGCGGCTCGAAGCGCTGGAGGGTCTGGCGGATGTCATCGCTGACTTGCCGCACCCGATCTCCAGTGCTCAAGTCGTATCCGTTGAAATCGCGCAGACCCAATTCAGGGCTGCTCCGGGAGCAACCTTGGCGGGCATTGAGCAATGTCTCGAGGTGGCGTTTGATCACCTCGAACTTGTGCCCGGCCTGTTCTCGCCGAGAAAGCGCGCGACGGGTCGGCTGCCTGGCAGTCAGGCGGTCGAACAGGCCGCTCATTGCGTATCGAGCCGCCCGACCAGCGAGATCTCGAAGTTGGCGCCCATGTATTTGAAGTGCGGACGCACGGCGATGGTGACCTGGTACCAGCCCGGATCTCCGGCGACATCCGAGACTGCGATCGAGGCGGCGCGCAACGGGCGACGACTGCGTACATCGGCCGAAGGGTTTTCCTGGTCGGCGACGTATTGCTTGATCCACTTGTTGAGCTCCGACTCCAGGTCGCGACGCTCCTTCCAACTGCCGATCTGTTCTCGTTGCAAAACCTTGATGTAATGCGCCAGGCGGTTGACGACGAACAGGTAGGGCAGCTGGGTGCCGAGCTTGTAGTTGGTCTGGGCCTGCAGGCCTTCGGGGGTCCTGGGAAAGGTCTTGGGTTTCTGCACCGAGTTGGCCGAAAAGAACGCCGCGTTATCGCTGTCCTTGCGCATGGTCAGGGCGATGAAACCTTCCTCGGCCAGTTCATACTCTTTGCGGTCGGAGATCAGCACCTCGGTCGGGATCTTGGCCTGCAACTGACCCAGCGACTCGTACAGGTGCACCGGCAGATCTTCCACTGCGCCACCCGACTGCGGGCCTATGATGTTCGGGCACCAACGGTAGCGGGCAAAGCTGTCGTTGATACAGCTGGCCAGCAGGAACGCGGCATTGCCCCACAGGTAGTTGCCGTGGCGAGCGTCCATGTTCTCGTGGTAGCTGAAGCTTTCGGTTGGCAGTTCCTCGGGATGGTAGGGCGGGCGCAGCATGAAGCGCGGCGCGACCAATGCGGTGTGGCGAGCATCCTCACTGTCGCGGAACGCCCGCCACTTGGCATGTCGGGGACCGGCAAAGATGTCCTTGATCTCCTTGAGGTCAGGCAGGTCTTCGAAACTATTGAGGTTGAAGAATTCCGGTGCTGGCGCTGCCAGGAACGGCGCGTGAGCCATGGCGCCGACCGATGCCATGTAACTTAGCAGTTTGATATCCGGTGATGACGGGCCGAAACTGTAGTTCCCCAACATGGCGGCAATCGGCTCCCCGCCGAACTGGCCATAACCGGCGGTGTAAACATGTTTGTAGATACCGCTGCACGTGATGTCGGCAGCGTTTTCGAAGTCGTCGAGCAATTCTTCTTTGCTGGTGTGCAGGAACTCAAGCTTTATGTTCTCGCGAAAGTCCGTGCGGTCGACCAGCAGTTTGAGGCTACGCCAGGCAGACTCCAGTTGCTGGAACTCTGGTTGGTGGAGAATGGCGTCCATCTGCTTGCCAAGCACACGATCGACTTCGGCAATCATCTGGTCGACGCGATGCTTGTTGATCGATTGCTCCGGCTCATCGCTGCGCAGAATCTGCGTGATGAATGCGGCTACGCCTTGCCGGGCGACCTGATAGCCTTCCTGGGTCGGCATCAGCAGTGTTTGCGCCATGATCTGGTCGAGCAAGGTAGCCTCGCCCAACGCTTCGGATGAAACTTCTGCTGTGACGGCCGTGCTGTTCTGTGTCGGCATGCTGACGCTCCGTTGTCTTCAGTCTTGTTGTGGTGCGTCGAGCACCAGGTCCAGTTCCCGCGCCAGTCGCTGGCGAGCATGATCGTCACTCAGCAACTGCTGGAGCTGCCTGCGAAACGCCGGGACGTTACCCAAAGGGCCTTTGAGTGCCACCAGCGCTTCGCGCAACTCGATCAGCCGGTTCAGTTCCGGTACCTGGCGCGCGATCCGGTCAGGCCCGAAGTCCTTGATCGAGGCAAATTGCAGGTTGACGGCCAGCTCGGCGTCGGCGTCCTGGCCGAGCAGGGAGGGGACCGACAGGTTCAGGCTCACTTGAGCGTCTTCCAGCACACTGTCGAACGAATGCTTGTCGACCCGCAGGACCGGCCGGTCCTCGAGTGCACGGCTGTCCTCCAGCCCGAAATCACCGATGACCAGCATCTTGTGGGGCAGTTCGACTTCAGCCTGCTCGCCGCCTGTAGCGGGAACATAGCGGATGTTGATGCGTTCTTTCGGTGCCACGGAGTTCATGTTCTTTGGCATGTTCATTTAAACTTCCTGCTTTGTTTGTAAGGCGTTTCGCAAAAGTTATTGGTGTGGATGCTTGTTATTTGTAGGGCGTTTCCGTGATGCCTGGGGTGTTTTTGTAGGAGTCTTCCTATAAAAAGCGAATGTGGTGTATTGAATGGCTGATGCCAAATGCTCTCTTCTTAAAACATGCGCAGGAAGTTACTTGTTGGTCGAGGGCTTAAGTGTAAGGAAATATTTATTTGTATATTTCATTCGGCATGAATAGTCTTCGGTGAACTTGGCTGCGCCTGAAGTTGCGAACTTCTTGAAAGTGCAAGCTGAACATCACTCTTTCAGAGGGAGTACTCGCTGACGATGATTGCCCGCAGTGCATACGCCGCCGGTCTTTCGTTGCTGTTCGTTTTGCAATCGGCGTCTGCCGTTGCCGCACGGGACTGCCCAAGCCTGGTATCCAATCTGGAGCGCCTGGCCTGCTTCGACGAGGCCGCTGGCACGCCTGCACGGGTGGTCAGCCAGGCATGGTCGGCACCGGAGCAGGACGCTCCAAGCGTGTCACGGGTGATGGCGAACGAGGCCGACCGCTCCGTCGATGACCTGGCTTTTCGGCTCGGCAGCTCACGCGAGGATGCTGGCGCCGCGCAACCGTGGCTGGTGATATCTGCACCGGCGATTGCGTCAGCCGAGCCACGCAGCTATCTCGCGATCAGCTGTATCCAGAACATCTCCAGGCTGCAACTGATCACAGGGCAACCGCTCGATGGCAACCGCGTCAAGGTGCAACTGCGGGGTGAGCGTGGTGCTACCACGGCAACGGCTTGGCAAGTGATGGAAAACGGCCGTGTACTCGATGCCGGCCGCGGACTACCGGCGATCGAACAGATCAAGCAACTGATCGGTGCGCATCGGGTGCAGGTAACCAGCGATGAGCCGGGAGTCGATGGGTTGATCTTCGATGCCCAGGGGCTGGATCCACTGATCGACCAGGCGCGAAAGACATGTCGCTGGTAGCCGAGGTGTCGGCGCAGGACATCGAGCAGCTGCTTGCGCCCATTGACCCCGAAGTACCGGCGGGCCTGTTCGACGTGGAGGACGATAGCTACCAGGCGGTCGACCAGGAAATGGTCAAGCTGGGCGGCCTGCAGGAAGCGACAATCGATTGGCCTTACATCGAGGAGGCTTCCCGCGAGTATTTGAGCCAGCGCTGCAAGCACCTGCGCATCGTCGCGCACCTGAGTGCCGCATGGTTGCGCAGCGGTTGCTGGGCACGCTGGGGCTTCACGGCGGAGCTACTTGCCGGTGTGCTCGACCGTTATTGGGAGTGCGCACACCCAAAGCCCGGTCCGAAAGGCTTTCCTGGCAAGCGCAAATTGGTAGCGCTGGTGCTCAATCGTTTGCTGGAGGCGCTGCCGCGTCTGGACCGCTTGACCTTCGGTCCCACTCAGGCAGCGGCGGCACGCCAGGCAATGGAATGTCTGCAGCGCCAGATGGACAAGGTGCAACTGGAGCCAAGTCTGCTCGACGCGTTGCAGCAGCAGTTATGCAAGCAGCTGGCATGTGCCGGCGCAAACGCCGAAAGAGCCCCTGCCGCGGTTGCAACGCCTCGGCCAGCGCCCCCACCGCCGCTGACCGACACCTTCGTTACGCCCACGGCCAACCTGTCCCTGGGCAGCGAGCGTGAGACCCGACGGGCACTGTTGAACATGGCCGAGTTCATCAACCAGCAGGACCATTACGACCCCACGGGCTACCAGCTGCGCCGCGTTGGCTTGTGGGCGCCCATCAAGGCAGCACCGATGTCCAGGCAGGACCATCGCACCGAGCTGATGGCGGTGCCGACCGATATCGCTGGCAGCTACGAGGATGCCATCGCCAGCAACGCGACGGATCTTGCGCTGCTGTTGCGCATTGAAAAAAGCGTGGTGGCCTCGCCGTACTGGATCCGCGGCAGCTTCCTGGCGGCCTCGGTAGCAAGGCGCCTGGCGATGGGCGAGGTAGCCGAAGCCATTCGCGCCGCCACCGTCCGGTTTGTCCAGCGCCTTCCGGCCCTGCTGCGCTTGTGCTTCAGCGACGGCACGGCGTTCGTCGACGAGCCGTGCCTGGCATGGCTCAAAGGCGCGCAAGGGCAGGCGGACCCAGGCGCACCTGCCCTTGAGTTCCGGGCACTTCGTGAAGAGCTGGCCAGCCAGCTGGAAGCGGGAGGCATCGAGCCGGTGCTGCTGCGCCTGCAGGCATTGCAGGCGGATTTTTGCGCACCACGCGAGCGCTGCCACAGCACGCTGATCGCCGCCGATCTGCTGGCGGCGCGCGGAGTTTCTTGGTTGGCCCAGGACCTGTGCAGCAGTGTCGCCCGGACGATGCAGCAAACCACGGCGGACGCCTGGGAACCTCATGTGTTCCAGAGGCTTCAGCAGTACGGCGCTCACGCAGAGCTGACCGATCAGAACAAGGACTGGATATCTTCATGAGTCAATTCTGGAAACTATTCAAACGTTGGGGCGTCCCGCTGGTCATGCGAATCGGCCTTGCCATGCCGCTGCTGCTTGGATTGGGCGCATCGTTGATGCTGGTTGCCATCTGGTGGCTGGGACCGCAGTGGGTCTGGCGCGAGCAACACCCCTTGGCCAGTGTCGCGCACCGCAGCGTGGCCAGCCTGGTGCTGGTCCTGGTGCCGCTGTTGTGCTGGGTCGTTGTACTGCGCCACCGCTTTCGTGGCCTGCAAGCGGAACGCCGCCAGGACGCCGCAGCCCAGGCCGATCCATGCTTGCCATTTGTTCACGCCCAGCAACAGGCGCTGGACCGCCATTTGGCCATGTACTTGTGCAACGCCGGTGGACGGCGGGCGCTGTATCGCCGGCCCTGGTACCTGATACTGGGCGATAAATGCGCCGGCAAGAGCGATTTCATCAACGGTACCAACCAAAGGTTCTCTCTGACGCGCATCGGCAATGTCCAGGCGCGTGGCCAGCAGCTTGCGCGACCCGCCTTGCCGGTAGGGTGGTGGGTCAGCAATGAGGCAGTGATCATCGACCCGCCGGGCGATCTCATCGTCCACGACACCATTGATGCACAACAGCAGGACACCGGGCAGGGGCTGGCGGCGCAGGTACCACCAGGCACCCAGGCCAGGCTCTGGAGCGGCCTGTTAGCCTGGTTGCTGCGCAATCGCAGCCGCCGGGCGCTCAATGGCCTCTTGCTGGTCGTTGATCTACCGGCGTTGCTGCATGGGACGCCGCAGCAACGTACCGCGCTAGCCTATGCACTGCGCACCCGGTTGCATGAGGTGAGCAGCCAGTTGGGTGCGCGGTTGCCGCTCTATGTGGTTCTGAGCAAGTTCGACCTGCTGGACGGCTTCGACTCGTTCTACAACCGTCTTTCACCGACCCAGCGTGAGCAGTTGCTGGGCTTCACCTTCACGCTCGATGCGCTCAGCCATTTCGATGCCTGGCAGGATGAGTTCGTCGAGCAATACGATCGCCTGATCATGCAGCTGCAGGCGCAGGCCCTGCAGCAGCTACTGCTTGTGGACGGTCTGGCCCAGCGCACATCCCTCGTGTCACTGCTCGCGCAGCTGGGCGGGCTGCGGCCGATCCTGACCGGTTTCCTTCGCGAAGTGCTGGTCAGTGACCGCTTCACCACGCCGCCGCTGGTGCGTGGGGTGTTCTGGTGCTCCGTGCAGCAGCAGGGGGAGGTCAGTAACGCCTTTGTGCGCGAAGCTGCGCAACCCTACAATACCGTGCTGCCGCCACGCGCGAGCAAGCGTCAGGGAACGGCCCAGAGCTATTTCGCCCAGCAAGTCTTCCAGCAGGTCGTCTACAAGGAAGCGGGCCTGGCCGGCGACAACGTGCGGGTTGCGCGAAGCAAACGCCGGTTGTTATGGGTCGGTTCCGCTGTGAGCGTGCTGGCATTGGCCGTGGTAACCGGCACCTGGCACCGCTACTTCGAGCTGAACGGTAGCAAGTCGGCCGGGGTGCTGGCCAAGAGCCGGTCGTTCAGCCAGCAGGCCGTGGATCCGCGCATGGACCCGACTGGCCGTAATCTCCTTGAACCACTCGACGAGATCCGCGACGCGGTTGCAGTGTTCGGTGATTATCGTTCTGCATGGCCGCTGGTGGCGGATGTCGGTCTGTACCAGGGCCGGGTCATCGGCCCCCGGGTCGACGAAGCGTACCTGAGCCTGCTTTCGCGGCGCTTCCTGCCCGCCCTGGCCAGCGGCGTGGTCGATGCAATGGATCTCGCGCCAGCCGGCAGTGAGCAGCAGATGGCTGCGCTCAGGGTGTATCGCATGCTGGAAGACCGCCACAACCGTCGCCCGCAATGGGTCGAGGAGTGGATGGCGAGCCATTGGCAGCAGGCGTTTCCCGGGCAAGGCCAGGTACAGCGTGATCTCATGCGGCATCTGCAGTATGCCTTGGCCTATGCCGATGCCGACCTGCCGCAATTCCATGCCCGCGTCGAGAAAGTCCAACAGGCCTTGCGCAAGGTGCCGTTGCCGCAGCGGGTGTATGCCTCTCTCAAACAGAAGGCTCTGAATCAGCTGCCTTACGGCCTGGACCTGCGCCACCAGGTGGGCCCGGTATTCGACGTCGTCTATCAGCTTGACGACCGCACCAAAGAGGGCTTCTATCTGGCGCCCCTGTTGACGGCAAAAGGGTTCACCGAATATTTCGAGCCGCAGAGCCGGCACATCACCGATATGGCCTTGATCGACCAGTGGGCGCTGGGCGAGCGCAAGGCCCTGGACTACTCCGATGCCGACCGCGAAGCCCTGACCGAGCGTGTCCGAGCCCTGTACAGCGCGGACTATATCGCCAGCTGGCAACGCGCGTTGCAGGCCTTGGCCATCGCCGACTTCCGCGATCTGGACCATGCCGTGACAATCCTCGAGCAACTCACCGGGCCGGCGGCACCGCTGCAACGGCTGCTGGAAACTGTGCGTGACAACACCTTCACCCAGCCTTTGTCAGCATTACCCAACGTGGCCGATGTCGTGCCGGGCAGTCCGCAGCCATTGCATGTTACCGGCATCAGCCGGGCATTTTCGGGCCTGAACGCCATGCTCGAAGCGAAAGGTGAGAAGCCCAGTTATTACGACGAAACCCTAGGCGCGATCATGGCGGTCCACGACTATGCCAGGACGGTGCAAGGCAGCCCGGACCGAGGCGATGCGGCGCTGCGGGCGGTGCTTCAGCGTTTCTCGATGCAGGGCGCCGACCCGATCGGTGTGTTGCAGCGTGTCGCGACCGGCCTGCCCGAACCCGTCAGGCAGCAGGTAAGGGCGGTTGCCGAGCAGACCGCCCGAGTACTGAACATTGAGGCCGTGCGGGAGCTTGAGCGGCGCTGGGACAGCGAGGTTTACAGTTTCTTCCAGCAACGCCTGGCGGGCCGCTACCCCTTCGTGGTGAAAGCGCCCGATGCCTCGCTGGATGACTTCGAGGCCTTCTTCGGGCCGAGAGGGCGGTTGCAGCAGTTTCAGGATCAGTACCTCAAGGTCTTCCTGAAAGACAATCTCGAGGCGCTGCGCTCGGACCAGCAGGGTACTCCGCTGATTCGCGAGGATGTCATCGAGCAGCTGGGCGCCGCCGATCGCATACGTGAGACGTTCTTCGACCCACGCGGCAACCTCAGCGTGCAGTTCAGCATCGAGCCTCTGGGGCTCAGTGCCAACCAGCGCACCAGCCTGCTCGACCTCGATGGCCAGCTGATTTCCTACACCCACGGACCACGCCAGATCATCGGAGTGATCTGGCCCAATACCCTTGGGCCGCAGGTGCGCAACAACCTCACGCTGCTCAGGCAAGGCGGCAGTAGCAGCAGCCTCGAGTATCGCGGCCCCTGGTCCATGTTCCGCCTGCTCAGCCGAGGCGTACTCAATGGGCGCACCGAGAGCAGCGTCGACCTGAGCTTCCGAGCTGGCGATGGCGTGATGCGCTACCGGTTTAATGCTGAAAAAGCGTTCAATCCCATTACCCAGCAACCTTTCAAAGGTTTCAAACTACCGCGCGGTCTGCTGCGCAATCCTGGTTGAGCACCCGGGGTCAGTTGCTCACCATCAGCTCCGGCCGCGGATAACCATTAATCAAGAGCGTTTCGCTTGAGCCTGGCGATGCGAGAATCTCGATTATCGATCCATAGATTTCACTTGAAATCCTGCCTGGCAGAGAACAACATCCACTCCCTAATACGTGGTACGTACCATGTTACGAAAAATTCGAGGAGTACACATGGCTCGGGGCGGTATCAACAAGGCGGTAGTGCAGCAGGCGCGGCAAGTGCTGATCGCCCGGGGTGAGTACCCCAGCATCGACGCAGTACGTATCGAGCTGGGCAATACCGGGTCGAAGACCACCATTCACCGCTACCTTAAAGAGCTCGAAGGGCCAAAACCTGTGGCGTTGCAGGGGCAGGCAGCCCTCAGCGACTCGTTGACCAGGCTGGTTTCGCAACTGGCCGCGCAGGTGCAGGAGGAAGGCGACGCCCGTATCGAGCAGGCCGAAGCCGCGTTCAACGAGCAGCGTGAACAGCTCGTGGCGCAGTTGCAGCTGGCGCAGCAGGCACTGGCCGCAGCCCATCAGCAACAAAAGATCCAGGCCGCTGCGCTGGCTGCCGAGTCGGAGCGCCTGGTGACCGCGCAACATTCGCTTCAGGCTGAACAGTTGCGCAGCGCCAGCCTCAGTCAATCCGTGGGTGAATTGCAGTTGCGCCTGGCCGACAAGGAGGAGCAGGTGCGCTCGCTGGAGGACAAGCACCGCCATGCCCGTGAAGCGCTGGAGCATTACCGCAGCGCCAGTCGCGAACAACGCGAACAGGAACAACGCCGCCACGAAGCGCAGACCCAGCAATTGCAGCTGGAGTTGCGCCAGTTGCAACAAGGCATGAACGCCAAACAGGAGGAACTGACCCGCCTGCACCGCGACAACGAACGGATGCTCGGCGAACATCGCCAGTCGGCCAGTGCCTGCGAGGCCAAAGACGCCTTGCTCGAGCAGCGCGATGCGCAGATCCAGGGGTTGCGGACCATTCTTGCCCAGGCGCAGGGTGCCAGCGATGAAATGCGTCGGCAATTGCAGGAGCAAACGCAAAGCCTGGAAGACAACCGTGCGCGCTGCTCGGAGCAGGGCAGGCAGTTGCAGCAGATGCAGGACGAACTGCGCAAACGCGATGAGGCGCTTGATGCACTCAAGGCGCAGCTAGCCGGCAATTGAATCAAACTTCCTGCTGCGGCTGCGTTCTTCCGTAGACATTCCCCGGGAGCACGCAACATGAAAAAGCCAGAGCAGCATCAGCAGGGCCCGCATTCTTCAGGCCATGCGCAGAGAAAGCACGATCTGGGGTTTGACCCGGATTCTCCGGACCTGAGCGATCCGCAGGTGGACCCGCAAGGGCCGGCAAAGCCGCCACGGGACGTGGAAAAAAACCACCAGGACCGATGATTCGGCCCGCCCCATCGCCGCGCTGCGAGCGATGGGGCGGGTGAGCCTCAACCCTCCACTTGCTTGGCCGCTTCGACACCCGCCGCCGACAGCTTGATTGGATAGTTCACGCTGATCTGGTGGTCATCGTCGACCGCCACGGCGCCATCCTGGATCAGGCCGTGCTCCTGCAGGGTCTTGAGCATGCCGGCCACGGCCTTCTCACCGCGATAGTTGTCCAGCAACTCCTTGCCCAGCCCTTGCGGGTGGGCGTGCAGCAGGCGGGTGAGAATTTCGCTTCGCAATGCATCGTTAGTCATGTGTGGCCTCGTGTCGTCGGGCGGTCACTTGCCGTGAGTGGCCTGAAGGGCCTTGGCCTGCTCCAGATGGTGTTCAAGCTTTGGCAGGGTTTCGCTGGCGAAGGCTTTCAGCTCGGGCTTGTCGGAAGACGCCGCTTCCTTCTTGAACAGCTCCACGGCTTTTTCGTGGGCGTCGACCTGGTTGTTGACATAGGACTTGTCGAACGACTCGTCGCGCCATTCGAGGATCATCTTCTTCACTTTATCGGTCAGCGCCGCTTCGTCCGGCACGCTGATGTCCAGCTTGCGGGCGATGTCGCCGAGCTTCTGGTTAGTCGCGGTGTGGTCGGTGACCATCTGCTGGGCAAACTTCTTGATTTCAGCGTTCTGGCTTTTTTCCAGGGCCAGGTTCCCGGTGACCACCTCGGCAATGCCGGATTCGGTGGCGGCCTCGACAAAGTCGTCGGAAGTGGCGGCCAGTGCCTGCAGCGATGCCATGCCCAGTACCAGCGACAGCCCAGCGCGTTTGATGAACAGATTGCTCATGCCTGACTCCTCATAACCGTTGGCGCGACCTCAGTGTCGCGTACGGTTGAGCAGCGATGACGGGCAAAGGTTTCGTTTTTCTCGGCGCCGGTCGACCATCGAAAGGCACCTGGGCGCTGAACTATAGTCATAACGGGCATACGCTTGAGGACAAGGACTTCCATGAGGGCGGCCAAAAAGCAGGACGAGGACGGGCTGATCACCGCCAGCGGCGAGGGACGTGCCTTGGCGTTGTTCCGCCTGGTGCTGTCGTTCATGGCGGTGATGATGCTGGCATTCGTGGTGGTCGAGGGCTGGCGTACCTGGCGCGACTACCGTCACGCATTCAGCAATGCCGAGAACATGGTCACCAACCTCGCCAGGGCCACCAGCCAGCACGCCGAGGATGCTATTCGCCAGGTGGATGCGATCACCGCAGCACTGGCCGAGCGCATCGAAGGGGACGGTTTGGCCCACCTGGACCGCCCTCGGCTGCATGCACTACTGGCTCAGCAAATGGCGATCATGCCGCAGCTGCATGGCTTGTTCGTCTTTGCTCCGGACGGTAGCTGGGTGGTGACTGATCGCGCCGCGATACCGCCCAAGGCGAACAATGGCGACCGCGACTACTTCATCTATCACCGCCTGCATACCGACCGCAGCGTGCAGATCGGCTCGGTTGTGCGCAGCCGTACCACGGGCGACCTGGTCATCCCCATCTCGCGCCGGTTGGATTACCCCGACGGCAGCTTCGCCGGAGTATTGCTCGGTACCATCAAGGTGGACTGGTTCGTGCGCTATTACGGTGATTTCAAGATCGATGAACGAGGCGCGCTGGTACTGGCCAAGCGCGATGGCACCATCCTGGTTCGCCGACCGTTCGTGGAGCAGGTGGTGGGGCGCAGCCTGGCCAACAGTGAAGTGTTCCGCAATTATCTGCCCTATGCCAACGAAGGCCTGGCCGAGGCGGTGGCTGTGATTGACGGCACCCCGCGGCTCTATGCCTACCGGGCATTGTCGAGCTACCCGCTGGTGGTCGAGGCCGGCTTGTCACGGGAGTCGATCATCGCGCCCTGGCGGTACGATGTCATCAAGTCGGTTGCGGTACTGCTACTATTGCTGGTCGGCCTGGCGGCGTTCGGCTGGGTCGTGCTGCGCCAGCTGCGCGAGCGCATTGCCATCGAACGGGCGCTGCACCAGGCGCACCAGACCCTCAAATCACTGGCCCTGACCGACAGCCTGACCGGGCTCGGCAATCGCCGGCGGCTGGATGCGGTGTTCGAGGCCGAGCTCAAGCGGGCTCACCGCCAGGGTTACCCGGTAGCGCTGGTGATGCTCGATCTGGATTACTTCAAACTGTACAACGACCGCTATGGTCACCCCGCCGGCGATCAATGCCTGCGGCGCTTTGCCGAGTTGTTGCAGCAAGTGTTGAAGCGGCCGGCAGATTTGGCGGTGCGCTATGGCGGTGAGGAATTCACCCTGTTGCTGCCCGACACTGATGCAGCAGGCGCCGAGCTGGTCGTCGATGAGGTCATGCAGTTGCTGCGCCGCCACGCAATCCCCCACGCCGGCAGCCCCTTGGGGGTGGTATCGGCCAGTGCCGGGATCGCGGTTGGCCATCCGGCACAAGACGGGTGTACGCCGGAAAGCCTGATGGCGGCGGCCGATGCGGCCTTGTACCAGGCCAAGCGGCAGGGGCGCGATGGTTATACGGTGGCAGCGGCGTTGGCCGAGAGCGGCAGATGACCGCTCAGGCCAGCGCCAGACGCATCACACATCGCCCTGACAAGCCATGCGCGCGCTCGGTTGCGAGAATGCCCTGCAGCCTCGGTTCCAGGTGCTTTTCGTCGAGCACCTCGAACCCGTACCGCGCATAGAAAGGGCCATTCCAGGCGACTTGCGCAAACGTGGACAAGGTCAGCTCCCGGGCTCCCCGATGCCGCGCCACGGCACAGGCATGGTCGAGCAACTGCCTGCCAATACCTCGCCCTTGCGCCTGCAAGCGTACCGAAAGCTCATGTATGTGCAGCGCGTGGCCCTCCAGGCTCAGGCATACGAAACCCAGGGCGATGCCCTGATCATCCTCCGCCAACCAACTGCCCTGGTGGCCAATGAAGGCCTTGTGCGCTTCTTCGTCCAGCCCCTCGGCACGGGCCAGCCAGGCCAGCTCGGGCAGCTGCAAGAACGCTTGTGCGGCTGATTGTTCGATGGCGATCAACTGGCGGGTGTCTGAGAGCAGGGCAGGGCGTATGTGCATGAAAAGTTCTCTGAGGGCTGGCACTAGTCTGCGATGAGTTGACCATGGCTTGCAATGACAGTGTTATAACGTAACATTCACCCTTTCCCAGCGACCCGAGACTGCCGTGATGACCGAAGAGGAACGGCTGCGCCAGGCGCCCGCAGCCTACATGAACGAAGTCCAACAGCAATTTTTCCGCAACCTGCTGCTTGGCCAGCGCGCCGACCTGCAAGCGCGTATCGACGAGGAATTCCAAGCCTTGCGTGAGCAGGAAGTGCTCAGCGACCCGGCCGATATCGGCAGTGCCGAGGAGGAACGGCAATGGCGGCTGCGCTCGCTGGAGCGGGAAAAGAAGCTGCTGGATAAAATCGACCAGGCCCTGGAGCGGCTGGCGCGAGGTGAATATGGCTGGTGCGAGGAAACCGGTGAGCCGATCGGCCTGCGTCGCTTGCTGCTGCGCCCCACGGCAACGCTGTGCATCGAAGCCAAGGAGCGCCAGGAACAGAAGGAGCGTCACCTGCGCGAAGAGCGTTAGTCTGTCGCCAGTGCCTGTGGCTGCAATTGCCAGCGCACCGAGCTGACGCCCTTTTCCAGGCTCACCCGACCCACCAGCCGCTCCAGTTGTGCCGGGGCCTGCGGGTTGCCGAGCAGTTCGGCACGCACTTCAAGGCGGGCAGGGTTGGCCAAGTCTTCACTGTGCAGCGATTGCAGGCGCAACTGTGGATCGCCCAGGCTGTGCAGCATCAGGCTCCGCACCTGGATCTCGTCTTCGGCGCGGCAGACGATGCGCACCTCGAAACGTTGTTCGACCTCGTTGGCTGGCAGCACCTCCTGGCGGTCCAGCCGCTGGGCGATATCGCGCAGCAGGATGTTGGCACACAGCACCATCAGGCTGCCAAGCGTTGCTTCAAGCAACAGCCCGAGGCTGCACAACACACCGACCGCGGCGGTGCACCAGAGCGTGGCGGCGGTGTTCAGGCCACGCACGTTGAAGCCGTCACGCATGATGACGCCGCCACCGAGGAACCCGATGCCCGACACCACGTAGGCGGCCACCCGCGAGGCGTCGTTGGGGGCCATGCCCGGCACCGCCTGGGTCATCAGCACGAACAGGCAGGCACCGGTGCTGACCAGCGCGTTGGTACGCAGCCCGGTCAGGCGTTGGCGCAGTTGGCGTTCGGCACCGATCAGGGCGCCGAGCAGCAGGGCAATGCTGACGCGCAGCAGAAAGACTTTCCAATCCATAGCAAACCTCTTCCACGGGCACACGCCCGCACGGTTGAATAACCAGAAAATGCGCAGGACCACGAAAGGGAAGAGGGGAAAGCCGTCAAAGGCTGGAGATTTCCACCGCCTGGCCAATGGCGAGACAGTGGCAGGAAGCTGCCGGACTAGCTCGCCGTGTGGGCCTGTCGCAAGCGACTGGGGCTACTGTCCAAAGCAGGACTCCTGTTCAGGGATGCGAAATTGCGTCGCGGACCTTACGCCGCCGCCAGCACTGGGTCAAGGGTAAAAACATGACAAGAAATCCATTCGGAAATGCCCTACAGCCGGTCACGCCTGCGTGGAAATAAACCTGGGTAATCGGTACCCTAGCGCTATTTTCCGCCATACCCCGGACCGTTACATGCTGTTCAATCTCACCGTGCTGTTCGGCACCCTGGTGGCCATGGAAGGTGTCGGCACGCTGGCTCACAAGTACATCATGCATGGCTGGGGCTGGTGGCTGCACCGTTCGCACCACGAGCCGCAGCTGGGCATGCTGGAAACCAACGACCTGTACCTGGTGGCGCTGGGCCTGATCGCCACGGCGCTGATCGCCCTGGGCAAGGCCGGCCATGCGCCATTGCAGTGGGTGGGCGCTGGCGTGGCCGGGTATGGGGTGCTGTACGTGCTTGCCCATGATGGCTTCTTTCACCGCCACTGGCCGCGCAAGCCACGGCCAGTCAACCGCTACCTCAAGCGGCTGCACCGCGCCCATCAGTTGCACCATGCCGTCAAGGGGCGCACGGGCAGCGTGTCGTTCGGTTTTTTCTATGCGCCGCCATTGAAGGTGCTCAAGCGCCAGTTGCAGGCGCGGGTGCCACGCGACCGCGGCTGACCCACCAGCCAAACCCAGCTGCGGTAAAGAACATGATCAGGCTATAGAGCGCGGCTGGCACGGCCATGGTGGCGTTGTTCAGCAACGATGGGCTCAGTGCCAGGGCGATGGCCAGGGTGCCGTTGTGGATGCCGATTTCCATGCCGATGGCAATGGCCTGGCGCTTGGGGATGCTCAGCAGCCGTGGTACCCAGTAGCCGAGCGTCAGGCTGATCAGGTTGAACAGCAGGGCCGCCAGGCCCACCACCGGGGCGTAGGCGACGACGGTCTGCCAATCCTTGGCCAACGCCAGCACGATGGTGAATGCCAGGAACAGCGCGGCCACCAGTTTCATCGGTTTTTCCATGCCTGCAGCAAAGCGCGGTGCCCAATGGCGGATCAGCATGCCCAGGGCCACCGGCAGCAGGACAATGGCAAACACCTGCATGACCTTGGCAAATTGCAACGGGATCGCTTGGTCCGATGCCATGAACCACCCCAGCGACAGGTTCACCAGCAGTGGCATGGTCAGGATCGCGATCAGTGAATTGACCGCTGTCAGGGTGATGTTCAGCGCTACGTCGCCGTGGGCCAGGTGGCTGAACAGGTTGGCAGTGGTGCCACCCGGGGAGGCTGCCAGCAGCATCAGGCCGACCGCCAGCGCCGGCTCCAGGGCAAAGCCATTGGCGATCAGGAAGCACACCAGCGGCAACAGCAGGATCTGGCAACACAGGCCAACCACCACCGGTTTCGGGTATTTCACCACGCGGGCGAAATCGGCCAGCGTCAGCGACAAGCCCAGACCGAGCATGATGATGCCCAGCGCCAGAGGGAGGAATGCAGTCAGCAAGGGAGAGGCGGTCATCGGCGGGCACTCGGGCAAAGGATGCAGGCAGTCTAGGCCGGCCTTGCGGGCTGGCTAATCGCAATGCGCCAGTACTTGGTAACCGTTTGTTACCGGATTGCCGGTGCAGCTTGCCGCACAGCGCCTGCATGCCGCGTTGCGATAGGCGCTCCGGCGCAGTAGCATTCCGCTTTTTTGCCGAGGATTAGCCTGTCATGCCGTTCCAGCAAGGTCTGCTTGCCACCCCTGTGCCGGCCCACGCCCGCCACCTGTTCTTTGCCCTGCAGTCGCCCGAGGCGTTGCCGGCCGTGCTGGATGCATTGCTGCCACAGGTGGATGGCCAGAACCTGATCCTCGGTATTGGTGCGCCATTGGTGAAAGGCTTGGGGCGTGACGTACCTGGCCTGCGCGCCTTCCCGCAGCTGGATGCCGCGGTGGAAAACCCCAGCACCCAACACGCCTTGTGGCTGTGGCTGCGGGGCAACGAGCGGGGTGATCTGCTGCTCCAGGCCCAGGCGCTGGAACAGGCGCTGGCCCCGGCACTGCGCCTGGCGGACAGCGTCGACGGCTTTTTGCACCGCGGTGGCCACGACCTGACCGGCTACCAGGACGGCACCGAGAACCCGGTGGACCTGGATGCCGTGGACGCCGCCATTCTGGCCGGCGAGCAGCCGGGGCTGGCCGGCTCCAGCTTCGCCGCCTTCCAGCTGTGGAAGCATGACCTGGACTATTTCAAGTCACTGCCCCAGGCCGACCAGGACAACATCATCGGCCGCCGCCTGAGCGACAACGAAGAACTCGACGATGCGCCGGAGTCGGCCCACGTCAAGCGCACCGCCCAGGAAAGCTTCGCGCCAGAAGCCTTCATGGTGCGCCGCTCGGTCGCCTGGGCCGACAGCCGCGGCGCAGGCCTGGCGTTCGTCGCCCTGGGTCGTAGCTTCGATGCCTTCGAAGTGCAACTGCGGCGCATGAGCGGCCTGGAAGACGGCATCATCGACGGCCTGTACCGCTTCAGCCGGCCGCTGACCGGCGGCTACTACTGGTGCCCACCCATGGCTGCGGCGGGTCTGGACCTGAGCGCGCTGCTGCAGGCCTGATTACAAAACATCCAGATACAGAATCAACTGCCGGCGCAGGATAGAGCGGCTAGCCTTGGAAGTTTCCGACTTATGACGGGAGCTTTGCCATGTACAAGCGTCGCGATGTCTTACGCGCCAGTGCGGCTTTGGCGCTGGTTGCCGCTAGCCCGTGGCTGCAGGCCGCCGGCGCTGGCGGATTGCTGACGCGCAAGGTCCCGACCACAGGCGAGGCCTTGCCGGTGATTGGTGCCGGTACCTCTGGCAGCTTTGAAGTCGAGGCCGGCTCTGCCGCGTACCAGCAGCTCAAGGTGGTACTCAAGGCGTTCTTCGACGGTGGCGGCAAGGTCATCGACACCTCGCCCAATTATGGCGGCGCCGACCGCGTGCTCGGCCAGTTGCTGGAGGAGGGGGGCTGGCACCCGCAGTGCTTCATCGCCACCAAGATCGCCGCCGATAGCCAGGCCGAAGCCCAGGCGCAATGGGCCGGCACGCTCAAGAGCCTGCGTACCGACACGGTCGATCTGTTGCAGATTCACAACCTGCGCGACTGGCAGACGCAACTGCCCTACGCACGTGAGCTCAAGCAGCAGGGCAAGACCCGTTACGTCGGTATCACTCATTACCTGAACAGTGGCCACGAAGACGTGGCGCGCATCGTCCGCAGCGAGCCGCTGGACTTCATCCAGATCAATTATTCGGTGAATGCCCCGCACGCCGCACGCGAACTGTTGCCGCTGTGTCAGGACAAGGGCGTCGCCGTGCTGGTCAACCGGGCCTTCGACGACGGCCGGCTGTTTGCCAGGGTCAAGGACCAGGCCTTGCCGGCATGGGCGGCCGAGGCCGGAATCGGCAGCTGGGCGCAGCTGTTTCTCAAGTTCGCCATCAGCCATCCGGCCGTGACGACGGTCATCCCCGCGACCGGGCGCCCTGACCGCCAGCTCGACCAGCTCAAGGCCGGGCATGAGCCCTTGCTCAGCCAGGCGCAACAGCAAGCGCTGATCAAGCAGTTCGGCTGAGACCATGGGCAACTGGTGCAAGCGCCTGGACGAGGGGCTGAGTATCCAGCCTGGCGAAGGCCCGGCAGTCATCGCTGGGCTGTTGTTGTTCTACCTGCTGTTCACCGGCTATTTCATGCTGCGCCCGGTGCGCGAGACCATGGGGGTGGCGGGTGGCGTCGACAACCTGCAATGGCTGTTCACCGGTACGTTTGTTGCCACCCTGGCCTGCCTGCCATTGTTTGGCTGGCTGGCCTCGAAGGTACGTCGCCGGCGTATTCTGCCCTGGACCTATGGTTTCTTCGCCAGCAACCTGTCGTTGTTCGCTGTGCTGTTTGCAGTAAAGCCAGAGGACTTGTGGAATGCCCGGGCGTTCTACATCTGGCTGTCCGTGTTCAACCTGCTGAGCATTTCGCTGGCCTGGAGCGTGCTCACCGACCTGTTTTCCACCGAGCAAGGCAAGCGGTTGTTCGGCCTGCTGGCCGCTGGTGCCAGCCTGGGAGGCCTGAGCGGGCCGATCCTGGGCACCCTGCTGGTGGCGCCGCTGGGGCACGCCGGGTTAGTGCTTGTGGCTGCGATGTTGCTGTTGGGCAGCGTGTTCGCCTGCCTCGTGTTGCAACGCTGGCGCGATCGCAACCCGTTGGCCGTGGCGAATGAACAGCCCTCATCGCGCCCGTTGGGCGGCAATCCCTTTGCTGGCGCGACGGCCGTGTTGCGTTCGCCTTATTTGCTGGCAATCGCCTTGTTCGTGACGCTGCTCGCCAGCGTCAGCACGTTCTTGTACTTCGAACAGGCGCGCATCGTCAGCGAAACCTTCACCGATCGTACCCGCCAGACCCAGGTGTTCGGCCTGATCGACACCGTGGTGCAAGCGCTGGCGGTCCTCACTCAGGTGTTTCTCACCAGCCGCCTGGCCAGGCGCATGGGGGTAGGGGTGTTGCTGGTGGCGGTGCCACTGGTGATGGCTGCCGGCTTTATGTGGCTGGCCCTGGCGCCAGTCTTTGCCGTGTTCGTGCTGGTCATGGTGGTGCGCCGGGCAGGTGAATATGCGCTGGTGCGGCCGGGCCGCGAGATGTTGTTCACGGTGTTGCCGGCCGAAGACAAATACAAGGCGAAGAATTTTCTCGATACCGTGGTCTATCGCGCTGGCGATGCCCTGAGTGGCTGGCTCAAACGTGGCCTGGACCTGCTGGCTGATCACCCGCAACTGGCGATGCTGATCGGCACTGCGCTGGCGCTGGGCTGGGCGTTCACCGGCGCCTGGCTGGGAAGGCGACAGCGCCAGGCAGAATCGGCTGGCGCGCCAAATAATCCATCGCCGCTTATTTAACGCCACCGGTCCGAACCCTTCGCAATAAAACGAATCCCCCGTTATGGCCGAACTCCCACCTTATGTACGGCGCAGCGCCGTGCACCTTCGAAGCCACAAGAGGTGAGAGACCATGGCCAGCAAAGAGAACAGCCGCAGCGGCAGCCAGGGTGGCAACAAGAACCCAGGCAACTTCGCCAACGACCGCGAAAAAGCATCCGAAGCAGGGCGCAAAGGCGGCCAGAGCTCTGGCGGCGGGCGCAGCAGCAGTAGCGAGTCGAGCCGCAAGGGCGGCCGTTCGTAACGGAGGGAACGCGGTGCCAGGGCAACCTGGCACCGCGATTGACCGCAATGGGAGGCCCTATGTACCTGAAGCCCCTGATCGTCTTGCTTGGCAGCCTGACGCTGCTCGGCGGCTGTTTCGACCGCGACAACAACCATCCTGGCAAGGACAACGACTCGAGCAAGGCGTCGGTGCAGATGCAGCAGCATGACGAAAAACCCGCGCCGCAACCTGCACCGGATCCAGAGCCCATGCCGCGAGATGACAAAAGCCAATGATTGCATAAGGAGCATGGCATGACGGTAATGACCCGCAACCTTGCCGCCGCCGCCGCAGCCCCGACGACGGACTGCCTGCTTAAGCGTTACCAGACCATGCTGGAAGGGTTTGATGCGTGCGCCGCCCCTTGGCTCGAAAAGCAGCTCGCACGCGCCGAGCAGTTGCAAGACGACCTGCCGGATTCGCCGGCCCAGTTGGCTCAGTGGAGTGCGCAGCATGCCGCCCAGGTGGCCAGCGATTACGCGGCCTATCTTGCCGAACGGCAGCGTGGTGCACCGCGGCGCTATTTCAGCAATCGTTCACAGGCGATGTGGTTCCTGCAGCAGGTGGCGCCGACCAAGGCCGTGGACGGCGCCTGGCTGCAGGGCACCTTGCAGCACTGGGCAGACCCGCGCTACCACGGCTTGATCCGCACCTATCTGGAAGAGCTGGGCAACGGCGATCCGCGCTGCAATCACGTGCTGATCTATCAGCGTCTGTTGAGCCGCCTCGGTTCGCATCCGCTGTTGCTGCCTGATGACCGCTATCTGCAAGGTGCGTTGCAGCTTGCCTTGGGTCAACACAGTGAGCGCTTCCTGCCCGAGGTGATCGGCTACAACCTCGGTTACGAACAGCCGCCGCTGCACCTGCTGATCACTACCTATGAACTGGCGGAACTGGGCATCGATGGCCATTATTTCCAGCTGCATGTGACCATCGACAACGCTGCCAGCGGTCATGCGCAGAAGTCGCTGGAAGCCGTGCAGCAACTGTGCCCCGCTGGTGAAGAAGCAGACTTCTATGCGCGTGTGCGTCGAGGCTATCGCCTCAATGACCTGGGCATCGACACCCCCAGCCTGATTGCCAGTTTCGACCTGCACGCGCAGCTGATGGCTGCGCTGGAGCAAAAAAGCCTGTACGGGCGCTTCATGCATGCCGACCGCTGCCGCTTGCAAAAGCGCACGATCAACCAGTGGCTGGCCGAGCCGGGCGCGATGCCTGCCTTTGTTGACGCCATGTGCGAGCAAGGATGGATCAGGCGCGGCGAAGACCCCAGCCAAAGCCGTTGGTGGAAGGTGATCGAAGGGCCGGCGGCCCCGATGTACGGCGTGTTCACGGTTTACGAAAAGCAGCTCTGGCATGACTGGATAGCGGCTGACTGGCAAGCCCCGCTGCGCCGTGTGCAACCCGGCAGTTGGGAGCCGCACTTGGACATGGACGCAGCACCAGGCCCGTTACCCGCCAATCAGGATATCCCTGCCCTGATCGAACGCATGCTAGGCAATCGCCATGCATCCCCGGACGGGCTGCTGGCCACCCGGGCCTATCTGCAAGCCACCGGTCTCGCTCAGGAGGAGCCCCGTTGATGATGCTGGAACCTCAACAAGCTCGCGCCGACGAGGCGCTGCTGCAACTGGGCAAACGCTTGCGGGCCGACGGTTACCGCTTTACCTGCGTGACGCCTGCCACCCATGGCCGCAATAACGCCCGCGCAGGTGCCGAGCGCGCGACGACCTTGCGTGACGTGTTTGGCTGGAGCCGCCCCTTTGCGCCGTCCCTGCTGTCAGCTGATGAATTGCGGCAGCTGCAGCAAGCGCAGCTACTCACCGAGGCAGAGGGGTTGCTGCGCAGCAAGGTCCGCTTCGCCAGCCTCGACGAATTGTTGCTGGTGCATTCCGCGTACCCGACCGAGGCCAGTGATGCGGTGTTCTTTGGCCCCGACAGCTACCGTTTCGCCCAGGTCATCCATGACCACCTGCAGCGCCGCCATACGCGCGTACAGCACGCCGTGGACATCGGCTGCGGCAGCGGTGTAGGCGCATTGCTCATTGCCCGGGCGGCGCAGCATGCCCAGGTCAGCGCGGTCGACATCAACCCCCTCGCCCTGCGCTACACCGCGATCAACGCGGCCTTGGCCGGGGTAAGCAATCTGTCGGTGGAACCGAGTGACGTGCTCGAGGGTATTACCGGCACCTTCGACCTGATCGTGGCAAACCCTCCCTACATGCTCGATGCCGGGCAACGGACTTATCGCCACGGTGGTGGCTCGCTGGGCGCAGAGCTGTCGCTGCGCATCGTCGAGCAGGCGTGTGAACGCCTCAGCGCCCACGGCTCGTTGTTGCTGTACACCGGGGTGGCCATCATCGACGGTCGGGATGCACTGCTGGAGGCCGTGCGCTTGCGTCTGGCCGGCCCGCAATGGTCGTGGAGCTATCGGGAAATCGACCCCGACGTGTTCGGCGAACAATTGGACGAAGCGGGGTATGAGCGGGTCGAGCGTATCGCCGCAGTCGCCCTGACCGTCACTCGCAATGGGTAACGCCATGACGCCGCCTTGTACGTTCGGCATCGAAGAAGAATACCTGTTGGTGGACCTTTCCAGTGGCCGGGTGCCGGTGACGCCGCCATTGACCGTCACCCGGCGTTGCCGTGAGGTGTTGGGCAGGCACTTCACCGAAGAGATGTTTCGCAGCCAGGTGGAGCTGGTTTCGCCGGTGCTCGCCTCAACAGGGGAAGCCCGCGAGTTCCTTACCCTGAGCCGTCAACGTCTGCAGCAAGCCTTGGCCGCAGAGGGTATTGGCCTGTATGGCGCTGCCAGTCATCCCAATGCGCCGTGGCTGAAGCACAAGCCCAGGTCCTCGGCGCATTACCGGCAGGTATTCGACGATTACCGCCACGTCGCACGCAGGTCGCTGGTCAATGGCCTGCATGTCCACGTAGGCGTGCCCGGGGGCTGCGACCGGATGCAATTGATCAACCGCGTGGTGGGCTGGTTGCCGCTGTTCCTGGCATTGAGCGCATCGTCACCGCTGTGGCAGGGGCAGGAAACCGGCTACATGAGTTATCGGCGGGTGATTTGCGGCGAGTGGCCGCACATGGGCCTGCCCGAGCCGCTGGCGGACTGGGCGGCCTACGAGCGCTATCGGGCGTTGTTGCAACGCACGGGGTCGATGGTTGTCGACGGTGACTTCTGGTGGGCGATCCGGCCCTCGCGACGCTTTCCCACCGTGGAGCTGCGTATTTGCGACGCCTGCCCCAACGTTGAAGATGCGTTGTGCATCGCCGCGTTGTTCCGCCACCTTGTTGAACATGCCCTGGCGTATCGTCAGCCCTGTGGCCCGCTGGTGCGGGAACTTCGTTGGGTTGCTCAGGAAAACTACTGGCGAGCCCTGCGTCACGGCAGGCATGCCGAATTCATTGGTATCGACGCGCAACAGCCGGTCACGGCCGAGGGCTGGCTGGCTCAGCTCGAAAGCCAGTTTCCGGTCGACACCGTGGACGCCGAACGGGGTTTCATGCACGCCCGGCAGATCCTGCGCGATGGCAACAGTGCCGACAGGCAGCTGGCCTGCCTGCGCCAAGCCCGTGACAACGGCTTGAACCCTGCCCAGGCGCAGCGCCAGGTGGTCGACCTGGTGCTGCAGCAAGGGTCATGCACAGCGGCCAGCAGCGCTGCCTGAGATCATCGGCTTGCAATCCGTCGGGTTTGGCTGACAATGGCTGCGCATTTCGCCAGCCACCCGGACCCACTCCATGACCACGCCCCTCATGCTGCATGACATCCCATTGGACGACATCCTGTTTGTCTTCGCCCTGGAAGACGAGGCGGGCAGCGCTTTCGCCGGGTGTAACGTGCTGTTCACCGGTATCGGCAAGGTTAACGCAGCGATCGCGCTGACCCAGGCACTGCAGCGCCACCGCCCGCGCCTGATCGTCAACCTTGGGTCGGCGGGCAGCCAACGTTACGGCAAGGGCCAGGTGGTCTGTTGCAACCGCTTCGTACAGCGCGACATGGACGCGACACCCCTCGGCTTCGCCCGCTATGAAACGCCGCTTTCGCAGCTGCCAATCGTGCTCGAGCATGGTCTGGTACAGCCTGGTGTGCCATTGGGCGTGTGCGGCAGCGGTGACAGCTTTGAAACCGGCCATGGCGAAGCGCCCTATGACGTGGTCGACATGGAGGCCTATGTGCTGGCCCGGATCGCCCGGGATGAGGGCATTGAGCTGCTCTGCCTGAAATACATATCCGATGACGCGGGCAGCGATGCTGCCGGCGATTGGGCGGTGCAGGTCCATCTGGCGGCCGAAGCCTTGAAACGCGTGCTGTTCAGCCAGTCGCACTGAAGCGCAACTGGAATAAACCTTCCGCGCCTCCCGTAGTCAGTTGATGAAAGGGCCCGGCATTCTGGGCAGGGAGGTGACGGATGAGCTTTATCTGCTTGCTGCGTGGTTGCCATTGGCGCGCCATGCCAGAGATCGAAAGTTCCGGGTTGCAGTGCCATTGCTGCGAGCGCTGCGGCACGCTGCGCTACTGCCAGCCCGGCCGACCGTAGGAGGCGCTCATGGCCAGGGCTATCTGGAAAGGCGCAATCAGCTTCGGCTTGGTGCATATCCCCGTTTCGCTCAACACCGCCGTGCGCACCGAGCGAGTCGATTTCGACTGGCTCGACAAGCGCAGCATGGAGCCGGTGGGCTATAAGCGGGTGAACAAGGTGACCGGCAAGGACATCGACAAGGACAACATCGTCAAGGGTGTGGAATACGAAAAAGGCCGTTATGTGGTCATCAGCGAAGACGAGATTCGCAAGGCGCGCCCCGAAGCCACCCAGACCATCGACATCTTCTCGTTCGTCGAAGCCAGCGAGATTCCGCTCCAGCACTTCGATACCCCTTACTACCTCAGCCCGGACAAACGCGGCGGCAAGGTGTACGCGCTGTTGCGCGAGACGCTGGAAAGTACCGGCAAGGTCGCCTTGGCCACGGTCGTGCTGCACACGCGTCAGCACCTGGCACTGCTGCGCCCGCTTGACGAAGCGCTGGTGATGATCACCCTGCGCTGGCCCGAGGAAGTGCGTGGGCTGGAAACGCTGGAGCTGGACAAGAGCGTGACCGACAGCAAGCTGGACAAGCGTGAACTGGACATGGCCAAGCGGCTGGTGGAGGACATGAGCGGGCCCTGGACGCCGGACGACTATCACGACGCCTTTCGCCAGACCATCATGGACCTGGTTGAAGAGAAGGCCAGCAAGGGCAAGATCGCCGTGGTCGAGAAGGGCGAGGGTGGGGCCGCCGAGAAGGGCGCCGACATCATCGACCTCACCGAGCTGCTCAAACGCAGCCTGGGCGGCAAGGCAACGAAGAAGGCAACCGCCGAGAAGAAACCCGCCAAGCGCCCGCGCAAGGCTTCCTGAATGCTGTCCCGGCCTGTTGACGGGCTCAGCCGTGAACAGGTCGGGACAGGCAGCTACAGACTCGCCAGATAGTCCCCGAAACCTTCCCGGGCCCGGCTGTCGATTCGGCTACTGGTGGCCACGCTGTGCCTGGCAGTCCAGACGATCTGTGCGCCCTCAGCCTCAAGGTCGCGCACCAGCTGCACGTCTTCATGGGCCGCCAGCGGCCGGAAGCCGCCAACCCGCTCATAGGCGCGCGCGCACACGCCCAGATTGGCGCCGTGGATGTGTCGATGGCCCTCTCGGGCCTCATAGCGGCTTAGGTACAGCTTACGCAGTGCCGCACGTTGCCAGGGCTGCCAGCGGGCGATATGCACCGTGCCGCACACCACCTCGGCCGCACACGCCAACTGCGACAGCAGCCAGTGCGCCGGCACCTGGCTATCGGCGTCGGTACAGGCCAGCCAGCTGGCGCCGCGTTCGAGCATCCAACGGGCCCCCAAGCGGCGTGCCATGCCGACACTTCCCGCCTCGACCTCCAGCGCATCCACACCATAGCGGGCGGTCACCCGGGCGCTAGCATCGACACAGCGGTCCAGCACCACGAGCACACGTACCGTATGGCCAGCCTGTTCGGCCAAGGCAACGGCGGCCGTCATCGCGGTCAGACAACGCCCCAGGCGCCGCGCTTCGTTGTGCGCGGGGATCACCACACCGATCATGGGCAGGTCTCATCCAGGTCGACCACGCTGGGCTGGCATGACCAGTACTCAAGCATGAAGTCGGCCTCTTCATGGCGATAGACCGAAAACAGCGGCAAGTGCTTGGCCAGCAACTGGTGCACTTCCCGACCATCCTGCGGGCAACCGGCGATTGGATGCTTCCAGTGACAGGCCAGCAGTCCGCCGTCATAGCTCAGGCTGGCGACCGATTGCTCGATCACCTGCAGCCAATCGGTGGGGTCCAGGTAGTACCCGACCTCGCTCAGCACGATCAGGTCGAAGCGCCCTCCAGGCCAGTCACCCGGAAGCCTGGCTCGTTCGACCGAGGCATTGGGCACCTCGGCCAGGCGTTGGCGGGCCAGTTGCACAGCGGTGGGGTCGAGGTCCTGGCACAGCAGATCGGCACAGCGCTCAGCCAGCAGCGCACTCAGTTCACCATTGGCGCAGGCAGGCTCGAACACCCGTTGATAGCATTGACGCGGCAGGCTGGCCATCACCAGTTCGCGTTTGCGCTTTTCATACCAACGGGTGCGAAATGCCCAGGGATCTTCGGTAGCCGCGTACAAATCGGCGAAATACTGCGCATCGAGGCTCATGACTACTCCGTTTACAGGAACACCAGTTCGAAAGGTTGCAGCAGGCACTCCTGCAGGTGCGCAGGCAGCACCGCAGGCTGCGGGCCGTCGGGTACCAGCTGGCTGACATGGGCGGCGAGCGCCTTGCGTTTGCGTGCCAGGCTGGCTTCGGTGAGTTGCACCCGGTGGGCGCGCGGCCAGGGCAGGCGCGGGTCATCCGGTTGCGCCCAATGCCAGGCCCAGACCGGCACTTCGATCAGCTGCGCGTTGCGCGCCAGCGCGGCCTGGGCTGCTGCTCGGCCAACCGCTTCGTGGTCACAGTGGCCATCGCCGCGCCAGGTCGCCATCAACAGGTCGTCGGCGCGCAGGCACTGGGACAGGTGGTTGGTGAGAAACGCTTCTTCACGGGGCAGGCCTCCATCTTTGAGGTTGAGCCTGCGCCACTCCAGGCGGTTGGGGTCCAGGTCAAGCTGAACCAAGGCCTGCCGGCTCTCCAGTGGCCGTTGACGGCGCAGGCGATGCTCGCTCCACTGCGCCGAGCCCGGGTGGCTGCCTTCGCCATCGGTGGCGGAAATGATCAGCAGATCAGCCTCACGGCCGCGGAAGTGGGTAAGCAGGCCGCCCGCCATGAGGATCTCATCGTCCGGGTGCGGTGCGACCAGTACCAGTCGGCGCCCAGGCGGGCAGAGCTGCTGCGGGGTCATCCAGGTGGCACGGGCCAGGTGGGCCGCGTGTTGCCAGGCAGACCACGGCGTACCGCTACTGGCCTGGATCAGGTCTTCATTCATAGTTGCCATGCTCCCGCCGGCACCTGTGCCACCTGTTGGCCCAGCGCGGCGAGGTCCCGTTCGGCATGGCTCTGACGCAGGTAGACCGGCAGGTCGGCACTGAGGCGGGCGAAATGACTGTTGCGGCAAAATGGGCTCGCGCCCAGCGCCCGGCCGACGTGGTTGATGACATGGTCGACCGCCTGCTCCACCTGGGCGCGGGTGCGGCGCACTTCGAAACTGGCATCCGCGTCGGGGTGCTGATCGATCCATTGCGCACATTCGCGCAACGCGGCGCGAGCGCCATACAAGGCGGCATCGACCGCGCCGAGGTGGGCCTGGGCGTGGACATCGGGGTGCGGGTTGCGACAGTAGGCGCGCAAATAGTCCGCCAAGGCTTCCGCTGCACCGTACCAACAGGCGGCGATACCGGCGCCGCCATGCCAGAATCCCGGGCGCGACAGGTATTGCCCGGGGCGGCCGATGGCCGTGCCAGGGGAGTTGTCGAAGGTCACTTCGATGCTGGCGGTGGTGCCCATGCCCACCGCCTGCCAGCTTTCGATGTTCAGCCCCTGGCTGGGTTGCGACAGTTCGATGGCCACCAGTTGCGGCTGGTCACCCTCGGCCCAGGCGGTAATCAACGCCCGGTCGATCTGTAATGCACCTGAACACCAGGCCTTGCGGCCGACCAACCGCACGCTGTCACCGTCACGCGCCACAATGTGCGCGCGCGCTTCGGGCGGCTCTGCAGCCCAGACGCCCCATATGCCGTCGGCGACAAGGTGGGCGGCCCCGCATTCGGCCAGTATCGCCATCGCGTCGGTATGCCCTTCGTACAACTTGGCCAAGGCCAAGTCGCACCCTGCCACCCGTGCCAGGGTCTGCCAGCGCTGCAAGGTCCTGCCCTGACCAGGCAATGGCAGCAGGTCCAGCTGATCGGCGCGTAACGCCTGAATCAGTTGCGGCAGCTGCGTGTCGAGGTTCAAGGGCTGTGGTCGCTCGCAGAAGTCGCGTAGCAGGCGGTCGAGGTTGTTCAGGTCGAAATCCTGGATGATGCTCATGCCAGCCCCATTTTCTTGCGCATGCCTGCGGTGATGGTTTGACGGGTCTTGCCCATCTGCGCCCATGGGTCGTCCACCTCGGCCAGGCGTTCGCGCAGGTTGCCGATGTGCCATTGGTTGGCGCCCTTGAGCTGGCCCAGTTCCTCACGCCAGATCGGTACCGAAACCGGCAGCCCTTCCCGCGCCCGCAAGGAGTAGGCGCAGACGGTCGTGGCACCCTTGCCGTTGCGCAGGTAGTCGATGAAGATCTTGCCGACCCGATTCCTGGGCCCCGATACGGCACTCAAGCGGTCGGGGAACAACTTGGCCAGGTAATTGACGATGGCGTGGCTGAAATCCTTGACTTCATCCCAGCCGGCACGGCGTGTCAGCGGCACCACGAGGTGCATGCCTTTACCGCCGCTGGTTTTCAGAAAGACCTTGAGCCCGAGCTCGTCAAGCAAGGTGAGCGTCAGTTGCGTGGCCTCGAGCATGGCTTTCCATGGCAGCGCCGGGTCGGGGTCGAGGTCGAGCACGAAGCGGTCAGGCTTGTCGAAGTCCTTGTCGGTACCATTCCAGGTATGCATCTCCAGCATGTTCATCTGCACGGCGCCGAGCAATGTGTCGGGGCGATTGATGACCATTGCCGCCTGGCCGGCCTCGGCCTTGTCATAACTGACCACGTTCGGGATGTGCAACTGGCCGGCGTTTTTCTGGAAGAACAGCTCGCCGCCCAAGCCATCGGGGGCGCGCACCAGGGCGACCGGGCGGCCCTTGAGCTGCGGCAGTATCCATTGGCTGACTGCCGCATAGTACTCGGCGACCTGGCGTTTGGTGGCTCCGACGGTGGGGTCAATGACGCGGTCAGGGTGGGTCAGGCGCAGTTCACCGAGGTCGTCCGGCAGCTCGGCTTGCTTGCGTTTGGGTACGCTCTTGCCAGGCATGGCGCGCTCCAGGTCGATATCGGTGGCTGGCTTGTCGTCGCGCAGCCCGTGGAACACCGAATGGCGCACCACGCCGTCGCGGGTCATCTGGGCGTAGGCAACTTCAGCCAGCAACTGTGGCTTCAGCCAATGTACGTTGCGCGCCTCGGCCCCGGCAGGCGGCTTGGGCAGGGCAGGCTTGTCGATCTCCAGGGGTTTGAGGCGGGCAAGGATGCTGTCTAGGGTGGTGGCGCTAAAGCCTGTACCGACCTTGCCGGCGTAGCGCAGCTCGCCGCTGTCGTTGTCATGCAGCGCCAGCAACAACGCGCCGAAGCCGGTGCGGCTGCCCTTGGGGTCGGTGTAGCCGATAATCACGAACTCCTGGCGTTGCTTGCACTTGAGCTTGACCCAGTCGGCACTGCGCCGGCCGACATAGGGGCTGTCGGCGCGCTTGCCGATGAGGCCTTCGAGTTCCAGCCGACAAGCGCTGTCGAGCAACGAGTCGACAGGCTGGTCGAAATCCTCCGAGTACCTGAGCAGCTCCGATTCACTGTGCTCGAGCAAGCGGCGCAAGGCCTCCCGCCGTTCCTGCAAGGGCAGCTTGCGCAGGTCCTGATTGCCTAGATACGGCAGGTCGAAAACGTAGTAGCAGATCTGTTCGTCACGCTCGGTATCGAAGGCATTCTGCAGGGCCTGGAAGTCGGCCTTGCCGTTTTCGTCGTTGACCACCATCTCGCCATCGAGCCAGGCGCGATCCACCCCCAATGCCCGCAGCGCCGCTACTTGCCCAGGCATCTTGGCCGTCCAGTCGTGGCCATTGCGGGTGAACAGGCGGACATCGTCACCGTCGATCCGGGCAAGTATGCGATAACCGTCGAATTTCACTTCATAGTGCCAGTCACCCGCTGGCGGCGAGTCGACCAGGGTTGCCAGCTGGGGCTGCAGTCGATCGGGCAACGCCGCCTTGACCGCGCTGCCTGCGCGCTTTTTGGCCGGCTTTGCAGGCGCAGCACGCGGATGCAACGTGCGATCACTGATGACGCTGTCCGGCTGCGCCTCGACGATGCTGTAGTCGTCTTCGCTGCGGGCCTCGCCATCGTGGGACTTGACCAGCATCCATTGCTCTTTCTTGCCCGCCAGGTGGGTGCGAAAGAGGTTCCATACGCCCGCCAGCTTCTCACCCTGCAAGCGAAAGCGCAGCTTGCCCTTGGCATAGGCCTGCCGAGGATCGCCTTCGGGCTCCCATACCCCCCGATCCCAGACGATGACATCGCCGGCACCGTAGTGTCCCTCCGGGATATGCCCCTCGAAGTCGGCGTAGTCCAGCGGGTGATCCTCGACGTGAACCGCCAGGCGCCGCACCTTTGGATCGAGCGAAGGGCCTTTGGGTATCGCCCAGCTCTTCAGCGTGCCGTCCAGTTCCAGGCGGAAGTCGTAGTGCAGGTGGCTGGCATCATGCTTTTGTATGCAGAACTGCAGTGCGTGAGCGCGTTTGGCTCGGCCTCCCTTGCCGCTGGGCTCGGGCGTGGCGTTGAAGTCGCGCTTGCGCTCGTATTCTTCGAGAGGTTTGGCCATGGCGGGCTCCGGATCATCCGCTGTCTGTAGGTTGGGAGATGGCCAGTCGCCCGGTAGTTCAAAAAAACTCTGAATCATCCGCAGCTTGGCGCAGTCGACCGCAGGTAAGCCACAGAAGGAGAGCCGATATGTCCGGACCAGATGACCCCAAGCCATACACCCCGACAGAGATCGATGACACTGAAGACCGCATGGGCAGTGTCCATGAGCTGGACTTCAGTGACCGCAACGATGACCGCGTGGGCCGGGTGGGTGACGAGCGGCCTGCACAGGAAGTCGACCAGGAGTTCCCCCCCAGGCGGGTTGCCGAAAGTGGCATGAGCGGAGGCGAAGCGTTGAGCGACAGCTTGCACGAAGACAATGTCACCTATGACGATCTGAGCCCTGACACCCTGCTGGACGAAACCGGTGCCCGCGACCCCCATGAACCGGGCGATGGCAGTGGGCCCGCGGACAAGACCCTGCGTCATGTGGATGCCGAGGAGATCGGCGGTGGCATCGGCCTCGACGAAGCGGAGCTGGCGCGCTCTGCGCCGTTGGACGGCGAGCCGTGGACAGACGACGTCATAGACGATGAACAGGGGAAAACACCATGAACGAGCAACGTTGTGCCTGTAACCATTGCAGTTGCACTGTCGACGCCAACGCCGTGCAGCAGGGCGGCAAAGCCTACTGCTGCGAAGCCTGTGCCAGCGGCCACCGCAATGGCGAGCCCTGCCGAATGGCCGATTGCAAGTGTGGCGACATGGAGCAGCCGAAGGAGAGCAACGTCGACAATGCCCTGGATGAGACCTTTCCAGCCAGCGACCCGATCTCACCCTGACAGGCGGGGTCGTCAATGGGTTTGCCAGATGCCTTCGTTACGCTCGCAATCGGCCCGGGCCTGGCCAAGGCTCGGGGTGTCGTAATAGTAGGTAATCACCCTGGCATCCCTGGACAGGGCCGGCCTTGACGAAGGCTGGTCCTGCCCGGCTGCTTTGGGGTTGGCCAGGGTCTCCTGGGTCAACGGCGCGATGCAGCTGCCCACGCTGCCATCGGCGCAACGAGCCACCTTGTGTTTTTCCGTGCTGAGCATGTCCTTGCTCTCGTTGCTGCACGACCAGTTGATGGCTTCAGCGGGCATGTTGCTGAAGCTGTAGCAAGTGTGCCGCTCGACCGGCTTCACCGCCTCGCTGGAGGAGCGGGTCAGCACATCGCAAGCCTCTGCGAAGGCTTCGCCGCTGGCCAGGCTGGCGAGCATCAGCATCATTGCAGGAGCGCGCATCATTACCTCCAGGCCCTCTAGGCCGGTTTGTCGCGCTGGCGCATGGCCTTGGCGCGTTTTTCCAGGATCAGGTAAGTGAGTACGGCGGCCACCAGCGGTATCAGGTAATACAACGTCCGATAGCCCAGCAGCGCCGCCACCAGCGTGCCTTGGCCAAGCTGCCCGTGCAGCAGTGCCAGGAACACCGTTTCGAGCACCCCAAGGCCGGCGGGAATGTGGGCGACCACCCCGGCTACGCAGCTGATCAGCAGGATGCCGAGGATCGATGGGTAGAACGCCTCGCCAGGCAGCAGCCAGAAAATCAGCAAGGCCATCATCGCCCAGTTGCTGGCGCCCAACGCAACCTGGCCCAGGGCCAGACGCAGCGAGGGCAGGGTGACTTCATGCTCACGCCAGCGCCAGGTGCGCTTTTTCGCCAGCCCGCACGCCAGCAAGTAGCCGATCGCGATCGCCAACAGCAGCACGCCGATCAACCGCAGGCCGCCGGCCCCGACCGCCCAGTTAGCCGGCAGCTTGACCAGGCCCAGGGCGAATACAGTCCCAGCCAGCAGCATGTAGCCCATCCAGTTGGTCAGCAGGCCCAGGGTGAGGATGCGGGTAATGGTGGGCGTGTCCAGGCCCAGGCGGCTGTACAGGCGGTAACGCAGGGCCACACCGCCGACCCAGGTGGTGAAGTTCAGGTTGAAGGCATAGCACACGAAGGCTATCGGCAGCACCTGGCGGGCGGGCAACGAGTGGCCGGTGTAGGCCCGGGCCAGCAGGTCGTAGCTGGCGAAGATCAGGTAACTGCACAGCGCCAGGGCCAGGCCGATGGCCAGCGTGCTCGGCTTGTACGCCAGCAGTGACTGGCGCACCTCGTTCCAGTCAAGGTTGCGCGCAAGCACGTACAGCAGCACCGGTATCAGGATCAGGAACGCCACGGTAAACAACCGCTTGCCCCAGATTTGCCAGGTTTTTTGCGCCATCAGGTGTTGCCCTCATGCAGATCGCCCTCGGCCTCGACTTCCGGCTGCAGTGAACGCAGGCGCTGGCGGTGGGCGGGGAACCAGCCAGCGATCCGCGGAAAATGCCGGATAACGTGGAAACACACGAAGATCAACGGTGCGCGCCACCAGTAGCCACGGATCATGCGCTCCAGCGTCACCGGCTTGCATTGCTCGTCTGCCAGTGCCTGCAGGTGCTCGTACAATTGCTGGTTGAATGCCGGGTCGCGGATGAACAGGTTGGCCTCGAGGTTGAACGACAGGCTCAGGGGGTCGAGGTTACTGGAGCCGACCGTGGCCCACTCGTGGTCGACCAGCGCCACTTTGCCATGCAAGGGTCGCTGGCAGTATTCGCGGATGCGTACGCCGTCGCGCAGCAGGTAGTTGTAGAGCAGGCGCGACAACGCGCGTACCCAGCGCATGTCGGGCTGGCCCTGAAGGATCAAGGTGACGTCGACACCACGGCGGGCAGCGTTGCGCAGTTCTCGCATCAGGCGGTAGCCCGGGAAGAAATAGGCATTGGCCACCACCACCCGCTGGCGCGCCGAGCGCAGGGCTTGCAGGTAGTGGGCTTCGATATCGGTGCGGCGCAGGCGATTGTCGCGTTCCACCAGCACCGCCTTGCTCGAGCCTGTCGGTGCCGTCTGCGGCCGTACCTCGCTGGGCGGCTCCAGCACTGGAGCCATCAGCCTGCGGCTGGCGGCATGCACTTGCGCCACCACCGGCCCGGTCACCTCCACGGCATAGTCCTGCTTGGCCATGGGGCCAAAATCGCCCAAATGGTCAGCGCTGTAGTTGATCCCGCCGATAAAGGCCCGCGCACCATCGATCACCACGATCTTGCGGTGCAGGCGCCGGAACAGGTTGGTGCGCATGCCGGCGACCCTGGGTTGCGGGTCGAAGGCGTGGAAATTGACACCGGCATCGGTCAGCGCTGCGACGAAACTGTCAGGCAGGTCGGCGGTGCCGTAGCCGTCCACCGCGACCTCGACCCGTACCCCGCGCCGGGCTGCATCGATCAGCACGCCCTGCAATTGCTGGCCGACCTTGTCATCGAAGATGATGAAGGTTTCCAGCAGGATCTCTTCCTGTGCCTGGGCCATTGCCTCGAATACACGGGGGTAATACTGCTCGCCGTTGATCAGCAGTTCGATACGGTTGCCATCGAGCCAAGGTCGGTTCACAGGTTGATCTCCGCAGCCAGTGGAGCATGGTCGGACAGATGCGACCAGGGATACATGGACAGCACCTGAGCCTTGGTCGGCATGGCATTGCGCAAGTAGATGCGGTCCAGGCGCAGTAACGGCAGGCGCGCCGGGAAGCTGCGGGCAGGGCTGCCGAAGTGTTCGCCAAACGCCTCCACCAACCGCCGGGAGAGCACCGCGTCGGCCTTGAGCCGCCAGTCATTGAAGTCACCGGCGATGATCACCGGCGCTTGTGCCGGCAGCCGCTCGAGCAGCTGCAGCAACAGCTGCACCTGGCTTTGCCGGTGCGCTTCGCGCAGCCCCAGGTGCACGCAGATCGCGTGCACCTGCTCATGCCCCGGTACCTCCAGGCGGCAATGCAGCAGGCCGCGCTGTTCGTTGCCCTGGATCGACACGTCGAGGTTTTCATGGTGGGTGATCGGGAATTTCGACAGCAGGGCATTGCCATGGTCACCCTCGGGGTACACCGCGTTGCGGCCGTAGGCGAATTGCGGCCACATGCTGTCGGCGAGAAATTCATACTGCGGCGTCTCTGGCCACGCCGGGTGGCGCATGGCGTGCTGCTGATGGCTGCCATGGACTTCCTGGAGAAACACCAGGTCGGCATGGGTGGCGCGCACGGCTTCGCGCAACTCGGGGAGAATGAAGCGCCGGTTGAACAAGGTGAAGCCCTTGTGCACGTTGATGGTCAGCACGTTCAGCCGGTGCACGGCGGTGACCTTGTCGATGATGCAGCGCGGCGAGGGCAGGGTGTTGTTCACAGCGGCACCTCCGGCTCCACGCCCGGCTCGGTGAGCAGGTGGTAATCGAGCTTGAGCTTTTCCAGCAGGCGCCGCGCATCGTAGGGCGCATGAACTTTCTGATCGTTGTCGAAGTAGCAGTAGACATCGCGCGACGCCCGTTTTGGCGGCGCCTTGGCCACGACCAGTTGCGCATCTTCCACCTGGCCGCCTGCGGCCCAGGCCTGGATGCGCTGCTTCCAGCGTTTCAGGGCACGCGCCGTGTAGCCACTGCTGTAGAGTTCGACGTCGCCGTGCAGGCGCATGTAGACGAAATCGGCGGTCACATCCTCGACATAGGGCCACTTGCCTGCGCTGTCCGCCACGACCAGGGCGACGCGGTGCTTGCGCAGCAGTTTGATGAAGCGCTCGCAGAGAAAGCTCTCATGGCGGATCTCCACGGCGTGGCGCAACCGCGCATTGCCCTTAATCGCGGTGCCACCGTTATCCTTCAGGCGCTCGGCACAGCCTTCAGCGCAGGCGCGAGCAGCCTTGCGATCCTTGGGCAGCAACTCGAAGAAATGGCTGAAGCGTGCTTCGTCGAACTTCATGTTGGGCGGGAATTGCCACAGGAACGGCCCCAGTTTGTCCCCCAGCAGCAGCGGGCCTGACGCGTAAAAATTGGCGATAGCCTCTTCGACCTCCTTCAGCCGCCGCACATGGGTGATATAGCGCGGGCCCTTGACCGAAAAAACGAAGTCCTCCGGCGTTTCGTCACGCCAGTTCACATAGCGTTCAGGGGTTTGCAGGCTGTAGAACGAGCCATTGATCTCGATGCTGTTCACGGCTCGCGACGCAAACGCCAGCTCGCTGTCCTGGCGCAGGCCCTTGGGGTAGAAGTCCTTGCGCCAGGGGCCGTAGCGCCATCCGGAAATACCGATGCGGATATCGCTCACGCTGTTCTCCTCATAGCCTGCTCCATTGCACGTCACTTGAATGTGCGACCGGGGCAGCGCGGCAAGGGTTCAGCGCAGATGATCGAAGGCAAGCCGGGCGCCCGGAGTTGAACTTTGCCGGCCTGAGCGATTCCACCGCATAGCAGATCTGCAGCACGGGAGTCCGTCGGTATGAAATTCGACCGTTTCTGTCAGGGGCTGGCCAACTGGACCGGCCGACCGCTGACGTTTGCCATCGCTTTTCTGATGATTCTGGTGTGGGGCATCACCGGGCCGCTGTTCCACTTCAACGACACCTGGCAACTGGTGATCAATACCTCGACCACCATCATCACCTTCCTGATGGTGTTCCTGATCCAGAACACCCAGAACCGCGACAATGACGAACTCCATATCAAGATCGACGAATTGCTGCGCACCACCCAGAAGGCGCACATGGCATTGCTCGACCTGGAACACATGGACCCGGCCGAACTGCATGCCTTGCGCAAACACTACCAACAGATGGCGGAGCGCGACGACGAAGGGCAGAGCCCCAAGGAATGACCTGCCAGAAGCGGAGGCAAGCATGGCCAGACATATCATTCACTTTACCGGTCCGATCAATTCATCCACTTGCGGCAACCTGATCAATACCTGTTCGCGGGCGATGCAGCAGGGTGCCGACGTGCTGCAGCTGAACATTGCCACCATGGGCGGCGAGTGCAGCTACGGCTTTACCCTGTACAATTTCCTGCGCGCCCTGCCGATCAGCGTGCACACCCACAACCTCGGCACCGTCGAGTCCATGGGCAATATCCTGTTTCTGGCGGGCGACCACCGCACAGCGTGCAGCTACAGCAAGTTCCTGTTCCACCCGTTTCACTGGACGCTGCATGGCTCGGTGGATCACTCACGCATGGCCGAGTACGCCATGAGCCTGGATTACGACCTGCGCCTGTATGCGCAGATCGTTGCCGAGCGTACGGAGGGCAGCAGCGAAGTGCTGGATGTGCCGCGCTACCTCATGGCCTACCCGCGTATCCTGGGGCCCAGGGAGGCGCTGGAGAGTGGCATGATCCACGCCATCGACGAAATGCCGATTGCGAGCGAGGCCTGCCAGTGGAGTGTGCACGCCTGAAGCCGGGCATGCTCAGCGTAGCGACGCGGCGACCGTGCGGTCGCACGCCAGCAGAGAGCGGATCACTGTCTTGATCTCGGCGTTGATGGCCGACATCTGGTCCAGGTGCTGAAAGCAACAGTCGGCGATCTCGTGATCGGCGGTCGGCTTCGGCGCGTGGGTGAAGTCGGCCTCGAACACATAGTGCATGCGCTCACCGGTTTCAAAGCGCATGAGCAAGGTCAAGGTATCGGCCTGCAAGCCAGTCTCTTCCCGTAATTCCCGCTCGGCCGCCTGCACCGGCGTCTCTCCCGGCTCGATCTTGCCGCCGGGCAAGGTCCACGGTGCCTTGGGTTTTCTCACCCACAGCCATTTCTGCGATTGCTTGCCATGCCGGCAAATGATGGTGGCGCGGTGCTTGACTGGCTTCATGCAGCCTCCTGCGGCAAATCCCTGGTTCATATGGGTTTGTCCGCAGGCGCGCAATGAACGTTCTGTTTAACTGGCTAACGGTTCAGCAGGGCACCGAGCCGCTGAGCGCCTCGATGGTCTCGACCAGCTCGTCATAGCCCACTGGCTTGTTCAGGTGACGATCGAAGCCGGACTGGCGCGATTTGTACTGATCGGCACTGGCACCGTAGCCGGTGAGGGCGATCGCTGGCGTCTGACGCAGGTGGGCGAGGCCGCGCAGCGCCTTGATCAATGCGTGACCGTCCATGCCTGGCATACCGATGTCCGAGATGATGACGTCATAGTCGCCACTGGCTGCGTCCTCCAGCGCCTTCAACGGATCGCTGTACGCCGCTACCTGGGCGCTTTCCATCTCCAGCAACGTCTGCATCACCTCCAGCACTTCGGGTGAGTCGTCGACCAGCAAGATCGTCGTGCCCTGCAGCCGTCCCTCGCTGACAGGCTCTGCGGCGTCTGAACGCAGTTGCACACCGGGGTCGCACAACGGCAGGCGCACGGTAAAGGTGCAGCCCTTGCCGAGCCCCGCCGAGCTGGCTTCGACACTGCCGCCATGGGCCTCGGTCAGCTGGCGTACGAGTGAGAGGCCGATGCCGAGGCCTTCACGGCCATGGCTGGCCACCTGCGGGGCTGCCTGGCTGAACAGGTCGAAGATATGCTCCAGGTTATCGTGGCTCAAGCCCACGCCCTGGTCGATCACCTGCAGGCGCGCCTGCGTTTCGTCGCGGCTCAGCACCAGGCGAATGTCATTGCCCGCCGGGCTGAACTTGAGCGCGTTGTTCAGCAGGTTCCAGATGATCTGCTCCAGGCGCGTCACGTCGCCCTCGATCATCAGCGGCGGGTCGTCGGCTGGCATTTCCAAGCGTACCGGGCAAGGGTGCTGTTCGCTCAGTACGACCGCATGGATGCCCCGGACAATGGCGCCCAGGTCCACGGGTTCGGTCTTGAGCTTGAGTTTGCCGGTGCGAATGCGCGCCACATCGAGCAGGTCATCGATGATCCGGGCCTGGCTGGACACCGCTTCGCAGATGGTGCCCACGGCCTTGCTGGCGGCGCCGATGCTCTTGATCGTCGGCAGCCGGCGAAGGATTTCGGCATTGAGCTGGATCAGGTTGAGCGGGTGTTTGAGTTCATGGGACATCACCGCGAAAAACTCGTCCTTCATGTGGCTGGAGGTCTGCGATTCGGCCAGTTGCTTGCTCAGGCGCTCTTCACCCAGGCGCACGCGCTCTTCGGCGGCGTGGCTCTTGCTGATGTCGATGAAGGTGAGCACGGTGCCGTCGATCTCCTGCTCGCTGGAGCGATACGGCAGCAAGCGCGCCAGGTACCAGTGGTTGTCCTGCGCGCCGATCTCGCGCTCGATGATGGTTTCACCCTTGGCCACGGCGCGGGCGTCATCGGCCAGTGCCGGGTAATCGAGGCGGTGGGTGATGTCCAGCAGCGAGCGGCCGGTGTCCACCGGCAGCATGCTGAACAAGTCGGTGGCGCGTGGGGTGAACCAGCGAATGCACAGGTTGCGGTCGACGAACACCGTGGCGATGTCGGTCGAGGCGATCAGGTTGCTCAGGTAGTCGTTGACCTTGTCGGTTTCCTCGACCTTGTTCTTGAGCTCGTAGTTGACGGTGAGCAACTCCTCGTTGATCGATTGCAGCTCTTCCTTGCTGGTTTCCAGCTCCTCGCTGGCCGAACGCAGTTCCTCGTTGATGGCCTGCATTTCTTCGTTGGAAGCGGTCAGCGCTTCGCTGGAAACCTCCGACTGTTCGATGGTTTCCTGCAGTTGCTGGCGGGTACGCTGCAGTTCGCGCTCCAGGTTGTTCAGCACCATGCTGTCGGTCTGGCGGATGACCCCGGGCAGCGGCAAGGACGGGTCGGGCGCACGCTCTTCGAACACCACCAGCAGGCACTCGCCGGTGCTGAGTTCGTCCTTGAAGGGCTGCACGGTGATCTCGGCTTGCTGCTTGTCTTCACCTTCGCCAAGGTCGACCGGCCGCGAGGTGACGGCCTCGGTGCCCTGGCGGGCCTGGAACAGGGTACTGCGCAAGGCCAGGCGCAGGCTCGGCAGCACCAGGTTGAGCAGGTTACGGCTCGGCTCGCCCCCTGCCAGCTGCAGGTAGCGCCCGACGCCGTCGCTCATGTGCAGGATATTGCCGTCGCCATCGATGATCAGGCTTGGCGGCATGCGCCGGGCCAGGGCACGCTGGTGCATCTCGGCATAGGACGGCTTGCGTCCGGGCTTGGCCTTGGCCTGAAGGTCCTGGGCGATGCTGGTCATGTTCGCCCCGGGCAGCTGCCGGCCTGAGCGGCGGCCGGCCGGGCTGACGTCACGGGCGCGGAAGATGCGGTTGCGCTTGTCTACCGGGGCGAACAGTTCACCGGCCACATCGGCCGATTCGGAGGTGCCGAGGAACAGGTAGCCGCCGCTGCGCAGGGCATAGTGGAACATCTGCAGGATGTCGTGCTGGACTTCGCGGTCGAGGTAGATCAGCAGGTTGCGGCAGACGATCAGGTCGATCTGCGAGAACGGCGGGTCGGACAGCAGGTTGTGGCGGGCGAACAGCACCTTCTCCCGCACCTCCTTGCGCACCCGGTAATGCTGGTCTTCCTTGACGAAGAACTGGCGTAGCCGGGTGGGCGGCACGTCGGTCACGATCGCCTCGGGATAGGAACCCGCGCGGGCGATACTGATGGCGCGTTCGTCGAGATCGCTGGCGAACACCTGGAGCTTGCGTGCGCGTTGTTCCAGGGCCAGTTGCTCACACACCAGCATGGCCAGGCTGTAAGCCTCTTCGCCGGTGGAGCAGCCCGCTGACCAGATGCGGATCTCGCGGTTGTCCTCGCCTTCGCTGGCCAATTGCGGCAGCACGTGACGCTCCAGCGATTCAAAGGCCTCGCGGTCGCGGAAGAAATTGGTCACACCGATGAGCATGTCGCCCAGCAAGGCAGTCGCTTCGCTGCCGTGTTGCTCCAGATAGTTCAGGTAGCTGCCCAGGTCGGTCTGCCCGGTGACATGCAGGCGGCGCTCGATCCGCCGTAGCACGGTGGCGCGCTTGTAATGCTGGAAATCATGGCCGGTGGCGGCGCGCAGTTGCAGCAGGATTTCTTCGAGCAATGGCTCGGCGTCCTGGGCATCGCCGGCCCGAGTGCCCAACGGCGGCGGCAGGGTATCGTCTTCGATCTCCGGCAATTTCACCTGCCGCGCCGTACGCCACAGTTCCGTCAGCTTCTGCGGCATCTCGGCAGCCGGCAGCACCAGGTCGACCATACCGGTCTCGATGGCGGCGCGCGGCATGCTGTCGTACTGGGCGTCGTCCGGGGTCTGCGCCAGGGTCACGCCGCCTTGTTCCTTGATCCGCGACAGACCCACCGCGCCGTCGGCACCGGTGCCCGACAACACCACGCAGAAGGCGTGGTCCTTGTGCACGTCGGCCAGATCACGGAAGAACAGGTCGATCGCCACATGGTCGCCGCGTCGGCGGTTGGCCGGGGTGACGCGCAGGTAGCCGTCATTGGTGGAAAGACGGTTGGCCGGCGAAATCACGTAGACATGGTTGCGTTCGATCGGCACCGGCTCGGTGACTTGGCGCACCGGCATCGGCGTGGCTTCCTGGATGATCCTGTCGGCCACGCTCTGGTGGTCGGGCGACAGGTGCAACACCACCACGAAGGCGGCACCGCAATCGCCGGGCATCTGCTGGAAGAAGGTGCGGATGGCCTCCAGCCCTCCAGCCGACGCACCGATACCGACCACCGGGAAATCCAGGTGGCTTGGGCTTAGCGCGGGGTTTTGCGGCGACGCGGGTTGCTCAGTCATGAAGATGCCTTGTGCAGACCTTGAGGACGGCCCATTGAAGCATCGCCGGGCAGATGAGCGAGCATTATAGGCCGCTCGTCGGCTCTGCTGCGAGGCTTGGCAGTGTGAGGCCGTTTGCAGTTGTGACCCTGAAGCTGTGACCCTTGAGCACGAGAAAAATTGCCGTCCAAAACCAATTGCGCATGCATTTGCCACGGGGGCCTTTGGTGCCGCCGGTCGGCCACCTGCAATCCGATTGAGCAGAGCCTGTCATCGCCTGTTCGGAACCAGAGCAGGGCACCGTTTCATGCGCCCAACCCATCCGCATCGCAAGGAGAAAGGACATGGCTGTTGATCAACAACGGACCGGACAACGTGGCGGCACAAAGGAGACCAACCCAGGCAACTTCGCCAATGACCGCGAACGCGCCTCCCGGGCTGGTCACAAAGGTGGCCAGGCGTCGGGCGGTAACTTCGCCAACGACCGGCAGCGGGCATCGGAAGCCGGCCGCAAGGGCGGGCAGAACAGCCACGGAGGTGGCCGCCAGCAGCAATGACGAGGGCTCGCTGAGGCCCGCCGGCATCAGGGTTCCTGGCAAGGACCCTGATGCATCCCTTTGAATTGTTCGACAATCTTTTTGAATCTTTCGCGGACGGCATCACTCAATGAATAGTCATCCATGGAGAAGAGGAGGGCCGCGTGATGCCTAGTCCCCAGCTGTACATTATCGATTACCTGCTGCACGGCCAGCCGCGCAGCTTCATTATCCGGCTCGAGAAAATCGATAACGCCGAGGCTTGGCACTGGGCCAGTTGTGATGCAGGGATCGGCATCATCCCGAAGTTTGGCCGAGAGAGGATCAAGAAAGTGAGCCGGCCAATGGCCGAGCGTTACGGCATCACCGCAGTGACCTGGCGGCCGTCAGGCAGCAAGCCCAGCCAGACGGTCAGCGACTCAAGTGTGACCAGCTGACCCTTCATGCACCGGATTCGGGGTCGCTTGCAGGCACTCCGGGCCGGTTCTGCTCATCCTCTGTCAGGTTGGGATCGGCGTCCGGGTCAGCTGCCCGGTCGTTGCGTTCTTCTGGGTCCAGTTCGGGCCAATCGTCCTGGGCGCTACCTCCGCCCATTTGCAGTATCCGGGTCATGATGGCGCCCTCGCTTGCGAAAAAGGCCCACCCGAGGGTGGGCCAAGCACAGGAGTGATGAGCGGTGATGATTGACCAGCGCTCATGGATTGAGAGTGCCGGGCGCCCCCGCATGATCACTTGCATTGCCATCGGCACCGACCGACGGTATCAGGTACCGCTGTACTTGACGGCCGCGGCCGTGCGCGAGGTGACATTCAGCGCCTTGAGCAACGATGACACGTGTATACGGACGGTGAACGGCGAGATGTCCAGGGCGCGGGCAATTTCCTTGTTGGTCTTGCCTTGGGCGATCAGGCGCAGCACCTCGTGCTGACGGTGAGTGAGTTGTTCCAGCTCGTTGGCGCTGCCCAGGTTCGGCAACAGGCCTGAAGGGCTGTACTTGACCAGCACCTCGCCATCCCGGATCGCCAGGATCGCCGCGCCCAGTTCATCAGGGGCGACGCTTTTACCAATGAAGCCATCCACGCCGCTGGCCATGACGTGTTCGATCAGCGCCGGCTCGTCGACCATCGACACGATGATCAGGGTGGTACGGCGTAACAGCTGACGCAGTTCGGTCAGGCGTTCGATGCAATCGAGCCCAGGGAAGCGCAGGTCGAGAATCAGTGTGTCCGGCACCTCGCCCTGGCGGGCAAGCGCCAGCACCTGCTGCAGGTCGCCGGCCTCTTCCAGTTGTGCGTGCGGCAGTACCCGCTGCACGGTACGGACCATGGCTTCCCTGAACAGCGGATGGTCGTCCGCCACGATGATGCGGCACGTCACGATCTGGCACTCCCTGTGAACGGCGTTGTCGCCACCATGCTAACTTAGCAGCCTGTTGCCGCAAACGCCCGCAAGCGCTGCGCCAAGAAGGCGCCCAGGCGGCCCCGTGCACAAGGACGTTTACCATGGACTACAACAAGAACAACGAGCTCGACCAGGCCAACCTGCGTGTCATCGTCGCCAGTTGCGCGCTGGTCTACATCACCGTGCTGGGTTTCCTGCCGGGTGAATCGATCGCCAGCTACCTGCCGGTGATCTACTACATCATCAGTTTCATCCTGCTGTCGATCGGCCTGCGCCAGGCCATCGCCCGCTGGCCTGGGCACTACCCATGGCGTCGGGTGCTGGGCATCGTGCATGACTACACCGGTACCTGTTTCGGCCTGGTGCTGGGCGGCGAAGCGGCGCTGCCGCTGTACGCGGTGATGGTCTGGGTGAACCTCGGCAACGGCATGCGCTTCGGTACCCGCTACCTGGCCATCGCCACGGTACTGGCGCTGACCGCGCTGGTCGCGGTGTACCAGCTCAACCCGTACTGGCAGGCCAACCCGTTCATGGTGCTGATGCTGCTCACCACCAGTACGGTCATCCCGCTCTACGCCCACATGCTGCTTGAGCGCACGCGCAAGGCCTCGGAACTGGCAATGGCGGCCACCCGGGAAAAATCGCGTTTCCTGGCCCAGGCCAGCCATGACCTGCGCCAGCCGATCCACTCCATCGGCCTGTTCACCGCCTGCCTGCGCGAGGCGCCGCTGGCCGAGCAGGAACGGCGCCTGGTGGACAGCATCGACCGCTCGCTGCTCAACGTATCGCAGCTGTTCCGCTCGATCCTCGACCTGTACACGTTGGACAACGGCAGGGTGCAACCGAAATACGAGGCCTTCGCGTTGCACGAGTTTCTCGCCGAACTGCTGCGGCAGAACGCCGAGGCGGCGCGCTGGGCTGGCGTCGAGATGCGCTTGCGCCCATGCGCCTACTGGACCCGCGCCGACCGCGGCATGCTCGCGACCATGGTGCAGAACGTACTGTCCAACAGCTTCAAGTACGCAGCCCAGCGGCCGCTGCTGATCGGCGTGCGGCGTCAGGGCCAGGCGCTGGCCATCGTGGTCTATGACCAGGGGCGCGGGATCGATGAGGTGCACCTGGGTTTGGTCTTTGAAGAGTTCTATCGGGTACGCCAGGTGCGTGACAAGGATGTCGAAGGTGTTGGTCTGGGCCTCTCGATCGTCAAGCGCCTGGGGCATCTGATGGGCATGCAGGTTCAGCTGAGGTCGCAACTGGGGCGCGGTACGGCGGTGAGCCTGCAAGGCTTGCCGCGCCTGGCGGCGCAACCGGTTGCCCGGAGCAGTGAACAGCAGGTGTTGCAAGGTGCCATGTTCGGCGGCCTGAAGGTGTGCCTGGTGGAAGACGATCACAACGTCCTGCGCGCCACCTCGGCGCTGCTGCAGCGCTGGGGCTGCGAAGTTGAAGCGCATGGTTCCCCCTTGGGGCTGGTCAGCGAATGTGACGTGATCGTTGCCGACTACGACCTGGGCCAGGAGGCCACCGGCGTCGATTGCATCGAGCGTTTGCGCGCTCAGCGGGGCTGGGAGGTGCCGGCGTTGATCATGACCGGGCATGACCTGGAGAAGATCCAGGCAATCGTCCAGGGGCGCAATATCGCGCTGTTGTCCAAGCCGGTGCGCCCGGCGGAGTTGCGTGCAGCCCTGCGGGAACTGCGCGAGCTGCCGGCGGCGCCGGGAACAGAGGGCGGCGCCGAGGGCAGAGGCGGCATCATTGCAGGATGATTGCCTGGCCTTCCTTCAGGCAGGACGGGGTCGGCTCATACAGGCCCATGCTGCCCACGGCGACGATGGCGCCGCTGGGCATCTGGCAGTTGTACTCGCCTTTGGCGGTGGTGGCGGTGTAGTAGGTGATGGTGCTGTCGCTACGGACGTTGGCGACCTTGCTGACCGGGGTATTGAGAGCGAACTCGGCGCGTTCCTTGAGGGTCTGCTCGGAGGGTTTGATGGTCTGGCAACCGGCGACGGTGAACAGGACGGCGGCGCTCAGCAGGAGCTTGGCGGGTTTCATGAGGGTGGGCTTCCTTGGCGTGGGTGTGGCGAATGGCCGGACTATAGCGCCGGGAAGCGGGCAGGGCATTAGGGCGGATGTACGAGGTGGCCATGTGCCTTAATTTGGCACCGGCACTGGCGCCACCGGACGCTCAGTTTCGCCTTGCCAGCCTGTGCGCCATGAACTGGTGCGCAGGCGAAAATAGCCGGTTGAAGGTCATCAGCACGGCGCACACCGTGCCCAGTGCCGACGCGGCGGCAATCAGGAACATGATGACGATCTGGTAACGCACTGCATCCCCAGGCTGCTGCCCGGCCAGGATCTGCCCGGTCATCATGCCCGGCAGGCTGACAATGCCCACCACCGACATCTGGTTCAGGGTCGGCATCATGCCTGCCTTCAGTGCCTGGCTTGCCGCTGCGCGCGCCGCCTCCCAGCGTGTACCGCCCAGCGACAGAATCATGTCCACCACAGGCCGCTGGGCGCTTAGCTCACGGGTCATGCGGTCGATGCCCAGGGCTACGGCGGTCAGGGTGTTGCCGAGGATCATGCCAAGAATGGGAATGGCGTATTGCGGCTCGTACCAAGGGCGCACGCGCAGCACCACGAACAGGCCGATGGCCGTGACCAGCCAGGCGCTCAGACCGACCGACAACACGCTGTCGGCCAACTGCCCTCGATGGCGAAGCTGGCCTCTGCCCGCTGCCGAAAACCCGGCAATCAGCGTCATGCTGAGCATCAGCGGCAGCACGATGTACCACTGGGCATGCTGGAACACCCAGCCAAGGATGTAGCCGATGGCCAACAGCTGGGTGATGGTGCGCAGCGACGCAATGAGCAACTGGCGCTCCAGCTGCAGCTTCAGCAGCAGCGACAGCAGGCCGTTGACCAGGATCAGCGCGGCGGCAAGCGCTACGTCGGTGTAGGCAAGGTTGTGGTAGTTCATTTCAACAGGGTGCCCTGGTCCATCGTCAAGGTGCGCGTACTGACGCGTCGGGCTTGAGCATGATCGTGGGTGATCCACAGGAAGGCCCGGGCATCAGGTGACTCGTCGAGCCAGTTCATGACCAGCGTTTCAACGGCGGCCACCGACTGTGGGTCGAGCGCCGAGGTCGGTTCGTCGAGCAACAGCACCTGTGGCGCCAGCAGCAGGGCCCGCACCAGCGCGACCAACTGCGCCTCGCCACCGGACAGGTCGCTGCCAGCCTTGTCGAGAAAGCTGCGCGGCTTGCCAGCGAGTTCCAGCAGGCGCGCCGCCGTGGCGGCGTCGAAGCGGTTGTGACGGTTGTGCTTGAGCGTGAAGGGCAGCCGCAGGTTTCCCATGACACTGCCTTCCACCAGCGCGGCACGTTGGGGCAGGTAACAGGCGCGTGAGCGAAACTGGGGTATCAGTGTCGCTGTCACCGGTTCGCCCAGCCACAGCACTTCACCTGAGCTCGGCGCATCCAGCAGCGCCAGGGCACGCAACAAGACACTTTTGCCCGAACCTGACGCGCCGATGAGCGCTGTGCGCTCGCCAGCGAGCAGTGAAAAATCGGTTGGCGCCAGCAGCGCGGCCTGGGTCTGCAAATCGACACGGCCTAGCTGCCTGGCCTCGAGCAACACGGCTTCGGCGTGGGAGTTCTGCGGGCCTTTCAATGGTGAAGTTCCTTGACGCCGATAGAAAAAGATATTTTAAGCAGTCCCGTCGCAAGGTCATGTTTTTTTGACAGAACTTTCACTCTGAATGGCTTAAATCAGCGCTAACGCAACACGCATATTGAGCAGGGCTGCCCATCATGCATACATCGATGTTTGGTCATCACTTATTGTTTCTGGCGTTGTTCATTGCCTCTGTCGTGAGCTGGCTTTACCTGTGGCTGGTAGGCTTTCTGCATCCTTCGGTGGCCAGCAGCGACTGCCCGGTACTCAAACCGGATGCCTTGACGGTGGTCGGGCTGTTGCTGACCCTGGGCTGCGCGGTGCTGGAATTCTTCAGCCCGTTCGAGGGGTTCACGTTGTTGATCGTGCTGCTGGTGATCGGCCTGATCATGCCCTGGGGCGGCGCATTGGGCGGCCGCTACCACGAGCGCTTGCGCGCTCGCAGATCCTGATCTTCAGCGCCCGAGATACACCAGCACATAGTCGTTGTTGTCGAAGCGCCCGCTCAGTTGCGGCCGCAGGGCCTGCAGCGGTGTGCCTTGCAGGGCCTGGAAGTCGTGCCGATCCATCATCAGCCACGCCGGACCCTGCACGGCCTGCAGTTGCGCGGGAGTCTCGGTGAACTGCGGCCGCAGGTCGTAGTCAAGGTTGACCATGAACTTGATGGCCTTGGCATCCTGGCCCAGGCGGTGCAACACCAGCGGTGCAGGTTGCTGCGCGAGCTGGGTGACCACGGCCTGGGTAAAGCTGCGGGTGTCATACAGGCGGCGCTCCACCGGCTCGAACACCGCGACATACACCAGCCACAACGCCATCACCGCACAGCCGGCAGTCACCTCGGCACGCCAGCGTGACTGCACCAGGCGCGACAGCGCCCACAACTGCAACGCTGCCAGCACCACCATCAGTACCGTGATGGAGCCGGTTTCCTCGGGAAAACGGCGCTGAGCCATCAGCAAGGCAATCATCATCAGCCCCGGCATCAGCAGCCATAGCCCCTGAATCACACCGCGCAGCCAGGCGAACAGCCGCCCCTGTGCGACCTGGAACGGGTAGGCGGCAATGATCGCCACCATGGGCAGCATCGGCAGCAGGTAACGGGCCTTCTTGGCCAGGGGAATCGACAGCCCGACCATGACCAGCAGTGCGGCAGCCGCGCAATGGCCGACCAGGCGCAACGCCGGCCCCTGCAGCTGCGCACGGCCCAGCCAGGCGGCAACCAGGGCCAGCAACGCCAGAGGGTAGGCCAGCGCATAGTTGCCCAGCGCGCTGGTGAAGTAGTACAGCGCGCTGCTGGCACCTTCGCTGCCGTCCATGCGCCCCATGAACTGCATGCGAATCACGTCATCCAGAAACGCCTGGCCACCGCTGGCCTTGGCCAGCCACAGCAGCAGGCCGACACTGGCGACCAGCAGCAGGCTGGCCAGCACACCAAACCGCCACATCCGCCGCCATTGGCCGCTCAGCAGGTAATAGCTGCACAGCATGCCGGTCGGCACCACCAGGCCGATCGGCCCGCGAATGCCGAAGCCCAACAGCAACAAGGCGAACACCAGCGGCCAGCGCCGCCCGGCAGCCCGCTGGTCGTGGGCGTAACCCAGGTAGAACACGCTGAAGGCGACGGCCGCCAGCATGAGGTCCTGCGACACCGCGCGGACTTCGCTGACAAAGGTGGCCGTCAGCAGCAGCAGGGCAATGCTGCTCCACGCCCAGCGCAGCGAGAACGGCGCCAGCAGCCGGTACATCAGGGTCACGATCACCGCGCCAGCGATGGCACTGGGTAACCAGGCGCTGAGGCCGTTGACCGCCCCGAACGGCAGTGACGCCAGCCAGATGAACAGTGTCGAGAGCGACGTGTAGTCGGCATAGGGCTGCCCGTAGGTGGTCGGGAACACCGTTGGCCCATGGCGCAGCATCTCCTGGGCGAACAGCACGAAGCGCGAGTCGAAACCGATCGGCGCTTGCCCGTACACCCCGGCGCAGAACAGCAGCAGTGCCAGCAGCCCTGCAACCAGGGACTGCCGGCGAACGGTGACGGACAGTGCCTTCACGCCGCTTTCGAACCCTGGCGGGGCAGTTGCGGGGAGACCGGCAACTGGCACGAGTCGCCACGGCCGATCGGGAAGTACTTGAACCCTTTACGCGACAGGCGCTCGGCATCATAAAGGTTGCGCCCGTCGAAAATCACCGGCGCTTTCAGGCGTTGCTGGATCAGGTCGAAATCCGGGGCCTTGAACTGCTGCCACTCGGTACAGATGATCAATGCATCGGCGCCGGACAGCACCGATTCCGGGGTACCCATCAACATCAGTTTGTCTTCATCCGGATACAGGTGCTGGGTTTCCTGCATGGCTTCGGGGTCAAAAGCACGCACGCTGGCGCCGGCAGCAAACAGCGACTCAAGCAGCACGCGGCTGGGGGCATCGCGCATGTCGTCGGTGTTCGGTTTGAACGCCAGGCCCCACACGGCAAAGGTCTTGCCGGCCAGGTTGCCGTTGTAGAACGCATTGATGCGTTCGAACAGTTTGTGCTTCTGGCGTTCGTTGATCGCCTCGACCGCCTGCAGCAGGTCGCTGGAGCAATGCACCTGTTCGGCGCTGTGGATCAGCGCACGCATGTCCTTGGGGAAGCATGAGCCGCCATAGCCGCAGCCTGGGTAGATGAAGTGGTAGCCGATGCGGGTATCGGCCCCGATGCCCTGGCGCACCGATTCGATATCGGCGCCCAGGTGCTCCGCCAGCTCGGCGATCTGGTTGATGAAGCTGATCTTGGTGGCGAGCATGCAGTTGGCGGCGTACTTGGTCAGCTCGGCGCTGCGCAAGTCCATGAACATGATGCGGTCATGGTTGCGGTTGAACGGGGCGTAGAGGTCGCGCATGACATCGCGCACGTCTTCCCCCTCGCACCCGATGACGATACGGTCCGGCCGGCGGCAATCGGCAACCGCCGAACCTTCCTTGAGGAATTCCGGGTTGGAGACGATATCGACGCGCAGTTCACGGCCCGCGAGCGCGGTATTGATGTGGGCCCGCAGGGTGTCACCGGTGCCGACCGGCACCGTCGATTTCTCGACCAGGATCAGCGGTTGTTGGCGATGGCGAGCGACCGCATCGCCGACCGACAGCACATACCTGAGGTCTGCCGAACCATCCGGGCAAGAAGGGGTGCCAACGGCGATGAAGGCGACCCGGCCATGTTCGACGGCAAGCTTTTCATCGGTGGTGAACTGCAGGCGGCCGCCATCCAGGCCTTCGCGCACCAGGCTGGAAAGGCCCGGTTCGAAGATGCTGACATGGCCTTGGCACAGCAGCTCGACCTTCTTCTCGTCGACATCCATGCACACCACATCATGGCCGACCTCGGCCAGTACCGCGGCTTGCACCAGGCCGACGTACCCGCTACCAAACACTGTAATTTTCATGGAGCACTCCTTAATGCGGGCGAACGGGCCGGACGCGTGTTGATCGTAATGACGCCGAGCATGACCAGTGCCACGCCCAGTGATTTGCTCAAACTGAAGGATTCGTCGAACAGCGGCAGGCTGGCCGCCAACAGGTAAACCAGGGCGTAGCTGAGACTCAGCAGCGAGTAGGCGCGGCCCAACGGCAGGTCACGCAGGGCCAGCAGCCAGCAGAGCATCGACAGGCCATAGGCGGCGATCGCAGCCAGCACCACGGCCGCGGCGATGGCATCCACGCCCTGGCCGCTCAGCGCCGTCAGCCACTGGCCGGGCTGCGGCAAGCGGGTCATGCTCCAGCGCATGGCCAGTTGGGCAGTGCTGACCAGCAGCACGCTGCCCAGGGCAAAGCTGATACCCAGGCGCTGGTTCATGCTTGCTGCCCCAGCAGGGCGACACCGGCGATGACCAGGGCCACCCCCAGCCAGTGACGGCGATCGACCGGTTCACGGAAGCCGAAGCGGGCGATCAGGGTGATCACCACGAAGTTCAGGCTGAGCATCGGATAAGCGACGCCCACCTCCATGCGCTGCAGTAGCAGCAGCCACACCAGCAAACCACTGCCGAGCGCGAGGAGGGCCAGCCACAGCCAGGGCGAACGCAACTTGTCGGTCCACGGCCCCGCTTGCCCGCGCCAGCCTTCCACGGCGAACTTCTGCGCCACCTGGCCCAGGCAAGTCAGCAGGCAGGCCGCGACCAACAGCAGCCAGCTCATGGCGATACCCGAGGGAGAATGAGGATCACCATCTTGCCTTGGTGATAACGGGTGCCATCTTCGGGCAGCAAGGCCAGTTCACGTTGCTCATCCTCACCCTTTACCCGCATCACCACGGCGACCGTGCCACTGCGGCGGGCATCATCGACCCATTGGCGGACGTTCTTGTCGTTCAGCCGACGACCTTGGCCTTCCGGGGTCGCCAGGCCGTACTTCAGCTCGCCAACGGTGTTGTAGAACGCCACGTTCGGTTGTTTGAGGCGCCAGGCCAGTGCCGACGCCGCGCCGAGGTCGTTGCTCATCAGGTGCGTGGCACCTGCCAGTTCGTCGAGGTGCTGCAGGATGAACTGGTCGGGCATCTTGTTGCCTTCCACCGACTTGGGCAGTGCCGCCGGCAGCAGGGCCATCAGCAACAGGCTGGCCAGCACCGGGGCGGCCCAACGACGCATCGGCGACAGGGCCTGTGCCAGGCTGGCGAGCGTCCAGCCCGTCAGTGCCACGCACATCAGCAGCAGGCCGGAGGGTTCGTGGTCGTACACGGGCTTCTTCAATTGCAGCCAGGCCAGTGCGATCAGGGCAAGCGCGCCCATGACCACATTGAGCCAGCCGTTGACGCGCAGCGCGCGGCCTTGATGCAGGCGCAGGCGCTCTTCCACTGCATGGCCGATCAGCAGGGCCAATGGCAGCAGGCAGGGGAAAATGTAGGTTGGCAACTTGCCCTTGCTCAGGCTGAAGAACAGCAACGGCATCAGCAGCCACAGCAGCAGGAACACGACCTTGGCCTGGGCACGGCGCTGCCAGGCCTGTTTCAGCGCCAGCGGCAGCAGGGCGATCCAGGGCAGGCTGTAAGCCACCAGCAGCGGCAGGTAGTACCAGAAGGGCGCGCTGTGCTGGGCATCGTCACCGGCAAACCGGCGAATGTGCTCATGCCAGAAGAAGAACCGCCAGTAGTCCGGTTCCTGCACATGCACTGCCAGCACCCAAGGCAGGCTGACGACGATCGCCACCACCACGGCCACTGGCCCGTACACCAGCAGTTCACGCCAGCGCTTCTGCCAGAGCATCCACGGCAGCGCGACCAGTACCGGCAGCAGCCAGGCGAGAAAGCCCTTGGTCATGAAGCCCATGGCGCAGGCCAGCCCCAGTACCGCCCAGGCTGCAAGGCGCTGGCCCTTGCTGTGGCTGTCGATGGCGAACCAAAGGGCCACCAGGCTGAGGTTGACCCACAAGGTGAACTGCGGGTCGAGGTTGGCATAGACGGCCTGGCCCACCATGACGCAGAAGCTCATGTAGACCAAGGTGCAGACCAGGCTCTTGCGCGGGTCGTTCCACAGCCGGCGTGCCACCAGGTAGCAGAGGATCAGGCTCAGGCCGACGCTCAGCGCCGAGGCAAAGCGTACGCCGAACAGGTTCTGCCCGAACAACCCCTGGCTGAGGGCGATCATCCAGTAGCCGGCAGCGGGTTTTTCGAAGTAGCGCAGCCCCATGAAATGCGGCGAGACCCAGTTGCCGGTCAGCAGCATCTCCTGGCTGACCTGGGCGTAGCGGGTTTCGTCGGGGATCCACAAGCCATGCCCGCCCAGTGGCAGCAGGAAGGCCAGCACGAACAGGCCGAGCAGCAGCGGTAGCGTCCAGCGTCTGCTCATGAGCCTTGCACTCCCAGCCAGCCCTCACGGCCTTGCAGGGTGCCGCGCTGCACACGGGCAACGGGCAGGGTGTCGAGCGAGGCGGGGAGCAACTCGCCCAACGGTTTGAACACAATCTCGCGCTGGCGTGCATCGGCCAGCAATTGACGGAAGCCCTGGGCCATCAGAATCCCTTCTACCTCTGCATGGATGGTGTAGACGTTGAGTGCCTGAGGGCGGAATTGCCCCAGGATGAATGCGTTGAACTGCGCGGCAGCCACCTGAGGGCCGACGACCTCGTCGAAGGTCGGCATGTCCACCGGAATCTGCGGCGTCCCTGGCGAACCGTCAGCCAGCCGGGGGCGGAACAGGTTGCTACCCCGGCAATCGCTGTTGTAGCGGAAGCCGAAGGCCTGCTTGGCCTCGACCACCCGTTCGTCGGCACGCCAACCGGCGACTGCCGAGCAGTCGACCGGGGCACCGAGGATGTCACTGAGGGTGTCGACGCCCCGACGGATCTGCTCGGTCAGTTGCGCCATGCTCCAGCGCCCGGCATTGGCTTGCCAGCCGTGGTGATCCCAGGCATGCAGGCCGACCTCGTGGCCGGCGGCGCGGGCCTGACGCATGAGGTGCCCGAGGTCGCGGCCAATCGGTTTGCCGGGCCAGGCGGTGCCGGCCAGGAGGATGTCCCAGCCGTACAGCCCGGCGGCATTGGAGCGCAGCATCTTCCACAGGAACTGCGGGCGGATCAGGCGCCACAAGTGGCGCCCCATGTTGTCCGGCCCGACACTGAAGAAGAACGTCGCCTTGACCTGCGCCTCGTCGAGCAACTCCAACAGGCGCGGCACACCTTCGCGGGTGCCGCGGTAGGTATCGACATCGATGCGCAACCCTGCCTGCATCAGCGTGCTTCTTCTGCCGGACGGGCCTCGATCTCGCGCATCGCTTCACGCAGGAAGAAGTCCAGGGTGTTGCCGATGGTTTCGCGCATCTCCACGGTCGGCTCCCAGTTCAGCAGGCGTTTGGCGTTGGCAATGCTTGGCTTGCGGTGGGATACGTCCTGGTAGCCGCCGCCATAGAACGCCTTGCTCTCGACGTCGCGGAAGCCGGCGAACGGCGGGAAGTGGCTGCGCAGCGGGTGAGCTTCGAACTGGCGCAGCAGTTCTTCGCCAAGCTGGCGGATGCTGGCTTCGTTGTCGGGGTTACCGATGTTGATGATCTGGCCGTTGCAGGCATCGTTGTCGTTGTCGATGATCCGTGCCAGGGCCTCGACGCCGTCGGCGATGTCGGTGAAGCAACGCTTCTGCGCGCCACCGTCGAACAGGCGGATCGGCGTGCCTTCCACCAGGTTCAGGATCAGCTGGGTGATGGCCCGGGAGCTGCCGATGCGCGCCGAGTCCAGGCGGTCCAGGCGTGGGCCCATCCAGTTGAATGGGCGGAACAGGGTGAAGTTCAGGCCTTTCTGGCCATAAGCCCAGATGACCCGGTCGAGCAGCTGCTTGGACACCGAGTAGATCCAGCGCTGCTTGTTGATCGGCCCGACCACCAGGTTGGAGGTGTCTTCGTCGAAGTTGGGGTCCTGGCACATGCCGTAGACTTCCGAGGTCGACGGGAAGATCACCCGCTTGTTGTATTTGACGCAGTAGCGCACCAGCCGCAGGTTTTCTTCGAAGTCCAGCTCGAACACGCGCAACGGGTTGCGGGTGTATTCGATCGGCGTGGCGATGGCTACCAATGGCAGCACCACGTCGCACTTCTTGATGTGGTACTCGATCCACTCGGAGTGAATGCTGATGTCGCCTTCGACGAAGTGGAAGCGCGGGTGGCTGCGCAGGCGCTCGATGGCGTCGGAACCGATGTCCAGGCCGTAGACCTCATAGCGCTCGTCGCTGAGCAGGCGCTCGGACAGGTGGTTACCGATGAAACCGTTGACACCGAGGATCAATACCCGGGTACGGCGAGTGGCGCGGCGGGCATCGGCGCCGCGCAGCAGCGAGCCTTCGACCAGGCCCAGTTCGTTGGCCAGTTGCGGGCCGCTGAGGTACAGGCCGTTGTCGTTGCGCTGGCCGGCGCTGATCAGCAGCGAGTCCTCGCCACAGGCGATGCGCAGTGGGTCGGTGCTGATCACCCGTCCTGGGGCCAGGCCGTCGTTGCCCTTGACCACATCGGCGCTCCAGACGATCAGCTTGTGCTCACCGACCTGGCAGAAGGCGCCAGGGTAGGGCTGGGTCACCGCACGCACCAGGTTGAACAGGGTTTCGGCAGGCTGTTGCCAGTCCAGGCGGCCGTCGGCTGCGGTGCGGCGGCCGAACACCGTGGCCTTGGCTTCATCCTGCGAGGTTTCACTGATCTTGCCTTGGCGCAGGTCCGGCAGGGTGTCACGCAGCAAGTCGGCGGCGGCAGCGCGCAGCTTGCCATGCAGGCTCAGCGCAGTATCGCTACGTTCGATGGCCACGCGCAGCTGGGCGACGATGGCGCCGGCATCGGCGCGCTTGACCATGCGATGCAGGGTCACCCCGGTTTCGGTTTCGCCGTTGACCAGCACCCAGTTGGCCGGTGCGCGGCCGCGGTAACGCGGCAGCAGCGAGCCGTGCAGGTTGAACGCGCCTTTGCGGCCGGTGGCCAGCAGCGGTTCGCTCAGCAGGTTGCGGTAGTAGAACGAGAACAGGTAGTCGGGGTCGAGCTGGCTGATGCGCTCGACCCACAGCGGATGGTTGACGTCCTCCGGCGCATGCACCGGGATGCCCTTGCGGGCACACAACTGGGCCACCGAGGCGTAAAAGGTGTTTTCCTTGGGATCGTCGGCATGAGTGAACACCGCTGCGATGTCATAGCCGCTGTCGAGCAGGGCTTCAATGCCGGCGCAGCCGATGTCGTGGTACGCGAAGACAACTGTTTTTGCACTCATGAGTGAACCTGACCAGAAGTAGAGGAAGTGAAACCATCAACGGTGACGCTTTGTGCCGGCACAGGAGGCGGACCGCTGCGCAGCACTCTTTCGATGAAGAACCGCGGGCGGGCGCGCACATCGCTGTACATCCGGCCCAGGTACTCGCCGAGCAAGCCCATGCCGATGAACTGGCCACCGGTGAACACGAACAGCACGGCAAACAGCACGAACAGCCCGTTACCGGCCCAGCCCGGGCCAAACGCCAGGCGCAGCACGACCAGCCCGAAGGCGAACAGCACGCCGAGTGCGGCCATGCTGAAACCGACGATGCTCAGCAGGCGCAATGGCGTGGTGGTCATGCAGGTGATCAGGTCGAACATCAGGCTGATCAGGCGCATCGGGCTGTATTTCGAATCGCCGTGCTCTCGCTCGGCGTGGGTCACCAGGATCTCGGTGGTGTGGCGGGCGAAGCTGTTGGCCAGAATCGGGATGAACGTGCTGCGCTCGCGGCAGGCGAGCATCGCGTCGATCACCGTGCGTCGGTAGGCACGCAGCATGCAGCCGTAGTCGCTCATGGCGACACCGGTGGAGCGCTTGACTGCGTAGTTGATCATCTTCGACGGCCAGCGGCGCAGGGCCGAGTCCTGGCGGTTGCTGCGTACCGTGCCGACCACGTCGAAGCCACGTTCGGCTTCGGCAACCAGTCGCGGGATTTCTTCCGGCGGGTTCTGCAGGTCGGCGTCGAGGGTAATGACCACGTCGCCCTTGCACTGCTCGAAACCGGCCATGATCGCCGCGTGTTGGCCGTAGTTGCGGTTGAGGATGACTGCCACGAACGGGCTGTTCTCGGCTTGGGCGGCGGCCTCCAGGATGTGCGCGGAGTCGTCGCGGCTGCCGTCGTCGACCAGCACGATTTCATAGGGGTGACGCAGTTGCTCGCAGGCTGCGCCAGTACGACGCAGCAGCTCGGGCAGGCTTTCCTGCTCGTTATAGACCGGGATGACGATGGACACGCAATGGATCGGGTAAGGTCTCACGAGCGATTTCCCACAAGCTGTTCTATGGCGGTGACGACGCGGTCGAGGTCCTGGTTGGTCATGTCGGGGAACAACGGAATGGAGCACAGCCGCGCTGAGTTCCATTCGGTGTTCGGCAGCGACAGCTGCGGATCACGCTGGCGGTACCAGGTGTGCAGGTGGGTGGCGATGAAGTGGATGCCGGTGCCGATGCCGCGTTCCTGCAGGCCTTTCATGAAGGCTTCGCGGTCCAGGCCGCAACGTTCGCTGTCGATGCGCAGGATGTACAGGTGCCAGGCGTGCTGCTGTGGGTAGTCCGGCACGGCCAGGGGCTGCACCGGCAGGCCAGACAGGCGCTGCTGGTAGCGCGCGGCCAGTTCGGTGCGACGGGCGTTGATCGCATCCAGGCGTTGCAGTTGAACCAGGGCGATGGCGGCGTTGATGTCGGCGAGGTTGTACTTGAAGCCAGGCTCGATGACCTGGGCCTGAGGCTTGCGACCGTGGGTCATGCGGTCATAGGCATCGACACCCAGGCCATGGAATTTGAGCATGCGCACGCGGCTGGCCAGGGCTTCGTCGTCGCTGACGAACATCGCACCTTCGGCGCAGGTCATGTTCTTGATCGCATGGAACGAGAAAATCGCCGTGCCTCGAGCCCCGACGTGTCGGCCCTTGTAGCGGGTACCGGCGGCATGGGCGGCATCTTCGATGACGGCGATGCCATGCTTGTCGGCCAGTGCGTACAACGGGTCGAGGTCAAAGGCTGCGCCGGCGTAGTGCACCGGAATGATGGCCTTGGTCCGCGGGGTGATGGCGGCTTCGATGCGTGCCGCGTCGGTCATCAGGGTGTCCCGATCAACATCGACAAACACCGGTGTGGCGCCGAGCAGCGAGATCATGTTGGCCGTGGACACCCAGGTCTGCGATGGGGTGATGACTTCATCCCCCGGGCCGATGCCCAGTGCCAGCAAGGCAATATGCATACCGCCAGTGGCCGATGACAAAGCTACCGCATGGCGGCAACCGACGTACTGCGCGAACTGCTCTTCCAGTGCCTGGTTCTGTGGCCCGGTCGTGATCCAGCCCGAACGCAGGACTTTTTCAACAGCCGCTATTTCTTCTTCGCCCATACTCGGACGTGAGAAGGGGAGAAACGCCTCACTCATGAGCACCTCGGTGATACAGGAAAAGTGACAGAACCCATTGATTTCATTGGTTCAATTGCCAGCGTAGACGCAAAGAATTTTTTTGCATCCCGTGCACAAGCTAAAAGTTGCTGTGTTGCGCTAAGTCAAAGTTTTCTGCGGGGCTCAGTCATCCATGGCGTAGTGATGGTCAAGGGCTTATCCAGCCAAGGGTATGCTCGATTTTGTGAAAGAAGTATAAAAAAAGGGTCGCGTTATCATTACATTGCACCGGCAGACAGCTGCGGTTCAGGTTGCCGGCCAAGTGTGAAGCTAACAAGAAATTTAATACGCATAAACATCCATTCGAATGGCTGTAAAACTGAGCGTTTAGTTGCCGGTTTAGAAGCTGTTAGTTGACGCTTGGCAGCGCTGCAAGGGGCGTGCCTAGGCCTTGGGAATATAAGCCACGCTTTGATCATCACGGGTGTGTAGCCACTGCTCGCCACGGCTGGGCTGGGTGGTGACCACTTGGTGGTCGTATTCCAGGTAGCCAAGGGGGGGCGTCTCGCCATGGCGGTAATGCGCGACGATGATCGTGCGCTGCGGGTCCCAGTGCTTGCCGCTGGTGCGCTCCAGCCAGGCCATCAACGTCGCGGTGTTGCCACTGCGGGGGTAATGCTCGGTCTGCGCCACATAGTAGAAGGGGGCACCACCCGTTTGGAGGTACATTGGCACCTTGTTGTCCACCTCGACCATGACCAGCTGCCATTGCGCCAAGGGGGCCTGACGGCTCGCCTGTTCGCGTACCGCCTCACCGAAGCGGATCACGCCGCCGCCACCATTGCTCCACGGCACGAGGATACCCAGCACTGCCAGCAGCAACACGGCAGTCACCGCGAAACCGGCCTGCAGACGACGCCCGGTGTCTTCGCGCACGGCCATGCGCCGGGTAATCCACCAGGCACCGAGCAGCTGCGCGAACGGCACCAGCGGCAGCACATAGTAGCTGCGCCGGCTGCCGCTGGCGGTGAAGAACAGCATCAGCAGGCCAAGCCCTTGTACCAGCCAGCGGCTATTGGGCTCGATCCGCCGCCAGTGGCGCAGGGCAACCCACACGGCGATGATCCAGCAGGGTGCCCAGGGTAGGGTATAGATCGGCAGGTACACCAGGTAGGTGTAGATTGGCCCGAGGTTGTCGAATGGCTGGAAGAACCGCACCACATTCTCGCGCAGCACCAACCCCAGGCCGCTTTCGCCGTAATCAGGCGCGCCGTACAGGTGCGAGAGCAGAAACGGCAACATGTACAGCATGCCTGCCAGCAGCAGCGCAGCCAGCAGGCGCAGGTTCAGGTGGCGGCGCCAGCGGCCTTCGCCCAGCAGGTGCGGCAGCAACACCAGGCCAGGCAGGATGAAGCCGATCAAGCCCTTGAACAACGACGTCAGCGCCAGTAGCCCGAAGAACCCGACGTAGCGCCAGAAGCGGGTATCGTCCGGCCCGCGGCAATACCACCAGACCGCTGCCAGTACGCCGCACACGGTGAGGATGTCGGCAGTGGCCACCCGTGCCCAGAACACGAAGTAGAAGGTCGTGGCCAGCATCCAGCCGGCGACCAGGCCGGTGCCCTTGCGGAACAGGCGCTCGCCCAGCAGGTAGGTCAGCCAGACACTCAACCATGCCGCGACCACCGAGGACAGGCGCAGCGACCAAGGCCCCAGGCCACCGGTCAGCCAGGCGCTGGCTGTGATCAGCCAGTAGGACAGCAGGGGTTTGTCGTAATAGGCGCCGCCTTTCAGGTAGGGGTCAAAATAGTCTCCGCTTTGTAACATCTGCAGGGAAATGTTGGCCCAGCGGGTTTCTGCTCCCCATAACTCGCGACTGCCCAAGCCCAGCGTCAATAACAAGGCGGTGACGGCCAGCAGTAACAGCAAGGCGCGTTGCTCGGAAGTTCTGAAATTCATGACTGACTCTGCGGGTGGGCAAACTGTCGGCGAATCCTAGGCGGAGAAAAGTGCGGGAGGAGTGAAGGATTGGTGAAAAAGTTGGTGTTTGTGGTGCACAACCATATAACTACACTAAATGGTTATTTAGTGTAGTTATAAAAGAAGTGCATAACTATTAACAGAAGCGGCGGGCGATCCATACCGTCTGGCCGCCACACTCAGGGTCTTCGACGATATGGTCCAATACCACGAAGCCGTGTTCACCCAGTTGTGCGGTGTATTCCTCAGGATCCAGGCTCGCGTGATACAAGGTTTCGCCCTGGAAATTACCCAAAGCTTCACCCAGCGAGGTACCGCTGGTGAACATCAGAATGGCACCGGGTGCCGCATGACGCTGGAACACAGGGAACATTCTGCGCTGATCATCGGGCCTGAGATGGAAAAAGCTGTTCCAGGCGAGGATCCCGTCGAACTGGAGATCGAGCGACAGCCTACGCATGTCTGCATGAATCCATGAAGATCTTTCCAGTAATCGTACAGTCGCTCCAGGTAGTGAACAAACAGCGCCACCAAGGCTTACATGCCGGTTTTCCAAGCGACATTCCAGAGCAGAGGCTTATCTGGGAAGCGATTGATGAAGGGTAGCATATCGGCAACGAGGACCGACTTGCCTAGCACCATAGAGGCGATCAGCACCGATGCCGAAACAGGCAGTTCGACCCCCGAACCTTTGATCATGAGTGTGCGAATCAGCGCCACGATGTGCAGGATCACGAAGAAGAACAGGGTCGGGGGCAGCACCTTTAGGAATTCATGTTTGATCTTCAGCATTATGGGTTTCATTAAAGCCTCCTTCTGATATTCAAGCGTCTGGCAATGACCACCCGATTTTTTTCAAGCGCAGCATTCAGGTATTCAGGTCCGGGCGACACTGTGCGTTCCCATACGATTGTCAGAGTAGGCCATCTCTTACCGAATGCTGGCTGAACATCAAGCTAAGTCCCAGCCGGGTCAGTGCAATGGGAGTACCAGAGATAATTTCGGGCTTGACCACCCGCATTTGCTCTATTCACTGATCTACTTGCATGTCTTGGCTGGCGAGCCCGTCGGGACTGAAGATCCGCAGCTGCAAGCGGTCGAATACTACTCTCAGAAATGATGAACTGGCGAAGCCAATAAGCGCTGCTAGATTTAGCGCATACCAACGCGGCCAGGGAGCAATAGAGTGAGCATACGCGAGGATATTGCGGTGCTAACGGGGACGTGTCGCCGAGCAACTGACGGGACAGGCCGATTCTATTGGGTATGTGCTGCTGGGTTTACTGACAAGCGGGCATGTCCTGTTCGAGCGACTGGGGGGCTGGCCAAGACCTGACCGGTCGTGTCTCTGGCGATGCACCGGGTCGCGTAAATACGGCGTATGCAGTTCACCCCGGACCTCCCTTGGACTTTACCGGCTAAGAACAATAGAGCAGGCGGATGGCGCGAACCCATACTGCTGGTTCTTCGCGGGCGGGCAGTGGTTTCTTCCAGAGGAGTTGATCGCATCATGGCATCCCGACGCTCAGCTGTCCGCAAGCATACAGACGACAGCGTACCCAACCCGATTTTTCGCGCGCGCGAGGAGCGCGTCGCCGATGGCAAGCGCTTGCGCGACAAGGTGCCGCGCGAGAGCCATGGCAAATGGAAGCCTGCGCCCAAGCGCGACGTCATCGCCCTGCTGGAAAAGTCCAACCGCGACCGCCTGCAGGACCTGGTGCCGATCCGCTATGGGCGCATGCTGCGCAGCCCATTCACCTTCCTGCGTGGCTCGGCAGCGCTGATGGCCTACGACCTGGCCCAGATCCCGAACATCGGGGTAAACGTGCAGGCCTGCGGCGATTGCCACTTACTCAACTTTGGCCTGTTCGCCACCCCCGAGCGCAACCTCGTGTTCGACCTCAACGACTTCGACGAAACCCTGCCGGCGCCTTGGGAATGGGACATCAAGCGGCTGGTCGCCAGCTTTGCCGTGGCGGCCCGCGACAATGGCGCAGTCGACGCGCAAGCGCACAGAGCCGCGGTCGCCTGTGCCCGGGCTTACCGTGAACACCTGCGGCGTTTCTCGAAGATGAAGCCGCTGGAGGTCTGGTACTCGCGGCTGGACGCGCAGACGTTGATGGACACCGCGTCGGACGCCAAGGCCCGCAAGTTCCGCAAGCAACTGTTCGACCGCGCCCGCGAACGAGTAATGGAGAGCGTGTTTCCGAAGATCGCCGGGCAAGTGGGCGGTCAACCCCGCATCGTCGATCAGCCACCAGTCATCCAGCATGTCGATGAGCCGGACTTCATCGAGCGCGTGCGCAGTGGGCTGGAGGCCTATCGGGCGAGCCTGTCGGACGAGCGCCGGGTGCTGCTGGACCGCTATCGCCTTGTGGATGCCGCGCTCAAGGTGGTCGGTATCGGCAGTGTGGGCACGCGCTGCTATATAGGGCTGTTGTTCTCCGAGGAAAACCACCCGTTGATCCTGCAGTTCAAGGAATCCTGCCGCTCGGTGCTGGAACCCTATGCTGGCAAGAGCCAGTACGACAACCAGGGGCAGCGGGTGGTGATGGGCCAGCGGTTGATGCAGTCGTCCAGCGACATCTTCCTCGGCTGGGTCAGGGGCCCGGCCGGTTACGACTTCTTCGTCCGGCAATTGCGCGACATGAAGATGTCGGTGCCGCTGGAGCACATTAGCATCACGCAGCTGGAGCGCTATGCCGACTTCTGCGGCATGACCCTGGCGCGCGCCCACGCTAAGTCCGGCGATGCCGCGACCATCACCGGTTACCTGGGCAAGAGCGACGTGTTCGACCAGGCCCTCGGCGACTTTGCCCTGCTGTATGCCGACCAGACCGAGCGCGACCATGAGCGGTTGGTCAAGGCCGCACGCTCCGGTCGGGTGAAAGTGATCAACGAAGAGGAATGACGGTGCGATGACAGGCCTGCGCAAATGGCTATTGCTGGTCGTAATCCTGTTCGCGTGGGGGGCGATCGCCAGCGAACCACCGGGCAGTGCAACCGACGGTGTCCCCGGGGTGCCGGCCGACCTGCGGGTGGCCAACCGCACGATTATCACCTTGCAGGCGACCCTGCTCGGCGAAACCCCGGCGGGCAGGGTGCAGCGGGCAACGGCGGTAATCGATGAGGCACTGCAAGGCACCGATGAGCCGCAGGTGCGCATCGATCCGATCCTCAACAGCCAATTGGTCATCCTGAATGGCCGGCGCGCCTTTATCGTTGCGCCACAGGACCTGGGCGTGGACGGCGGTGATACCCGTGTGGCAGCCGAGCGCGCCGTGGCGAATCTGCAGTTGGTGATCGACGAGACCCGGCAGGCGCGCAGCCTGCGCTTTCTGCTGACGGCTACCGGCTTGTCGTTGCTGGCCACGCTGGTCTATCTGGTGCTGATCAAGGGCGCGAACTTCGCCCGCCTCAAGCTGCGGGCCTTGCTGCCTGCGTTGATGCGCAGCCGGGCGAGGGAGATCAAGGTCGGGCAGCTGTCGCTGTTCGACATGCAGTACGTGTACTTCTTCATCGACCGCCTGCTGCGCCTGCTGTACTGGGGAGTGGTGCTGCTGTTCAGCTACGAATGGCTGAGCTACGTGCTGTCGCGCTTCCCCTATACCCGGCCGTGGGGTGAAAGCCTCAACATCTACCTGATCGACATGCTCAAGTTGTTGATGAATGGCGTTATAAACGCCATCCCCGGGATTGCCGTGGCCGTGATGATCTTTTTCATTGCCCGTGGCGTCAGCGGGTTCAGCCGGCGCCTGCTCGAGCGCCTGTCACGGCCGGGCACGCTCAAATGGCTGACCGCGGAAACCCTGCATCCGACCACCCGGCTGACCTCGCTGGCCATCTGGCTGTTCGCGCTGGTCATGGCCTACCCGTACTTGCCGGGCGCTGGCACGGACGCATTCAAGGGCCTCTCGGTGTTGCTCGGCCTGATGATCTCGCTGGGCGCCTCCAGCGTGGTGGGGCAGGCGGCCGCCGGGCTGATCCTGACCTATTCGCACACCCTGAAGGCGGGCGAGTATGTGCGCGTGGGCGAGCACGAGGGCACGGTCACCGAGGTGGGCATGTTCAACACCACCATTCGCACGGGGCTTGGCGAAGTGCTGACACTGCCGAACTCGATGATCACCGGGTCGGTGACCAAGAACTACTCACGGGTCGGCCAAGGGAGCGGCTATGTTGTCGACACCGTGGTGACGATCGGCTACGACACGCCCTGGCGCCAGGTAGAGGCGATCCTGATCGAGGCGGCAGAGCGTACCGAGGGCATCCTGAGCACACCCAGGCCCCAGGTGTTCCAGACCGGGTTATCCGACTTCTACCCGGAATACCGCCTGGTCGCCCGGGCGACGCCGGAGCAGCCGAAACCGCGGGCGGAGCTGCTGAGCATGCTGCATGCGAACATCCAGGACGGGTTCAACGCCTACGGCATCCAGATCATGTCGCCGCACTACCAGGAAGACCCGTCCAAGGACAAATGGGTACCGCCGGAGAAATGGTATTCGGCCCCGGCCCGCCCGCCAGTGGACGGGCCGGACGACCGGACATCGACCTAGACCTACTGGGCATCGGAGTAAGGCCGCCTCCCGCTGATACCGCGACAGCAGCAGACGCCCTTCGGCGCGGATCAGTTCCAGCTCGCTACCCAATGCCGCGCTCCGCGACGATTGTGCGTAGTCGAGCAGGCTGCGGTCGATGCGCAGGCTCTCGTCGGCAAACTCGACCTCCTGGCGCGCCAGCTGGTAGCGCAGCAGGCCGACACGGACCTGGGTGAGGATGGCCATGGACAAGGCGCCATGGCTGGTGAAACGGCTTCTACCGCAGTGGGTGGCGGCATTGGTGGCGCCTTGGGCAGTGTCGTTGGCCAGGCAATGGGCGGCAGTACCGGTGCGGCCATCGGTGCCGGGGTCGGTGGCGCCACAGGTGGCGCGGTCAGCGCCAAGCATGGCAAGAAGACCGAGGCGGCCATAGGTGGCGGCCTCGGCGCGGCAGGCGGGCAGATCACCGGGCAAAGCCTGGGTGGCACCACCAGCGGGACCGTGGGAGCAGGCCTGGGTGGCGCTGCGGGTAGCGCAGTCGGCAATAACCTGGCGGGCAGTGACGACCAACATTCTTCAGGCAAGCACAAGCATCATCATTGATGGCTGCTCGTGACGCATCTTTTGTTTCAGTCGACGTTAATTTGCGTAATGAAGGGTTCGCCAAAGGCTATGCGGTGCTCCAATGGCGTCATGTCAAACCAGCGCTGATGAGCCCGGCAGAACGACGTAGGGCGTTTGTAGCCCAGTTCGCTTGATATCTGATTGATGTTCAAGCTGGTCTTACGCAGCATGTGTTCGGCCTGATTACGGCGAATGCCATCCAGAAACGCCTCGAACTCCACCCCGTCCTGGGCAAGATGCCGCTGCAGTGTTCTGGGGTGCAGTTTCAAAGATTCAGCCACCAGTTCCAGGGTCGCGCGATGCAGGGGCAGGAGCATCTGGATCTTGCGTTTGACTTGCGCGTGCAGATCATCTGAATGATCACTCTGGGCTTCAAGGAAGAAGCGCAGCATCGCATGCAGTTCGGTATCCTGACCCACGCTGGGCTCCAATAACACGCCTGGCAAAAAGATCAGGCTGTCTTGTTCCTGTTCAAACAACACAGGGCATTTAAAATAATTCTGATATCCCGCGGTTTCGCACAACGGCGAATGCCTGAAGGTAATGGCCTTGGGCCGAAACCCGGAGCCGCGAACTTCCGCAATGAGCAGCATGACTGCCAACATCGCGTGCTCGACGGTGATGGGGTTGTTCCTATCAGCGGGCATTAGGCTGTAAAGCAACAGCACTGTCTGACCGGGCCGGTTTTCCAGCCGGTAGTGGACGCTTGGCGAGCAACTGTAGATATATCGCATGATCGCCACCAGAGCATGCCCGACCGTGGGTGCAGAGGTGGCCAGGCAACGCAGCGCGCCCTTGAACAAGGCGCCCGGATGCAGACTTTGCTGCAAGCCATAACTGGGCAGCGCCAATTGTCTGGACTGGGCAGCCAAAGCGTTGAATAAGACCTTGTGTGAATACTCGCCACCAGTATCGAGCCCACCTAGCGAGAGGATGAGGTAATCGTTCGGCGCGCCAGCCTCAGGTGGCTGCGCGCTTTTGACCGTGGTTTGTGTTATGCCGTGGATACCTTCCATAGAATCTTTGGCCTCTCTCTTGTACCCGTGGAGCAAGGAATGGCCCACTACCACCTACTGGTATGTGAGCCATTACTGTCATTTTTTCAGCGACTGGAATGACTTGACCATGTCTCGTGCCCAACCATCCAGAACTGCTTTGGCGTCCTTCGCCTGCATGACTTGTGAGGAGTTTTCAAGGTCGGTACCCGCGCCCTTGCGCACCACCTCGGCGACGACCTGGTTTGAGTTGCCATCAATGAAGGCCGCTTCAGTTGCGACGCTGGTGTCCTGATCGCGGATGCCCGTGGCAGTACTGATGCCTGCAGCAATCAGCGCAATCGGGATTACTTCGTATGGGCGCAGCCCTTTGGTGGACGCACTGACAGCGGTAATGGCCGGGCGGACGATCAGCACATTCGGCCCTGGACTGGTGGCCAAGGGCAATACCTTGGAAAATTCGTTTTTCAATGCCTGATCGTAATACTGGGTAATACCCGTCAAGGTGTTCTGAGGGACCTTTTCAGTCGGTTGTGGTTTCGGATAGAACTGGCTCGGTTCGATGAAGACGCTGCTATAAGTGCTGGAATTGATGCCGGGTTTGATCCAGCGCATGACCGGTGCACCGCTTGGCGATTTTTCTTCCTTAAGGATGCTGTAGTCCTTCAGAAAACCTGAATACTGCTCAGGCTCCACATACTTGCTAGCGCAGCCACCGAGCAGCAAGGATGACAGGCATACGGTTGCGGCAATCGACTTGAGTTTCATACGTTCTCCCTCTCTGATAGCAAATCCTGTACATCGGTGTTCATTCAGAACCGCCAGGTCGCACCACCGCCGACAATATGCAAGGCACTGTTCTTGAAAGTGCCCGATAGCGTATTGCCTGAACGTGACTTGGTCTGATCGACGTCCATGTCACCCAGCCACACCAGGGTGTAGGCGAGGTGGAGGTCCAGGCCTTCCTCGACTTCATAGTTCACACCGGTAGCCAGGCGCCAGGTTTCGCCCATGGGGTTGTCCACGGTGCGGTCCTTGTCGTCGACGGCGGAACTGTCATAACCCACCCCGACGCTCCATCGCACTTGCCGGGTGGCTTGATACATCGCGCCCACCGATGCATGCCAAGTGTCCTTGTACTTGCGATCTACCGTGCGACTGACGCCGCCACCATTGGCATCGACATCAACCCCGACATCGCCGAAGTCGCTCCAGTCCTGCCAACCCAGGCTGCCGAGTAGCTTCCACTGTTCGTTCAGGTCGTGGGCAATGCTCGCGGTGACCGTTTGCGGCACGTTCAGGTCCAGTTCAAGCGAGTCGACATCGAGGCGATTGAGCCCTGCATTGATGAGGGGATTGGTGATGTTGCGAACATGTGGGCTGTCCTTGAACTCCAGCTTGACCTTGCTGGTGTAGGCAAGGCCGACCGCGGTGCGTGGGGAAAGCTGGTAGAGCAGGCCGAGGTTGACGCCGGTGCCCACGTCGGTGTCCTTGTATTCCAGCTGCCCGTCTGGGCGATCACGCAAGCCGAGCAGGTTATTGTTGATCGCCATCTCGGTGCGGTAATAGCCCAGCATGATGCGCGGCCCAATACCGAACGACAGGTCATCAGTGAACTTGTAAGCCAGCGTTGGCTGGAAGGACACGCCGATGATCGCCGCCTCTTGAGTGAAGTAGCGGCCTGCCCAGTCATCGTCATAGTCCAGGGCCAGTCCGAAGTTGCCGTACATGCCAAAGCCGATGGCCGAGCGGTCGTCGATCTGATGGCTGATGAACAGGCTGGCACCGGGCAGGTACTGCAGCGCGTTGCCGCCTTCGTTGCCATCGAACTGGTTGTTGGCATCCCGGGAAAACTTGATATCACCCAGGATGACCTGGGCGTTCGCGCTGATCTGCGTGCCTTTCAACTGGGTCAGGCCTGCGGGGTTGCTCATCAATACGCTGGGGTCTTTGGCCAGAGCCGCAGAACCTGCATTGGCCAGGCCGTTGCCTTCCTGGCCGGCTTCGTAGATGAAAATGCCGCCGGCTGAAACTTGAGCGCTGGCCAGTAGTAGCGAGCAAGCCGTTATTGGGAGTGACCAGCAATTGGCATAGCGCTGGTATTTTTTCATATCGAGGCTCTCCATTGAATGACCACATCACTCGCCTACGAGAAAAAGGGGCAGGGCACCGACACAGTCGATATCCTGCCCGACGCCTATTCGCGGCCAAGGGAGCATTCAGGGAGTTACGATTGGGAACCAGAAGTCGAAGGTGTCCATGTAGCTCATCAACTCTTCCAGTTTGCCTTCTGCGCCGTCGACCTTGATCGAGCCGGCACTGACCGCATCTTTGAGCGTGGTCTCCTTGAGCATCAGTTTGTTCAAGGTGTCACGGGTCAAGGTCAGCTTGGCATCGGCGTTCTTGGCCAGGAGGCCTTCGGTGTGGTTGAGCACACCGTTGACCATTTCCAGCGTGTACTGCTGCTTGAGGTCGGTGAAGTCAAGGTTGATAGTGATGTGCTTGTCAGCCACTTCCGGCCCTTTCAGACGCATGCCCAGATAGTCGAAGAACAAGTCCAGGTCCATCGCCTTGACAGTATCCGGGCTTGCCGTATCAGGCGTCGGAAGCTTCTGGACGCCTTCACGCAGCTCTTTGGCACCGGTCAGATAAAAGTTGCGCCATGGGCCGCTTTCAGCCTGGTAGCCGAGTTGCTCCAGCGCGTCGGCTTGCATGTTCTTCGCCGCCTGGTTGGATGGCTCGGCAAACACTACGTGGTTGACAACTTCGGCGACCCAGCGGAAATCACCCTTGTCGTAGTATTCCTTGGCCTTCTTCAGGATCGCCTCGGAGCCGCCCATCATGTCGACATAGCGTTTTGCCTGTTCTTCTGGCGGCAGCTCCCACAAGGTAGCGGGGTTGCCAATAAACCAGCCCAGGTAAAGCACATATGTAGCTTTGACGTTGTGGTTCAGCGATCCGTAATACCCACGGTTCGAGAATCGATCGGCGATGCCCTTGGGCAACTGCACCTGCTCGGCGATTTCGGTCATGGTGTAACCCTTGTTCGCCAGACGCAGGGTTTCATCGTTGATGTAGCGATACATGTCACGCTGCGACGACAGTTGATCGCGGACTTCCTTGTTGCCCCAGACCGGCCAGTGGTGCATGGCGTACATGACCTGAACGTCGTCACCCCACATCTTCAGGGCTTCGTTGAGGTATTTCGACCATGGCAGCGGCTCGCGGATCTTCGCGCCACGCAACGAATAGGTGTTGTGCATGGTGTGGGTGGAGTCTTCGGCAGTGTTCAGAGCCTTTTTCTCGCGGATGTAATAGAGCATCTCCGCCGGTGCTTCACTGCCAGGCGCGTACAGGAACTCATAGGTCAGGCCGTCGATCACGTGCTTCTCGCCGGTCTTCTCGATGATATCGGTCGGCGGGATCAAGGTGACAGTACCAGCCGAAGTGGTCGTACCGAGCCCTGCGCCCAGCTGGCCGGTTTCGCTTGGCGGAAGCAAGTTGCCGTACATGTAACTGGCACGGCGGCTCATGGCGGTACCGGCCATGACGTTCTCCGCGACAGCATGCTCGAGGAAGCCTTTCGGGGCGTAGATCTTCACCTTGCCGGCCTTGACGTCGGCTTCGTCAACCACACCGCGAACGCCACCGTAGTGATCGACATGGCTATGGGTATAAATGACTGCAACCACGGGCTTTTTCGGCCGGTGCTTGAAATATAGTTCCAGTGCAGCCTTGGCCGTTTCACTTGAAATCAACGGGTCAAAGATGGTGATCCCTTCTTTACCCTCGACGATGGTCATGTTCGACAGATCGTAGTTGCGAACCTGGTAAATACCGTCCGTGACTTCGAACAGGCCAGAGATGTTGATCAGTTGAGACTGCCGCCACAGACTGGGGTTAGTCGAGGCGGGCGCCTCTGTGCCTTCCTTGATGAAGCTATATTTGCTGGGGTCCCATATCATATTGCCATTAGCGCCTTTGATAGGCTCAGACGGCAAAGGTGCAATGAAGCCTTTGTGGGCGAGTTCAAACGAAGTTTTGTCGTTAAAAGGTAGCTCTTTGAGCAACGCATCATTTGCAGCCTTGGTTGCATCAGTCGCCGGTTTGGCCTGTTCCGCAGCCCAGGCGCTGGAACCGAAGGCCACCGCTGTCGCTAAAAGAAAAGAGGAACTTAACTTCCAGAGATCGACCGATTTGGAGTGATAAAGGCGTTTCGAAGCCTTTGCGGCTGTTTTCATAACAAGCTCCTTTTGATATTTGCGCCTTACCGGGTTACGGCAACTACCACCACTAGAGAACCTCTGAGCAGTCACGGTAGCCCATTTCCCTGAGCTGCGCGTAATGGCCGTTTATCTCATTTCGCGACAGGACAGAAACAAGTCAGATTTGCGCGCAGATCTGAAAGTCTATGTACTTTAGGCGACATTTTTTCTTACGCAACAAGGCATAGCTCTTGCTGAATTGATGTAGCTTTGCCGAAAAAGCTATCGATTAATTCTAACTAACTGATGTAAAAGCAATTATGATTGGTCCGCAGACAGCGAGTAATACGTTGGAAATGGCGTAACAGACTGTGAAACCGATCACAGGTGTATTGCTTCCTGACTGCTCGATGATCTTGTTCATCGAGGCCGTCTCCGTTTGCACTCCTGCCAGCGCACCGAACAGGATCAGCGGGTGCAAGCGCAGTATGTAACGCCCGAAATACAGGGTTACCAGAGGCGGAATAAGGGTCACCAACGCACCAGCAACCAGCCGGTCTAATCCTTGCTCCTTTACGGCGGTAAAGGCTGCGGGCCCCGCCAGGAGCCCGACCACTGCGCCAAATGCCGTTAATCCAAACTCTGAAAATGCCCATTGCGCGGCCGGGGGTATGCGGACACGCCCGAGCAGCACGCCAAGCGCTATTGCCAGGAAGACAGTGATTTCTGAGTGGTCACGCAATGCTTGTATTACGAATTCAATCATGAACAAAGTCTCCCATCACGCGCCTAGTCTCCTGGCGATAACTGAGAGTACGATGACGATTTGGCTCGCAATTAAAATCGCATCACTTTACCGAGGGAAGAGTAGGGTAATTGCGGCACGAAAGCCCCAACCGTGCGGACCATCCCGGGTGCTTTCCAACCAGTAGCGAGGCCCCGCCTGAATCGTCAACGGTTGTCCGCCAATGGTTAGCAGCTGTGTGACGGTAAGGTTGACGGGAATCGACCACTCGTTGGAACGCCAGTCATAAGTCGATTCGCTGTTGATGCCGAACGTCGTGAGATGAGCGTTGGTATAGGAGAAAAACGGCTGAATGAACGTTTGGTTGATTTTCTGTTTGTCATCCGGTGGGCTACCTTCCAACCCCCACAGATGATTGAACAGCAACCCACGCGTCCAGCCATTGGACTGCTTGAGGGCAACTGCCGTAGGGCCGAGCGCCCATTGTTCAGCACTGATCAGTTTGTCGCTGCCAGTAGGAAGCAGCAATGCAGGTCCGGCACCCCAAATCCATCCGTTTTCGGTTGGTGCTTTCGGAGAAAAAAACAGACTCTGGGTGACATCGCCAATACCAGACTTATCAGCGGAGCCCCCCGGTACCAAGCCATGCTGATCAATCACGGGCAATATGGTTCGTGAGATTACGTTCCACTCTTCGTTCAGGGTAAAAGGCAAAACCGGCTGGATATTCGTCAGGCTGCGCATACCTTCGCCACTCGGCCCGATTTTTTGATCCCAGTTGTACTGGATCGGTAGGCTGTACATAGCGGCTATGGGATTTTGCGCTTTCTTAGCCAGCTCCGCGGCATCGTCTGCTTGCGCCGCAACTGGCAACAAAAGCCCGCTCCACAAGAGGCATAAGACGAAATTCGATGGCCGATGCGGCTGCATAAGCATGATCCTTTGCAATGTTTGACAGCTTCGAAGTGAGGGATGGCGTATTCAATCGATCACGCTCAGACCGCCATCCCTACCCGCGATCAGTTCACTTTTTTGATGACGGGCGGCTTCCAGCTGCCATCAAGAATCGCTTGCTCACCCCAGTAGGCGCGGATATAGAGCGAGATCGATTCCTTGGGTGACGGTAGCCAGTTACTCTCTTTTCCTTTTCCGGGTGACGTCGGTCCAATGTGGATGGTCAGCGAGCCGTCTTCATTTCGCTTCAGGTCTTTGCTCTTGGTACCCACGGAGTAGCGATTGAGCTTGTTGGTGCTGAAGAGGTGGTGCTGGTTGTACAACGTCAGCGACCAGAACCCCTTCACCGGGGGCTCTTGCCCTTTGGCAAAGGTGACTTCATAGCTGTGGGCCCCGTTCAACTGCGCGCCCGCCTGATCCACGTCGGTGTAAAAATATTGGGTTTCATTAGGGCGATTGTCGAACATGTTCGACTTTGCGGTACCCGTGCGATTGAAGTAATCCAGGCCCCATTGCGCATTGTTGGTCGAACGGTTCCAGTTATTTCCGGCTGGCCGCCCGTTATGCTTCCAGAGGAAGAACGGAGCGATCAGCTCTGCGTCTGCGCGTTTGGCCTCTGCCACGAGCAGTTTTTTGACTTCCGGGTCCTTTGCGGCAGCGTCGAGCAATTGCCGGAACTGAGCGTACAGCGCTTCCTCACCCGGCAATGGCTGAACTGTATCCAAGACCCGGGGGAACTGATCAAAGAACTTTTCAGGCTCGACCCATTTGGTCTCCCCTTGGCTGGCACTGTCCGCCCCAGGTGCGGGGATATCTTTGGTTTGTTTCCAATCGATGGTCTTCATTTTCCCGTCGTAGTCCTTCAACGGGTAGAAGACCACCTGGTTGAGCTTTTCCTGTATGGCTGCGCGGTCGTCCGGCGTATCGTCCATGAAAATCCTGGGGATTGCGTTAGCCAAAGCGGTGGGGCTGCGCAAGACTGCCTCTACGCCTTCAGGTTTTTCACCTTTCCAATTCGGCCCGACCAGCAGATAGAACCCTGGTTTAGTCCCATAAGGTTTACCGACTTGGCCAAACTGGTCGGTACGCTGGTCATACAATGCGTAAACCCAGAAGCGATCTCCGAAATCAGGAACCTGGGCAATCACCGGTTCATCGTCCAGGGAGAAGAAGCCGAGCCCATACACGACGTCCTGGTTCGGGCAGGTGACGAATGTTTCAGCGGGCGTGATGTAATCGTGCAACATACCGACCTGCCCGCGTGGGGCAACGGGCAGGATGCCACCCAGAAGCCCCGGATGCGGAGCCTTGGTGATTCGATCGTTGCGATTGATCATGTTCACCATTGGCCAGCCCCACATGTAAGCGAGCCGTGCCACGGTTTTTACATATTCAGGATGCATCAGCACATCGCTGGCGGGCTGAGTAAGTGGCGGCGCCTCGTTCTGGGCCAATGCGTAGTTGACCGGCAGGCCGAGGGTCAGCGAGAGGACGGCGGCTGAAAGTACTTTCATCTCAAATCTCATGTTCAAGCATCCTTTGAGAACAGTGGATCAAGAGCGGCCTAACTCGTTTTATAGGCGTCTCAATGTCATTCATCGTCAATTAACTTTGACGACGTCATCGGGTTTCCAAGTCTGGTCATAAAACGCGTCTTCGCTGCCATAAAGCCGCAGCGCGATCAGGAAATTACGACCAGGGATGGTCTGGATGAAGGCAGCGTCGGCTATGTCCTTGGGTTTTTCTGGGCCGAACCAGATTTCGATGGAGCCGTCGGCTTGCTTGGGAATGTCGTAATAACCGTTTGTGGACGGTAACAGTTGCTTCGTCTCAGGCATCGTGCCGTCGGTGATGTTATAGGCGGTCACTGCCCAGAACAGTGCCGCAGGGGGGTTAGGCGGGAGGCGCAATTTGTAGGTGCCGGAACCTTCGAGGAATTTTCCGTCTTTGTCGCGGCCCGTGAATGGATACTTGGAGCCGGCGCCGGTGGTATGCATGACCATCGCAGGCGCTGAGGAGTAAGCGAACTGGAAGAAGTTCGCTCGCTGGTTCACATCGAGATAACTGTCCTGCATCCAGTCCGCTGTGCCACCGGCCCAAGTGTTTTCATACTGGCGATCGTTGTAATAGAGATTGCGCTTGTCTTCACGACCGAACTGGCGGGTCGCCAGGATCATCCTGGGCGCGGTCTCCACGGCCTTTTTCAAAAGCGCCTGCTGTTTCTGCGTAGGCTCGAACGGCACGCCTTTGATGATGCCGATGGAAGCCAATACTCCGCGCAACTCAGGGTCGATGGCGGCCACAGGCTCATAGTCCACAAACGTCTTCAGCTTTGACCAATAACTGCTATCAACCGGATACATCATATCCAATGCCTTGCCGCTGGCATCGGGAAACTCCATGGGCTTGACGTCTTTCTCCGTGGCCCATAGCGGATAGACCCGCGTACTTTCCGCAGCCTTCACTGCGGGCACGGGATCAGGCTTGCCGTCTCCCTTGGCCATCACGGTGCGGAAGAAGAGAAAAACGTTGTACGTCCTGGACTTCACTGCAAAGTAACCGCCCGGTACTTCACCGTCGTAATCCGGTGGCAGCAACAAATAAAGCCCTCCGCGAGCTCGATCGGGGCCAATAGCACCAACGTCGGTCAGGGTTCGCTGGAAGAAATCGGTGAACATGCCAATCACGTTTGCAGGCGCTTTGACGACCAACGGACCGGTCTTTTTCAGATCCAGGTAGCTCATCGAGTAGATCACGTCTGCGTTGGGCGTAGGCACCATCGTGCGAGCATCCATTCGCTGCTTCCAGATCGGCAATACGTTATAGCCAGCCCCGAAAGCTTTTTCCGATCCATCGCGCATACCGATTACGTTCAACGCAGGAAGCATCGTCATGTAGGCATGCACCGCGCGCTGGTAATACAACTCATCACGCAGTTCCTCGGCTTCTTTTGGTTCCAGCCAATTACCATTGTTGAGTTGCTTGATGAGCGGGGATGCTGGAGCCGTTTCTTGTGCATGCGCGGGGCCTGACAGGCCCATGATCAAGGCCAGAGATGAGGCAAAGGCAACCTTATTCAGAATGAACGACATCGCAGATCTCCCTATACCTTAGCCGTTGCGCCCCCATGGGCTCGATAGCGTCGACCGGAAAGCCTGATCCTCACCGGCTGTCGCTCGATTGGTACTTGTTCGCGTTGCAGTCTAGATTGCTGATGACCAAGCGATAGCCGAAAAACGAAATATGTGAGGCACGCACATGTTCGGCAACACTTCGTTTCACCGATACAGCTACTCAGGCCTGGATCCCGCTTTAGCTTGCGATGTCGTCTATGGTGGCCATTTCGAGCACCGCCTCATGTCAGCTCGCCATTCGAACATGACGCACCAGCGGCTTACATCGCCTGACATAGTGATCGAGTCGGGAAGCTATGACTTTCCAGTGGTCGCGTGCGGCTTGATGCCTCTCAACATGCTGTGCGTTGGCCTGGTTGCCGATGGGGCAGAGTCGACCCGTTACAACACCTCGTCCATCGATGACGACGAAATCCAGATTTATCCACCTGGCGCTGAACTGCTTTATCACGCAGGCAGGAGTTCTCGCTGGATTACATTCGTTGCCCCTGAAACCACTGTGCAAGCAGCGGTCATCGCACGCACTGGTCGGCCTTTTTTGATGCCAAAACGCGATGCGACCTCGCTAAGGCTACCCAAAGGTTCAAGAGCACACTTGGTTCAGCTGGCAGATGATGCTTTTGCGTTAGGTAGGACTCTGGAGTCGACTGGCATCTCAGAGCAATTGGCCGCATGCATGTTCAACGGCTTACTCGATACCTACGCAGGCTACTTGGGCCAGGCGCAACTTGTTGACTCCAAGCGGATGGCTACTGCGCAACAGCATCTGCAGCTGATACTGGCTTGCGAGCATCTAGCGCTTCAAAATGATTCTGTCAGCTTGGATCTCGATGATGTTGCGAGACGGAGCGGCTACAGTCGACGCGCACTCGAAATGATCTTCAATCGCACCATTGGCATGCCCCCAGGACGATGGTTTATGAACATCCGGCTGAACGAGGCGTTGCGAGATCTGCTAACCGCAAAACCAGGGTGTCAGGTCATCGATGTCGCCTCTCGTTGGGGCTTTCGTCATTTTTCCCGGTTTGCCTATCAATACCGCCGAACATTCGGAGAGTTGCCAAGCGAGACGCTTCAACGAGCCCAGCGTTGATGAGTGCCCAGTCAATCATCGCTGTGCTTGCGCTGATCGAACGCTCCCTAGTCGACTCAAGCACTTGGCTTGGTAGATCAACAGAGTCGACTCAGCGATGAATGCCGTGAACCGCCTAGCAGCAATCCGCCTCGCTCAGCAGCGCATAAGCGAACCGGAGCAGGAAATAAGCGTCCTTGAGAAAGGCGAGGGTGCCACGCCTGAGTCAGGTTTCTCAGAACAGCTGGCCAAGCTGATGAAGAACGCGGAGGAGGTGATTGCGCTTCTGATGGTCAGGGGGATCTGAATTAACGTGCGCTCAGCTTAACCACCGTGCTCAAGCTCCATTACATCCTAGGCCTGCTGGATGTGGAGGCGTCTCACAGCTTGGAAAAGCCTTTCCGGATAAGGGGATGGGTGAACGTCAATGCTAGTAGAGTCTAAGGTTTCCAGCATGGTGCGTTTCTTGGCAGATATCAGTGCGGAGAACAAATAACTCCACTAAATATTCATTTAGTGTAGTTATAACCACATGAAGAGTAAACGAGGCTGGAGGAGGTTAACTTACTTCCTCAAGCGATCGGTCATTTTAGCTAATCACCTGACAATCACCCCCTGGTGCGCAGTACAGACCTCCACAATCTGCCAGGAGTCGTGGGGGCTAATCTCCAGAGCTACGTTAGCGCGCCATACTGCACCGTTCAAAATACAACCCGTACGAGAGCAAGTACCTAGTGACCATGGTGACGTAAAAATACACCCTGTAAACCATTTCTTTTACGTGTTAGCTACAGTGGTTTACACGTAAGAAAAGTGGTTTACAACCCTCGAAGATAGGCCTTCAAACCGGCTTTTCACTGTGAAACGCGCCCATCTGAGAGCACAACGCTCCGACGCAAATTAACGGACCTGTCCACCATCAAATCTAGCGCTCATGAGATCCCGCCGCGGGTGAAGACATGCTCAGAGCCTCCCAGCCAGGCAAAAGCATGGTCCCACGTTCCGCAGCATCCCCGAGGTTCTAGACATCTGCTTGCGACCTCAAAAGACCAATGCACTGGCGACATCTATTACTGGTGGTGAACGTCGTCGTGGACAGTGAATTTTCCCATGTGCGGACGCGGTTCTCAGCATCGTGCCGGCTTGGACACCAGATGGTGGATACGGCGGTAACAGGAACCAACTCGTGAACCAGGAGGGAAAAATCACCAGCACGTGAGCGACGGTCGCACGAACGGCCCGCTGGCTGGAAGTAATTCTTGAACTCGGGGGAAACACCGCAGTTGATGGATTAGCTCCGAAAACGTCCCAAGAATTGCTTCCGAGGACAGAAGATAGCGTGTAGAGCAAGGCCTTAACACTGACTCAGGAAGTACAGCCTGGCATTGTTTTTAAATCTGCCTGACCCACGTCCCGCTCGCTGCATACGAATGTGCGCATAATGCATATTATGTTAAATGATGTAATGCGCTTACGCGGCTTGGATCAAATCCAGCCATTCGTCCATTGATCTGTCCGCTTGCCCGCCCTGGGTTGTCCTCTAGGAACAACAGCCAGAGACACGCTCATGCGCCATTTAACCAAATCGATATCCCTTCCCCTTACCTGCACTCTGTTGTGGGCTTGTTCCGCCGCCGAGACGAAGTCGCCTGTGGAGGCTCCAGGCAGGCCCGAGTCGGCTAAAACGCAACTGCTTGAGGCCGGCGCTGCGACGCTGCAATCCAAGCCACCCATTGAAGCAATCAACGCCTATCTGGATGGCTTTCACTTCTACAACGGCCACCCGGATATGCAGATGGAGGCTCACCACTATTGCTCAATTCTGAATGAGGATGTCATTCAGTGCGTCATCTTTGACGGCAACACCAAGGGCGCGAAGATCATGGGTGTCGAGTACATCATCGATGAGAAACTCTTCGCGGCGCTGCCGGCCAAGGAAAAGGCGCTGTGGCACAGCCATGGCTATGAGGTCTCCTCTGGCCAGTTGATCGCTCCAGGCATACCCGCACCTGCCGAGCATGCCCTGATGGAGCGCCTGGCACATACCTATGGCAAGACATGGCACACCTGGCATACCGACCAGGACAAAGCGCTACCTGTCGGTGTGCCGCAATTGATGATGGGCTTCACCGCCGATGGCCAGGCTGACGCGGCGATGGTCGAGCAGCGCAATCGGCGCTTGGGCGTGGATACGTCCAGGAACAAGGCGCAGCGGGCCGATATTCGAATACCGGCACGTGATCCCGGCGCGGATGGTTGGCAGCATGGCAATGTCATTCAAATCACCGATCCAACCGGTGCTCACCTGCACCGGCCCGCGGCATCGACACCAGAGAAAACAAACAGTCGCTCCAGCCAGTAGCGGGACGCGCTGGCGTCAGGCCTTGCTCAACTCGCCGATCTTCTCCAGCCGTGCACGCACGATGTTGCGGCTGATGTTCAGCAGCTGAACCTGCGACCGTCCGTCCTGGTAAATCGATCCTGCTAATCCTGCTAATTGCGAGCGTGCTGAAGATGTTCGAACCCTACCTTTGCCACGAAGTCAGCAAGGTTCATGACCGCCCCGTTTGCGCCCCAGGTGCCATCCGCTACGTCCTGTATGACGATTGAAGTGGCCACTCGTTGGCCGAGCTCATTACCCAGGCTGCAGCGGATCGCTTTATCGAGCTGCCCGACGTAGCGCCTGCGCAAATCAGGCGTGAGTACGCCCGCGGGGACCAGCACGGTTGCGTAGCAGGGCACCACGTGCTCAGGCTGCAGCCCGCCGCATGTCCAGGCACCGGGCTCGACCGCCTCGACGATTACCCAGCAGAAGAATCTCGTTTCCGGGCGATTGGGGATGTTCTCGACATCGACGGCGACATCCGTAACGCCTTGAGCGAGCCGCTGACGAAGGTCGGGGTCGATGATCGGTGCCGGGAGCTTGATGGTGATTTGAGGCATTGCATTTCTCCATTTCGAAGGTTGCATTAGGCCTTGGTCGGCCCTACCATCCCAGTGTCCGATCAGGCGTTTTTCATGCGTATCCAGCCACCGCTCGATTTCACCCTGGTGATACTTGAGAAGGCGTTTGCTTCCAGCGTATCGCTCACCCTCGACATCCTTTCGACTGCGGCTCAGCTATGCGCACGCGCCGGCGTGCCTGAACCTTCGTGGAGGGTTTGCTCTCCCTCGTCGAGCCTGGTGGAGTTGGGCAACGGCATGGTCGTCAACGCACAACCCCTCCCCTCGCCCCAGCTCACTGACGCTTCCGTTTGGCTTGTCCCAGGCCTGGGGCTGGCAGACCCTGACGAAGTGTTGTCAAGGATCAGTCAGCCAGACGCCTTGCAGGCAAGCCAAGCCATTGCCCGGCACGCCAAGCGCGGTGGCCTGATCGCGGCATCCTGTTCTGCTGTGTTCCTGCTGCACCAGGCAGGTGTGCTCGCGGGTCGCCAGGTGACCGTTTCTTGGTGGCTTGCCCCGTTACTGCGTACCGTGAATCGGCAGTGCAACGTCCAGCCCCAGCGCATGCTGATCGAGGACGGTAACCTGATCACAGCAGGCGCGGCCATGGCCCAGGCGGATCTGGTTCTGTACCTGCTACGCCGGCGATACGGCGTGGAGATGGTCGATAAGGTTGCGCGTGTACTGCTCCTGGATGCGCGAGATGCCCAAGCCCCCTACGTCGCCCATGGCCTGTTCAGCGACGGCAACGAACTCATCGCCCGGATCATTGACCTGGTCGAGGAGGCACTACCAGACGTGCCCAAGGTTACGGAGCTGGCCGCATGGTTGGCGCGGTCGGAGCGCACACTTGCCCGCCAGGTCAAAGCAGCGTGTGGGCGCAGCGTTCAGGACGTGATCCAGAGTGTGAGGCTTGAGAAAGCTCGACGCCTGCTCGCGGGTTCGCGCATGAGCGTCGACGACATCGCATCGCAGATCGGCTATCGAGACGCTACGGCCCTTCGCCGTCTGATGCTGAAATACACCGGGACAACGCCCAGCCAGTTCAGGCCGCGCCAGGGCTGACGCAGTTGACCGCGTCGCCCGATGCCGTAGAATCGCGCGCCCGAAATTCCAATCTGCCTGCGAGAGGGAGCTTCAGTGCAACGGGTGATGATCATTGGCCAGCCAGGGGCCGGAAAAAGTACCCTGGCGCGCAGGCTTGGCGAGCGCACAGGCTTGCCGGTCGTGCATATCGACACGATTCATTGGCAACCAGGGTGGGTCGAGCGCAGCCGGGACGAAAAGACCCGTCTTTGCCATGAGGTCGAGGCTCGTGAGCGCTGGATCTTCGAAGGCGGGCATTCGACCACCTGGAACAGCCGGCTGGCCCGCGCTGACCTGTTGATCTGGATTGATCGCTCGGCGCCGCTTCGATTCTGGCGCGTCCTGCTCAGAACGCTGTTGAACCGCGGTCGATCCCGGCCCGACTTGCCGGCCAACTGCCCGGAATTGCTGGCCAACCTGCCGGCGTTTTTCAGGTTCATGTGGCAGACGAAAACCTCGGCGCGCGAGGCGATGAAGCGATTCGTGGCAACGGCCCCATCGGGCTGTCGCGTGGTTTGCCTGCGGACCAACCGGGATACCGACCTTTTCCTCGCGACGCTGGGCACGCAGCCTGATCAGGTCAAGCAGGGTCGTTAGATCACGGCGCGCGCTTGTCTGGCGGCAAGCGCGTGCCAGTCGGCGCTAAAAATGCGCTTTGAACAATACGCTCAGCGCATTCTGGTCGGTTGGAAACCCGTGGCTGTCCTCGATCCCATATTTGTCCGACCAGTAATCCCATTCCACCCCTGCGTATAACCGCTTGGCCGTGTACCCCAGCGCCTTGCCGACGTCGTACTTGATCTGCGGGTTGAAGTGAAAACTCTTGGCCACGTAGTTCGAGGTGCCTTTGCGCCCGACGTCATTCACATACCATTCAAGGTACCCGTCAAACAGAAGGTCAGAACGGCCCAACGGGAGGGTCATCGCCCAGGTCGGGTTGATCTGCCACTGCCCCGCTGCCTTGCCGGTGATGCCATCGGGCTTGCGATAGTAGGTGTTGAGCGAGAAGCGATCGAACCCTGGCAGCAGCAGGTCCACCGCTGGCCCAAGCAGGTATCGGCGAATTCGCCCCTCGCCACGCTCGTAGGTGGCGGCGATCAGCACATCCTTGATCACGCCGTAGCGCAGGTTGTGCCCGCTTATCTTGCCCAGCGACAGGCGCGGTGAAAATTCCCCGTAATAGGTATAGCCCTCGCTGCCGGACAATCCGTTCGACCATTTGTTGTCGACGAACAAGAACACATCACCCCAGGTCCAGCCGCTGGCATGTTCGTAGGTGATGGTTTGCTGGATGTCGTTGCCGGTGCCATCGACCTTGTAGTTGTGGCCGTAGAGGTAACTGAGGCTGTTGTCGCTCCACATCAGTGGAGCGGCCTGTGCGGTGGCAGTGGCCAGGCTGCAGAGCGGCAGCAAGCCGTGGCAGAACCAGGCGAGAGGGTTGAGTTTCATGGGCATCCCTTGGGTCGAGGTCGGTGAGGGTTACCGGCAAGGGATAACGGACAGACCTCGTCTCTGGCCACGCAGCAACGCATGGCGCCACCCTTGCCGGGTGCGCGGCATAAAGCCGCCAGAGCAATGTCCCATGCCCGAACCGGACACTGACCGCTTCTACTCAGGCCTCCCCTTGCAGGGCGCGTGCCAGTCGATCGAATACAGCTGACGGTATCGATTGTGGCCAATCAAAGCTGACAATGAATACCATCGCCACTGACAGTGCAGCACCTTATTGGCGCTGTCAGCCGCCTGCATGCACCGTTGCGGCCCACTGCCCTGCCCCGGCGGCATGCGCCAAGCCGCCATTGGCCGGGAATGAGCGGCTGGTGAAAGCTGGCACGCTTCTGGCTAATCAGACTTCCGAGTAGAAGCGGTCAGTGCCCGAACCAGGCACGGGACATTGCTCTTGCGCCCCTGACCGGGCGTACATCCGAGTGGATGATTGCACGCGGGCTGTCGGCCCTGGGCAAGAGAGCAGCGTCGACCGTGAACGCTCGCTCTCCTCCCGTTGCAGTGCTTCTCCACTCGGGCTTCTCGCCGAGGGGCCAGCCAGGCCCCCCGACGGATTTCGAATCGAGGTGGAGAACAATCATGAAAAACCGCTTTGGCTTGACTCAACCGCTTCGCTCTTTGCTGGCAGGGCTCGGTGTGCTGCTGGCGGGCGCGCCACCGGCCATGGCCGGCGATCAGGTCGTGCTGCTGACCTCCTGGTACGCCCAGGCCGAACAGGGAGGCTTTTACCAGGCACTGGCCGAGGGCTTGTACGAAAAAGAAGGGCTGGAGGTGACCATCCGCATGGGTGGCCCGCAGGTCAATGGCATGCAGTTGCTGGTCAGCCGGCAAGCCGACTTCATCGTCAACTACGACCTGCAGATCCTCAAGAGCGTGGAGCAAGGCCTGCCGGTGGTGGCGGTGGCCGCGCCGTTTCAGGGGGACCCGCAGGGCTTGATGACCCACGCCGACGTCTCCGGCCTGGACGGGCTGAGCAACAAGCAGGTCCTGGTATCGACTTCCGGCCAGCAGACCTGGTGGCCCTGGCTCAAGGGCAAGTACCAGCTGCAGGACAGCCAGGCCCGCCCTTATACCTTCAACCTGCAGCCCTTCCTGGCCGGTGCCGACACCACCCAGCAGGCCTACGCCAGCTCAGAGCTGTTCCAGGCCATCAAGGCCGGTCAACAGCCCAACTTCTTCCTGTTCGCCGATGCCGGTTACCCACCTTACGGTTCGACCGTCGCCACCCGCCAGGACCTCATCGAGCAGCATCCACAGCGCGTCGCGGCGTTCGTGCGCGCCTCGCTCGAGGGCTGGAAGCGCTATCTGGACAACCCCGCCGCAGGTAATGCGCTGATCAAGCATGACAACCCCAACATGACCGATGAGCTGCTGGCCTGGGGCGTCTCGACCCTCAAGCAACACCAGTTGCTGACCCGCGGCGACGCGGCTGTCCGCGGCATCGGCACCATGAGTGACGCGCGCTGGCAGGCGACCCGCGATTTCATGGTCGAGGCTGGCCTGCTCGGCGCGGCTGCGCCCTGGCAGAAGGCCTACACCACGCGTTTCGTGCAAGACCTCCATGTGCTGCCCGGCACCCACCAGGCTGCCAGCCGCTGACCCGTTCAGGCACTTGAAACCCTAAGGAACCGAATCATGTTGGTCACCAAACAACCCGTATTGCGTCGCTTCTGGTACGCCCTTCTGCCGATGTCCGCCCTCGACGACGGGCCAAAGCCCTTCACCCTGCTCGGGGAAGCCCTGGTGCTGTGGAAACGCCCCGACGGCACGCCGGTAGCCATGCGCGACCGCTGCTGCCACCGCACCGCCAGGCTGTCCAAAGGCTTTGTCAGCGAAGACGGCAACATCGCCTGCGGCTACCACGGCTGGGAGTACGACTGCACGGGCGCCTGTGTGAAGATCCCGCAGAACCCGACAGGTGCAATCCCTGCCGGGGCAGCCGTCAAGGCTTACCACTGCCAGGCCCGTTACGGCTATGCCTGGGTGGCCCTGGACGATCCGCTGCAGCCGATCCCCGATTTCCCCGAGGATGGCGCCCCCGGTTACCGACGCATCTTCCAGTTCTACGAAGAATGGAAAACCAGCCCGCTGCGGGTCATGGAAAATTCATTCGACAACTCGCACTTCTCATTTGTGCACAAGGCCAATTTCGGTTTGTTCGACCAACCGCAACCGGCCAGCTACGCGTTCCGCGAGACCGACTACGGTTTCGAAGCCGAGACCCGCGTGCCAGTGCGCAACCCCGAGGCCAGCTTCGCCATCACCGGCAGCCGTGCGCCGATCACCGAGCGCCACCTGGTCAACCGCTATTACCTGCCGTTCTCGCGACGCTTCGGCTGCATGTACCCGGAGAGTGGCATCCATCACATCATCTACAACTGCGCCACGCCGATCGATGACGGGCGCCTGATGCTGGTGCAGTGGCTGTACCGCAATGACAGCGAAGCACAGTGCTCGACCCAGGCGCTGATCGACTGGGACGCGGCGATCACCGCCGAGGACCGCGACATTCTCGAGGCCACTGACCCCGACGCCTGCGTCGATACCCGTCGGCGCGTCGAGCTGCACATGCCCTCCGACAAACCCGGCCTGGTGATCCGCCGGCAATTGCTGGGCCTGCTCGAAGCCCATGGCGAAGGCGAAGTGTTCGCCAGCCATTGAATGCCGTTCAGCGCCCCGGTGCGCCGGGGCCTCTGCCACCGCACATAGCCAAATGGGAACGCGCCCATGTTGATACAGACCCTGTCCGAAGCCGACGCCGGCCCACAGGCACGCTTGCCTGCCGATACCATAAGCGCCGAGACGCCGCTATACGCCAACCAGGTGGAAAAGACCTACAGCAATGGTACCCACGCCTTGCGCCGCGTCAGGCTGGCGATCCAGCGCGGCGAGTTCGTCTCGTTGCTGGGCCCCTCCGGTTGCGGCAAAAGCACGTTGTTGAAGATGTTCGCCGGCCTTGAACAACCCTCCGCTGGCCATGTGCGCTGGTGGGGCAAAGAGACGCCCGAGCGTGGCCCACAAGGGGGCGGGGCAAGCCAGCGCCTGGCCATGGTGTTCCAGGAAGCTACCTTGATGCCGTGGGCCAGGGTGCAGGACAACGTGCGGCTGCCCCTGGACCTGGCGGGTGTGCCTCGCGCGCAAAGCCAGCCCAGGGTGCAAGCGGCGCTGGAACGGGTTGGCCTGGGGGCATTCGGCGCCGTTTACCCGCGCGAACTGTCTGGCGGCATGCAGATGCGCGCATCGATTGCCCGCGCACTGGCCACCGAGCCCAACCTGCTGTTGATGGACGAGCCGTTCGGCGCGCTTGACGAATTCACCCGCAACAAACTCGACAGCGACCTGCGCCGCCTCTGGGCGGAGCGCGACCTGACGGTGGTGTTCGTCACCCATAGCATCTTCGAAGCGGTCTTCCTGTCGTCGCGGGTGGTGGTGATGGGCGCCCGCCCCGGTCGGGTCATCGCCGATGTCGCCATCGAAGGTCCGCTGGAGCGCGACGAGGCCTATCGGACTTCGCCGGCCTTCATCGCCCAATGTGCCCACCTGTCCCGGCTGCTGGCCCAGGCCAACAGCGAGCACGCCTGAGAACCACGCCATGAACAGACTACCCGCTCCCTGGCTACGCCACCCCGGCGTACTGCGCATCGTTTTACCCCTGCTGGTCGGCGCCGTGCTGCTGAGCCTCTGGCAACTGGCATGCATGGCCTGGCAGGTACCGGCCTACCTGGTGCCCTCCCCTGCGGACATCGGCCGCACCCTGGTCAGCGATGGCCCGCTGTTGCTGGGCGCGCTGTGGATGACCCTGAAAATCACCTTCCTGTCGTTCGCCCTCGCCGTGGTCATCGGCACCCTGGCGGCATTCCTGTTCGTGCAGAGCCGCCTGGTCGAAGCCAGCCTGTTCCCCTACGCCATCCTGCTGCAGGTGACGCCAGTGGTAGCCATTGCGCCGTTGATCATCATCTGGTGCAGCGACACGACACTGGCGCTGGTGATCTGCGCCACCCTGGTGGCGGTGTTTCCGATCATTGCCAATACCGTGCTGGGGCTGCGAAGCGTCAACCCCGGCCTGCTCAACCTGTTCCGCCTCAACCGCGCCAGCCGCTGGCAGGTGCTGCTGCGCCTGCGCATTCCCAGCGCCCTGCCGTGTTTCTTCGCCGGCCTGCGGATTGCCAGCGGCCTGGCCCTGATCGGCGCGGTGGTCGCCGAGTTCGTGGCCGGCACGGGCGGCAGTGGCGCGGGGCTGGCCTACCAGATCCTGCAGGCGGGCTTTCAGCTCAACATCCCACGCCTGTTCGCCGCCCTGGTGCTGATTGCCCTGACCGGCGTCGCGCTGTTCAGCCTGATGGCCCTGCTGGCTCGCCTGAGCCTGCGCCACTGGCACGAAAGTGAACTGGGTTAAGCCCATGGAGAACCCGATGAAGCATCCAGACAGCTGGCTGATCCGTAACGCCAGCGCCATTCTCACCGGCCTGCATGGCGCCGCAGCGCGCCATGCAGGGCCCGATATTCGCATCACCGACGGGCGCATCGCGGCCCTCGGCGCCTTGCAGCCACAACCCGGCGAGCACGTGCTCGATGCCACCGACTGCGTCGTCTACCCGGGCTGGGTGAACACCCACCACCACCTGTTCCAGTCACTGCTCAAAGGCATCCCGGCAGGCATTGATCAGAACCTCGGCGCCTGGCTGGGCGCCGTGCCTTATCGTTACCGCGGGCTGTTCGACGAGCACAGCTTTCGCCTGGCCGCGCGCATCGGCCTGGTGGAATTGGCCCGCTCCGGCTGCAGCACGGTCGCCGACCATCATTACCTGTACCTGCCGGGCATGGCGTTCGACAGCGCACAGATCCTGTTCGAGGAAGCCCAGCGGCTGGGTCTGCGCTTCGTGCTGTGCCGCGGCGGCGCGACCCAGGTGCGCCAGGCCGAGGGGCCGACGAGCGCAGGGCCGGAAACCCTTGGACAGTACCTGGACGACGTCGAACGCTTGGTCCGCACCTATCACGACAGCGCCGCCGATGCCTGGCGCCGCGTGGTGATGGCGCCGACCAGCCCGCCCTATTCGATGCCACCCGAACACCTGCGTGAAACGGCCCGCACTGCCCGCAAGCTGGGCATCCGCCTGCACAGCCACCTGAGCGAAACGGTGGAGTACCAGAACGAAGTCCAGCGCCGCCATCAATGCTCGCCCGTTGCCTTCTGCGCCGAACACGAGTGGCTAGGGACCGACGTCTGGTTCGCTCACCTGGTCAAGCTCGGTAGCGAGGAAATCCAGCTGCTGGGCGCAACCGGCACCGGTATCGCCCACTGCCCGCAGAGCAATGCCCGGTTGGGCAGTGGCATCGCCGATATCGTCGCCCTGGAAGCGGCGGGCGTGCCGATTTCGATGGGTGTGGACGGGGCGGCGTCCAACGAAGCCTGTGACATGATCAGCGAAACCCATGCCGCCTGGCTGATGCAACGCGCCAAGGGTGGCGAGCGGACCTTGCCCGGCTACGCCGGTGGCACAGGCGAAGGCGGCGCGCAGTCCGCCAGCGTTGAAGACGTGGTGCGCTGGGGCACGGCTGGCGGGGCCCAGGTGCTGGGGCTCGAAGCGCTGGGTACCGTGCAGGTCGGCATGGCGGCCGACCTGGCGCTCTACCGGCTCGACCAGCCCCGCTACTTTGGTTTGCATGACCTGGGTATTGCGCCAGTGGTCGGTGGTGGGCGGCCGACCTTGCGGGCATTGTTGGTCGGCGGCCAGTTACGGGTGGAAAACGACACGCTGCCCGGCATCGACCTCGCCGAACTGGGCCACCAGGCGCGTGAAGCCGTGGTGCGCCTGCAACGGGCAGCGGGGGTACGGGCATGAGCTGGGTACCCTTGCAGGTGCGAGCCCTGCGCCTGGAAGCCGAAGATGTGCTGGGTATCGAACTGGGCGTTGCCGGTGGCGGTCCGCTGCCCTTCAGCTGGGCTGCCGGCGCCCATGTCGATCTGCGCCTGGGCAACGGCCTGGTCCGCCAGTATTCGGTGATCAGCCTGCCCGAAGACGACCACCTGAACCTGGCGATCAAACGACAGCCCGCTTCCCGGGGCGGTTCGCAATGGCTGCATGAGCAGCTGCGCCTGGGCGCCTGCGTCGAAGTCGGCAAGCCGCGCAACCTGTTTGCCCTGCAGCCAGGCAGCGGCCCGGTGATCTTGCTAGCCGCAGGCATCGGCATTACGCCGTTGTTGCCCATGTACCGGCAATGCCAGCGACAGGGCCGCGCGGTGCGCCTGCTGTATTTCACCCGCCACGTGCACGGGGCACCGCTTGTACCGCGTCAAGGGCCACAACCAGAAGTGTTCCCGGGCCTGCGCGCTGCGCAGATCCAGGCGTACCTGGCTGAGCACCTGCCCGCCTGGCAGCCTGGCGCCAGCCTGTATTGCTGTGGGCCTGCCGGCTTCATGAGCAGCGCCGAACAGATCGCCCTGGCCCTTGGCTGGCCTGCCACGGCGCTGCACCGTGAACACTTCAGGCCTGCCGAGGTGCCAGCCCAGGCTGATGGCAGCTGTGTTCTGGTGCTCCAGCGCAGTGGCCTCGAGGTACAGCTTCGCGCCGGCGAAAGCCTTGTGCAGGCTGCCGCGCGAGCCGGGGTGGAGCTGCCTGTTTCCTGCGGCATGGGCATCTGCGGTGCCTGCGTGTGCCGGGTCGTCGAGGGTGAGCCGTTGCACCGTGACGACTGCCTGAGCGAGGCCCAGCGCAGCAGCGGCGAATGGATCGCACCCTGCGTCTCGGGGGCTCGCAGCGCTCGCCTGGTGCTCGACGCCTGACCGCGCGCAGCTGCGTAGATGGCCGGTGCCATCCACCGCGGCGCCTGCTTCGCGGGTAAACGCGCTCCTACAGAATGCGTGTCGCAAGGAGCACTTTTTACGAAAGGGCCGCCAACACCGCGCTCACCATGCTGTTGAAGGTGATCGGCGAGTCCACGACGCGCGCAGGGGCTTTCACTTGCTCGTCGGCCCGCGTGCCGCGCCGCGCCTGATCGGCAGTGGCCGACAGCTTGACGATGACCACTTCGCGACGCGGGTTGATGTAGATTTTCTGCCCGAAGCGCCCGCTTGCTTCGACCGAGCCATCGCCGTCGTTTTTCTGGAACCAGTAATTGCGGTAGCCATAGCCAGGGCGGACGGGGCCGAGGTTGCCTTGGGCAAAGACCGCCGGGTCCGCAGGCTGGAAGGTGCTGTGCACCGCCTGGTTGAAGCTGTCGCCCTTGGCCTCGCGGGCCAGTTCGCGGCGCACCAGTTCGGCGAAGCGAGCGGTGTCGCGCAGGTTGCAACTGATGCCGCCACTGGCCATCTCGGTGCCAAGCGGGTCGACCTGCACGTAGGCATCGTCCTCGGCGAAACGTGACCACAGGCGCTGCTCGACCAGTTGCGCCCAGTTCAGCCCGGTAATGCGCCGCAATGCCCAGGCCAGCGCTTCCGGCGAGCCGTTCTGGTAAAAGAAAGGTGCATGACTGCCTGGGTTCGGCGCCTGCTGCACCTGCAGCAGGAAGCTGTAGATATCCCCGGGCATGCCCTCAGCCCGCGGTATCAACCCGGTGGCGGCAAACAGGCCGAGGTCCGGCGGCATCTGTGCTGGGTATTGCACCGCCACCTGCATGTCGAGGTTGGCCTGTACGGTCGCCTCGCCAAACGGCGTGCCGCTCAGTTCCGGCACGTAATGCGCCAGCGTGCGCTGCGGGTCCAACGCCCCCTCGGCGATCAGCTGGGCAGCAATCAGGCCGGTGACCGACTTGGTCATCGAGGCCCAGATATGCGGCTGGCCAGGTTGGAAACCTTCAAGATAGCGCTCGTACACCACCTTGCCGCGGTGCAGCACGATCAGCCCGTCGGTGCTGGTCTGCTGCAGGTAATCGGCCAGCGTCAGCGCTTGCTCGCCAGCATCGAAGGTAACCTGGTCGAGCGCCGCCCCGCTGCCTTCGGTCAAGACCAGCGGTATAGCCGCACGGCCGATGGCACGGGTCGGCGACACCTCGCGGGCATGGCGCATCGACCAGCGCAAGTAGGGTGGCTGAAAGGCATTGGCCTGGGTCACACGCGACTCCGGCGCTGGAGGAAAGCCTTGCATCACCCCCTGCCCGGGTGGTGCCGCCACGGCCAGGGCTGGAGCCAATGCCCCTGCCAGCATCAGGGCAAGGCCGGGCAGGTTGGGCGTTGGGTGCTGCAGAGTGCGCTTGGTCATGGTCCTGCTCCTTGGTTGCATCAGAAATTGGCGCCCACGCTGAACGCCACATAGTCACGGTCACCGCGGGTGCCGTAGTCGCCGTCGAGGTAGTCGGTATAGGCCAGGCTTGCCCAGTACTGGCTGGCCAGGCTGAGGTCCACGCCCAGGCTGATCGAACGCGAGCCTTCGTTGAAAGCCGAGCCGTCGGCGGGTGAGTAACCCTTGACGTCATGGGCCCAGCCAAGATTCGGCCGAATATCAAGGCCCGGAACAAGGGTCGGGTAGCTCCAGGTTGCACGCAGCCGGTAACCCCACGAAAAGGGCGTTACGAAGCCTTCGCCATTGCAGTCACCCGGGCTTTTCGAGATCGCCAGGCACAGGCTGTTGTCAGCCAGTTCACCGTTGCCGTAGGCACCGGAGCGACCGTAGCGCGGGCCGAAGCGTCCCTCCAGCCCGCCGACATAGGTAGCCCCTGCCTCGCCCATCAGCACCAACTGGTTGGCGCCCATGACCTGGCTGAAGGTCTGCACGGCCGACACCTGGGCCTGGGTCACCTCCTTGCGCCGGTAGCCGTCGAATGGGGTGTTGTCGGTCGCAGGGCGCAGGCCATCGGCGTTCAGCGGGCTGCGTCCGGGCGCATTGAGCAACGATTGCAATATATCGTTGCCGTTGAGTTGTACCGGCATGTTCGGGCGGTAACTCAGCTCACCTTGCACAGCGGTACCGTTACGCAAGGTGGTGGCGAAGGTGACCCCGTACATGCGGATATCTTCGGGGTATTGCGCTCGATACTGCGATGTCCCCATGCGCAGGGCACCGGCCAGGGTCTGCCCGTTGCTGGATGCCAGAAAGGCACCGCAGTTGGCCAGCGCCACGCCGACATTGCCGCACAGCTGCCTGGCGAAGCCGGTATTGGCGTAGTAGCGGCTGCTGACGGTCCCCACGTAGGGGAAGCGGCTGTGGTAATTGGCGGCGAACACGCCGAATTCGGTATCCAGTGGTTCGACGTACCAATGCATCGACAAGCCCCATTGGCCACTGTTGCGCGCATCCTGGTCCGCCCCCCGGGGCACCCGCACGCCCTCCTCCGTGAGCATCACATCGAACGGAGCCAGGGCCTGCGCAACGGCCGGGTTGGTCACCATCTGCCCGCCGACATCGAGGCCCGTGCAGCCCTCAGGCATGAAGTCGTTACCAGAAAAGAACGTTGCGCAGTTGTCCAGCCGGGTCTGCTCCCAGTCCAGCTGATAGAAGGCGTCGAACGACAACGCCTGGTTGAGGTTCTGTGTGACATACAGCAGGTTGACCGGCGCCAGGGCGTCTTTCACCTCCGAACCGGGCCGCCGCAGCGCGGCCTGGTTGAACGGGTTGACGACATTCAGCCCACCCTGGATGAACAGGCTTTCGCCCCAATTGACCACCTGCTTGCCCAGGCGCAACGAACCGGGCTCACCGTCGATATCGTAAAGGGCATAGGCAAAGGCATCGAGCAGCTCGGCGCCAGCCGTTTTCGCCGATACCTGACGGTTGTGGTCATCGATATCGACGGCCCGCTGGTGGTGGTCGCGCTGCGCGGTGTCATACCAGTAGGTGCCACGCAGGAACACGCCGACGTTGTCGCGGCGCAGCTCCAGATCATGGGTGCCCTTGAACACCGCCGAAAACACGTCGCCTGCGCGGTAGTTGCGCCGCCCATCGTTGCCGTTGGCCGCCTGCAACTGCTGTTTGTCGGGATTGGCGGTGCTCACGGCCGTACCGAACGACAGGGCCGAGTCGAAACGACCCTGCAACGGCCCAACGTCGAACTGCACGCCCGCAACGGGGGTGGCAAGCAGGCAGCACGCAGCCGCCAGCGGCGCACGGCGCCGGCAGAAAAGAAGGGTTGCGCTCACTCTTAACCTCTTTTGGTTTTATTAGAGAGGGAAATGATGGGTTCAGCGCGGACGCGCCGGCCGCCCAGGCCGGCGGTGTCGGTGACGAGGAGTATCAGGCAGGTTTGCCGGCCCTCACAAATAGCGTCTTCAGATCAACGCCATGCCGATTCGTTATGGCGCGGGGTTGCGCCGTCAAACCGGCAGCAAGCACTCATAGGCGCTGCGCAGCTTGGCCGGAATGGCTACCGGGCGACTGCTGCTGCGGTCGACGAACACATGGATGAATCGGCCGGCCGCGCACGCTTCAGGTTCGCCCTCGACGAACACAGCCAGGGCGTATTGCACCGAACTGTTGCCCAGCCGCTCCACGGCAATGCCGACCTCGATGCGTTGCGGGAAGGCCACGGCGGCGAAATAGTCGCAGGCAGACCCTGCCACGTAGGCCACTACCGGGTCGCGGTGGACATCCAGGCCGGCATGCTCGATCAACCAGGTATTCACGGCGCTGTCGAAAAACCCGTAATAGACAACATTGTTCACATGCCCATACAGGTCGTTGTCGTGCCAGCGCGTGGTGATCGTCTGGAAGTGGCGGTAGGCGCCGCGCAGCGGGCGCTCCCTGGCCATTCAGAACGCCGCCTGGTAAAGGGCCAGGGCATCGGCGAGGCTCACCTTGCGCGGGTTGTTGACCAGCAACCGTTGCTGTTGCAGGGCGTCCTCGGCCAACAGCGGCAGGCTGTTGCGCGGCACGCCGACATCACGCAACCGGTTGGGCAGGCCGCAGCGGGGTGCCAGCTGTTCCAGCTCATCGATGAATTGGCTGCACAGCTGATGGGAGTCGCCAGGCACCAGGCGCTCGCCCAGCAGGGCTGGCGCCAGCGCCGCATAATCGGCAAAGGCTTCGCGCCGGTTGAAACGCATCACATGGGGAAGCACCAGGGCGTTGGCCAGCCCGTGCGGCACGTGGTAGCGCGCCCCCAACGGGTAGGCCAGCGCGTGCACTGCCGCCACCGGCGCGTTGGCGAAAGCCTGCCCGGCGAGGCAGGCGCCGAGCAACATGGCCTGGCGCGCCGCCAGGTTGCCACCGTTATGCACCGCCTGGTCGAGGTTGCCGGCCAGCAGCGTCAACGCTTCGCGGGCCAACAGGCTCGACAGCGGGTTACGTTTGAACTTGCTGGTGGTGGCCTCGATGGCATGGACCATGGCATCGATACCGGTGGCAGCCGTGATGGCCGGCGGCAGGCCCAAGGTCCGCTCGGCATCGAGCAGCGCCAGGTCGGGCAACAGCAGCGGTGAGATCACCGCCATCTTGGCCGCCTCGCCCGTGGTGATCACCGCCACCGGGGTGACCTCCGAGCCGGTCCCGGCGGTGGTCGGCACCTGGATCAGTGGCAGGCGCTGGCCCCTGGCCTGGTCGATGCCGTAGACCGCCTCCAGCGGTTGGTCACAGCCCGGGTGTGCCAGCAGCGCCACCAGTTTGGCAACGTCCATCGAGCTGCCGCCACCGAAACCGACAATCAATTCCGCACCGATATGGCGCGCCCGCCCGACGGCGGCCAGCACGCAGGCGTGGCTGGGGTCGGCGCTGACTTCGCTGAAAATCGCCACGCTCAGGTGCGCCTGGGTAAAGCCTGGCAACACATCATCGAGCATGCCCAGGTTGACGATGCCCGGGTCGGTTACGATCAACACGCGGCGCACGCCGCGTTGCTGGCACAGCTGCGCCAGGCGGCCAACGGCGCCGGTTTCGCACAACAGATGGGGGGTAGTGGCAAAACTGAATGGCTGCATGTGGGTGTTCCTCTTGTTCTTGTGAGTGAACAACGGCGCAAGGTCAGAACGCGAAGTGCGCCTGATCCAGGCTCATCAGGCACTGCGCGCCGCCGCGCAACGCCTCGCAGTGGGCAGTGGCGCGCGGCAGCACCCGCCGCCAGTAGAACGCCGCGGCCTGTATCTTCGCCTGGTAGAAGGCACTGTCCTGGCTGCCGGCGGCCAATGCCGCACTGGCGGTTTCGGCAGCCCGCAGCCACAGGGCGGCCAGCAGCACGTAACCCGAGTAAGCGAGAAAATCCACCGATACCGCACCGATCTCCTGCGGGTCACAGCGGCAGGCATCGATGACCTCGGCGCTGAGGTTTCGCCATTCCTGCAGGCGCTGGGCAACCGCCTGTGCCATCCCGGCCAGCGCCTCGGCGCGGCAGTTGCCGGCCGCATCGAGCAGCTCATCGATCAGCAGGCGCAACTGCTCGCCGCCATCGCCAAGCAACTTGCGGCGAATCAGGTCCAGTGCCTGGATACCATTGGTGCCCTCGTACAGCTGGGTGATACGGCTGTCGCGCATCAGTTGCTCCATGCCCCACTCGCGGATGTAGCCGTGCCCGCCGTAGAGCTGCACCCCCAGGCTGGCGACCTCCTGACCGACATCGGTGAGAAACGCCTTGACGATGGGGATCAGCAAAGCCGCCCTGCGCCCGGCAGATGCCCGCGCCTCGGGCTGTGCGGCGCCGTGCTCCAGGTCCAGAGCCTGGGCGGCAAACGCCGCCAGCATTCGGCAGCCCTCGCTGAGGGTTTTCTGGGTCAGCAACATGCGCCGCACATCCGGGTGACAGATGATCGGGTCGGCCGCGCACTCGGGCGCCACCGGCCCGGCCAGGCTTCGCGACTGCAGGCGCTCGCGGGCATAGGCCAGGCCACCCTGGAACGCAGCCTCGGCAATGCCCAGCCCCTGCAAGCCGACCTGGAAGCGTGCATCGTTCATCATGGTGAACATGCAGGCCAAGCCCTGGTTGGCCTCCCCCACCAGCCAGCCGCGGGCGCCGTCGAAGTTCATCACGCAGGTCGCCGCCCCCTTGATGCCCATCTTGTGCTCCAGCGCGCCGCAGGCGACCGCGTTGCGCGCCCCCAGGCTACTGTCATCGCTACATTCGAACTTGGGCACCAGGAACAGGCTGATGCCACGCACGCCGGCCGGCGCATCCGGCAGGCGCGCCAGCACCAGATGGACAATGTTTTCGGTCAGGTCCTGGTCGCCGCCGCTGATGAAGATCTTGCTGCCGCTGATGCGGTAGCTGCCATCGCCCTGCGGCTCGGCGCGGGTGCGCAGCAGCGCAAGGTCGGTGCCGGCCTGGGGCTCGGTCAGGCACATGGTGCCGGCCCATTCGCCGCTGACCAGCTTGCCCAGGTAGTCGCGCTTGAGCGCCGCGCTGCCATGCCGGTGCAAGGCCAGCACGGCGCCCTCGGTCAGGCCGGAATAGATACGGAACGACAGCGACGCGCCCATCAGCATTTCGTGGAAACAGGCCGCGATCATTTGCGGCAGGCCCTGGCCATCGTGCTCCAATGGGCCGGTCATGCCACCCCAACCCTGCTCCACATAATGTCGGTAGGCCTCGGGGAAGCCATCGGGCGTGCGCACGCCGCCTTGCTCCAGGCGGCAGCCTTGTTCATCACCCTGGCGATTGAGCGGAGCAACCACCTCGCCGGCAAAACGGGCACCTTGTTCCAGGATGCCATCGATGGTTTCGCGGTCCAGCTCATTGCCCAGGCGGGCACAATGCGCCGTCACATCGAACACTTCGTGCAGCACGAAGTGCATGTCACGCAGGGGGGCCCGGTAGTTCATGCGCGGCCCTCACGTACGTCGGCCAGCTGTTTGCCAGCTGCCACCAGATGCACCAGCAGGCCGGCTGGCCGCCAGTGTTCGCCGAACAGCCCTTGCAGGCGTTCGAGCCGCGCCAGCACCAGGCTCAAGCCTTGCTGGTCGGCCCAGCGCATCGGCCCGCCGACGGCGGCCGGGAAGCCATAGCCGTGCAGGTAGACCCGGTCGATGTCGGCGCTGCTGCTGGCTACAGACGCCTCGAGAATCCTGGCGCCCTCGTTGACCAACGCCAGCAGGCAGCGCTCGCGGATTTCGTCGTCGTCGATCTGGCGCCGGTGCATGCCCAGGTCCTGGGCGACCTTGAGCACCAACGCATCGACCGCGGGGTCATGCTCGGCCTCCCGGCTACCCGGGGCGTAACGGTAATAGCCCTGGCCGCTTTTCTGTCCGAAACGCCCTTGTGCGCACAGGGCATTGTCGACCTGGGCCAAAGGTGACTCCATGCCCTTGCCGGCCATCTGGCGCGCTCGCCACTCCAGGTCGATGCCGATCACGTCATACATGCGAAACGGGCCCATGGCCATGCCGAACGCCTGCAGTGCCTCATCCACCTGCCGTGGCGTTGCGCCTTCGAGCAGCAGCTTGCGCGCCTCGGCCACGTAGCTGGCCAGCATGCGGTTGCCAATGAAGCCTGGGCAATTGCCGGCCACCACCACTTCCTTGCCCATGCGCTGGCCGAGGGCCTGCGCGGCATCGAGCACGGCAGGCGAGGTACGCTCGCCGCGCACGACTTCCAGCAACTTCATGACATGGGCCGGGCTGAAGAAATGCAGCCCCAGCACCTGTTCTGGCCGACGGGTCACGGCTGCGATGGCGTCGATGTCCAGGGCCGAGGTGTTGCTGGCCAGGATGGCGTCGGCCTTGAGCGTACGGTCCAGCGTGCGGAAAATCTCCTGCTTGAGCGCCAGGTTCTCGTACACCGCTTCGATCACCAGGTCCACCTGCGCGAGGTCGTCAAAGGCGGTGACCTGGCGTACCCGCGCCAGGCAGGCATCGGCCTCGGCCTGGTCGATACGCCCCTTGGCCACCTGCTGCGCCCAGGTCTGCGCGAGCATTGCCAGGCCGGCTTGGGTGGCGCTGGGGTCGTTATCCAGCCACAACACCGCAAGGCCTGCTCGGGCCAGGCTGATGACGATACCGCGGCCCATGGTGCCGGCGCCGATCACCGCCGCCTGCTGAAGGGTGTAGGGAGTACTCACGGGTGACGCTCCTGATGGAGGTTGAGAAGGCATTTGCCTCACCCTAGTCAGGCGCCTACTATTTTTGAAATTTTCATTTTCCATCCCATGTATTTTTCACATGAATATCGCCAACTTCGATCTCAACCTGTTGCGCGTGCTGGACATGCTGCTGCGTGAACAGAACGTATCCCGTGCTGCCGAGCGCCTGGCCCTGACCCAGCCAACCGTGAGCAATGCCCTGGCGCGCCTGCGCGACCTGCTGGGCGACCCCCTGCTGGTGCGCGTCGGCCGGCATATGCGCCCCACTCCACGGGCCTTGGCCCTTGAAGGGCCGATCCGTGCGGCCCTGCAACAGATCGAGCAGACCCTCGGCGCCGGTGACAGCTTCGATCCGCGACTCAGCCACCGGCAGTTGCGTATCGCCCTTACCGACTTTGCCGAGCAGCTGTGCATGCCCGGCCTGTTGGCCACCTTGCAAACCCAGGCGCCCCATTTGCGCGTGGACGTGCAGCACCTGGCCCCCAATCTGCCGGCCGAAGCCCTCGACCGTGGCGAGCTCGACCTGGTGCTGGGGCGCTTCGATGAGGTGCCCGCCCGTTACGAGCGGCGCCACTGGCGCAGCGAAACCCTGCACGTGGCCGTGCGCCAAGGGCACCCCGAGGTGGACGGCGCGCTCGATCTGCAGGCCTTCCTGGCGCTGCGCCACCTGTGGGTGCACGGAGGCCAGACCCGTGGCATGGTCGATCAATGGCTGGCCGAACAGGGCCTGGCCCGGCGCATCGCCTACACCACGCCCAACTACCTGCAAGCGGCGCACCTGGCCGCAAGCTCCGACCTTTGCGTGGTGCTGCCCACCGCCCTGGCGCGGCATTTCGCCCGGCTGCTGCCCTTGCAGGTATTCGACCTGCCCTTTGCCCTGCAGCCGTTCCAGCTGGAGCTGGTGTACCTTGCCCATCGCCAGCACGACCCGGCGCTGGCCTGGCTGGTGGCGCGCATCATGGAGATTGGCGCCGGCTGAGCCATCGCATCGCGGCATGGCTAGCCATGCAAGAGTGGTATTGGTTGGTCGGCAAGCTCTGTCCTTAGAGTGATCGCCCTCGCAACCACAAGGACCCCGCCCATGCGCCTACGATCACTGCCCTGCCTGCTGGCCCTGGCCCTGCCCTTAGCGGCGCTGGCCGAGGGGCCGGCCAAGGACGCCACCGAACTCACCCGCCAGAGCAATCAGCAATGGCTGCAGCGCTTGCCCTTCGCCGACCGCAGCGACTTCGACAATGCCCGCCGGGGCCTGATCGAGGCCGTCGACCAGCCCGTGGTCAACGCCGATGGCAAGGCTGTGTGGGACCTGCAGCGCTACGCCTTCCTGAATGGAGAAGCGCCGGCCACCGTCAACCCGAGCCTGTGGCGCATCGCCCAGCTCAACAGCATTGCCGGTCTGTTCAAAGTCACCGACCGCATCTACCAGGTGCGCGGCCTGGACCTGGCCAACATGACCCTGATCGAAGGCGAGCATGGCCTGATCGTGATGGACCCGCTGCTATCGGTGGAAACCGCCAGGGCCGGGTTGGCGATGTACTTCCGCCATCGCCCGCAACGGCCGGTGGTCGCGGTGATCTATACCCACCCGCACGTCGACCACTTCGGCGGTGTGCGTGGGGTGATCGACGAGGCGCAGGTCAAGGCCGGCGAGGTGCAGGTCATTGCCCCGCAGGGGTTCTTCGAACATGCCGTCAGCGAAAACGTCCTGGCTGGGCCTGCCATGAAGCGCCGCGCCCAGTACATGTATGGCGCACCGCTGCCACGCGGGCCACGCGGCCAAGTGGATGCCGGGCTGGGCAAGGGTGTACCGGCCAACGCGACAGTCAGCCTGATTGCCCCGACCCGGCTGATCGAGCAGCCTTTGGAGACCCTGCGCATCGACGGGGTCGATATCGAATTCCAGCTCACCCCGGGTACCGAAGCGCCCGCCGAGATGAACCTGTGGTTGCCCCAGTTCAAGGCCCTGTGCATGGCCGAGAATGCCTCCCACGTGCAGCACAACGTGCTGACCTTGCGCGGCGCCCAGGTGCGCGATGCCAAGGTGTGGGCGCACTACCTGGACCAGTCGCTGTTGCGCTATGGCGAGCAGGCCGAGGTGGTGTTCGCACAGCACCACTGGCCGACCTGGGGTGGCGCCGCGATCCGCGAATACCTGGCCGATCAACGCGACATGTACGCGTTCATCGACAGCCAGACCTTGCGCCTGATCAACCGTGGCCTTGGCCCCACCGAGATTGCCGCAGAACTGACCAGCTTGCCGCCACGGCTGGCGAGCAAATGGTACAGCCGCGACTACTATGGCTCGCTCAGCCACAACGTGCGGGCGGTGTATCAGCGCTACATGGGCTTCTATGACGGCAACCCGGCGACCCTCAACCCGCTGCCGCCGAGCGACGCCGGGGCCCACTACGTCAAGGCCCTGGGCGGTGCCGAGCGGGTGCTGACCCTGGGCCGTGAGGCCTATGACGCGGGCGACTACCGCTGGGTGGCGGAGCTCACCCGCCACCTGGTGTTCGCCGAGCCCGACAACCGCGCGGCGCGCGAGCTGCAGGCCGACGCCCTGGAGCAACTGGGCTACCAGAGCGAGAATGCCACCTGGCGCAACGCCTACCTGACCGGCGCACAAGAGCTACGCAACGGTGTCGCAGCAGCCGCCAGCAAGGGCGGCAGCGCCGACGACCTGGTGCGTGCCCTGACCCCGACGCTGTTCTTCGACTACCTGGGGGTACGCGTGGATGCCGCCAAAGCCGCCGCGCAGGACCTGACCATCAACTGGCATTTCACCGACCTCAACCAAGACTACGCCTTGACCCTGCGCAACGGCGTGCTTACTCACCGCGACCTCACCCGCCATGGGCAGGCCGATGTCGAGGTGAGCATGAGCAAGGCTACCCTGGACCGCATCGCCCTCAAGCAGACCGGCTTTCTCAAGGAAGCGACCGTGGGCGATATCGACATCAGTGGCGAGCGGGTGAAGTTCATGCGCTTCATGGCCGGGCTGGACGAAGCGGACGGGCGCTTCAATATCGTGACGCCCTGATCCGCCTGTGACCGCTCACGCACCTGGCAACGTGGTGTCAGCGCAGCCCTTGGCTGCGCAGTGCGCCGGGCGAAAAGTAGGACGCGGTGGTGCGCACATCGAAGGTGTAGGGCCTTGGCTGTTCGTTGGTCAGGCCCGACAGCTGGTAGCGGCCAGTGCGCAGGTCGTAGATCGCTTCCATGGCATTGACCAGCGCCTGCCCGGTGACATGGTAGTAGCTGTGGGCCTGCGCCGTGCGCCACAACTTGCCCTGGTGATCGAAGAAGTCCGCCTCGACGATGGCCCAGCTGTCCTCGTCCAGGTAATAGCGCCGGCTGGCATAGATATGCCTGGCCCCAGGCTTGAGCGTACCCACCACTTCCCACACCCGATGCAGCTCGTAGCGCGTGGGTTGCGGGTTGACGTGGCCCGGGCCGATCAACGCCGCATAACCGAGCAGCGGCGATGCCAGGCGATAGCTGTTGTACGGCACGTGCAGGGCCTTCTTGCCCACCAGCGTCCACTGGTACAGGTCCGGCGCGCCATTGAACATGTCGCGGCTGTCGGCAGTGCGCAGGCCGGCCGTGCCCGGGGTGATGCTGTCATAGGCCAGTGCCGGGGCACGACGCACCCGCCGCTGGCTGCTGCTGTACAGCCACGACAGGCGTGGCTGCGCCACCTGGTCGAGGGTTTCGTGCAATACCACGGCATCACCGGCCAGGCGCGACGGCGCGGTCATACGGTAGCTCAGGTAATACAGCACATTGCCCGACTGGCCATCCTGCAGCACGTCGGGGCGGGCGAAAGTCTGCTGCAGGCTGATCGTGGCGTAGCGGCCATCGCCACGCGGGGTAATGCTGTCCGAGGCCAGGCTGTAACTGCCGTTGCGTGGCCGGGTAAGGTGATTCCACAACACCTGCAAGCCATTGTCTGGCCGGGGAAAGGCCAGCACGCCAGAAAACCCCTGCACGCCATTGCCATCGTTGACCAGACGAGCATTCAGGGCATTGTGCCGGGCCCACTCACCCACTTGGGACGGCACCGCGACACTGCGGTGCGAGGGGTACACCGGCAGGCGAAACGACTGCGGGTAGCGCTTGAGCAAGGCTACCTGCCCCGCCGTCAGCTGATCCCGGTACTGGGTGTAGTTGCTCGCGGTGATCACATACAGCGGCTGCTCATCGGCATAGGGGTCCAGCGGCGTGCCATTGACCGCCAGCGACACCTGCCCTGCTTGCAGGCCGCCGCTCCAGGCCGGAATGCGGCCGTCGCTGCTGGCCCCGCGTTCGGCCCCCACCGGCGTCAGGTCGGCACGCAGCGGCGCAGCCCCGACGTGCAGGGCCAGGAGGCTGGCGTTGATGAGCAGGATGCAGCGCAGCAGGTCGGCAGGTTTCATCGGGTTTGCCTCTTTTTTTTGTGTTGTCGCGGCCAGGCTTGCCCTGGCCCGCCCTTTCGGGGTGATACTAGGAGCCGCGCTTCGAACCCCACAAATAACGTGTTCGGATACGTGCCATATCAGTTCGGCATACCTTGGAACCGCTGCAATGACCCTGAAACAGCTCCGCTACCTGATCGCCATTGTCGAAGCTGGCAGCTTCTCGTCGGCCTCGCGCCGCGCCTACATCGCCCAGCCTGCGCTGAGCCGGCAGATCAGCCTGCTTGAAAGTGAACTGGAAATGCAGCTGCTCGACCGCCAGCACGACGGCATTGCCCTGACCGATGCCGGGCGCCAGCTCTACGAAGTCGCCCGCCAGGTGGTGCAGAAGCTCGATTCGGTGAAGGACGAGCTGAAATCCAGCCGTGGCGACCCCAAGGGCCAGGTGGCCATTTCCATCCCGGCCACGGCCGCCGACCTGCTGCTGCCGGAAATCGTCAGGCGTGCCGAACAGCGCTTCCCGGGGGTGTCCCTGACGGTGTGGGACGGCCTCAGCCGCGAAGGCGGCCAGGCCATCGAACTGGGCAAGGTGGACTTTGGCGTGGTGCCCAACGCCGAGGAGCTCGACCATGTCGAGGCCGAGCCGATCTTCACCGAAGCGCTGTACTGGGTGGGTGCATCAGCGCCGGGCGCACCCGACACCATCACCCTGGCTGAAGCCACCGCTACCCGCCTGGTGCTGCCGCCGCGGGCACTGCACTTGCGCCGGCGCATCGAGCAAGCCGCCATGGAAGCCGGCGTGCCCCTGAGCGCAGCCTACGAACAGCAATCGGCACCCGGTATCGCCAGCCTGGTACGCGCCGGCCTGGCGGCGACCATCAGCAACTGGCCGCCCCTGAGCGAACTGCTCGAACCCACGGCAGCACGGCGTATCGTCGAGCCGCGTATCAGCCGTACCATCGCCTTGGCACACTCACGGCACAAGCCCTTGTCGTTCGCCGCCGGCTGCCTGCGCGACCTGGTCCGCAGCGTGCTCATCGACCTGGTCAACAGTGGCCGTTGGCGGGGCGAACTGATCGGCAGGGAGGCCGAGCCGCTCGAGTCGGTGCTGGGTGTTCAGCTGGCGGTCTGAGCGCGCGCCCGGCTGGCAACGGCATCCGCCTCACGCAAGCGCAACAGGGTGCGCTGGGGGTTCAAGGTCGCCAGGCCGACCAACCCGGCCACCAGCAACACTGCGCCGCATACCACGAAGCCTTGGGCATAGCCCGCCGGGTGTTCGGCCCCCGCGCCCTGCACCAGCAAGCCGGTCACCACCGGCGCAGCCAACCCGGCCAGCGAGGCGATGCCGTTGCCCATGGCGAGAATGCCACCGCGCTGGGCTGCCGGGGTGAACTCGGCAAGCATCGCCGGGCCAACCGAATACATGACCAAGGCCAGCCCCCCACTGAAGGTCAGCGCCGCAACCCGGACCGCAGTGCTCAGCCCGGGCAGTATCAGCGAAGCCGACAACAGCCCGCCCAGTATCAGGCACACCGAAACGAACACGCCGCGCGCCACCCGCGAAGGGTGGCCACGACGCATCAGGCGCTGGGACAACCAGGCCAGCAGCAAGCTCAGCGGCGTGGTCACCACCACGAACATGACGAAGATGCGCCCGGTCTGCAGCGGGTCGATACCCAGGCCCACCTGCAGGTAACTGGGTACCCAGGTCAGGGTCAGGGCCAACGACCAGTTGGCGGCGAAGTGGCACAGGTAATTGCCCAACACACTGGGGTCGCTCAACAGTCTGCGATAAGGGACTGGTGCGGCTTCGGCCGGGTGCTGGCTGGCGCGCAGGCGTTCGAGGGTACCTTCCTGACCGAGCCGCCACCACAGCAGGCACCAGACCAGGCCGATCAGCGCAAGGATGATGAAATTGGTCCGCCAGCCGTAGTGCAGGCTGACCCAGGGGATCATCGCCCCGGCGACCAGCAGCCCCATGGCACTGCCAGCGTGCAACAGCGCCACCGGCAGGTTGCGCCGGTCGTTGGGGAACCACTTGTACAGCGCATGGGTGGCGACCGGCGAGGCCGGCCCCTCACCGATACCCAGCAGTACGCGGCAGGCAACGATGGCCCACAGCGAGGTGGCGAACAGCATCGGTAACTGGATCAGCGCCCAGAACAGGCCCATGCCCAGCAGCAAGGTGCGGCTGGGGCGGCGGTTGGCCATGAAGCCACCGACCACGGCGGAGAGGGCAAAGAACCAGTGCAGGGCGCCGCCGATCAGGCCGAACTCGGTGGCCGTGAGGCCCAGCTCGGCACTCATCGGCACCGCCACCAGGCCGATTACCACTTTGTCGAGAAAGTTGACCAGCATCAGCAGCGCCAGCAGCGCGGCCACCAGCCAGGCAGTTCGGGGGTTGGGCAGGGAAGAATGCGCAGTCATGGCGAGTACTCTTGTTATTGTTCTGGGAATTGCCAAAAGGGCCGCCGCAGCGGCGGCCATGGGTCAGGCAGGCATCAGCACGCCTTTGGCGATGGTGTTGCGCTGGATCTCGCTGGTGCCGGTGAGGATACGCATCATCCGCGTGGCACGGAAAATCCATTCCACCGGGTGGCCCTGCATCAACCCGGCGCCGCCATGCACCTGCACCGCCTTGTCGGCGATGCGGAAGGCGGCCTCGGACACGAACAGCTTGCACATCGGCGCCTGGGTGCGGATATCGCCGCCGGCGTCATTCACCTGTGCCGTGGCGTACACCATGCTGCGCGCCGCGTGCAGTTCGGTGGCCATGTCGGCGATCATGTGGTTGACCGCCTGGAACATGGCGATCGGCTGCCCAAACTGCTTGCGGCTGCGCGCATGTTCGATCGACAGGTTCAGGGCCAGCCCGGCCATGCCCAGCAGTGTCGGGCAATGCAGCAGGCGGTTGAGGGTTATGCGCCCCATCGCCAGTTTGAAGCCCTGCCCGGGTTCACCGATCAGGTTGGCCGCCGGCACCCGCACCTGATCGAGCACGATGTCAGCGTGGGCACCGCCACCGGACATCACCGCATAGTCACTTTCGATTCGCACCCCCGGCGCCTTGAGGTCGACGAAGAACGCCGAGATCCCCTGCGCGCCCTGCCCTGGCCCGGTCACCGCCAGCAACACCGCGAGGTCGGCGTAAGTGGCGCCGGAGATGTACCGCTTGCTGCCGCTCAAGACATAGTGGTCACCGTCAAGGCGGGCCTGCGTGGCAATGGCGGTCGCATCCGAGCCAGCCTCGGCTTCGGTCAGTGCAAAGCACACGGCTTTTTCGGCACGGCACACCGGTTTCAGAAAGGTCTCGACCTGGAAGGGGCTGGCCACCTTGAACAGATGGCCGACCCGCGGCGGCCCGGACAGCTCACCCAGTACATGCGGCGCGAGCATGGAGCCGGTGAGCACCGTTGCCTCCTTGACCGCGCACAGGTCGGCCACGTTGAGGCCGGCCCCGCCCATGCTTTCCGGCAGCATGATGGTGTACAGGCCTTGCTCGCTGGAGCGCTTCCACACCTCCTGCAGCACCGCCTGCGGATGCGGGCGCGCCCAGCTCAGCTGCGCCTGGCTTTCCAGCGGGCGAACCTGGTCGCGGACAAAACCCTCGATCGCTTCAATGATCTGTGCAGCCTTTGCACTTGGTTGATACATGTTGATGCTCCCTGGTCAGATACGACGTTCGCTGTGTTGCCAGTAGGTGTCCCGGACCAGGCGGCGCACCACCTTGCCATTGGGGTTCTTCGGCAGTTCGCTGACAAAATCGACGCCGCGCGGCTTCTTGAAACCGGCCAGCGCACGCCCGCACCGCTCGATGAGTTCGGCGGCCTCCAGCTGCGCCCCTGGCTTGAGCACCACCACCGCACGCACCGCTTCGCCCCACTGTGCGTCGGGCACGCCGACCACCGCCACCTCGAACACTTCGGGGAAGCCATGGATCACCTGCTCGACTTCGCTGGGGTACACGTTGAAGCCACCGGAAATGATCATTTCCTTCTTGCGGTCGACGATGAACACGTAGCCCTGGGCATCGACCGTCGCCAGGTCGCCGGTGAGGTAGTAGCCGTCACGCATGACTTCGGCGGTGAGCTCCGGCGCGCGCCAGTAGCCCTGCATGACGTCGGGCCCCTTGACCACGATTTCACCGACCTCGCCAGGCAGCACATCCTCGAACGCCTCGTTGACCACCCGCAGGTCGGTCTCGAAATAGCAACGCCCGCAGGAGGCCAGGCGCTGATAGTCGCCATCCTCCACCAAGTGGTCCTGCTCGGTCAGCACCGTCACCAGCGAGCATGTCTCGCCGGCGCCATAACCTTGTGCGAGGATCGGCCCGAACAGTTCGATGGCTTTTTTCACCAACGACGGCGCCATGGGTGCGGCGCCGTACATGACCAGCTTCAAGCTGGAGAGGTCGAAGCGCTCGACGCCCGGATAATTGACCAGCCGGTTGATCATCGCCGGGACCAGGAACAACCGCGTCACCCGTTCACGCTGGATGGTCTCGAGCAACAGGCGATCGTCGTAGCGGTCCAGCAACAGGTTGCAGGCACCCACCGCCAGCAGCGGCATGATCTGCATGCCGCTGGCATGGGTGATCGGCCCGACGTGGGCCATGACGTCGCCCGGCGCGGAGCGCCGCGTGGGGCTGGCAATGCTCTTGCGCACCAGCGCCTTGCGGTTGCCGAACGACAGCATGGCGGCTTTGAGCACGCCCGAACTGCCGGAGGTGTAGTGCAGCACGGCCAGGGCGTCGTCGGTCGGGTCCAGGTGCAGCGCTGCTTCGCTGCCGCGCTCAAGCAGCGCGCCATAGCCCAGGTCGCCGCCCTCACCCTCCAGCACGATGACCTGGCGCAGCTGCGGCAACTGCTCGCGCCGCGTTGCCAAGGCCTGGGCAAAGCGGGCGTCGGTGATCACCGCGACGCTGCAGGAGTCTTCCAGTACCCGGACCACTTCGTCCACGGACAGCCGCGCATTGATCGGCACCTTGACCATCGCCGCCTTGTACAGCGCGACTTCCGCTTCGACCAGCTCCACGCGGTTGGTGGCGAGGATCGCCACATGCTCGCCCACGCTCACGCCCAACGTAGCCAGCCCTGAGGCCAGGCGGTTGCTGCGGCGTTCCAGCTGGGCGTAGGTCACACGGTTCTGACTGTCGGCCACGGCGATGTGGTCCGGCCAGTAGTGGGCACTGCGGGTGATGATCTTTCCAAGGTTCACGTTGTTGTTCTCGTCGACAGGAAGACATCGACGATGCTAAACAGCCGTGCACAGCCAGGCCTAATACAGGATTCAGATGCCGGCCATACCGTTATTAGCTGGCGTAAAGCTCCTGCCGACTCGCGCTGCCTGATGTGCTGGCTATGGCCCCTGTACCGCCTTGCCCGCCGGGGCTAGCCAACGCACATTGCCCCAACAATGGGTACTGCACACCCAAGCCAAGGCGGCGCGGGCCGTGGCGCAGAGGCATGAAGATGGCGACCGGAAACAGGCAGCAGCGGGCTTCGAGGAGCATTGCCGTATCACCCACTTTGTGGTGTTTCACCGGGCTACAGCAATTGCTGTTCCAAGGCTCAGGCAGGCGTGGCGCCAGGTACAACTTTTTTTGCAACGAGGAAGAATCTCAAGGACGCCGCCTGCCCAGCACGCGCTGGATCTCGGCAACCACCTGGCTGGTCGCCTGCGCGATCGTGCCTTCGTTGCGGCACAGCATCCAGCCATGCTCCGCCACCGCCCGCTCGAACGCGTCGGTACAGGCGATCTGTTCATCGAGCTTGTGGATGACCGTGCTGCCCAGCCCACGGGTGCGTGCCGCCGCCCTCGCCCACGACGTATCCGGTGAGGTGACAACCCCGACATGCAGGTCTGGCACTTGCACACTGCGCGCCCTGTTCATGTGCAGAATCTCGGCAAACGGGACTGTGCGGCGAAACGCGGCATCGGAGGGGTACCAGCGATCGATCAGGATGATGCTGTCCGCAGGTTGCCTGGGCAGCACGTATTGGGAAATCCACGCACGGCTGTCGGCCAGGCGTGCACAGACCTCCAGCTCCAGGTCCTTGCTGGGGTTTCTCGCCAGCTGGTTAACCAGCGCCATGGTTGCACCCCGGAAGGGGTCGCTCTTCTTCTCGCAAAGGCGCACCACCTTGCGCTTGTCTTCCCGCAGGGCTTGGGTAATGGCCTCGAGCAGTGTGGTCTTGCCGGTGCCCTTCGGGCCATCTAGCGCAACAAATAGCGGACGTTTCATTCTTCGGTACGGTGGGGAGCGGGTCTGGATAAGGATGGTCATGATGCACTGAAAGCCGGCCACGGTCTCGCTTGTCAGCCTGATGGCGGTTTTCAGGCAGGAGTACAGGTGTACTCCGCCCGTGTTTCGCCTTGATGAGGCTCAGATCTGCGCCTGGCCACCGTCCACGAACAGCTCGGCGCCGTTGACGAAGCTGGCATCATCGCTGGCCAGGAACACCGCAGCATTGGCGATTTCGACCGGTTCCCCTACGCGGCCCAGCGGCACCTGCGCTGCAAGGTAATCGAGCAGGCCCTGCTGTTGCGCGGCATCCGGCCCGGCGAGGTCGACCAAGCCAGGCGTACGCGTTGCGCCCGGGCTGAGGGTGTTGACCCGGACCGCGCGATCCTTCAGGTCAAGGATCCAGCTACGGGCAAAGGCCCGAACGGCCGCCTTGGAAGCCGAATACACGCTGAATGCCGCCGTGCCGGAGCTGCCGGCCGTGGAGCCAGTCAGGATGATCGACGCGTTCTGCGCCAGCAGCGGCAACGCCTTCTGCACGGTGAACAGCACACCCTTCACGTTACGGTCAAAGGTATCGTCGTAGTGGGCTTCGGTAATGTCACCCAAAGGCAGCATGGAACCACCGCCAGCGTTGGCGAACAGCACATCCAGGCGCCCCTTTTCCTGGGCGATGCGGGCGTAGAGTTCGTCCAGTTGCTCCAGCCGGGTGGAGTCGACCGCAATCCCGGTGGCATTGCCCACCTGCGCCACAGCCTTGTCCAGCTCCGCCTGGCGACGCCCGGTGATGTAGACATGGGCACCCTCCTCTGCAAAGCGTTTTGCCGTGGCCAGGCCGATGCCGGTGGTGCCGCCGGTGACCAGTGCGATCTTGCCTTCGAGTTTCTTGCTCATGGTGTTTCTCCCGTTGAGGTGGTGAGTTGCTGTAGGAGAAGCGTATCGACCTGCAGGCCTTTTCAAAATAGAATCATTTGAAAGCCATCATTGCAGATATGAAATGCCAAGAATTCCGGATTTCGAAGGCCTGGCGATGTTCGCCAAAGTGGCCGAAGAAGGCTCCTACGCCGCCGCCTCACGCGCCATGGGCGTTTCGGTACCCACCGTATCGCGTGCCGTAGCGCGCCTCGAAGAACGGCTGGGTGCGCGCCTGTTCAACCGCACCTCGCGCCAGCTCTCACTGACGGAATTCGGCCAGCGCATGGTCGAGCAAGCCAGCGCGCTGTATCGCCAGGCTGAAGAAATGGAAAGCGAGGCCCAGGCGCTGTCGCTGCAGCCACGCGGGCTGGTGCGCCTGGCAGTGCCCATGTCCTTCGGCTTGCGTTGGGTTGCGCCGCTGCTGCCCGAGCTGCTGGCGCACTACCCTGGACTGGAAATCGACCTGCATCTGTCCGATTCAACCGTCGACCTGGTCGCCGATGGCTTCGATGCCGCCTTGCGCATCGCCGCCCTGCCCGACTCGTCGCTGGTGGCGCGGCGTATCTGTTCGGTCAGCCAGTACCTGGTGGCCGCGCCGTCGTACCTTGCTCGCAACGGTCAGCTCACGCACCCGCGCGAACTGGCTGGCCATGCCTGCATGAGCTATGCCTACCGCGCCCGAAGCCAGGTGTGGCGCTTCATCCACGACAACGGCAGCGAGCAGGACGTGACGCCCCGTGGGCCGTTGCGGGTGACCAATGCCGATGCCCTGATCGCCCCCCTGCTGGCAGGCATGGCGATTGCCGAGCTACCGGAATTCATTGCCGCCGAGTACCTGGCTGACGGCCGCCTTGTGCACCTTCTGCCCGAATGGCGGATGACCCAGGGAGGGTTGTACTTCGTGACCCCGTCCGCGCGCACCCGGCCGCGCAAGGTCCAGGCCCTGGCCGAGTTTTTCGTCGAGCGGTTGTCGAACCCGCAATGGCAGCCGTCCAGGTAGCGTCGAGACGTTCTGCCGTACTGTACGTCAACTTTTACCCCCCTTCTTTCCAGGCTTGGGTCCAATGAGGAGCACGGGGCACCGGCGTCCGACCCGTGCTCATCGGAGCGTTCAGGCCTGCGTACATATCCTCAAGCACTTGATGGCACAGTGCCACTTATCGATAATCGTGCTCCTTTCATGACACGCAAGGATCCGCCGTGAACAAGCTTTACCTGGTTGCCCCACTCGTCCTGCTGCTGCAAGGCTGCGGTGTGACAATGGCCCGCTACGAAGCCAACTACCAGAACGTTCAGCAGTTGAAGCAGAACGCCCCCCTGCAAGCGGTGCGCGAAGCGCAAGTGCAGGCCGACGCCGGGCAAGGCTCGCTGATGGTGCGCCTGAATCCGATTTCTTCACCCGCAGGCAACATTCCGCTGCACATTCAAGCGGCCATCAATGATGAGCTTCGCCATGCCGGCCTGCTCGATCCCAAGGCCGATCGACAGCTGCAAGTGCAACTGGTGAAGAGCAAGCTCAACTCCGGCGTGGCCAACGGGCATGGCGAGCTTGAGGCGCGGTTCACCCTGCGCCAGGGTGACCAGGTGCTCTACGAGTCGACCAAGGACGTGACCCGTGACTGGGACAGCAGCTTCTTCGGGCCGATTGCGATTCCGACAGCGGCCAACAATTACAACCCGATGCTGCAGGCCTTGCTCAAGTCGCTGTACAGCGATCCGCAATTTGTACAGGCATTGAAGTAAGCAAAAAAAGAGCCGCGATTGCGGCTCTTTCTGTTTGGGCTCACACGCGCGGAATGCGTGTGTCGGCGGCCGAATATTTCACGCGGTTGTTTTCCACCCAGGTCTTCAGCAATGCATTGACCTGACGATTGAAGGTGTCGGTGACCGCCGCCTTCGGTGTATTGCCCACCAGCGGCAGGAACCAGATACCCATCCAGGTATTGATGGCGTCGTGGTTCTGGTTCTTGGTGAGCAAAGCGCCCTGCTCATCCAAGGTCTCCAGGCTCATGGTGTACTGGTCGGTGGCCATGGCGGGAATGATGGTCAAAGTCAGGCCACTGATAAAGGACAGCACCATCTGCCCGCCACTCGGCGCATGGTTGTAAACCTTCAGACGCAGGCTGTAGTCGCCTGGCTGCTTTTCGAATTCATCGAAGGTCACGCGGCCGAACAAGCCCGACTCGTTGAAAGCGCGTTTGAGTTCCGGCTTGAGCATGTCACGGGCTTGCGGCATTTCGCTGGCCTTGGCGCCTTCCGGGTCACCCTGGAAAAAGTCGAAGTCCACGTAGACATTGGGTTTGTTGGCATAGCTGGCCATCGACGGCAGGTCGACGGGTGCCACCTCGTCCTTGGTGAAACTGGCGCAACCACCGAGGCTCAGGGCGAGGGCCAGGCCTATGACTTTTACACATTGCATTTCGACTTCCTTGAACATGACAGGGCACCCTTCGAGCGAAAGGCGGCCTGCATTCTAAGGAATTTTAAATGATATCAAAAGGCCTTCACCCTGAGAGAAGCGGACCAGAGCTCATTTGCACTCCGACCACGACTATTACCCGGCAAGGCCTATTTGGCTCAGGCAGCCATTAGCGCACCACGGCCAGCAGGCTCGCCGCGTCGCTGACCTCGAACTTGCCGGGCGCCTCCACCGCAATGTGCTTGACCACGCCATCGTCGACCACCATGGCATAGCGCTGCGAACGCCGCCCCAGGCCACGGGCCGAGAGGTCCTGGATCAGCCCCAGCGCCTCGCTGAACTCGCCATTGCCGTCGCCGATCATCTTCACCGCGTCGCCTACCTGCAGGCTGTGTCCCCAGGCGTTCATGACGAAGGCGTCATTCACCGAAACGCAGAGAATCTCGTCAACGCCGGCTGCGAACAGCTCCGGCGCCGCGGCGACGTAACCGGGTACGTGGCGCTCGGAACAGGTGGGGGTGAAGGCGCCGGGCAAACCGAAGATCACCACTTTCTTCTGCTTGCAGCGCTCACGCACCGGGAACGCATTCGGGCCGATCGGGCAGGCGCCTTCGCTGTTGTTGTAGTGGTAAAGGGTAATGTCTGGCAGTTGCTCGCCTGGCTTGATCATCGCTGACTCCTGGGTAAGTGGATGGCCGAGCTGGCTATCATGCAGCAATCCATCAGGCCAGGTACATCCGTGGTTGGAGCTACTGGCAGCACCGCCAGCCCGGGATGCTCCTTGGCAAGCGGTCACTCAGCCGCGCAGCTGATACCAGGTGGTCTTCAGCTGCGAGTATTTGTCGAACGAATGCAGCGACAGGTCGCGGCCGAACCCGGACTGCTTGCCACCGCCAAACGGCACGGTCACATCCAGTGCATCGACGGTGTTCACCGACACCGTACCGGCCTTGAGCGCACGGGCAACCCGGTGCGCGCGATTCAGGTCATCGCTCCACACCGACGCCGCCAGGCCGTAGAGGCTGTCATTGGCCAGGCCAATCGCCTCGTCTTCGGTATCGAACGCACTGACCGCCAGCACCGGGCCGAACACCTCGTCCCGGGCCAGGCTCATGCGCTTGTCGACGCCGGCGAAGATGGTCGGCTCGATAAAGTTGTCCGAGGTCCCGATGGTCAGGCGTTGCCCGCCACAGACCAGCCGCGCACCTTCCTCATGGGCCTGGCCGATGGCCCGGGCAATGCGCGTGGTCTGCTCGGCGTCGACAATGGCACCCGCACGGCTGGCCGGGTCCAGCGGGTTGCCTGGTTGCCACTGGCGGGCCTTGGCCTGCAGGCGTTCGATGAACGCGTCATGGATCGAGCGCTGCACATACAGCCTCGAGTTGGCCGAGCACACCTCGCCCTGGTTGAAAAAGATGCCAAAGGCAGCCTTCTCGGCGGCTAGGTCCAGGTCTTGGCAGTCGGCGAACACCAGGTTCGGGCTCTTGCCGCCACACTCCAGCCACACCTGTTTGAGGTTGGACTGGGCCGAGTACTGCATGAAGTACTTGCCGACCTGGGTGGACCCGGTGAACACCAGGCAATCGACGTCCGGGTGCAGGCCCAGTGCACGCCCTGCCGTTTCGCCAAGGCCCGGGACCACGTTGAGCACGCCTTCCGGCAGGCCGGCCTCCAGCGCCAGCTCGGCCAGGCGCAAGGCGGAAAACGGCGATTGCTCGGCGGGCTTGAGCACTACACTGTTGCCGGCCGCCAGCGCCGGGGCGAGTTTCCAGGCGGCCATGTCGAGCGGGAAGTTCCACGGCACCACCGCGGCTACCACACCCAGCGCTTCGCGGGTGATGGTGGCCAAGGCATTGGCGGCGGTCGGTGCAACCTGGTCGTAGACCTTGTCGAGCGCCTCGCCATACCAGGCGAAGACATGGGCCGAACCGGGCACGTCGATGTTGTAGGCATCCATGACCGGCTTGCCCATGTTCAGCGAGTCCAGCAGCGCCAGTTCTTCGCGATGGGCCATGATCAGCTCGGCCAGGCGCAGCAGTACCTTCTTGCGCTCGACGGGCGCCATGCGCGGCCAGGGCCCTTGTTCGAACGCCTTGCGCGCCGTGCTGACGGCGAGGTCGACGTCGGCCTGGTCACAGGCAGCGACACGGGCGAGCAGCTGACGGGTCGCAGGGTTGATGGCGTCGAACGTTGCACCGCTGGCGGCCCCCAACTGGCGGCCGCCGATCGAGGCCTTGTCTGGCAGGCTCAGGCCTGCCGCGCGCTGTTGCCAGTATCCGAGATCGTACATACACACTCCTGACGACCGTCCCTGCGGTCCGATTGTTATGGGTCTGGCCAACATTCTTGGCCCAGCCACAGGCCCGGCGAAACCAGCTTTTTGTTGCCCCTTGCAGAGGAAAATGCTCGCCAGCGACGGGCGCCAGGGTTTACGCGACCGGCGTGCAATGCTCCCCCCAAAGGGTGATTTCGAGGCCTCATCGAGTGTGGGAGCATTCGAGCCGCGCCATTCCAGCCCCACCCCAACGCTCTTACCAGTAGCGAGCCCGCTCGCCTACTGCAGCTTCCTGCATCCCATTTCAGGAGTCAGCCATGCATACAACAACAACTACAGCCCAGCCCCATCACCCTCAGCCTGCGTCAGCCAGCAACCCTTCAGGCCGCTTCAGAAAGTCCATGGGCATGACCGCGCTGGTCCTGTTCGGCCTCGCCTACATGGTCCCGCTTGCCGTCTTCACCACCTATGGCTTGGTCACCCAGATGACCAAGGGCCACCTGCCCATCGCCTACCTCCTCACCCTCGCCGCCATGCTCCTGACGGCCTACAGTTACGGCCGCATGGTCCAGGCCCATCCCTACTCCGGTTCCGTCTACACCTACACACGCAAGGCGTTCGGCAGCCATTTCGGCTTTATCGCCGGCTGGACCTTGCTGCTCGACTACATCTTCCTGCCGCTGCTCAGCTACCTGTTGATCGGCATCTACATGTCCGAGTACTTCCCGACCATCCATGCCTGGGTGTGGGTGGCCGGGTCGATCGCCCTGGTGACCTTCCTCAACCTGATCGGCATCGAGTCGATCACCCGGGTCAACTGGGTCCTGGTGGTGGCTCAGCTGGTGTTCATCGTGGTGTTCGTCGCGCTGTCGATACGCCACATGGACAGCCAGGCCGCGCCGGTGTCGCTGCTGGCGCCGTTCCATCATGAAGGTTTCAGCGTGCCACTGATCATGACCGGCGCGGCGGTGCTGTGCCTGTCGTTCCTCGGCTTCGATGCGGTGTCGACCATGGCCGAGGAAACCAGCAACCCGACCCGGCGCATCCCGCAGGCGATCCTGGCGGTGTCGCTGATCGGTGGCCTGCTGTTCCTGGTGGTGTCGTACTTCGCGCAGATGGTGTTCCCCGACTGGGCCAGCTTCGCCGACCCGGATTCGGCGTCGGTAGACGTGATGCGCCGGGTCGGCGGCGAATACCTGGTGACGGCCTTTACTGCGACCTATGTAGCGGGCTGCTTCGCCTCGGCGATGGTGTCCCAGGCCAGCGTGTCGCGGGTGCTGTTCGCCATGGGCCGCGATGGCGCGCTACCGCGGATGTTTGGCCAGCTGGTGACCAGGAAGCGCGTGCCGGCGACGGCAATCCTGCTGGTCAGCCTGCTGTCGCTGGTGGCGCTGTTCATCACCTTGGACACCGTGGCCAACATGATCAGCTTCGGTGCCCTGTTCGCCTTTTCGGCGGTGAACCTGGCGGTGGTCAAGCACTACCTGGTGGACCAACAGTTGCGTGGGGTGCGCAATGGCCTGCTGTATGGTGCGATTCCGGCGCTCGGCTTCCTCAGCACGATCTGGCTGTGGACCAGCCTTTCGAGCATGTCCTTCGCCATAGGCTTGAGCTGGATGGGCGTCGGGTTCCTCTGCCTGTTCGGCCTGACCAAGGCCTTTCGGGTGAAGCTGCCGGAGTTGCACATGGCCGAGTGATGGGGTGCCTGTGTGTAGGAGCGGATTTATCCGCGATGCGCCGCGCGGGCGGCGCTCGATCGCCCAGGCCCTGCAAATCCATCGCTCTACCCCTTGCGCCGCCTCCAAATGATATGATCCCTCATTAAACGTTTCAGCATGTTTCATAAGGGACCGCAATGTCTGTTCAGGAGTTACCGCCGCTCGCCACGACCAAGGCCAACGTCGGCAAGATGGAAGCTGCCATGGCGCTGGGCAGCTTCGCCATCGGCACTGGCGAATTCGCCATCATGGGCCTGATGCCCGATATCGCCAGCAACTTGCAACTGAGCGAGCCGCAAGTTGGCCATGCCATCAGCGCCTACGCGCTGGGTGTGGTGGTCGGCGCCCCGACCCTGGCCATCCTCGGTGCCAAGCTGCTGCGCAAGCACATGCTGCTGTGGCTGATGGCGCTGTATGCCATCGGCAACCTGGCCACCGCCTTTGCCCCGTCGTTCACCAGCATGGTGGCCTTCCGCTTCATCAGCGGCCTGCCCCACGGCGCCTACTTCGGCATCGCCGCCGTGGTGGCGTCGAGCATGGTGCCGAACAACCAGCGCGCCGGCGCCGTGGCGCGGGTGATGATGGGCCTGACCCTGGCGATGCTGCTGGGCAACCCGGTGGCAACCTTCCTCGGCCAGTTGTTCGGCTGGCGTTCGGCGTTCATCCTGGTCGGTACCATCGCCCTGTGCACCATCGCCCTGGTCTGGCGATACGTGCCGCAGCCCGACGATGAACCCCGCAGCGACCCGCGCAAGGAACTGCAAGCCTTTACCCTGCCGCAGGTATGGATGGCCTTGGGCATTGCCGCGATCGGCTTTGCCGGCATGTTCTGCGTATTCAGCTACCTGGCACCGACCATGCTGCAGGTTACCCAGGTGGCGCCGGAGTGGATCCCCTTCGGCCTGGCCGCGTTCGGCGCCGGCGGTATCATCGGCAACATTGCCGGCGGCAAGCTGTTCGACCGCCTGCAGTTCCGCGCCGTGGGCATCGTGCTGGTATGGTCGGCGGCGGTGCTGCTGTTCTTCAGCGTCGCCGCCCAGGCGCTGTGGTCGGTGCTGTTGGGGATCGGCCTGGTCGGTACCATGATCGCCCTGGCCGCGCCGCTGCAGATCCGCCTGATGGACATCGCCCATGAAGCGCCAAGCCTGGCGGCCGCTTCCAACCATGCCGCCTTCAACCTGGCCAACGCCCTGGGCCCCTGGCTGGGCGGCATGGCCATCAGCGCCGGCCTGGGCTGGACCAGCACCGGTTACATCGGTGCTGCAACCGCCTTGGCGGGGTTGCTGATCTACCTGGTGGCACGCCGTATGAAGGGCGGGCACTGAGCCCCTTCACCGGCCTCTTCGCAGGCTTGCCGCGACGGGGCCGGGATCATCGCTGGGTAATACCCAGCAAGCGTTCCAGCGAGACCCTGGTCGACGGCGCCAGTTCGACTGCCTGCGCCGCACTGCCGTGCAATGCCTTGCCCACCATGTACAACGCCGTGACGCAGTTCGGCGGCAGGTAGCCTTCGTTGCTCCAGGCATGCAGCTGATAGGCAAAGAACGCCGTTGCCTGGGGTTTGTTGGCGACCATGTCCTCGATGCGCGCCAATAGCGTCTCCGAGAGCTCCTCGCGCTCACAGGCCTCCGGGCTTTGCGACAAGGCGTCATTCATGCGTGCAAACAGTTCGCCCGCGCGCGGGCACATCAGCTGTATCGCGCAGCTCCTCAACTGCTGTTGCGGCGTAAACGTCAGCGGCATTTTGTCTGGCACTCCCGTCATCCTAAAGAGATAGCACGTAAGGGTGGGAGTGTCGTGATATCGAAAAAGTGGCACCGCTGTGAAAATAAATTTTTGCAGCGGTCAATGGATCGCCTGCGGCATCGCGAGCTGTGCTCGCGGCGGGGTCTTTTTCGGGCCTGTAAATATCCGTGCAGCGAAGGTATTTTTCACATTCTTCTCACTGCTTGATAACACACCCTGTGTCATCTTTGCATGGCGCATTCTCTTTTTAACTACGCCCCAACTTTCATTAACTTTTGTTTCATATGAAACCCGCATTTCGTTAATTGCCACTCCCTGTCAAACCGTCTGACAATCGCCTCCGCTCATAGCTGAACGCCAGTCCCTGCGCGCTCCAGGCACGAGCTCAAACCTCGATAACAGCCAATAAACTTTTCAGAGGAAGTTTATGAACGCGCCTGCCCCACACATTAACTTCGACCTTCACGAACATATACTGCTGACCGGTGCCACCGGGTTTCTTGGCGGTTCGGTAACGGCCCAACTGATTGCCAACGGCCGTAGCGCCAACCTGTGTTTTCTGGTGCGCGCCGACAGCGCTGAGCAAGGCCTCGAACGCCTGCGCGGCAACCTGCGCCAGCATGGCGTTGCCGAGCGTGACTGCCTGGCCCTGCGCGCCGACCAGATCATATGCGGCGACTTCCTCGATACCCGTTGGCTGGCAGACGCCACACCCCGGCTGATGCAAATCGATCGGGTGATCAACTGCGCGGCGGTGGCTTCGTTCTCGAAGAACCCGAACATCTGGCCGGTCAATGTCGAGGGCACCTACGCCTTCGCCGAAGTGATGAGCCGCTCGACGCGCCTCAAGCGCTTCCTACACGTGGGCACGGCGATGAGCTGCGGGCCGCAACGCGAATCGCCGATCAGCGAGTCCTGGGAGTTCCCGGCTGCCGAGCAGCAGTTGGTCGACTACACCGCCTCGAAGGCCGAAATCGAACGACGCATGAGCGAACAACTGCCGCAACTGCCGTTGGTGGTGGCGCGCCCGTCCATCGTGGTGGGCCACCGCACCCTGGGTTGCCAGGCCTCGGCGAGCATCTTCTGGGTGTTCCGCATGGGCTTTGCCCTGGAGAGTTTCACCTGCGAACTGGACGAACAGATCGATGTGATCCCGGTGGACTACTGCGCCGAAGCACTGATCGGCCTGACCCTCAAGCCACGCCTGGAGCACAACCTGTACCACATCTCCGCCGGCCATCAGGCCGCTTGCACCTTTGCCGAGATTGACCAGGCCTTTGCCCATGCCAATGGCGCGGCGCCCGTGGGCGAACGTTACCGCAAGGTCGATGTCGATGACCTGAAGAGCCTGGCGCAGGACTTCGAAGCGCGCATCGGCCCGGCCAACCCACGCCTGGTTTTGCGCGCCCTGCGCCTGTACAGCGGCTTCGCCGACCTCAACTACCTGTTCGACAACAGCCGTTTGCTTGAAGAAGGCATCGCCGTGCCACCGCGGTTCACCGATTACCTGGATGTATGCGTGAAATCGTCCAGTGGTGTGAGCATCGCCACCCAGATGCAGTGGGATTTCAAGTAAGCCACCCTGCCGAGCATGACCCGGCCCACCTGTGGGATCGGGCATGCCCGCTCCCACAGGATTCGGCGTTACTGCACGTTGACCAGGTTCGGCGGACGCTGGCCGGCCAAGGCGCTTAGCAGGTTGTCCACCGCACAGCGCGCCATGGCCTCCCGCGTCTCATGGGTCGCTGATCCGATGTGCGGCGTCGCCACCACATTGTCGAGCTGCAGCAGCGGCGAATCGGCAGCCAACGGCTCGCGCACGAAGACGTCCAGCCCTGCCCCGCCAATCCGCTTCTGTTGCAGCGCCTCGATCAGGGCGGTCTCATCCACCACCCGCCCGCGGGCAATGTTCACCAGTATCGCCCCGGGCTTCATCAACCCCAGTTCGCGGGCGCCGATCAGGCCCTCGGTCGTGGCACTGAGCGGTACTGTCAGGCACACATAGTCCGACTCGGCCAGCAACCCATCCAGGCTGCAGTAACGCGCCCCATGGCGTGCCTCCACTTCTGGCTTGGCGCGCGAGCTGTGGTACAGCACACGCATGCCGAAGCCGGCCGCGCCCCGCCGGGCCAATGCTTCACCAATGCGCCCCATGCCAACGACCCCCAAGGTCTTGCCGTGCACATCGGTGCCGAAGTGCGCCGGCCCCAGGCTGGCCTGCCATTTCCCCGCACGCACCCAACCGGCCAGCTCCACCACCCGCCGGGCGGTGGCCAGGAGCAGGGCGAAGCCGGTATCGGCGGTGGTTTCGGTGAGCACGTCCGGGGTATTGGTCAGCATCACCCCGCGGCGTGTCAGGTCCGCGATGTCGTAGTTGTCGACGCCCACCGACACGCTGGCAATCACCTCCAGTTGCGGTGCCAGGTCGAGCAGTTCACCGTCCAGGCGCACACTGGCGCCCAACAGGCCATGCGCCCCCGGCAAGGCATCGCGCAGACGCGCCAGGCCATCCGCAGCACGGGTGTCCACCCAGGTCACCTCCACCTGTTCCTCCAGCTTCGCCAGCAAGGCGTCGGACAGGCGTTTGTACAAGACGATGCGTTTCTTCATGGTTGCTTCCTATTGGCTCATGGCCAGGCGTGGGCCGCCGCGCTTGGCCCGGCCTGAGGTCTGTGAGGTTTTCAGTACTGCGGTCAGCGCCACTGCCGTCAGCAGCGCCCCCGACATGAACAGGTAGGAGGCACCCGGGCCGCCAGTGGCGCCGTTCAGGTAGCCCACCAGCCAAGAGCCACCAAACGAACCCAGCGCGCCCATGCTGTTGATCAGCGCCATGGCCCCGCCGGCCACGTTGCTCGGCAGAATCTCCGGCACGATGGCGAAGAACGGGCCATAGGGTGCGTACATGCAGGCACCGGCAAGCACCAGCAGCGCGTAGGACAGCCAGAAATGCTCGGTGCCCAGCGCGTAAGAGCCGTAGAACGCCACGGCAGCGATCAACAGCGGTGGCCAGACGAAACGCTTGCGCTTCTGCAGGCGGTCCGAGGCCCACGACACCCCGACCATGGCCAGCACCGCCGCCATGTACGGCACCGAGGCCAACCAGCCGGCCTCGACGATATCGACATTGGCAGCCTGCTTGAGAATCGACGGCAGCCACAGCACGAAGCCATACACACCGATGCTCCAGCAAAAGTACTGCAACGACAGCACGATCACCTGCGGCGAGCGGAATGCTTCGCGGTAGTTCTTCACCGGTTTGATGCCAAACTGTTCGGCCGCCAGGGCCTGCTCCAGGCTGGCCTTTTCCTGTTCGCTCAGCCACTTCACCTGAGCTGGCCGGTCATCCACCAGGCGCCACCAGATAAAGGCCCAGAGCACCGCCGGCAGGCCTTCGATGATGAACATCCAGCGCCAGTCGAAATGCTTGATCAGGTAGCCCGAGACCACCGACATCCAGAGGATGGTCACCGGGTTGCCCAGCATCAGGAAGGTGTTGGCCCGCGAGCGCTCGGCGCGGGTGAACCAGTGGCACAGGTACACCAGCATGGCCGGCATCACCGCCGCTTCCACCACGCCGAGCAGGAAGCGGATGGCAATCAGCAGGTAGACGTTGCTGATCATCCCGGTCAGGGTCGCCAGGCCGCCCCAGAGGATCAGGCTGACGAAGATCAGTTTCTTCACGCTGCGCTTTTCGGCGTAGATCGCGCCGGGTACCTGGAAGAAGAAGTACCCCAGGAAGAACAGCGCACCCAGCAGCGAAGACAGCACGGGGGTGATCTTCAGGTCGTCGGCCATCCCCGAGGCCGCGGCGAAGCCGTAGTTGGCGCGGTCCAGGTAGGCCAGGCTGTAGGTGATGAAGACGATCGGGATGATGTACCACCAGCGGCGTGGTGCGAGGCGAGTCGGTTGCATGAAACGTTCTCCTGAGCTTGTTGTTTTTGTCGCAACAGGGCCGGCTTGCCGGCGTTCAGCGGTTCAGGCACTTCTGCGCAGTTCGTGCGCTTGCAGTTGATGACGTTGTGGCAGGCCTTCCATGTCGCCACGTGATTGCACGGCGCGGCTGCCGCACCAGTTGCCGCGCGCCACCGCGTCGGCCAGCGGGCGGCCTTCGAGCAGCGCGCTGACCACGCCGACGGCGAAGGCATCGCCGGCCCCCACGGTGTCCACCACCTTGGCCACCGGCACCGGCGCAACCTGCCCCGCAGCATGACGCGTGCGGTAATAGGCACCCGCATCGCCAAGCTTGATCACCACGTGCTCCACCCCCTGGTCGAGGTAGAAGGCAGCGATGTCGGCGGGCGTGTGCTGGCCGGTCAACGAACGGCCTTCTTCCAGGCCCGGCAGCACCCAGTGGGCCTTCACGGCCAGGGCGTTGATCTCACGAATCATGGTCGCGCGGTCAGGCCACAATGACGGGCGCAGGTTCGGGTCGAAGGACACACTGCGCCCGGCCTCGCGCATGCCGTCGACCAGGGCATGGGACAGTGCCCGGCAGCTGGCCGACAGCGCGGGCGGAATGCCGGTGGCATGCAGGTGGCGGGCCTGCAGCAATGCCGGGTCGAGCAGCGCAGTGGAAAGGCGGCTGGCGGCGGAGTCGCTGCGAAAGTACTCCACAACCGGGTCGCTGCCATCATCGCAGCGGCTTTTCAGCTGAAAGCCCGTCGGGCGGCTGCCATCGACTTCGACGCGGCTGCAATCCAGGCCCTCCTGACGCAGGCTGGCCAGCACGAAGCGCCCCAGCGAGTCATCGCCCACGCGGCTCAGCCAGCACACGCGAAAGCCCAGCCGGGCCAGGCCGATGGCCACGTTGCTGTCGGCGCCGGCAATACGCTTGCCAAAGCGGCCAACACTGGCCAGGTCGCCGGTCTGTTCGGCAACGAACATGGCCATGGTTTCACCGAAACACAGCACGTCATGCTCAAGCATGGCTCACCTCCTCGCCCAGCCCCAGCCTGGCCAGGTTGTGCACCTGGGCGCGGGTCAACGCCAACAGGTCATCGCCAACCAGCGGGTATTCGACCGCACGCACCAGCCCGGGGCTGAATTCATCGAACAGCGCCTCCCAGGCCAACAGGTCGGCCGCCTTGGGCGGTACCGCGTGCAAGCGGCCATCTGCGCCTTGCAGCACCGCCTTGCAGTGCACGTAGCGCACCCAGCGGCCGAGCTGGCGAGCGGCCTGCAGCGCCGACTCGCCCTGCCATTGCCAGTTGCCGATGTCGAACGTCATGCCCAGCGGCAAGGCCCAACCTTGTGCGTGCTGGAAGAACCGCAGCAGCGGCTCGATGCGCCCGCCTTGTGGGGTCTGGTCATTTTCCACCAGTAGTACCGGGTTACCCTCGCGCAGCAGCGCCTGCAAGGCACCGACATCGCATTGCTCATGGTAATGCCCAAGCGAGACCTTCAGCGCCACGGCGCCCAGGGCCTTGGCCAGCGCCAGCTTCGCCGGCAGCTGCGGGGCTGGCTCGTCTTGCGCCGTCCATAACTCCAGCGGCGAGGAGTACAGGCACTCAAGGCCCGAGGCGGCGATCGCTGCCGCAAGCGCGGCCGTGTCGGGTGCCTCGTCGAACAACTCTTCGCGCAGTTCGATACGACTGACGCCAGCAGCCGCCAGCAGGTCGATGAAGCCCATCTGGCCACGCTGCCGCACAAGGCTGGCGCCGTAGCTCGAGAGGCTGATGGAAACGGGGTTCTCATGCATTGTTGTTGTCCTTATGAAACCGGTTTCATTTTTTGCTTGCAGCCATGCGGGCAGCCCGGCTGCCCGCAGGTTATCCGTGTGCCTGAGTGGAACCTCGGGTGATCAACTGCGCCTTGAAATCGATGCGTCGCGGTGCATCGCCACTGCCGCGCAGGCGTTCGAGCAGGCACTCGAACGCGGCCACGCCAATGCGCTCGGTAGGCTGGGCCAAGGCAGTGATGCCGCTACCGACCAAGGGGTACCAGTCCAGTTCGTCGAGGGCAATCAGGCCCACGTCAGTGAACAGCTTGCAGCCGGAATCGTGCAGGACCCGGGTAACCGCCAAGGTGGCCACGCCATTGAAGGTGAAGATCGCCTGCGGGCCGTGGCCCTTGCTGGCCAGGAAGGCACCGAGCTTGGCCGGCAGGCCGGTATCGACCTCCAGCAGTTGCTGGCGCATGCCGTTGCGGTTGCTGATCGACGCGGTGAAGGCTTGCACCCGCTCCAGGCGCGAGCTGGTGCCATCCAGCGGTTCGGTGACCGCGAGAATGTCGCGGTAGCCTTGCGCCTGCAGGTGGTCCAGGGCCTGTTCGATGGCATCGGCGTTGTCCAGGCCGACCAGGTCGACCTTCAGCTCCGGGAGTTGCCGGTCGACCAATACCATGGGGATGTCGCGATGGAGGTTGAGCAGTTCGCCGGGGTGGCGGCCGAGCGTGTTCACGATCAGCCCTTCGACGTTGTACGACTGCAGGGCCGTCAGGTGGTGGCGCTCCTGCTCGTCGTCACGGTTGGTGTTGCACACCACCAGGCTGTAACCGTGCTGGCGGCAGGCGGTTTCCACGCCATGCATCACGGCCACTGAATAGGGATTGAGAATGTCGGCCACGAGCATGCCGATCAGACGCGTCTGGCCACGCTTGAGACCGCGGGCCATCTGGTTGGGCCGGTAGCCCAGGCGCTCGATGACCTGTTCGAGGCGCTTGGCGGTGGCCTCAGCCAGTAGCTGGCGATCGCCGCCGATGTAGCGCGAGACCGTGGCCTTGGAAACTCCGGCCACACGTGCCACTTCGCTGATAGTCACCCGCTCGCGGGGACTGGAGGGTGAATCGGTCATTGCGGGTCCCTTGTGATTGTTGTCGGTGACAGCGAATGAAACCGGTTTCAATACAGCAGAACTTGAAGCGATCGTCAACCTGTGGGAGCGGCCTTGTGTCGCGAAAGGGCTGCAAAGCAGCCCCAGGATTTCGGCGAGAAGCAGATATTGTCGGGACCGCTCCGCGGTCCTTTCGCGACACAAGGCCGCTCCCACAGGGGGGAAGTCGGCTTTAGCGCAGGTGTTTCACCTCAGCGGCGCTGACCGCGCGGCCCTGGTTCCCCCAACTGCTGCGAATGAAGTTCACCACATCCGCCACTTCCTGATCACTCAAGCGCCAGCCGAACGCCGGCATGGTGAAGTTCGACGGCGCCGTACGCGTCGCCGGGACGGTCCCGCCCGCCAGCACCACATGGATCAGCGAGGTGGCATCGGCCGTCTGCACCACCGGGTTGCCCGCCAGCGCCGGGAACACCTGGGTATAGCCATGGCCATCGGTGCGGTGGCACGCCGCGCAGTTGTCAATGTACACCGACGCCCCCGGTTTGCTGTCGTCACCCTGCCACAAGGCCTCGGCCACCTGCTTGTCATACACGTGCGGCGTGTCGTTCGGATCGCTTGGCGGCAAGGTCTTCAGGTACCGGGCGATGGCGGTCAGGTCGGCATCGCTCAGGTGCTGCATGCTGTGCTCGACCACATCGCTCATGCCACCGAACACCGCGCTGCGGTCACTGCGGCCAGTCTTGAGGAACTGCACCAGCTGCGCCTCGCTCCAGCTGCCCAGGCCGTCCTTGTGGTCGCCACGCAGGTTCTTGGCGATCCAGCCCTCCAGCGGCGCACTGCCGGCCAGGAACTGCTCGCCATCCGCAGGGCTCAGCGCTTTCTCCTGCATTGTCAGGGCGCGCGGGGTGTGGCAGGCGCCACAGTGGCCCAGGCCTTCGACAAGGTAGGCGCCACGGCTGACCACCGGGTCCGCCCCCGCCGGCGCCTGCCAGGCCTTCACCTCAGGGGCGAAAAGCCCGCGCCAGATCGACAGCGGCCAGCGCATGCTCAGCGGCCAGGGTATATCGGTCGGTTTGTTGGGCTGCGCAACCGGTTCGACGCCTTGCATGAAGTACGCATACAGCGCCTGCATGTCGTCGTCGCTGACCCGCGCATAGGACGGGTACGGCATCGCCGGGTACAAGGTGCTGCCGTCCTTGGCGATACCTTTGCGCACGGCCCGGTCGAAGTCGGCGAAGCTGTACTGGCCGATGCCGCTGGCGTGCGGGGTGATGTTGGTGGAGTACACCGTGCCGATCGGAGTTTCCATCGGCAGCCCGCCGGCAAAGGGTTGGCCGCCCTTGGCGGTGTGGCAGGCCACACAGTCACCGGCGCGGGCCAGATATTCCCCTTTTTTCACCAGGGCCTCGTCGGCCTGGGTGGCCGTAGTAGCGCCCAGCAGCAGGGTGGCGATCAACAGGTTCTTCATGTTCATCGCTCCTCAAGCCTGGACCAGCGGGCCGGGGTTCTTCAGGTACTGCTCGCGGATCGCCCGGGCCGACCAGTAGGTCAGCGCCGCCACCAGGCCAGTGGGGTTGTAGCCCAGGCCCTGGGGGAATGCCGAAGCACCGGGGACGAACACGTTGTGCACGTCCCAGCTCTGCAGGTAGCGGTTCAGCGCGCTGGTCTTCGGGTCGTTGCCCATGATTGCGCCGCCGTTGAGGTGGGTGGTCTGGTAGTTGGCGGTGTTGAAGTGTTCCTTGACCTTCTTGCCGAGCACGGCGATCGACTTGGGGTTCATCGCCTGGGCGATCTTGCTCAGCTTGTCGACCATGAACTGGTTCATCCTGATGTCGTTTTCCTGCCAGTCGAAGGTCATGCGCAGCAGCGGCTGGCCGTAGGCGTCGCGGTAGGTCGGGTCGAGGTCGAGGTAGTTGCCGCGGTACGACTGGTGCGCACCGTGGGCGTCCATCGACACCTGATGGGTGTAGTAGTCGGCCGTGGCCTTTTTCCAGGCGCTGCCCCAGGCCGGGGTGCCCGGTGGCGTGCCGCCTCCGGCGATCGGCCGGGTGCCGGCCTGGTTGACCCACATCGGCGAGCCACCGACGAAGCCATGCGGGCCATGGTCGAAGTTGTCGGCGTTGAAGTCGTCGATGGCCACGCCGTTGCCGCCGGCACCGATGAAGTTGTTGGTGTAGGTATCCTTGTCGAAGAACGCCTTGACCGTGCCCATGTTCTGGTAGGCGAAGTTGCGCCCGACCACGCCTTCGTTCTTGACCGGGTCGTAAGGCTTGCCGATGCCGGACAGCAGCATCAGGCGCACGTTGTTGAACTGGAAGGCGGCGAGAATGACGATGTCCGCTGGCTGCTCCACTTCGCGGCCCTGGGCGTCGATGTAGGTCACGCCGGTGGCCTTGCGCTTGCTGTCGTCGAGGTTCACCCGCAGCACATGAGCATTGGCGCGCAACTCGAAATTCGGCACCTGGCGCAGAGCCGGCAGGATGTTCACGTTCGGCGAAGCCTTGGAGTACATGTAGCAGACGTAGCCGCTGCAGAACCCGCAGAAGTTGCACGGCCCCATCTGCGCGCCGTACGGGTTGGTGTACGGCCCGGAGGTGTTGGCCGACGGCAGGTTGTAGGGCTTGTAGCCAAGGCTGGCCGCGGCCTGTTCGAACAGCTTGGCCGATACCACGTTCTTTTGCGCCGGCAGGGGGAACGGGTTGGAACGGTCAGGCGCGTAGGGGTTGCCGCCCTTCCCTTCGCCCACCAGCTGGCCATTGACGGTCCAGGCCTGGCCCGAGGTGCCGAACACTTTCTCGGCGAAATCGAAGTGCGGCTCGAGCTCCTCGTAGCTGACGCCGAAGTCCTGGATGGTCATGTCTTCGGGAATGAAGCGCTTGCCGTAGCGTTCCTCGTAATGGCTGCGCATGCGCAACTCCATCGGGTCGACCCGAAAGTGCACGCCTGACCAGTGCAGGCCCGCACCGCCAACGCCCTTGCCCGGCAGGAAGGCGCCAAGCTGGCGGTTGGGCAGCGCGACATCGTTGACGCTGTGGCGGATGGTCACGGTCTCTTTCGATACATCGACGAACAGCTTCTTGCGCACGCTGTAGGTCAGCTCGTCGATCACCTGCGGGTAGCTGCCATCCGGGTAGGTGTCCTGCATCGGCCCGCGCTCCAGCGCCACCACCTGCAGCCCGGCTTCGGTGAGCTCCTTGGCCATGATCGCGCCGGCCCAGCCGAAGCCGACGATCACCACGTCAGCCTTTTTCATTGCATTGGCCATGCCTTACGCCCTCTCGCCGCGAATCGAAACTGCCGGGAACGGGTACGGCTCGTTGCGCTCGACCCAGTCCATGAAATCTGCCCGGGCGCCCGGGAAGCCGATCTGCGTCCAGCCGACCATCCCCTTGTTGCCGCCGTGAATCGGGTCGCAAAAGAAGCCTTCGCGGGTGTTCTGCACCAGCAGGCTGAAGAACACCTTGGCCGGCAGCTGCTCGAAAACGATCTCACCGGCTTCGATCTTGCCGAGAATCTTGTCTCGGGTAGCGCTATCTTGCTCGGCAAAGGTTTTACCGCTGGCGTTTTTGCACCAGGCCTGCGCGGCAGCGATGCCCAGGCGGTAGATCTGTTGCGGGCTGAGTTGCAGCTGGTAGCCGAGCTCCGGGGCGGCATCGGCCTTGAACGGGCCTTGCATGTACCACTGGGCGCCCGTGGCGTAAGGGGTGTTCATCTGGCGGTCGATGAATTCGGCAGCGCCCGCTTCCAGTGCGCCGGGGCCGAGTTCGTCGGCGGGGATGATGCGCGACACGGCCGCTTGCACGAAGGCCCATTCTTCGGCGGTGAAGAAGGTTGGCTGATAGTTGCCTGGCGGTGGCGTGGCCGGCACCTTGCCGTGCAAGCGATCGTCGCGCACCGGCTCGGCCAGCAGCTGGCTGGCACCGAGGCCGGTACCGGCCACGGTGACCACCGGGATCAGGGTCAAGGTCTTGCGCAGGAAGTCCCGGCGCGGATTATCGGGGGCATGCTCAGGCATTTCAGGTCCTCATCAGCATAGGGGCGGCCTTGGGTTGCGCCATCTGGTGTCCCGGCCTGGGCCGGAAAAGCCGCGTAATCTAGCGGGTTTGCACATCTTTTGAAACCGGTTTCATGCCCTGCGACATCCTGAACCTTGACACTCATCGCTCCAGGGGACCCTGCAATACTTCAAAATTCGAAGGTGTACCCCACGATCACCCGGTTCTCGTCCGCCGCATCGGCAAAGTTCGAGCGCATGCTCGCATTGCGCCAGCGCAGCGACACGTTCCTGAGCGCACCTGACTGAACCACATAGGTGATGTCCGTGGTCCGCTCCCACTCCTCGCCTTCTCCGCCCCGTGCCGCGAGCGCCCTGCCCTTGGCCGTGGCGATACGCTGCGGGTCGACCTGGTCACCCTTCACGTAGCGCACGTTGAAGGTCAGCCCCGGCATACCCAAAGCGGCAAAGTTGTAGTCATAGCGCAGCATCCACGCACGCTCGTTGGCCAGGGCGAAGGTGCTGACCTGCTGTTCACTGAACAGGTAGGTATCGGTGCCGCCCACATAGGCGTAGGCGGTATCGCCGCTGACCTTCTGGTAGCCACCACTGAAGGTATGGCCGTGCAGGCTGTAGCCGAAGTTGGTGCTCAAGGTGCGGTTGTCCACCTCCCCCAGCAACGCCCTGCCCTGTTCCCTGGCGTTGAACCAGCGCCACTCGGTGAACGCCTCACCCGGCCCCGCGGCGAGGCGGTACTTGAAGCCAGCGAAATCACGGCGGAACAGGTCTTCGAGCTCGCTGGTGTGCAGGCTCACGGTCAGGTTCTTCAGCGGCTGGTAATCCGCCCCGGCGTAATACAAGCGGTCACTGCTCACCGTCGCTGAATAGGCGCCCTGTTGCGCCATCGCCGTCAGGTCCTCGAAATCGCTGGAGTCGCGCAGTTTGGTCGCATCGACCTGCAGTACGGTGAAACTGAAATCGTCCAGATCCTTGCTGACCAACTGCGCCCCGTGGAACCACTGTGGGAACAGGCGACTGTAGTTCGACGCCAGCAACGGCAATTGTGGGCTCAGCCCACCGACCTGCAACTCGGTCCGCGACAGCTTCGCCTTGAACGTGGCAACCGCCTTGCCATACTCGTCCGCTGCGCGCTTGTCGCTGCCTCGCGGCAACAACCCGGTGCCGCTGCGGTCGGGCGAAGAATCGAGCTTGAGGCCCAGCATGCCGGCCGCATCCAGGCCAAAGCCGACAACCCCGTCCGTGTAGCCAGACTGCCACTTGAGCATGAAGCCCTGGGCCCACTCGCCGCGCCGCGACTGGCTGGCGGTATCGCCATGGAAATCACGGTCGAAGTAGAAGTTGCGCAGCTCCAGGCTGCCCTTGCCATCGTCGACAAAACCTGCCTGAGCCGCCTGGCACGCGCAGCCAAGCGCCGCGAGCATCAGCGATGCCCGCCGGGAGAGGGAAATGTTCATGGTTACGCCTTGTTGTTGTTCTTGTTGGAAAGCGTTGCTGTTCAGGCCTTGGGGTTTCTGACGTAGCGCATCACCACCAGGCAGGCGATCAGGATCAGCGGGGCAATCGACAGCATGCCCATATAGCTGCTGCCGGTCAGGTCGTTGATCTTGCCCACCATCACCGGCGCGACGATGCCGCTCAGCTGGCCGACCGAGTTGATCGCTGCGGTGCCGGTGGCAATGGCCAGGCCCGAGAAGGTCGACTGCGGAATGGTCCAGAAGATCGGAATGGCGATGAAGGTGCCCGCCGTGGCCAGTACCAGCGCCGCCATCATCGCCCAGGACGAATCGGCGTACAGGCAGGCCAACAGGTAGCCCAGCGCCGAGGCCAGCAGACAATAAACGAGGTAGCGCTTGCGCTCGCCGGTGCGGTCGGAGCGCCGGGTCAGCAGCACCATGCCGATGCAGGCCACTACATAGGGCAGTGCCGACAGCATGCCGACCCACAGCATGTCCTGCACGCCGGACGACTTGATCAGGTGCGGCATCCAGAAGTTCAGGCCGTAGGAAGCGGTTTTCACCACGTAGTAGATGAACGCCATGATCGCCACTTCACGGGTCAGCAGCACCCGCCAGATCGATCCCAGCACCGGCTTCTGCACGCGCCTGTCCTGGGCCAGGTTCTCCGCCAGCAGGTCTTTTTCCGGGCGGCTCAGCCATTTGGCCGACTCGATGTCGCGGTCCAGCTTCCACAGCACCAGCCCGCCCAGCAGCACGCACGGCAACCCCGACATCAGGAACAGCCAGTGCCAACCCGCCAGGCCCAGCACGCCGTCCATGGTCCCCAGCAGGAAACCCGCTGCCGGCCCACCCACCGCGCCGGCCAGGGGCACGGCGAGGAACCACAGCCCGTTCATCTTCGCCAGGTGCTTACGGGGGAACCAGCAGGCCAGGTAGAACAGGATCGCCGGGCCGAAACCGGCCTCCATCACCCCGATCAGGAAGCGCAGGAAATACAACGTGTACTGGGTGTAGGCGAACACCAGCGCTGCCGTGGCCAGGCCCCACGACACCATGATCCGGCAGATCCAGGCCGGCGCTCCGTAGCGCTTGAGGCCCAGGCTGCTCGGCACTTCGAACAACACGTAGCCGATGAAGAACATGCTCGCGGCCAGGCCATAGGCCGCGTCGCTCAGGCCCAGTTCAGCCTGCATCTGGGTCTTGGCAAAGCTGATGTTGATGCGGTCGAAATAGGAAAACAGGAAGCAGATGATGGCCAGCGGCATGATGCGCCAGGCCACGCGGCGGTACAGCAGCAGTTCGTCAATGTGGCTGTCGGCGCGCTCGCGCGCCACTTCGCCGGTCAAGGCAACCATGGTGGATCTCCATTCTTGTAATTATTGGAGAGCGACGGCGCCCGGTGTGGGCGCCGCGTGCAACGAATCAACCAATGCGCACGAGCTTGTCCTTGAAGGCCTGGCCCTTGCGCACGTATTCGGCGGCATTGGCGTGCATGCCGGCGATGGCCTCAGGGCTCAGTTCACGCACCACCTTGGCTGGCGCCCCCAGGATCAGCGAGTTGTCGGGGAACACCTTGCCTTCAGTGACGATGGCGCCGGCACCGACCAGGCAGTTGCGGCCGATCACCGCGCCATTGAGCACCACGGCCTGGATTCCGACCAGCGCGCCATCGCCGATGCTGCAGCCATGCAGCATGGCCTGGTGGCCGATGGTGACATTGCGGCCCACGGTCAGGGCAAAGCCCGGGTCGGCATGCAGCACCGCCCCTTCCTGCACATTGCTTTGCTGACCGATACGGATCGGCTCGTTGTCACCGCGCAGCACCGCCTGCGGCCACACGCTCGTGCCCTGTTCCAGGGTGACGTCGCCGATGACCGTGGCATCCTCGGCAACGAAAGTTTCCGGATGAATGTGCGGCATCAGTGTGTCGTATCGATAGATTGCCATTCAGTGCACTCCCTGGGCCTGGTCGTCGGTTTTCAGCACACCGGCCGCGCACAGCTCGGCGATGTGTTCGTCGCTGTAGCCCAGCTCGCGCATGACCTTGTGCGTGTGTTCGCCAATCCGCGGGATCGGCCGGCGCGGCTGCAGGCGCTGGCCGTCCAGCGACAGCGGCAGCAAGGGCATCGGCGTGCTGCTGCCATCTTCCAGCAGCAGGTCCGCCATGCCACCGCTCTGGGTCAGGTGCGGGTCTTCGAACAGTTCTTCCGGGCGGCGGATCGGCGCGAACGGAATGCTGTTGGCCTCCAGTTCCAAGGCCAATTGCTGGGCGTCAAGATTGGCGAACACCTCGGCCAGGTGCGCCAGCAGCCGTGGCCGTTGCAGTACCCGATCATTGTTGGTGGCCAAGGTCGGGTCATCGAGCAAAGCCGTCTGGCCCAATAGGCGGCACAGGGCCTGCCACTGGCCTTCACCCGTGGCAGCGACGAACATCTGCTCGCCGCCGGCGAAGGTGAACACGTCATAAATGGCCCAGGCACTGATGCGGTTGGGCATCGGCGCCGCGGCTTGGCCGGTCACTACGTACTGCTGCATGTGCTGGGCCGCAAGCAACACACAGTTCTCGTACAACGCGCTCTGCACTTCGCGGCCGACACCCGTGGTGGTGCGCTCGTTGAGCGCGGCCAGCACACCAATGGCGCCGAACATGCCCCCCATGATGTCGTTCACCGAACTGCCGGCGCGCAGAGGGCGCCCCACCGGCCCGGTCATGTAGGCAAGGCCCGCCATCATCTGCACCACTTCATCCAGGGCCAGGCGGTTGTCGTACGGGCCACTGAGGAAGCCCTTGTGCGAGGCATAGATCAGCCGGGGGTTACGCTGGCGGAGCGTGGCGTAATCGAAACCCAGCGTGTGCATGCGCCCGGGCTTGAAGTTTTCGATGAACACGTCGGCGCTGTCGATCAGCGCCAGCACCGCCTCACGGCCCTGGGGCGTGTCGAGGTCGACGGCGATGCACTGCTTGTTGCGGTTGAAGGTACGGAAGAACCCCGCCCCCGCCCCGAGCAACCGGCGTGTGCCGTCACCACGGGTGGGCTCGACCTTGATCACTTCGGCACCCAGGTCGCCAAGGATCATGCCGCAGGTGGGGCCCATGACCATGTGCGAAATCTCGACGACACGAATGCCGTCCAAAGGGAGTCTGGACATTAGGCATTTCCTGGATAGTTGAGCGGCAGGCCGGCGCGGGCGATGGCGCCGTAAAGCGGTTCATCCGGCAGCGCCTCACGCAGCAGCTGGCGCGAGGCGATCAGCGCCGGCAGGTCGATGCCGGTGTCGAAGCCCATGCTCTGCAGCATGAACACCAGGTCCTCGGTCACCGTGTTGCCCGAGGCACCCGGTGCGAACGGGCAACCGCCAAGCCCGGCAAGCGATGCATCCAGCTCGCGGATGCCCTGCTGCACCGCCACCAGGCTGTTGGCCAGAGCCAGGCCACGGGTGTCGTGGAAGTGCGCGGCGCGCAGGCGTTCGCCGGCAATGGCACGCACGGCCTGGATCACCGTCGCTACCTGGCCAGGGTTGGCATAGCCCGTAGTGTCGCCCAGCGAAACCAGGTCGCAGCCGGCCTCGATCACCTGTCGGGTCAGCTCGCACAGGTCGGCCAGGGGCACCTCACCCTGGCGGGTGCAGCCAAAGGCCACCGACATGCCGGCGATCATCTGCACCTCATGACGCCCCAGTTCGCTGCGCAGCTGGCACATGCGCCCCAGCTCTTCGACCATCTCCTGTGGCGTGCGCCGCACGTTGGCCAGGCTGTGGGCCATGCTGACCGATACCGGCGCGATAATCCGCTGGGCGCCGGACTCCAGCGCATCCTGCGCACCGCGCAGATTAGGCGCCAGCACCGTCACCAGCAGGTCGGGATAGGTCAGGGCGTGGGCCACCACTTGCCTGGCATCGGCCATCTGGGGCAGCAGCCGGGCCGGCACGAACGAGGCGACTTCCATATGGCGCACGCCAGCGGCATAGGCACCGTCGATCCAGCGCAGCTTGGCGGCGGTCGGCATCACCGCTTGCAGGCTTTGCAGCCCATCGCGCATGCCGACTTCGTTGATTGTTATTGTTGTCATCACGGTCTCTCTGTCTGAAGCGTGGAGCCAGACTAAGAGCAGCACGGCAGGCAGAAAAGACGTGTTTCACGGGCTGATCCATCGTCAGCCGCGATGGATCAACCCCGTGACTGCCAGGCCGGCGCGCGCAGCAGCAAATGGTCGAGCAGGCGACGCGCAGACAGGCTCAAGGCATGCCGGTCGCGCATGCAGATGACGAACTCGCCTAGCGCCCAGTCATCGGTCAGCGGGATCACCCGCAGGTCGAACAGCTGCGCATAGCGCGCCACCGCCTCCTGCGGGAACACCGCCAGGCCCAGGCCGAACTGCACCAGGCGATAGGCCGCGTCGAACGACGACACGTACGAGCGAAAGCGCAGTTCCTTGCCCGCTGCCTCGGCGCTATTGCGCATGAAGGTATTGAGCGTGGCGAAGGCCGACAGGCCCAGGTGCTCGTAATCCAGCGTCTCTTCGAAGGCGATGCTGCCACGCCCGGCCAACGGGTGATCGGCGCCGACCACCACGGCCAGGTGATCCTGACGGTACGGCACGAACTCCAGGTCGCCGACGGCCATGGACTTGCGGCAGATGCCCAGGTCGGCACTGCCCTCCGCTACCCCGCGTACCACGTCGGGGCTGAAGCGCTCCTCAATATCGGCCTGGACCAGCGGGTTGTCGAACATGAACGCCGACAGTTCCTCGGGCAGGAACTCCATAATCGACGACACATTGGCCAGCACCCGCACATGCCCACGAGCGCCTTCGGCGTACTCGCTCAACTCGCTGTCCAGGCGCTCCATGGCCCGGGTCAGGCCACGCGCATGGCGCAACAGGGCAAGGCCCGCCGGGGTCGGCTCGACACCCCGCTTGCTGCGCTTGAGCAACGCCGTGCCAAAGCGTGCCTCGATATCCGATATCCGCTTGCTGACCGCCGACGGCGCCATGAATGCCCGTTCGCTGGCGCGGGCGATGGTGCCGGCTTCGCAGACCATGATGAACAGGTGCAACGACAGGTGATCGAGAGGCTGCATGGCGGTACCTGATCGGGAAAGGGCAGCCATCCTAGCACCTGCCAGGCCGCATAAGACCGTATCATGGCCGCTCTACTTCAGAGGCCCGCCATGTTCGACTGGGAAGATCTGCGCCATTTCTCCGCCTTCATCAGCACCGGCTCGCTGTCCGCTGCGGCTAGGCAGCTGGGCGTCGACCACGCCACCGTGGCCCGGCGCATCGCCGCGCTGGAAGCCGCCTTGAACCTCAAGCTGGTCGACCGCCGCCCCAGGGCCTACGCGCTGACCGACGAAGGCCGCCGGGTCGGCGAATATGCCGAGCAGATGACCCAGTCGTCGTTCGCCCTGGAGCACTTTGCCAATGCCGGCCAGCAGCAGGTCGAAGGCGAAGTGGTGCTGGCCGCCCCGCCCGCGCTGCTCGGCAGTATCATCGCCCGGCAGCTGGATGCGCTGTTGCAACGCTACCCGCAACTGCGCCTGAAGCTGGTCGGCAGCAAGTCGCGAGCCTCACTGGCCCGCCGTGAAGCCGATATCAGCATCACCCTGGCCAGGCCCACCGAGCCGACGCTGGTCGCCAGCCTGCTGGGTTATCTGGATTACCGCTTGTACGCCGCCCCCGCCTACTTGCGCAGCACGGGCACGCCACGCTACATCGGCTACGACGAATCCCAGGCCAAGTCACCGCAGCAGCAGTGGCTGCTCAGCCAGACCGGCAACCAGCCCTTGGTGTTGCAGAGCAACGACCTGCGCATCCAGGCCCAGGCGGCTGCCGGCGGGGTCGGTATCGCTTGCCTGCCGGCGTTCATGGCGCAGGAGCATGGCCTGGCGGTCGCCGGCAAGGATGAACAGACCATGAGCATCGAGATCTGGCTGGCCGTGCACGAGGATGTACGCAACACGCCGCGCATCAAGGCCGTCACCGACTTCCTGCAGCAACAGGTCAAACCGCTGTTGCGCTTGTGAATTTATGCGGATTGCGCCTGCACCGATTCGGGATTTCCGCAGCCAGCCATCACCGCTAAGCTTCCCTGCGTCGCACAACCGATCACTGAGGAGCAGCGGATGCAATACGTCAAACTGGGCAACACCGGCCTGGACATCTCGAAACTCTGCCTGGGCTGCATGACCTTCGGCGAGCCGGACGCCGGCACCCACCCCTGGACCCTGGGCGAAGCCGACAGCCGCCCGATCATCCGCCACGCCGTCGAGCAGGGCATCAACTTCTTCGACACCGCCAACAGCTACTCGGCCGGCACTTCGGAGATCATCCTCGGCAAGCTGCTCAAGGAGTACACCCGCCGCGACGAGACAGTGATCGCCACCAAGGTGTTCTTCCCCGCCAACATGTGGGAAGGCAGCACCCGCCCCAACGAGCAAGGCCTGTCACGCAAGGCCATCATGGCCAACATCGACGCCAGCCTGACCCGCCTGGGCACTGATTACGTCGACCTGTACCAGATCCACCGCTGGGACTACCACACGCCCATCGAAGAGACGATGGAAGCCCTGCACGACGTGGTCAAGGCCGGCAAGGCGCGCTACATCGGCGCGTCGTCGATGTATGCCTGGCAGTTCGCCAAGGCCCAGCAAGTGGCGGCCAGCAACGGCTGGAGCCGCTTCGTGTCGATGCAGAACTACCTGAATCTGATCTACCGCGAGGAGGAGCGCGAGATGATCCCGCTGTGCCTCGACCAGGGTGTCGGCCTGATGCCATGGAGCCCGATGGCCCGCGGCCGGCTGACCCGCCCCCATGGGCAGCAGACTGAACGCACCCGCACCGACATTTCCGGGCAGTCATTCTATGAAAAGACCGAAGTGGAAGATGGCCGGGTGATCGACGTGGTCGAGCAGATCGCTGGCGAGCGCGGCGTGCCGATGGCGCAGGTGGCGTTGGCCTGGGTGCTGGGCAAGCGTGGGGTGTCGGCGCCGATTGTCGGGGCCTCGAAAGTGGCGCAGCTGGATGATGCGATTGCCGCATTGGCGTTCCAGCTGAGCAGTGATGAAGTTGCCCGGCTGGAAGCGCCCTATGTGCCGCATGCGGTGACCGGGTTCAAGTAAGCCTGGGCTAGTACCCGGTCATCTCCAGATAGCCCCGCCCCTGCGCGTTGCCACTGACCCGCACCGGCCCCTCCCAGTAAGGGAACCGCGTGCCCATCCAGGCCTTGGCCTGCACCGCCTCGACCTGCACATCCAGGGCCATGGCGGGCACCTGCACCCGCCAGCGGGTCGGCACGCGCTTGCCGTTGTCCTGATCGGTCCAGGCCAGCGGCGTCAGCTCGACCTCAGCCCCCTGCAGCGCCCGTACCTGCCCGTCAGGGCCAACCCAGGTGCCGGCCCGGTACGGCTGCCCCCGATCTTCACGCACCTGAAACAGCATCAGCTTGGCGCCACTGCCCAGGTGCAGCGAAAACCAGTCCCAGCCACTTTGCCCGGCCGCCAGCGGTTGGCTGCTCCACTCCCGGTCAAGCCAGGCCTGCCCGGTTACTTGAACACGCTGCCCGTCCCGCTCGATCTCGCCACTGACCTGGTAGAACGGCTGGCTGTAATAGTACGAAGCCTGACCTTTACCGGACTTCTCGCTGTAACCCCGATCGCCGTGCAGCACCAGCGGCTTGTCGCTTGCCAGGGTCAAGTCATAGCCAAAGCCTTGGCCACTGGCATGCATCTGCAAGCGGTGGATGCTGTCATCGCCTTGCAGCGACCAGTTGTTGATCCAGGCCCGGAACGGCCCGGTTTCGACGCCGGCCTGGCCAATGCCGCCACGTGCCAGCGTTTCGCCGACCTGGTGGCCGCTCTGGTCGGTCAGGGCAGCGTGGCCCATCCACAGGTTGGGGCTGTTCCAGGCGTGGGTCTCGAGGCCGGGGCGCAGGGCTGAGCGGAACAACGTCCATTGCACGCCCCAGTCACGGCCCTGGGCATCACGCAGGTTGGCCGTGACGTACCACCATTCGATGCGATAGCCATCGTGGGCGCCGTGGTCACGGGGGAACACCAGCGCAGTGTCCCGCATAACCTGCTTGAACGCTGCCGCCTCGGCACCGAGCCCTGCATAACTCCTGGCCGGCGGCGCAGGGGCGTCACACCCGACCAGCAGCAGGCAGGCCAGCAACAGCCCGGCTTCAACCTTCATCGGCGAACCGCCGCAACAATTCACTCGGCTGGCGCCGCGCCAGTTGCCACAACGGCCAGGCGCTGGCCAGCAGGCTGGTCAGCACACCGAGTGCGGCCAGTTGCACAAGTTGGCTGGCAAACACGTGCCAAGGCAGCCGCCAACCGAATGCCTGTACATTCACCACCGCCACCAGGCACCAGGCCAGCAGCAGCCCAAGGGGGATTGCCAGCAGCACGGTGAAACCGCTGAGCATCAGCGTCTGGCCCAGGCTCAGCCAGGCCAGCCAGCGGCGCGGCACACCCAGCGCCCACAGCGGTGCCAGTTGCCCCAGTCGCTGCTGGCCCAGTGTCAGCTGACTGATGAACAGCGCCACGCCAGCGACGCCGAGGGTGAGGCTGTTCAGGGCGGCGGTGACGGCGAAGGTTCGGCTGAATATCTGCGTCGACCAGGCTTTCAGGCTGGACTGCTCGACCACTTGTGATTCGTCCAGGCCGAAGCGCTGCTGCAAGGTGTCCTTGACCGACGCAATCTGCCCGGGCCGGATCAACAGGCTCAAGCCACTCAGGCTGGCCGTCGTCGCGTGCTGGCGCAGCCAGTCGGCATTGACCAGCACATGCCCTTTCGGGTTGCCATAGTCGGCGTGAATGCCCACCACCCGCATGCCCTGTGGCGGGTCGCCCGGCAGCTGCACTTCATCCCCGATGCCCACGCCCAGGCGACGCGCCAATTGTTCGCTGAGCATGGCGCCCTGCCCGCTGGCCACCTGCTCCCACGCCTTCGGCGCCTGTTCAAGCAATGGCCAGTGGCTGCGGTAGAACAGCTGGTCGATCACCCCTTGCACCTGCACCGGCCAGTGCTGCAGGCGCCATTCCACTCGCCAGCTGGGCAGCACAGCGCTGACGCCGGGGTCATCCTGCAACTGCTGGTAGATCTGCAGCGCCTGAATGCTGTCGCGTGGCGTGACATACAGGTCTGCGGCCAGACGCTGGTCGAGCCAGCCAACGAAGGTGCGGCGGAAACCTTCGGTCATGCCACCCACTCCCACGCTGGCGGCCAATGCCAGCAGCAATGCCATCAGTGCCAGGCTCAGCGCCGGCAATTGCTGACGGCTGTCGGCGACGAACCACTGCGCCAGTGGCCGCCGGGTATGCCGTGCCAGGCCAGCGAGCAACAGGGCCAGCGTGCCCGGCAACAACAAGGCGGCCGCCAGCAGCAGCGCGGCTAGCAGGGTGAAGGCACCGGGCAGGCTGTTGCCGAAGTAACCGCAGCCCAAGGCAATGACCGCAAGCACTGCGGCGGCCATTGCCTGACGCTTCAGCCAGGGCAGCTGGGCCAGGCGCCAGGCCTGAGGCTGAGCCAACGCCAGCAAGGGCAACCGCGCAGCACGCAGCAGGCTGTCGATGCCGGCCAGCAAGGCGCCGAGCAGGCTCACACCTAGGCCCATCAGCCACCAGTACAGCGGCAGATGCAGATGCCCCGAGACTTGGGCGCCGTACAGGCCGCGCAGGCTGGAAGCAAAATCGGGCAGCAACAGCGCTGCCAGCAGGTAGCCCGCCGCCACACCGGCAAGGCCACCGACTACGGCGAACACGCCCAGCTCAAGGGCCAAAGCCGCCATCAACACCTTCAGGCTGACACCACACGCGCGCAAGGTGCGCATCAGGCCCCGCCGCTGCTCCAGCGCCAGGCCGATGGCCGCATGGGCGATGAACAGCCCGACCACGAATGCCAGCAGGCCGAGAGCCGTCAGGTTCAGATGAAAGCTCGCGGTCAGGCGTTGCAGGTCGCTGTCATCTTCCGCTGGCTGTACCTTCAAACGGTCGGCGAGCGCCTGCGGCAACGGCTGGTCGGTGTCGCTGACCAGCCGCGACAGCTGCCCCGGCGCATCGAGCAAAGCCTGGGCCACGCCGATATCGACCAGCATCACGCCAGGTGCCAGTTGTTTATTGAGCATCAGCGGCGGCAAGGCCTGGCCATCGATCGTGCGCCGCTTGCCCGTCAATTGGCGCAATGTATCCGCGCCGACCCAGGCTTGCCCGGGTGTGCCGATGAACGTCTGCAAGTCGAAGCTTGCCGGGTCGGCACCCGCGACGGCCATACCCGGCAGCAGGCTCAGTGGCTCGATGCCGATCAACCTGACGGCAACGGCTGGCTCACCGGCCAGGCGCAAGCGGCCCTCTAGCACCGGTGTCACCTGCCAGCCTTGCCTGCGCAGTTGCACGTAAAGCGCCTGGTCGAAACGCTGGCCATCGCGGGCGACGAACTGCACGTGCGCCGCCCCGCTCAGCACGGCGCTGGCCTGGGCATAGTCGCTGCGCGCCTGGGTGTTGAGGGCCTGCACGCCGGTCCACAACGCCGTCGCCAGCCACAGGCCGGTGAAGATGCCGAGGCACTGCAAACGGTGGCGCCACCAATGGCTGCCCAGCGCCTGCAGGGCGATCAGCAGGTTGTTCATGACCCTTGCACCCGCCCCTGATGGAGCACGCAACGGTGCTGCAGGCACGCGGCCAGGTGCGGGCTGTGGGTGACCATCAGCACACTGCTGCCCGCCTCGCCGACCAGTTGCAGGAGCAAGGCCAGCACTTCGTCACTGCTGGCTTCGTCCAGGCTGCCGGTGGGTTCGTCGGCAAGTAACAGCGCCGGCCGGCTGGCCAGGGCCCGGCCGATGGCGACCCGTTGCTGCTGGCCGCCGGACAACTGCTCCGGGTAGCGATCCAGCAACGCCATCAAACCAAGGCGTTCGGCCAGATAGGCCAGCCATTGCCGGTCGTGGCGCTTGGCCAGGCGCGCCTGAAAGGCCAGGTTGGCCGCCACGTCGAGGCTGCTGATCAGGTTGTACTGCTGGAACACCAGGCCGATGCCCTCGCGCCGCCACCGGGCCAGGGCCGCTTCGCCCTGGCCGTGCAAGGGTTCGCCGTCGATGAGGATGCGCCCGCTATCGGCACGGTCGAGGCCGGCGACCAGGTGCAGCAAGGTGCTTTTGCCGCTGCCGGATTCGCCCATCAGCGCCAGGCTGCTGCCGCGTGCCAGGGACAGGTCGACGCCGCGCAGGACCTGGAGCGGGCCTTGGGCGGTGGGGAACGACTTGTGCAGGTGCTCGATGAGCAGCATGGGGGGATGCCTTCGGGGAGGTTATTGCAAGTGTATGCCTTGTATTCTGTGGTGCCTGGGAGATCGAGCGCCGCCCGCGCGGCGCATCGCGGATAAATCCGCTCCTACGGTCTGTTGCAACGTGCCGAACCTGTTACGCCAGCGTCGCCTGCCTGGGTGCATGCCGTGTAGGAGCGGATTTATCCGCGCAGCGGCGCTCGGTCCCGAAACCACCACAAATCTACCGCCAGCCCCCCCTAACCCACCAACGCATGCTGCACTTCCCCCACAGTCGCCGCCAGGCTGTCCAGGTGCAGGCTCAACACCTGTTCCACCGGTGCCTGGTCCAGTGGCCAGTGCAAGGCAATGCTCCCGGCCAGCTGCCCCTGCACCCTGACCGGCAAGGCAATCGCCCGGATCAGGAACGGCAAGCGCACCGGATACTCCCAATACCCCTCGGTGCGCTGCCCGAACCCCTTGTGCGCATCCCCTTCCAGGCCACGCATCAGCTCTTCGCCGCACACCCGCTCATGCCGGGCCAGGCGCTGCACCTCATCGACCGCCAGCTCCTTCAGGCACGCCCGCCCCATCGCCGAATGGAACAGGCTGGCATGCTGGCCGACGATCTGGCAGTTGTTCGGATAACGCTTGCGCAGCACCTGCGGAATGGCGCTTTCCATCACCTCCAGCCGCTCGCCGTCGAAACACGACAGGTCGACTACCAGCCCGGTGCGCTCGCTCAGTTCCAGCAGCAACGGCGCAGCGCTTTCCACCAGCTGGCGCTTGAAGCGCTGCTGGCGGTCGCCGAACAGGCGGCGTGCGCACAGTCGGTACCGCCGGTCGCTGAGCCCGCGGTAGACCCAGCCCTGCTCCTGCAAGGTGGCGAGCATGCGCGAGGCCGTGGCCTTGGGCAGGCCGGTGAGGTAATGCAGCTCTTCAAGGCCCAGGGCCTGATGCTCGCCAAGCAATTCGACGATGGCCAGCGCACGCTCCACCGAGCGCACGCCGCCGCTGTCTGTCGCTGTGCCCATGGATCCGACCTCCCTGTCTGTGCGTGGATGGTCATCATGCCCAGCAAGATACGGGCCGGGCCAGCCCCTTAGCGGGCCAAGAGGCTGGGCGGCGGGCGCCGCTCCACCCAGCGGGTCAGCTGTTCATGAGCGTAGGCCAGCTGCAGCACGGCATGGTCGGCCTGGGCCGGGCCTATGATCTGCAGCCCTGTCGGCAGGCCCGCGGCATTGAAACCGACCGGCACGCTCATGCTCGGCAGGCCGGCCAGGGTTGGCCCGATCACCACTTCCATCCAGCGATGATAGGTGTCCATGGTCCGCCCCCCGACCTCCTTCGGCCACGCCTCGGCTGCGTCGAAAGGGAACACCTGGGCCGAAGGCAACAGCAGGAAATCGTAACGCTCGAACAGTTTGTGCAGGGCCTGGTACCACGCGCTGCGGTCCAGCGACGCCTGATAGACAGCGGCGGCCCCGAGTTGCAGGCCACCCTCCACTTCCCATTGCGCCTCCGGCTTGAGTAGCGCCCGCTTGCCTGGGTCGGCATAGGCCGCTGCCAGGTTGCCGTGCACCAGGAAGTGGCGGTGAGTCAGCCAGCATTGCCACAACCGGGCCTGATCGAACGCCGGCTGGCAGGCCTCGACATCGCAGCCGAGCTCGGCGAAATCGGCCAGGGCCGCTTCGCACAGGCGCAGCACGCCGTCTTCCATCGGCAAATAGCCGTCGTAGTCACCCAGCCAGCCGACCCGTGCGCCTTTGAAATCTCGCTGCAGCCCGGCCGCAAAATTCCGCCTACCGTCATTGAGCGACAACGGCACCCGCGCATCATGCCCGGCCTGCACCGTCAGCAAACGGGCGACATCGGTGACGCTGCGCCCCATCGGCCCCTCTGTGGCCAGCTGCTGCAGGAACAGCTCGGGCGTCGGCCCATAAGGCACCCGCCCCAGCGATGGGCGCAGGCCGAACACGTTGTTGAACGCCGCCGGGTTGCGCAGCGACCCCATCATGTCGCTGCCATCGGCCACCGGCAGCAGGCGCATGGCCAATGCCGCCGCCGCACCGCCGCTGCTGCCACCCGCCACGCGGCTGTGGTCATAGGCATTGGTGGTGGTGCCGAACAGCGTGTTGTAGCTCTGCGAGCCCAGGCCGAATTCCGGTACGTTGCTCTTGCCGACGATGATCGCCCCACTGGCCCGCACCCGCGCCACGCTGATGGCGTCGTGTGCCGGCACCTGCCCGGCGAACAGCGGCGAGCCCAGGGTGGTGCGCAGCCCGGCGGTGGCGGCCAGGTCCTTGATCGCCTGCGGCATGCCATGCATCCAGCCACGGGACTGGCCACGCGCCAGTTCGCGATCGCAGGCCTCGGCCTCGGCCAGCAGGTCTTCACCAGCGCGCAGCGATACCAGCGCATTGACCTGCGGGTTGCAGCGCTCGATATGGCCCAGATAAGCCTGCATCACCTCGCGGCACGCCACCTGGCGGGCATGGATGGCCCGGGACAGGGCCTCGGCGTCGAGGGCGACGATCGGGTCGATAGCTAACGCGTTCACGGTTTCACTCCCAGGTTGTAGGCGGCGGCCTTGCCGGCGCGCAGTGCTTCTTTCAGGCAATAGGTGCCGAGCAATGTCAGCAGGCAGGCAAACAGCACGTAGAACGATGGCGCCACCGGGGTGCCGAGCACCTTGCTCAGCCAGGTGACGATCAGCGGGGCGAAGCCGCCGAACACCATCACTGCCACGTTGTAGGCCACCGACACACCCGTGGAGCGTACCGCGACCGGGAACTGCTCGGCCAAAGCGGTCGGCGCCGGGCCAAAGAAGCCGCCAATGGCGCTGCACAACAGCAGTTGCATCACCAGCAGCCGCTCGATCGACGGCACCGCCGCTACCCACACATACAGCGGGTAGACCATGACGAAGAACGCCAGGGTAAAGGCCATCAGCACCGGCCGTCGGCCGAGCCGGTCCGACAGGGCGCCGGCCAGCGGGATCACCACGGTCATCAGGCCGACGGCCAGCATCTGCACCAGCAGCACCTGGTCCAGCGGCAGGCCGAGATTCTTGTGGGCGAAGGTCGGCATGTTCACCAGCACCACGTAGAACGACACCGTCGCGCCACTGGCCAGGCCCATCGACACCAGCAGGCTGCGGCGCTGCTCACGCAGCACCTGCCACAGGCTCGGCGCCTGGCCCCTGGCCTGTTTGCGCGCTTCCAGGAACTCCTCAGGTTCTGCCATATGCTTGCGAATCCACAGCCCCACGGGGCCGATCAGCAAGCCGAGCACGAACGGGATCCGCCAGCCCCAGCTGTCCAGCGCCTCGGGCGTGCACAGGTGAGTGACCAGCGCCACCATCGCCGCGCCGGAGAACACCGCCAGGCACTGCCCCACCAGCTGCCACGAGCCATACAGGCCCTTGCGGTCGGCCGGCGCGCTCTCTACCAGAAAGGCCGTGGCGCTGGCGTATTCGCCACCGGTGGCAAAGCCCTGCAGCATGCGCGCTACCACGATCAGCAACGGCGCCCCCATGCCGATGGCCAGGTAGTTCGGTGCGAAGGCGATCATCGCAATCGACACCGTCATCAGGCGGATGATCAGCTGCATCGCTGCCTTGCGCCCCTTGCGGTCGGCATACACGCCCAGCAACACCCCACCCACAGGGCGCATGAAAAAGCCCACGCCGAAGGTGGCCAAGGCCATCAACAGGGAGCTGTATTCATCGTCCGAGGGGAAGAACTGGCGGGCGATGATGCTCGCCAGAAAGCCGTACACGATAAAGTCATACCACTCCAGCGCATTACCGATGACCGCCGCCACCACTTGCCGGGTACGCGACGCGCCTGTATTGGAAATCTGCATGCGGAACACTCCATTCAGGTTCAAGTGATCGCCCAGGCGCAGCCGCGCCCGGGTTCCAGCGGCAGTCGTCAATACAGCCAAGTCAGGCCGGCTTGAGCCAGCTCTCGGCCAGCGCGCCCCAGTAGGCGGCGCCGGTCAGCAGGATGTCGTCGTTGAAGTCATAGGCCGGGTTGTGCACCATTGGCCGCTGCACGCCATTGCCGATGAACAGGTAGGCGCCGGGGCAGCGTTGCAGCATCCAGGCAAAGTCCTCGCTGCCCATCAGCTTGCGGGTGTTGCCATCGACCTTGTCGGCGCCCAGCAGCGCTTCGCCGACCTGCCGGGCAAAGGCATTTTCCGCGGCATGGTTGACCAGCACCGGGTACGCCGGCCGGTGTTCGATGCTGGCCTTGCAGCCAAAGCTCTCGGCCTGGCTGACGATGATCGCCCGCACCCGTTCCAGGGTCTGCGCCCGCACCTGGGCATCCAGCGCCCGCAGGCTCAGGCGCAGCAGCGCCTGTTGCGGAATCACGTTGGCCGCCTCGCCCGCCTGCAGCGCGCCGACCGTGACCACCGCCGCCTCCTGGGCATCGATGTTACGCGCCACAACCGTCTGCAGCGCCATCACCACACTGGCCGCCGCCACCAGCGGGTCGACCGTCAGGTGCGGCATCGAACCATGCCCGCCAACGCCCTCGAGAGTGACGGTCAGCAGGTCCTGCGAGGCCATCATCGGCCCCTCGCGAAAGCCCAGGTGGCCTGCCGGCAGCCCCGGCATGTTGTGCATGCCGAACAGTGCGTCACAAGGGAAGCGCTCCAGCAGTCCATCGGCGAGCATCGCCTCGGCCCCGCCCTGGCCCTCCTCGGCCGGCTGGAAGATCAGCGTCAGCGTGCCATCGAACTGCCGTGTAGCGGCAAGGTAGCGCGCCGCACCCAGCAGCATTGTGGTATGGCCGTCGTGGCCGCAGGCGTGCATGCAGCCTTGGTGGCGGCTGCTGTAGGCGGCACCGGTGGCCTCGTGGATCGGTAGCGCGTCCATGTCGGCGCGCAGGCCCAGCTTGCGCGGGCTGCTGCCGTTGCGCAGTACACCGACCACACCGGTCTTGCCGATGCCGGTGTGCACCTCATAGCCCCACTGCTGCAGCAGCGTGGCGACCAGGGCCGAGGTGCGGCTTTCTTCGAAACCGAGTTCGGGGTGGGCGTGGATATCGTGGCGGATGGCGTGCAGGTCGCTGGCCACCTCGTTGAGCCAGGCCAGGATGTGCTGGTGTTGCTGCATGGGGAATCTCCTCGCGCGGGTGGGGCCCGTTCTTGTTGTTCGCTTTGAGATCACGACGGGAAAGGCAGGTCGTGTTAGGCGACAGATAAACGCGAGTGGCGAGGGAGTACAAACGAATGTGGTTCCGCGTAGTGGAACCACCTTAGAAGAGGTGGTTGTAGAGTGCGTAACCGCCCGCCAGTACATAGAGGCTCAGGATGATCATCGACAGGCTCCGTCCGTCATAGATATGACTCCACGGCACCACATGGACCAGCTTCTCAGGCGGTACGCTTTTCAGGTAACGGTGGCGGATGATGAAGTAGATGATGCTGATCACGGGGTAGATGAAGATGGCGATCATCGCAGCACGCAGGCCACCCACAAGCGCCAGGAACGCTGGCGTGAACAGGTATGCGCACTTTACCCAGAAATCCATTTCCACGAGGCGGTCGTGGACCTCACCGCCGGGGTGCGGTGGCTGTTTCTTGCGTTTTGTCGTCCTTGCGGGCATTTGAAACTCCATTTCCATTCAGATTACTTGTGCTTTGACCCCGCCTCCATGGCCATTATTCTCCTTCGAACAAGCCAATATAGCGCAGGCCATTATAATGCTCTTTGTGCGGTGTCCGGATCACCAAGCCGCCATCAGAATACCAGAACATTGCATTCATCTTTACAATGCCGAGACTCAAGCAAATGGCTTTGACCCTGTTCCATTCGCTTCTATCGATTGCGGAGTCACCCAGCATGGCGTCGATATCAACCAGTGTGGACTTGCGTGGGATCATGCCAAAAATCCTCGTCGTACCAGCGTTCGCCGATATCGGTACAGAACTGACAGACTGGGTATTGAGGGTCGTCAATCTCATAGTCGCTTGAGTAGTCGATTTCAAAGTACTTCATATAGTCCTCCTCTTCGGTGAAATTCACGCCTAGCCAGAGGTGAACACTGTTGAATCGTTCAACATCGTATTTATCCAGGATCTCGTCTTGTTCGTCTGCGGTGGTCAGCGTTGTACTGCACTTCCAGTCCACAGCCGAGCACGTCGGTGGCCCAGCTGGTGCGGGCGTCGAGGTCGTAGCGGAAGTGGTAATGCTCGCCGTCGCGGGTCCAGTTTCGACCACCCGCGGTTTGCCGCCCTGGGTTTCCCTGCGGTAGTGGCAGCCCAGCCGCAAGGCGTTGCTATGGGGTAGCTGAAGCTGCGCACGGTGTCGCGTGAGCGTTTCGACAGCCTGGTCGTCGACCATGCGATTGATGACCGTTGAGGGGTGCCGTCGGGCGTGCGGGTGAGGTGCTGGAAGTGGCCGGGAGCGTTCACTATGCGTTGCAGCGGCTCTTCCGTGTCGAAGGCTCATTAAAAATATGGTCTTCAAGTTCTTAACATAGTTGGTATTGCTGATAGATTTCATGGCCCTGCTTTATAAAGTAGCAGAGCCAGAAGAAACCACACATTATTAAAGAGCATATGCAATATTAGTTCTGAGATCAATTACAGCCTAAAGTGCTCTCTCACTTCATCATCGCCCATAGGTGAATACAAAGGGTATTCACGATCACTCCCCGCACAAGGAGTCTCGTTATCAAAGATATCTACAAGCTTTACATTATCTGCAACACCGTATACGAACCTCACAGGCTCTTCAGATGAGGGCTGATAATCTTCTTGATGAGCAACCACCCTCCAATCACCTTCAGCCTTGAGAGCAAAGAGAGAATATGAATCCAAAATAACAGGGTCGCCCGATTGATCAAAAGCAGTCGAACTCAATACTGGCGAACTGAGCACCTGCTTAAATATTTCTGCCACATGACCAACGCTGTTCTGTGTCATGATACGTCCAACACCATACTTTTTGTTACCCAGCACAAAACAAAAGATATCTCCAGCCTTAATTTTTTTAGGCTTGTTTTAATTTTTTTGTTCCAGTCATAAACTTTGATCGAGCTCACCCACAAACTCCTTTTAACGCAGTAGTTTTCTTATTGAAATTGCTTTCAAAATCGCTTGGCGCGCAGGCGCTCTTGTGGTGTTCGCATGGTCGTCAGTTGGCCGTGTTCGTCGTGGCGGTAGTGGGTGAGCGTTTATACCCTGGTTGTCGACCACGCGCTTGCCTGAGCAGTTGCCGTCTGGCAGGTCGAGTCCGACCATGTTGCCCTGCTCGTCTAGCTCGATGGCGTAACGCTCGCCACCGTAGTCTCGGCTGGCGATGACGCGATGGTCGGCGTTGTACTGCACTTCCAGCTCGCGGCCGAGCACGTCGGTGGCCCAGCTGGTGCGGGCGTCGAGGTCGTAGCGGAAGTGTTAATGCTCGCCGTCGCTGGTCCAGTGTTCGACCACCCGCGGTTTGCCGCCCTGGGTTTCCCAGCGGTAGTGGCAGCCCAGGCCCAAGGCGTTGCTGTGGGTCACCATCAGGCCTTCGGCGTAGCTGAAGCTGCGCACGGTGTCGCCGTTGCGGTTGATCACCGTGGTCAGCTGGCCGTGTTCGTCGTAGCGGTACTGGGTCAGCGTTTCGACGGCCTGGTTGTCGACCACGCGCTTGATGTCGGTCAGGCGGCCCAGCGGGTTGTCGTAGTGCAGGTGAACGCGGGTGCCGCCGGTGGCGCTGATGTCCTCGGAGCTGACTGCATTTATACAATGCCGTTTTCTAAAAACATAGAAAATCAATATTTATAAGAGACTGGCCCTACCATTGCCTAGTAGAGCCACATTAATCTGCGTACTATTAAAGAGCCAACACTCACGCCATTGCCATTCGAAAGCCGACGCTCGAAACCACTATTGCCGGGGCGCTCACCGCTTTCGCCGTAGCCGATTTCATCCAGCCGGACCAGATGCCCGCCAGCGTCGTAGCCGAAGCATCGGGTCAAGTTGTCGACCAGCACTTTTCGCTCAGGCGGGTGGATGGGCCATAGTCATACCGTTCGTACATGGCTTACTACCCGACTCTTAACCACACTTAGCAAATAGTGATTTAAAGAGGTCCCAAAAATAATATTCTGTAAGCGTGCACGAAGAGCAAAACGCCTTATGCGAACTTAACGTTCGCAGCCTAACATAACGCCCAACAACGCACAGGACAGAGTAAAAATCAAAGTTCTCTAATAGCTTGTCGCACCATATCAGTAAAGAATTCTTCAAAGCTTTGGTAAATTATATTTTTATCCTTTGTGCGCTTAAATGAAAGCTCCGTCTCCACGACAACAGGCTCACCAGTGGTTCCGACAATCGAAGTATCTATAGAGTAGATTGGACCATAGCCAGATGCTTTCACCACAATCATAGAATCGTCAGCATCTCCATCGGCACGGGCACTCTTTGTGGCGAAAGCAACACTAGGAACCGATGTCGCATCCACGCCACTCTTGGTGATGCCATAGTAAGTATCACCAGCAAACGATAGAGCGCCATACTTCTTTAAAAACAGCTTATAAGATTGAGGAAATTCGACGCCAAGGGCTCTTTCAAAATCACCTATCACATCGTCAGCAGCCCCCCCGGCGAACGCAGGATCCTCACCGCTTGCATTAATTTCGGATTCCAGAATATCTATATAAGTCATTTCAAGCCCTCAAAAATCCAAAGCACGGATCTTCCAATAGGTTTTCTTCCAAGTATTAAATGGACCGCGATTCATGCTTGGTGGCGCGCTATTATAAAGCCGCCTAATCCCATCATTGCCAACCCAGCTTTTATCCCACTGATTAGAATACATGTGGAGCACTCTATCATGCTTCGAGTGGAAACTACTTAAAACTTCCGCCATAGGGCCTGGCTCGTCCTGAGTAAGATGGTGAAGATTCACCTCTTTTCCATCCCTTCCAATTGGAGCATCACCCTTTTTCATTCTTTGTATATTAGTCCGCCCCAGTTCATCCACCCGGTGCGGGTCAAATATATCGTTGCGCTGATAGACCTTACGACCAGCTACACTTTTGGGAGCCCAGCAGGCCCATCCAAGCGGATCCACCCAAGAATTGGGGTTGGGGGCAAAACCATAGAAATTAAGCCCACCATTTAGACCAATCGGATCCTGAGTTGTAAATCGTCCCACCTGAGCGTCGTAGTATCGAAAAGTATTGTAATGCAAGGAACTTTCGGAATCAAAGTACTGCCCTTGAGTCCTAAGATCCTGCACAACCTCGTTAACCGTAAGCTCTTCTAGCTCGCCCCACGAACGATACGACGCCTGCCAAACAATCGTGCCATCACTGTCCGTCAGCTCCAACGGCGTACCAATCTGGTCCGTATGGAAGTAATAAAGCTTCTGCCCTTCACCTTCCGCCTGATCAACCCGCGCTAACGGCGCATAGCTACCCGGCTCATACAGGTACAGGATGCTCCGCCCCGGCGTGTCTTCC
>NZ_JABWRP020000070.1 GCF_014269035.2 Pseudomonas vlassakiae
GTGATGCTGTTGCTGACTGCCGCGTGGCCTTGATAGACGTCATTGGACACGGCGCCGGTGGCGGTACCGGAGCTTTGGCCGACCGGGATGGTGATGGTCTGGCCGTTGGCCAAGGCCACCACTACAGCCGAGCCTGTAACTGGGGCGGTGACGGTTGCGGTGTATACGACGGTGCCGCCTTCGGCCACAGATGGCGTGGCGGTTAGCGTGACGGTAGAGGTGTCGATGGTGTCACTGACGGTGGTGACTGCCGCTGTACTGTTGATCGCCAGGTTT
>NZ_JABWRP020000071.1 GCF_014269035.2 Pseudomonas vlassakiae
CCAGAAATCAACATTCGATACGAATGCTCATTTCTGAATTTGATCAAGCAAGTAAGGCGTAAGTGGTGGAGCCAAGCGGGATCGAACCGCTGACCTCCTGCGTGCAAGGCAGGCGCTCTCCCAGCTGAGCTATGGCCCCGTGTACGGCTGAACTCTGTAATGGTAGGTCTGGGCAGATTTGAACTGCCGACCTCACCCTTATCAGGGGTGCGCTCTAACCAACTGAGCTACAGACCTATAACAGGGTCACTTTGCAACATCGTCTTTTACAAT
>NZ_JABWRP020000072.1 GCF_014269035.2 Pseudomonas vlassakiae
CAGCGTCAGCGGTGGCAACTACGAGAACCTGGTCGCCAACCAGACACCAGTCAGCACCGCCGTGACCGATGTGCAAGACACCACAACGGTATCACTGACGGCGACACCCAGCGTGGCCGAAGGCGGGACCATTATCTATACGGCGACAGTGGCCGCTCCTGTCACTGGCAGCCCGGTCATAGTCAGCTTGGCCAACGGGCAGACCATCACCATTCCGGTTGGCCAAAGCTCCGGCACCACCACCGGCGCCGTCACCAACGACG
>NZ_JABWRP020000073.1 GCF_014269035.2 Pseudomonas vlassakiae
AATGGTGATGGTCTGCCCGTTGGCCAAGCTGACTACGACCGGGCTGCCGGTGACAGGGGCGCCCACTGTCGCCGTATAGATAATGATCCCGCCTTCCGCCACGGACGGCGTGGCGCTCAGGGTGACGGTGGTGGTGTCCTGAACATCGGTGACGGTGGTAAAGACCGGTACCTGGTTGGCAACCAAATTTTCGTAGTTGCCTCCGCTGACTGCAGTGATTTGATTACTGACGGCAGCGTGACCTTGGTAGACGTCGT
>NZ_JABWRP020000074.1 GCF_014269035.2 Pseudomonas vlassakiae
CGACGGCGAGCACTACCATTTCCGCTACGACCTCGACGCCCGCACCAGCTGGGCTACCGACGTGCTCGGCCGTGAACTGGAGGTGCAGTACAACGCCGACCACCGCGTCATCGCCAGCCGCGACTACGGTGGCGAGCGTTACGCCATCGAGCTGGACGAGCAGGGCAACATGGTCAGCCTCGACCTGCCAGACGGCAATCGCCTGACCTTTAAGTACGACGAGTTCGCCCGCCTGCTCGAAGAAACCGACCCGCTG
>NZ_JABWRP020000075.1 GCF_014269035.2 Pseudomonas vlassakiae
TGACGGCGAGCACTACCATTTCCGCTACGACCTCGACGCCCGCACCAGCTGGGCTACCGACGTGCTCGGCCGTGAACTGGAGGTGCAGTACAACGCCGACCACCGCGTCATCGCCAGCCGCGATTACGGTGGCGAGCGTTACGCCATCGAGCTGGACGAGCAGGGCAACATGGTCGGCCTCGACCTGCCAGACGGCAATCGCCTGACCTTCCAGTACGACGAGTTCGCCCGCCTGCTCGAAGAAACCGACCCGCTT
>NZ_JABWRP020000076.1 GCF_014269035.2 Pseudomonas vlassakiae
CAGGAGTACCGCTACGACCCGTGGGGCAACCTGGTCGAGAAGCGCTCGGGGCACAGCAAGCTGCAGACCTTTGCCTATGACTGCGAGAACCGGCTGGTTCGTGCCGAGACCCTGGTTAACGGCAAGCTTGAGAGCTCTGGGCAATACCGGTACGACAGTCTTGGACGGCGGGTGGCCAAGCAGGCTGAGATCAACGGCCAGGTGGAACAGAAGCGCTTCCTGTGGCAAGGCTTGAGGATGCTGCG
>NZ_JABWRP020000077.1 GCF_014269035.2 Pseudomonas vlassakiae
CTGGTCCAGTGTTCGACCACCCGGGGTTTGCCGCCCTGGGTTTCCCAGCGGTAGTGGCAGCCCAGGCCCAGGGCGTTGCTGTGGGTCACCATCAGGCCTTCGGCGTAGCTGAAGCTGCGCACGGTGTCGCCGTTGCGGTTGATCACCGTGGTCAGCTGGCCGTGTTCGTCGTAGCGGTACTGGGTCAGCGTTTCGACGGCCTGGTTGTCGACCACGCGCTTGAT
>NZ_JABWRP020000078.1 GCF_014269035.2 Pseudomonas vlassakiae
CTGGCCAACGGCCAGACCATCACCATTCCGGTCGGTCAGAGCTCAGGTACTGCCACGGAAGCCGTCACCAACGACGTCTATCAAGGCCATGCGGCGGTCACCAACAGCATCACCAACGTTAGCGGTGGCAGTTACGAAAATCTGGTCGCCTATCAGGCACCAGTCAGCACCAGCATCACGGATGTCCTGGACACAACGACGGTGTCGCTTTCGGCGACG
>NZ_JABWRP020000079.1 GCF_014269035.2 Pseudomonas vlassakiae
CTCAACCGAGGCGCGCATTCTACGCTTTCCTCATTTGCTGTCAAGCGTTTATTTTGAAGTTTTTTGCGAGAAACTCGTTTAGCTTCAAACACTTGACTCGCTGCGATCTCTCGTAGCGGGAGGCGAATAATACAGCGTTTAAAACCGCTGTCAACCTTCATCTCAACCGCCATCGATCATTCGACCGAAGCGCTTCCATTCTCACC
>NZ_JABWRP020000008.1 GCF_014269035.2 Pseudomonas vlassakiae
CATATCGGCATGCGTGTCAGGGCCGCTAATCATTTGGATTGGGCACGGTTAGATTTTTGCTGCCACTGCTGTGCGTTCGTTGCGCCAGCCGGTAGTGAATCCCTGCCTCCACCAACATGACCGGAGCCCAGCCATGTTGATGCGCGTCGTCCTCATCGCCCTGCGTCGCCCCTACACCTTCGTCGTCATGGCGTTGCTGCTGCTGATCGGCGGAGTGCTGACCATGACCCGTACCCCAACAGACATCTTTCCCGAGATCCGCATTCCGGTGATCGCAATTGCCTGGCAGTACACCGGCCTGCCGCCGGATGACATGGCCGGGCGCATTTCCACGGTGTTCCAGCGCACGCTGACCTCGACGGTCAACGACATCGAGCACATCGAGGCCAATACCTATCCGGGCATCAGCATCGTCAAGATCTTCTTCCAGCCGGGCGTGAACATCGCCGTAGCCAATGCTCAGGTCACTGCGGTGTCCCAGGTAGCGCTGCGGCAGATGCCGGCGGGCATCCAGCCGCCGCTGATCCTCAACTACAACGCCGCCACGGTGCCCATCGTGCAGCTGGCGCTGGCCGGCAAGGGCCTGAGCGAGCAGAACCTGTTCGACCTGGCGATGAACACCGTGCGCACTCAGCTGATCACCGTGCCCGGCGCGGTGATCCCGTTGCCCTACGGTGGCAAGCAGCGCCAGGTGCAGATCGACGTGCGCCAGGAGGCGCTGCAGGCCCGTGGCCTGTCCGCCCAGGACATCTCCGCCGCGTTGGCGGCACACAACGTGCTTACGCCGATCGGTACGCAGAAGATCGACGAGCTGGAGTACACCCTCAAGCTCAACAGCGCACCGTCGCTGATCGACGACATCGCCCGGTTGCCGGTCAAGGTGGTCGATGGCGCCACCATCTACCTCGGTGACGTGGCGGACGTGCGCGACGGCAGCGCGCCGCAGAGCAACATCGTGCATGTCGATGGCGGTCGTTCGGTGTTGATGTCGGTGCTCAAGAACGGCTCGGCTTCGACCCTGGCGATCGTCGACGGCATCCGCCAGAAGCTCGACGACATGCGCGATGCGCTGCCGGAGGCGCTCAACGTGGTGCCGATCAACGACCAGTCGGTGTTCGTCCGCGCCGCGGTCAAGGGCGTGGTACTGGAAGGCGCCATCGCCGCCGCGCTGACCAGTGTGATGATCCTGCTGTTCCTCGGCAGCTGGCGCTCGACGGTGATCATCGCGGTGTCCATTCCGCTGTCGATCATGGGCTCGATCATCGCCCTGGCGGCCATCGGTGAAACCCTCAACCTGATGACCCTGGGCGGCCTGGCGCTGGCCATCGGCATCTTGGTGGACGACGCCACGGTGACCATCGAGAACGTCAACTGGCACTTGGAGCAGGGCAAGGACGTGGAGTCGGCGATCATCGACGGCGCCCAACAGATCGTCACGCCGGCTTTCGTCTCGCTGCTGTGCATCTGCATCGCCTTCGTGCCGATGTTCTTCCTCGAAGGCGTGTCGAGTTTCCTCTTCGTGCCGATGGCCGAGGCGGTGATCTTCGCCATGGTCTGCTCCTTCATCCTCTCGCGCACCCTGGTGCCGACCCTGGCCAACTATCTGCTCAAGCCGCACAACGAAGCGGGGCACGACAGCGAGTCACGCAACCCGCTGGTGCGCTTCCAGCGTCGTTTCGAGCAGCGTTTCGAATGCCTGCGCGCCGGCTATTGCGGCGTGCTGGAGCGAGCCCTGGCACGGCGCAAGGCATTTTTGGTGGGCTTCATGGCGGTGGTGCTGCTGTCGTTCGGCCTAGTGCCGTTTCTCGGCAGCAACTTCTTCCCCTCGGTGGACTCCGGCCAGGTGCTGATGCATGTGCGCGTGCCGGTGGGCACGCGGGTCGAGGAGACCGCCAGCCGCTTCGCACGCATCGAGGATGCGATTCGCCAGGTGATTCCGGCCGAGGAGATCGAGACGCTGGTGGACAACATCGGCCTGCCGCCGAGCCCGACCAACACCACCTACAACAACACCGGGGTGATGGGTTCGCAGGACGGCGACTTCCAGATCGCCCTGCGCGACGGTCATGCGCCCACCGCCGAGTACGTGCGCCGGCTGCGTGAGGTGCTGCCCGAGCAGTTCCCAGACACCACTTTCTCCTTCCCACCGGCGGACATCGTCAGCCAGATCCTCAACTTCGGCGCGCCGGCGCCCATCGACATCCAGGTGCGTGGCGCCAACATCGAGGGCAACTTCGCCTATGCCCGCCAACTGCTCAAACGCATCCGCGCCATTCCCGGCGTGGTCGATGCGCGCATCCAGCAGTCGGACAAGGCGCCAGTGTTCGACGTGGCGCTGGACCGCACCCAGGCCCAGCAGCTGGGGCTGACCACCCGTGACGTGACCAACAGCCTGGTGGTGAATCTCGCCGGCAGCAGCCAGGTGGCACCGACTCACTGGCTCAACCCGAGCAACGGCGTGAGCTATCCCATCGTCATCCAGGCGCCGCAGTACCAGCTCGATTCGCTGTCGGCGCTGGCCAACCTGCCGGTGGGCAATGGCGACAATGCCGCTGAAACCACCCTGGGCGGCGTGGCCAGCTTCCAGCGCAACCTCGGCAACGCGCTGGTCAGCCAGTACAACATCCAGCCGATGGTGCAGATCCACGCCGCCACCCAGGACCGTGACTTGGCGGCGGTAGCCGCCGACATTCGTCAGGTGCTGGCCGAGACCACCGGAGAGGTTCCGCGTGGTTCCGCGGTGCACCTCATGGGGCAGGTGGAAACTATGGAGAAGGCCTTCTCCGGCCTGCTGTTGGGCCTGCTCGGCGCCATCGTGCTGATCTACCTGCTGATCGTGGTCAACTTCCAGTCCTGGCTCGACCCTGCGGTGATCGTCTCGGCATTGTCGGCGGCGCTGGCAGGTATCGTCTGGATGCTGTTCGCCACCGATACCACGCTGTCGGTGCCGGCGCTGACCGGGGCGATCATGTGTATGGGCGTGGCCACCGCCAACAGCGTGCTGGTGATCAGCTTCGCCCGCGAGCGCCTGGCGGAGCTGGGCGACGCCACCGCCGCCGCGCTGGAGGCCGGCTTCGTGCGCTTCCGTCCGGTATTGATGACGGCCCTGGCCATGATCATCGGCATGCTGCCGATGGCTCTCGGCGTGGGTGAGGGCGGCGAGCAGAACGCGCCGCTCGGCCGCGCGGTGATCGGCGGCCTGCTGTTCGCCACCTTCGCCACCCTGGTGTTCGTGCCGGTGCTGTTCAGCCTGGTGCACGGCCGTACCTCTTCCCGCGCCGCTGCCGCTGCGCAACCGACTCTCGGAGTGTCCTGACATGACTAGCCAATCCCCCATTCGCCGCCACCTGCCGCTGCTCGGCCTGTTCGTGCTGGCCGTGGCCATCGTGGTTGGCGGCCTGAGCACGCGCTGTAGCCGCGCCGAGCAATTGCGCGACAGCGCCGCCCAGCAGAGCGTGCGCGCCGTGGCGTTGGTCGCGCCAACGCCAATCAGCGCTCAGACCATGGAGTTACCAGGGCGCATCGAGGCCTGGTCGCGGGCGCCGATCTATGCACGGGTCAGCGGTTATCTGAAGTCCTGGCAGGTCGATATCGGCCAGCCGGTCAAGGCTGGGCAGGCGCTCGCCGAGATCGAGACTCCCGATCTCGACCAGGAGCTTCTGCAGGCCCGCGCCGAGCTGGAGCGGGCGCGCACCGACGCGAACCTGGCCGACATCACCGCGCGGCGCTGGCAGTCGCTGCTCAACAGCAACGCGGTGTCGCGTCAGGAGGTCGAGGAGCGCACCGCCGACCAGGCGGCCAAGCGTTCGGCGGTGAATGCCGCGCAGGCCAATGTCGAGCGGGTGCAGGCGCTGCAGCAGTTCAAGCACCTGGAGGCGCCGTTCACCGGCATCGTCACCGCACGCAATACCGATGTGGGCTCGCTGATCAATGTCGGTATGACCCCCGGTAGCGAGCTGTTCGTGGTGTCTGACGTGAGCCGCCTGCGTGTGTATGTGAATGTGCCGCAGCGCATGGTCGCCGGCCTGCAGGCTGGCAATCGAGCCCAGCTGCGGGTGCCGGAACGGCCGGGCAAGGCGTATACCGCCACCGTGCAATCGCTGGCCCAGGCCATCGACGCCGGTTCCGGCACCATGCGCATACAGCTGTCGGTGGACAATGCCGCTGGTGAGCTGTTGCCCGGCGCCTATGCCACGGTGCAGTTCGACGCTGCCCAGGGGCAGGCGGCACTGGGATTGCCGCCCAGCGCGCTGATCATCGACAAGCGGGGCGTGCAGATCGCCACGCTGGATGCCGAGGGCAAGGCACGCCTCAAGCAAGTCACCATCGCCCGCGACCTGGGCAACATGGTGGCTCTGGCCGAGGGGCTTGCCGAATCGGATCGGGTGATCGACAGCCCGCCGGATGGCATCGCCAATGGCGATGCGCTGCGAGTGGCCGAGCAGCAGCCCTGAACGCAGGTCCTGTCCGACATACCCTGTTGCCACTGACCAAGTCATCCGCTTGGCTTTGAGTGGGGCAAAGGGTGCATCGGAGTGGCGGTGGAGGCATTATCTGCCGCATTCCATTGGACAAGGATCGCAGCATGCCGCGTGAGAACTACAATGACCTGATGGCCTTCGTCGTCGTGGCCCGGGAAGGCAGTTTCACCCGCGCAGCCGCCCAGCTGGGTGTCTCGCAGTCAGCTCTGAGCCACACCATTCGTGGCCTCGAAGCACGTCTTGACCTGCGTTTGTTGACCCGCACCACGCGCAGCGTTTCGCCCACCGATGCAGGCGACCGCCTGCTGCAAACCCTGGCGCCGCGCTTCGAGGAGATCGAGGCCGAGCTGGCCGAACTGAAGAGCCTGCGCGGCGAGCCGGTCGGCAGCCTGCGCCTGACTGCCGCCGAGCACGCGGCCAACACCGTGCTGTGGCCGGCGCTGGAAAAACTGCTGCCGCAGTATCCGGGGATCAAGGTCGAGATCACCATCGACTACGGCCTGACCGATATCGTCGCCCAGCGTTTCGACGCCGGCGTGCGCCTAGGCGACCAGGTGGCCAAGGACATGATCGCCGTGCGCATCGCCCCGGACATGCGCATGGCGGTGGTCGCCTCGCCGGCCTACCTGGCAGGGCGCGCGGCACCGACCACTCCGCAGGAACTGGCCGAGCACGACTGCCTCAACCTGCGCCTGCCGACCCACGGTGGCCTGATGGCCTGGGAGCTGGAGAAGGACGGCCGCGAGCACAAGGTACGCGTCGACGGCCAGCTCACCTTCAACAACAGCACGCAGATTCTCAAGGCCGCGCTGGCCGGTTTCGGCCTGGCTTACCTGCCCAGCGACCTGGTCACCGAGCATGTCGCCGAAGGCCGCCTGGTAGCCGTGATGGAGGACTGGTGCCCGAGCTTTCCCGGCTATCACCTGTACTACCCCAGCCGCCGGCAATCCTCCAAGGCCATGGCGGTGCTGATCGAGGCACTGCGTTACCGCCGCGATTGATGAGCAGAGCTCATGGCTCCAAGCGTTTTTTACCCTCTAATCATGAGCTCGATCTGCCCCTAAAGTGGTTCCCATGCCCTGGCGCTGCCCGCAGCACCAGCGAATCGAGATCGACAGAGGACAAGCAGATGAACCCACGTACCTGGCTTATTACTGGCATCAGTAGCGGTTTCGGCCGCGAGTTGAGCGAGCAACTGCTGGCCCGTGGCGACCGCGTGCTGGGCACCGTGCGCGACACCGCCAAGGTCGTTGATCTGATTACGCGCTATCCCGAGACACTCAGCGTCGAGCAACTGGACGTCACCGACGTGCCCGCCGTGCGCCGGGTGGTGGAGGGCGCCTTCGCCCGCTTCGGGCGCATCGACGTGCTGATCAGCAATGCCGGCTACGGCCTGTTCGGCGCCGCCGAGGAGCTGAGCGACGAGCAGATCGAGCGCATGATCGCCACCAACCTGACCGGCTCGATCCAGCTGATCCGCGCCGCGCTGCCGCATCTGCGTGCCCAGGGCGGCGGCCGGGTGATCCAGATTTCCTCCTACGGCGGCCAGGTCGCCTTCGCTGGTAACTCGCTGTACCACGCGACCAAGTGGGGCATCGAGGGCTTCGTCGAGTCGGTGGCCCAGGAAGTGGCACCATTCGGCATCGGCATGACCATCGTCGAGCCGGGCGGTGCGCGCACCGAGTTCCGCTACGGCAGCGCCCAGGTCGCCGAGCTGATGCCGGAATACGACGCCACGCCGGCGCATGCCTTCCTGCGCATGCTCGATCCGGATAACGGCCTGGCGCCCGGCGACCCCGCCCGCATGGCCGCGCGCATCATAGAAAGCGTGGAGATCGAACCCGCGCCACTGCGCATGGTGCTTGGCGCGCAGGCGCTGCAGAGCACGCTGGAGACCTTGCGCAAGCGCGTCGCCGACTTCGAGACACAGACGGAACTGGCGGCTTCCACCGATTTTCCTGCGGGAGAGTGAGGCGATGAAAAATCCTTTGATGGTGGCCGCACTGCTGGCCGCCCCACTGGCCTTGGCCGAGGAGCTTCCCATGATCGAGATCAACCGCGTCGGCTCGCAGCCGTCCCAGGTCGGTTCGGACCAGTATTTCACCGGCACGGTGCGGGTCGACTCACCGTTCCAGGGCTCGGCACCGGCACGCATCGGCGGCGCCACCGTCACCTTCGAGCCAGGCGCCCGCACCGCCTGGCACACCCATCCGCTCGGCCAGACGCTGATCGTCACCACCGGCGTCGGCCTGGTGCAGCAATGGGGCGAGCCCGTGCAGCAGATTCGCCCCGGTGACGTGGTGTGGATTCCGCCGGGTGCCAAGCACTGGCACGGCGCCACGGCAGAAACTGCGATGAGCCACATCGCCATTGCCGAAGCCCAGGACGGTAAGGTAGTCGACTGGCTGGAGCAGGTCAGCGATGCGCAGTACCAGAGCGGTGAGTGAGTAGCTTCAGTCGTCTGAGCTCACCGTTCTACTAATCATCCTTTCAGCTCCACGGAGACCACAGCTATGTTGGGAACCAAGCTCTATGCCCCCGGTGATGTGCGCATCGAAGAGATGCCCGAGCCGACGATCCTCAAACCGACCGACGCCATCATCAAGCTCGCCGCCACCTGCGTCTGTGGCTCTGACCTGTGGCCCTATCGTGGGCTCAATCAGGTGGAAGCTCCGCTGAACATGGGCCACGAATACTGCGGCACGGTGGTCGAAGTCGGCAGCGCTGTTACCTCGGTGAAGCCAGGGCAATTTGTGGTCGGCTCGTTCTGCCTGTCGGACAACACCTGCCCGCATTGCCGCTTCGGCTTCCAGTCGTCGTGCATGCAGCGCGAGTTCATGACCGGCGCGCAGGCAGAGTACGCCCGCGTACAGCTGGCCGATGGTACCCTGGTGGCGCTCGACGAGCAGCCCGTTGCTGATTTGATCCCCAGCCTGCTGGCGGCTTCTGATGTGCTCGGCACCGGCTGGTATGCCGCCGACGCGGCCCGCGTACAGCCGGGTTGCACGGCGGTGGTGGTCGGTGACGGCGCGGTCGGCCTGATGGGTGTGCTGGCGGCCAAGCAGATGGGCGCCGAACGCATCATTGCGATGAGCCGACACAAGGCGCGCCAGGACCTGGCGCTGGAGTACGGCGCGACCGACATCGTGGCGGCCCGTGGTGATGAGGGTATCGCCAAGATCAAGCAGCTCACCAACCAGATCGGTGCCGATGCGGTGCTCGAATGTGTCGGCACCGCCGACTCGATGAAGCAGGCGCTGGCCGTGGCGCGCCCGGGCTCGATGATCGGCTATGTCGGCGTGCCACACGGCGTGCAGTTCGACGGCCAGAAGCTGTTCTTCACCCAGGCCGGCATGCTCGGCGGCCCCGCGCCGGTGCGGCGCTTCCTGCCGCATCTGCTGGATCTGATCCTGTCGCGCAAGATCAACCCCGGCAAGGTCTTCGATCTGACGGTGCCGCTCAGCGATGTGGCTGAGGGCTACAAGGCGATGGACGAGCGCCGGGCAATCAAGACGCTGTTGCAAGTCTGAGCGCTTCTCAGGGCTCAATATGACCCAACGCGTTGATCAGGTGATGATCGAGTTGATGGGCTAACGCAGATGACTACACATAACTGAACGCTATTGGCCGATTTCCGCCCTTCTCGAACGTCGGCTATGGGTCGAAATCGGCCGTTGGTGAGCGGCTGCTTCCGACCCGAAGCTGCCGTTCACGAAGGGCAGAAATCGGCAAGGAGCGGCCACACAATTCGCAGCCATCCCGGTAATGACTCTGCGCGGCCACCTCAATGTAGGTATGCTTGCGATCCAGTCCGAACTCATCGGCTCGGCACGTACACAGGAGGAGATGAGATGTACGGCTTTGCCAAGGATCTGAAGATCGAAGGTATCCTAGGAGAGGAAATACGGCAGATTCGCATGGGGCGATACGACGTTCAGTTGCTATTTGGCTCAGGCAGCTGCATCGCTGTCCAGAGCCTGATAGAGGTATTTCATGGCGACGAGCTAATTGCAACTTGGGATGAAGACGTCAATTGGACTAGCAGTAATTTCCAAAGGCTCCTGAACGTCTCCGTGACCAGCTACAGCGTGATTGATGAGAGGGTGTTGGAGATCTGCCTAAGTGAAGAGTTCAGACTACGTCTGCACGATAACTCAGAGCAATTTGAAAGCGTGCAAATTTACCCTCAGCACATCGTTATCTAAATAGACCCACCATCAGGGTGGATAGCGCCAGCCCAAAAGGCAAGGCGTAGCGACGGTCCGCTTCGGGTAGAAAGCGGTCTAAGTGACCGGCTGCTTTCGACCCATAGCGGACATTCCGGGCATAGCGCTTAGATCGAGCGCTGGTTCACACGAGCAGATAGCTGCTCGGCGTTTTCCTTCCGCTCCGAATAGCGATCCACCAGGAATTCCTGGCGGTCACGCAGCAGCATGGTGAACTTCACTAGCTCCTCCATAACATCCACCACGCGGTCATAATACGGCGAAGGCTTCATCCGCCCAGAGTCGTCGAACTCCAGGTAGGCCTTGGGTACCGAGGACTGGTTCGGGATGGTAAACATCCGCATCCAGCGGCCAAGCACACGCAGCTGGTTGACGACGTTGAACGACTGCGAGCCGCCACATACCTGCATGACTGCCAAGGTCTTGCCTTGGGTGGGGCGAAGCGCACCCAGCGCCAGGGGAACCCAGTCGATCTGCGCCTTGAACACGGCAGACATCGCTCCATGACGCTCAGGCGAGCACCAGACCTGGCCTTCCGACCACTGCACCAGATCACGCAGCTCTTGCACCTTCGGATGCTCCACCGGCACGTCGTCAGGTAGCGGCAGGCCAGAGGGATTGAAAATGCGAGTCTCGGCTCCGAAGTGCTCCAGCAGGCGCGCTGCTTCTTCGATCAGCAGGCGGCTGAACGAGCGCTCGCGAGTCGATCCGTATAGCAACAGAATGCGTGGTTTGTGCTCGCTGGAACGGGTTGCTGCTGGTGGCACATCGAACAGCGCGAGGTCGAGATTAGGCAATTGCTCGGACATGTTTGCTCCTGCTCAAAGCGTACCGATGCGATCCAGCTCATGCTTGAGCTGATCACGGTCGAGGTGATCGAAAGGCAGTGCGAAGAAGGCCTGGCAGCGAGCCTCGATGCGGGCCAGCGTGGCGCAGAATGCTGCGTCCACCGACGCCTCGTCAGCCACGACATCGGACGGATCCTCCAACCCCCAGTGCGTCTTCAGTGCAGGGCCGAAATACACCGGGCAAGCTTCGCCGGCTGCCTTGTCGCACACCGTGATGACGATATCAGGAGGGCAGTCGACGAACGCGTCGTTGCCCTTGCTGCACAGCCCATCGGTTGAGATACCGGCATGCTGCAAGGTGGTCAGGCTGCGAGGCAACACTTGGCCCTTCGGAAAACTGCCGGAACTGACGGCTTCAAATCCGTGAGGCGCCAAGTGATTGAACATGGCTTCGGAAAGGATGCTGCGGCAGCTGTTGGCCGTGCACATGAACAGGACTCGCATGGGGGCTCCTCCGCTTCGTGGCGGATGTCAGAGGCTCAGGCGCAATGCCAGGGCCGAAAGGGTGATCAACAGAACCGGCAGCGTCAGCAGGATGCCGACCTTGAAGTAGTAACCCCAGGTGATGCGCACGCCTTTGCGCTCCAGCACGTGCAGCCAGAGCAGCGTGGCGAGGCTGCCGATGGGCGTGATTTTCGGGCCGAGGTCGCAGCCGATGACGTTGGCGTAGATCATCGCCTCACGCACCAGCCCTTGCGCCTCGCTGGCCTGGATCGACAGAGCGCCAACCAGCACGCTGGGCATGTTGTTCATGACCGAGGACAGCAATGCAGCAATCAACCCGGTGCCAATGGCGGCACTCCAAAGCCCTTGCTGCGCGAGGCGATCCAGCAGCTGGGTGAGCATGTCGGTGAGGCCGGCATTTTTCAGCCCGTAGACCACCAGGTACATGCCAAGAGAGAAGATCACCACCTGCCAGGGCGCTTCGCGCAGTACCTTGCGGGTCGAGATGCGATGCCCGCGAGCGGCGACGGCAAAGAGGATTGCCGCACAGGCTGCGGCTACCGCACTGATCGGGATACCCAGTGGTTCCAGGGCGAACAGGCCGATCAACAGCACCACCAGCACCCAGCCACCGACGTTGAAGGTTGCGCGGTCATGAATCGCCTCGCTTGGGACCTTCAAGGCCCCGACCGTGTATTGCTTCGGGATGTCACGGCGGAAGAACAGGAATAGCACCAGCAGCGTTGCGGCCACGCTGGCGAAGTTCACCGGCACCATCACCGAGGCATACTCGCTGAAACCCAGCCTGAAGTAGTCGGCCGAGACGATGTTCACCAGGTTGGAGACTACCAGCGGCAGGCTCGCCGTATCGGCAATGAAGCCGGCGGCCATGACGAAAGCCAGCGTCGCGGCAGGAGAAAAACGCAGCGCGAGAAGCATCGACATGACGATGGGCGTGAGTATCAGCGCCGCACCATCGTTAGCGAACAGCGCCGACACGGCAGCACCGAGCAGCACGCAGAAGGCGAACAGGCGGTAGCCGCAGCCGTTTGCCCAGCGCGCCACGTGGAGCGCGGCCCACTCGAAGAAACCGGCCTCGTCCAGCAACAGGCTGATGATGATGACGGCGATGAAGGTGGCGGTGGCGTTCCAGACAATCGCCCACACGGTCGGGATGTCGTGCAGCGAAACGGCACCCGCCGCCAAGGCGATGAGGGCACCGAGCGCGGCACTCCAGCCAACGCCAAGCCCCTTCGGCTGCCAGATAACCAGAATGAGGGTGAAAACAAAGACGGCAATGGCGACCAGCATGAAGATCTCGCTCGGTGATGATCAGCAGCAGGCAGCGTCACGAACGGGGCGGCCGTCCATGTTCTTCAGCCGAAGAGAGTTGTCTGCCAACCACTGTGAATTAGCCCGCAAGGTCACCTGCAACATTTCATGCACCCAAGCGGGCAGATCCGGGTTCAGGCGGTAATACACCCATTGCCCCTGGCGACGATCCAACAGAATGCCATTGCTGCGCAGCTGCGCGAGGTGGCGGCTTATCTTGGGTTGGCTGTCGTTCAGCGCGCACATCAGTTCGCAGACACATAGCTCACCAAGGCTAGCGATCAGCAGGGTGGCGCGGACACGGGTCTCGTCGGACAGGCTCTTGAACACATCTGGCGGGGTAATCATGACTATACCTGTACATATGGAAAATCAAATATACGGATTTCCATATGTGTTAGGCAAGCATATTTGGCCTGAACGTCTGCTATGGGTCGTAAGCGGACGTTCACGAACGGGCGCCATGGGTTGATAGCGGCCTGTCGTGTGGGCCAGCTTTCGACCTAAAGTGGATATCTGCCCGAGCCTCTGTGGTCACTACCAGCCTCGCCGGAAAGCCCGCTTTGGGATTGCAGCCACGCCATCATTGTTGCAACCTCATCGCTCATTCTGGCACGAGAGGGCAGTATGGACTGGAGTGACATGCGGATCTTCCTGGCGATCGCCCGCAGTGGCTCGCTGGGAGGGGCCGCCAAGGCGTTAGGGGTCAGTCACCCGACCGTCGGGCGGCGCTTGCAGGTGCTCGAACAGGCCAGTGGACAAGCGTTCTTCCTGCGCACTGCCCAGGGGCTGGTACTCACCGATAATGGTGAGCGGATTCTCGACCTGGCGCTCGCCATGGAGCACAGTGCGCTGGCCATCGAACGTCGTCTGGCGGGGCATGGCGATCAGCCTGAAGGGCTGTTGCGCATTTCCTCGGCCGACTGGTTCGCCTGTCATGTGCTGTCGCCGGTGCTGGCCGAACTGGCACGACGGTATCCATTGATCGTGCCCGAAGTCATTGCCGGGCATCGGCTGTTCGACCTCGCCCGTCGCGATGCCGACATCGCTTTCCGGATCGTGCCCTTCACCGAGCCTGACATTGTCCAGCGCAAACTGACGACCTTGCCTTACGGGCTCTACACCTCAGTGCATGCCCCGGCGCCACACCCGGACGGCGAGGGGCTGGGGTTGATCCTGATGAACGTTGCCCAGGCCCATTACCCGGATGTGCACTGGCTGCAGCAGCGCTACCCGCAGTCTCGCACCGTGTTCACCAGCAGCAGCCGGACGGTCCAGGCACAGATGTGCGCGCAAGGGCTTGGGGTTGCTGTGTTGCCACGGGTGCTCGGCGACTCGGTGCCCGGCCTGCGGCTGCTGGACGAGCATCAGCCACCACCGGGGCGGGACATCTGGATGGGCTATCACCGCGACATGCGTCAGCTGGACCGGCTGCGCGCCCTGGCCAACCTTGCCTCCAGCATGATCGGCGCAGGGTAGCAGGTTGCGGCGCTCAGCTCGGGCGCATCGCCGCTGCCTCCGCCAGCGGTGCCGGCTGCCGCGCTAATGTCAGGCTCAGCGCAACCCCTACGGCCAGGCAGGCGGCCATGTACAGAACGGCGACCACGAAGGCGTGGCTGATACGAGCTTCCGTTACCGGGTCCCCCAGCACGGTGTAGAACACGCCGCCGATGACGGCCACGCTCAGCGAGGTACTGATCTGCAAGGTCGCGCTGGTGATGCCTGCGATCATCCCGGCATACGCCGGCGCGACCCGGCCCGTGACCAGGCGCATCAACGTCGGCAACGCCAGGCCCTGTCCCAGCCCGATCAGGAACAGGCTGACCGCCAGGAACGTGAAGGGCGGGGCAAGGCCAGGCGGGGTCACTGACACCAGCCAACCCAGCCAGAGCAAGCCAATGACCTCCAGCGCCATGCCTGACGGGTTCACGTAACCGCCGAGCACGCGCCTGAGAAGGGGAACCGAGAGCGGGCCGATGAGGAAGCCGGCACCGAACGGCAGGAAGACCAGGCCGGCATCCAGTGCGCTCATCTGCAATGCGCCTTGCAGATAGATCGAAAACAGCAGGAAGAACACGCCGATCGCGTAGAAGCACAGCGCTATGGATAACGCCCGGCCCAGCCCGGGGGCTTGCAGAGCGGCCGGCGCCAGCAAAGGGGTTCCGCCGGCGCGGTGCAAGCGCGCCTCATAGCGCCAGAACAACGCCCCCAGTACAGGCGCAGCGGCGAGTGACAGCCACGCCCACCACGGCCATCCCGCTTCGCGCCCCTCGATCAGCGGCACGACCAGAGCGCCGAGGGCCAGTATCGACAACGCCGTACCCACCAGGTCCAGCTTGCTCGCCCGCAGCACACGGGTGTCCTTGAGCACGGGAATACCGAGTGCAATCACCAGCAATGCGATCGGCAGGTTGACCAGGAATATCGCGCGCCAGCCCATGCCGAACAGGTCGAGCGCGATCAGCACGCCACCCAGCGCCTGGCCGATCACTGACGCCAGGCCAAACACGGCCCCGTACAGGCTCAGGGCCAATGGCCTTTGCGCTGCCGGAAAAATCGTCTGCACCGAGGCGAGTGCCTGCGGCGCCATCACGGCGGCGCTCACGCCCTGCAAGGCGCGCCCGAGCACCAGTACCCAGGGCGCAGTCGCCACTCCGCACAGCAGCGAAGCAGCGGCGAAGCCCAGCAGGCCGATGAAAAACATCCGCCCGCGTCCATACAGGTCGCCAAGGCGCCCGCCGGTGATCAGCGTCACGGCATAGAGCGTGGCATAGGACGCGATCACCAACTGCTCGGCAGAGGGGCCTGTGCCCAGGTCCGCCTGTATCGAGGGCAGCGCAACGTTGACGATGAAGAAATCCAGCGGCGGTAGAAACGCGCCGACCAGCAAGATGGCGAACATCAACCAGCGCCGGGGTTCGGTGGCTTCACTTTCGATTCGAGACATGACGGGCATCCTGTGTGGCAACTCCGGTTCGAAACGCGGGCAGGCCAGGTTTCATGGAGCCTGGCTATTGCCCGCTCGTGCCTTGGCCGATGGGCCACACTCTAGGGAATCTCATCCCGGCGCGCGCCTTACGAAACTGCACGGGCAAGGTTCATTGCTGTCAGTGGCGTCATCACCTCAGCGAGGGGTAGGGTGGTTGGGCTCGCGCTCATCGCGGCTGGATCGTCGGGCCTCGGCGCGTACCACCAGGCAGATCCCGACCGCCGATAGCGCCATCCCCGCTGCCATCTGCCAGGACAATGGCTCATCGAACATCGCCCAGGCCCAGAGCAGGGTGATCGGTGGGCTGAGATAAAGCACGCTGGCGACGCGGGTGGCCGAGGACCTGCGCAGGCAGACCCAGTACAAGCCATAGCCACCAAGCGTCGACAGAACTACGGTCCACGACACGCTCAGTGCAAAGCCTGCGCTGGCAACCGGTGCCAGGCTGCGTTGGCTGCCTTCGAGGGCCGCGAAGGCGAAACTAGAGACGAAACACTGCAGCCAAAGGTTCGGCAACAGGCCCATGGCCTGCACCGTGCTGCGTTTTTGCCACAACGTGGCGACCGCCAGCGAGCACATGCCGGCCACGGGCAGGCCATAGGCCCACATCGGTGCTGTGCCCAGCGTCAGCGCATCGTGGGTCACCCACAGCATCCCCAGCAGCCCGACGACCAGGCCGACCCACACCTGCAGCGGCAGGCGCTCGCCCAGCAGCAGCGCCGCGAGCAGCGCCATGCCCAGCGGCAACAGGTCGGCGCATAACGCGGCAAGGCCGGCGGGCACACCCAGGGCAATGCCCTGCGTCACGCCGGTGAGGTAGCCCGCCATGGCCAGCAGGCCGATGCCCGCGTGCCTCAGCAACACGGCAAACGGCGTCTGGCGCAGGGTGCGCCAGACGAACGGGGACAACAGGAGGCTGACCACGAGGCAGCGCCAGAACACTACCAGCAGGGCGGGGGCATGATCGATGGAAAAGCGTGCGCCGATGAACCCGGAACTCCAGGTCAGCAGCAGTGCGGCTTCAAGCAAGGGCAGCGGCAAGGCCCGCCGCCAGGGGCGACGGGTCTGCATGGAAGGCGGAGTCGGCAGGTGCTGGTTCATACCCCCGACACTACGAAATCGGAGTAATCTGATAAATCAAAATTAACTGCAGTAGTTCTTTACGGATATTGAACTATGGCGACCACGCTCGATATCGACCTCCTGCGTACCTTCCATGCCGTGGTGCGTGTTGGCAAATTCAGCGCTGCGGCCGAGCAGCTGCACAAAAGCCCGGCGGCGGTCAGCGTTCACATTCAACGCCTGGAGGCCGTCGCCGGCGGCAGGCTGCTCAATCGCGACAACCAGTCCATATCGTTGACGGCCCTGGGCCGACGGCTGCTTAATTCGACTGCCGAGCTGTTACGCACCCACGATCAGGTGCTGGCAGAGCTGCACGGGCCGGATCTGGCCGGGCGTATCACGCTCGGTGTCCCTGACGAATACGCAGCCCATGTGATTCGCGACATCTTGCCGATGTTCAGCGCGGCCTGGCCGAATGTGGTGCTCGAACTGAGGACCGGGCCGAGCCATGCCCTGAGGGATCTGGTCCGGCGCGGCAAACTGCAGGCAGCAGTTGTCGCCCAGGCCGAAGGCACGCTCGGGCCCAATGCCGAGCGACTGCTGTCGACCACGCCGGTCTGGGTCGGGCCGATGAACGCGGCGGCGGTACTTCATGACCCGTTGCCGCTGGCTGCCCATGCGCTGCAATGCCCCTATCGTGAGGCCATGACCGAATCACTCAAGGCCTCGGGACGCCGCTCGCGGATCGTCCTTGAAAGCCACTCCAACCAGGCCGTCAAAGCCTGTGTGGAGGCCGGGTTGGCCATCAGTGTGATCGACCGGGCCAAGGTCACCGAGCGCATGCAGATCCTCGACGGGCTACCGGCTATTCCCGACCATGACATCCTTTTCGTGCGCAGCCCGGCATCGGGCGGGGACGCCGCCGTGACTTTGCTGGCGCGGGCGATGCGGCAATCGTTTCGACTGTAGGCAAGGGGCGGACGCTTCGATGCGCAGCAGGCGGGTAGATAGCGCGTCCACGTTTCACCAAGGTGGATTCTGTGGCATCACGCCCGTTCACGGGGAGCACGGTTTCGGTCATGCGCATCTGCTGCGTTCAGGGCAGCTGACCTTGATGGACAAGCGCGGCCAGCGCACCGAACTGTCTTAGCCAAGCATCAGTTGTTGGAACAACCATTTCCCATGATGCGGTACTCCATGACATGCCGCTCGCCATTGGAGTCATCGTAGGTCAGCTGCATCGGCACCACGTCGCAGACATCGGGCACCGGCGTCACAGCCACCACGTGCGCGATATCCAGGTGTTGAGCGTAGCGATAGGGTTCGACCGCAACCTGTGTGGCCTGGGTAACCGGTTCATCGGCCAGCGCAACAGAACCCAGGCAGCCCAGGAGCAATAGGGATAACAGTTTCATGGTAATCACCTGAAGTGAGGCGCAAGAACGCCAGAGCACCCGAGCGGTGCTCAGTCGTCATGAAGGTTGGAGGGTGGCCCGGCGCCGTCAGGTGCCGGGCTGGGCTGCATCAGAAAGGCTTGGTGGGCAGGTATTTGCCATCCAGGGTGATCACGGCACGGTGGCCACCCTCGGGATCTTCGACCTTCTTGATGTCCAGCTTGAAGTTGATGGCACTGATGATGCCGTCACCGAACTTCTCGTGGACCAGCGCTTTGAGGGTGGTGCCATACACCGACATCATTTCGTAGAAGCGGTAGATGGTAGGGTCGCTCGGCACGCCGTCGAAGAAGCTGCCGCGGATCGGCATCGATTGCAGCAGTGCCACTTGATCGGCATCGAGGTCGAGTTTTTCGCCCACCACCTTCGCGGCGCTTTCCGGCAGAGGGTGCTGGCCAAGCAGGGCAGCGGTGACAAAGGCTTCGGACAGGCCAGTGCCGTCAACGATCTGTGCAAATGACAAGTCCTTGCGAGCCTTGGCCTGAATGATCACTTCGGTCAGTTCCTGGCGAGCGGTACGGGTGGCTTGAGTCTGGATCATGGTGAATCTCCTGGGTAAGTAGAGGTGCAGGTACAGTTTTCAGGCAACGTGCCTGGCGTGTTGGGAAACAGCGTGGACTTCCGGGTTTTCTGCAAGCGACACGAAGGTGCCGGTACTGCCATCAAAGGCGTCGATACGTCCGCTCTCGATGTCATAGATCCAGCCATGCAAGGTCACGCGGCCTTCTTCGAGCGCCAGGCGTACGGATGGGTGGGTCTGGATGTTGGCCAGTTGCGCGATGACGTTTTCGCGCACCATGGAGGCGACTTTGCTCGGCATGTCCACGTGCTGGCGGGCCTCGTTGACGACCTTGGCCGAGTCGGCATAGCGCAACCATCCAGCCACCGCGGGCATGTGATCGAGGCACTTGCAGCTGGCAATGGCCGTCATCGCGCCGCAGTCGGAGTGGCCGCAGATCACGATGTCTGCAACGTCTAGCCCGGCGACCGCGTATTCGACGGAGGCCGACACGCCACCTGGCTCTGGCCCATACGACGGCACGATGTTGCCGGCGTTGCGGATGACAAACAGATCACCTGGCTCGCGCTGGGTGACCAGTTCAGGCACCAGTCGGCTGTCCGAGCAGGAGATGAAGAGCGCCTTGGGGGCCTGTTGATTGGCCAGGTCCTTGAACAGTTTGACCCGCTCAGGGAAGGCGTTTTTTTGAAACTTCAGAAATCCGTCGATGATCGCTTTCATGGTTGCTGTCTCTATGTCGCTGGGTGTGAGACAAAGATTAAGCAGTGCATGTAATAAGGTAAAAGTCTCAATTATTATGAAACGGATCAGATTATCTTATGGGTGGGACATGCGGGCTCGATGAACTGGGCGTGCATCGGTTGCTACGGCGAAGGCGAATGCCCTCGGCAGGGTGGCCATGTCAGGCAGCGGGAGAGGGGACACTGAAAAGAAAGCCCCCATTGGCTGTTTGAGGGCCAATGGGGGCTTATGGATTGCAAAGAACCTGGAACGGGGATGATAAACGCCAGCTGAACAAAAACCTGATCCTGCATCAAAGCAGGATCAGGTTCGGCATGAATTAAAGGCCCAGTTCAGTCAGGCCTGGGTGGTCATCCGGACGGCGCCCCAGCGGCCAGTGGAACTTACGCTCGCTTTCCTTGATGGGCATGTCGTTGATGCAGGCGAATCGGCGTTGCATCAGGCCGTCGGCTTCAAACTCCCAGTTTTCATTGCCGTAGGAGCGGAACCAGTTACCCGAATCGTCGTGCCACTCATAGGCGTAGCGGACGGCGATGCGGTTATCGGTGAAGGCCCACAGCTCCTTGATCAGGCGGTAGTCCAGTTCCTTCTTCCACTTGCGGGTCAGGAACGCCTGAGCTTCTTCGCGATTGTTTGCAAATTCGGCTCGGTTACGCCATTGGGTGTTCAATGTATAAGCAAGCGCAATTTTTTCAGGATTGCGAGTATTCCAACCGTCTTCAGCGAGTCGGACCTTTTCAATCGCCGACTCGCGAGTGAAAGGAGGAAGTGGCGGGCGAGCCTGTTCGTTGGACATGGTGGTGCCTCCAATCTATTGGATGAATCAGTCGAGTGGGTATTGCCGGGGTGTCAGGCGCTTACGCACTGTTGTTCAAGCAGTAACCTGGCGATATCCCGTGCACTGTCGAGCGCCGTAAAATCACCCATCACGCGGGCGACGGTTATCGTGCCCTCTATCAGCACGAAGAGTTGCCTGGCCAACTTGATCGGATCGTTGACCTGCAACTGGCGGGTCAGCTCCAGTGTGTAATCCAGAAGCTTTTGCTTGTGCAGTTTTGCGATCTGCCGAATAGGGTCGTCTGCGTCGCCCACCTCGCCGGCGGTATTGATGAATGCGCAGCCCCGAAAACCGTCAGACTCGAACCAACTTCCAAGCACATCAAAAATGCCAAGAATGCGCGCTTGCGGCGTTGGGGCTTTTTCGCACTCACTCCTGAACCACTGCATCCAGCGTACATCGCGTGCATTGAGTGCCGCTGCGGCGACATCGTCTTTGGTTGCGAAATAGCGATAGATACTCTTACGGGCTACGCCTGAAGTCTTTACCAAAAGGTCCATGCCCGTGGCGTGAATCCCGTTTTCGTAAATCAGCTTCTCGGCAGTCGTGAGGATTTTTTCGCGTGTATCGGTCATTGGCTTGTTCATGTAGCCAGAGTAGAACGATCGTTCTCCCTGGTCAAGCAACTGTTGATTTATTTCATTTGAGGGTTGCCAGGGAGTAGTTAGCCGAAGCGCCGGCCCCGGCTATCGGTCATATCACTTTCAGTTCGTTCAGGCTGCGCTGGATACGGCTCCACAGACAGGCGCTCGGTGGCTGTGGCGCAGCCAGCGCGGTCCCCAGGCATACCCTGCGGCGCGCCCTGGCTATCGATGCCCAGGCTGTTGATCAGCCCTTCCTCGATGCCGAGGAGCCGGCGGGGGCCGCCGGCTCCGGTCAGTTCAACGAGCGGCCCAGGCGTTGAAGCGCTCCTCGAGCTCTTCGCCATGGTCGACCCAGAACTCGGCGTTCACCAGCTGCGCCTCGGCCATATTGCCCGGTGCGGTAGGCAGCTGTTGCTGGACGCCCTCAGGCAGCTGCGCCAGCGCTTCCGTACGTACCGGGCCGTAGGGGATTTGCGTGGAGAAAGTCTTCTGCGGCCCGACCTGGCTCGCGAACCTGATGAATTGCTCTGCCAGGTCCTTGTTGGCAGTGCCGCGCACGATCGCCCAGTGATCGGGGTCGTACAGGCTGCCCGGCCACACGATGCGCAGTGGTGAGCCTTCCTTCTGTGCAGCAGCGATGCGCCCGTTGTAGGCGGCGGACATCACCACATCGCCTGCCACCAGCCACTGGGGTGGCTGCGCACCGGCTTCCCACCACTGGATGCTCTGCTTGATTTGGTCCAGCTTGTGGAACGCGCGGTTGACGCCCTCGGGTGTACTCAGTACCTGGTACAGGTCCGCGCGGGAAACGCCATCGGCGAGCAGCGCGACTTCGAGGGTGTACTTGGCGCCCTTGCGCAGGCCGCGCTTGCCTGGGAAGCGCGTGGTATCCCAGAAGTCTGCCCAGGAGGCGGGCCCGACGCTGAGCTTCTGAGGGTTGTAGGCCAGCACCATCGACCAGACATAGCTGGCTACGCCGCACTCGCTGACAGTCCCGGACAGGTAGCCGGACTGCTCGCCGAGAATGCCGGGGTCCATATGTTCGAACAGGCCCGCTTCGCAGCCGCGGATCAGTTCGGGGCTTTCAACCTCCACCACGTCCCAGGAGACATGGCCAACGTCCACCATGGCTTTGATCTTGGACAGTTCGCCGTTGTACTCACCCGCCACCACCCTGGCAGCACCGCTCTTCTCGAACGGCTGGAAGTACGCCGACTGTTGGGCCGCCTTGGTGGCCCCGCCGAAGGAGATGATGGTGAGGCTGGCTTCATTGGCTACGGCGCACAGGCTGAAACCTGAAAGCAGTGCAAAGCTGAGCGATGCGGCGATGATACGCATGGAAAACTCCCTCATTGCTTGTGGTTGTGTTGTTTTGTCGAGGCAGTTGAGCCAGTCGGCCCGAGCCCACTGCGCAGCGGTGTGCGCAGTGGTTTTCTTGTTGTTGTGGTGAGTGCGTATCGCGAGGCGCTGGGTGGAAATGACTGGAAGGCGGTTGTCACTCACCTGGGGGATGGTGCGCCACAGCTGCGGCGGGGGAAATTAGTAAAAATATGCTCCAGTCATATGAAAATGCTCTGCAGGCCGCTGGCGCCAGGGTTACGCAGACGCTCAGCTGAGCGATGCTCCGCTAGGGCGAGCGGCTAGAAAACCACGGAGCGCCGATGCTCCGTGGTCGCCACCACGTTGCCCCGCTTGAGCACCATCAGCCGCGCTGGCAGGTCGAGAATCACATCGCTGACCGCCTGGGTATCCATCAGCACCAGGTCGGCGTCCTTGCCCACGGCCAGGCCATAATGCTGCAAGCCCAGGGCCTTGGCCGGGCCGGTGGTGAGCATCGACAGCACCGTAGCCTGGTCGTCGGCACCGCCCAGGTGGCAGGCCGGCAGGGCCAGTTGTGCGATGTTCAGCAGGTCGCCGGTACCATACGGGGTGAACGCATTGCGAATGTTGTTGGTGGCCAGGCACACGTTCACGCCCCCATCGCGCAACGCCCGCACCGGGGTCAGGCTACGCCGTACGTTGTAGTTGTCGCCTCGAGCTCCCAGGTGCAGGTCGGTGGCCGGCAGGCACATCACACTGATGTCGGCTTCGCGCAGCAGCTCGATGATACGCGCCTGCCGCTCGGGTTCGACCGCGGCCAGGCTGGTCAGGTGGCCGACGCAGACGCGGCCTTGGTAGCCCTCGGCGAGGGTGCGGCGGGCCACATGCTCGATGGTCATCTGCTCGGCGTCATCGGCGAAGTCCTGGTGCAAGTCGATGTCCTTGCCGTAGCGCTTGGCCAGGTCGAACACGAAGTCGATGTGATCGAAGGGCGACACGTCGTTGTAGGGGATGCCACCCACGACATCGGCGCCTTTCTCCATGGCCTCGACCATCATGGCCCGCATGCCTGGCAGTTTAAGGATGCCTTCCTGGGGGAAGGCAACCACCTGGATGTCGATGATCTGGCGAAACTTCTCACGCAGTTCCAGTACCACGTCGAGGCCGGTAAAGCCCTGCACCGGGTCGAACTCGGCGTGGGCGCGGACATGGGTGCTGCCTGCCTGCACGAGGGCGCGCAGCACCTGAGTCGAGCGCTCGAGGATGTCCTCGCGGGTGAGCGTCGGCTTGAGCGCGGCGGTGACCTCGATCGCTTCCTTCAGGGTGCCGGAGCGATTGGCCTTGCGCTGCATGACGTTGGCCTTTTCCAGGTGCAGGTGGCCTTCGACGAACCCTGGAATCAGTACGTTGCCGTTGCCTTGGACTTCCTGCGCCGCGCGTGCGGCAATCGCCGGTGCGATTTCCACGATCCTGCCGTTGTGTACGGCCACGTCCTGCAGCGGTTGTGCGTCATCGATGCGCACGTTTCGAAAGATGATATCCATGGGGTGTTGCTCCTCATACCGGGTGAGGCCCGCCGCTGTGGCGCGGCGAGCCGGTCGGGCAGAGGTTAGGGGGCACGTGGCATAAGGTAAAAGTCTGATTTATGATCGTGTCGATCAGATTAGATTATGTGAGAGACCATGCTTGCCCGACACATCCAGTACTTCCTCGCCGTGGCGGCGCATCACAGCTTCACCAAGGCCGCCGCGGCCCTGCATGTCTCCCAGCCGGCGCTGTCGCAACAGGTCCGTCAGCTGGAAGAAAGCCTTGGCGCCCAGCTGTTCGATCGCTCGGGGCGCACCACGCGGCTGACCGATGCCGGGGAAGTCTACCTGGCCTATGCACGCCGTGCCGCGCAGGAGCTGGAGGAGGCCAGGCGCGCCATCCACGACGTCAGCGACCTCAGCCGCGGTTCGCTGCGGGTCGCGGTGACACCGACATTTACCACCTACCTGGTCGGCCCCTTGGTCGAAGCCTTCCACACGCGTTATGGGAACATCACCCTGAACGTGCGCGAGATGTCCCAGGAGCGCATGGAGGCACTGCTGCTCGCGGATGAGCTGGACGTGGGGATCGCCTTCGAGGGGGGCCAGGCCGAGGACATCGAGGCCAGCCCGCTGCTGGTCGAGACGCTGGCGCTGGTGGTCAACCGCCACCACCCCTTGGCCAAGGCAACGTCCATCGGGCTGGAGGCCTTGAGCGCAGAATCGCTGGTGCTGCTCAGCGGTGAGTTTGCCACCCGCGAACAGATCGACCGTTTTTGCCAGCAACATGGCATTCACCCGCAGGTGCGGATGGAGGCCAACACCATCAGCGCGGTGACCGAGATCGTGCGTCGTACGACGCTGTCGACCCTGCTGCCTGCCACGGTCGCGCTGGCCCATGACGAGCTGGCAGCCATTGCGCTCGACCCGGTCCGCCTGCAGCGCACGGCCGTGCTGATGCAACGCAAAGGTGCCTACCAGAGCGCTGCGGCGCGGGTGTTCAGGGAGATGGCGACAGCTGTGGCTGCACGCCTAGCCAGCTGAAAGGATGCGGCCGAAGCGGACGCTTTGCTGATCAGCCCCGTGCTGCGAAGCGCAAGGCCAGTGGCAGCGCCAGTGCCCAGACCGGTGCCAGGATCAGCGCGGTCTCCAGGCGCCCGAGTGGCAGCTCGATACCGGCCAGCCGGGCGCCAGCCAGATAGGCCAGCGGGCCACCGAACAGGCCCAGCAGCACCGCCCGCCACGCGGGTTGGCCGAGCCCTGCCAGGCTGTGGCGCATGCCACTGGCCAACACCAGCCACAGCAGTGCCAGCCACAGTGGCAGCGGCCACTGAGCGAAACTGAACACACCGAGCAGGCCCAACGTACTGTCCAGCAGGCAGCCGGCCAGCGCCACCCACAGCAACACGCGCAGCTCGCCGCTTGGGCTCAGCCGCAGGTGCAGCAGCAGGCCGCTCACCACCATCAGCAACAGCCACGGCTTATGCGCCCCCAGCACACACAGCCACCAGGCGGCTTGCAGCCACAACGCGTTGCCGAGCAACCAGACACGGCGGCCCATGTTCAGGCATCCGGTAGCGGTGCCCGCCGCGCCTGGGGGCCGGCCCACAACAACTGGGCGACGCCTATGGTCCGTTCCTCGAAGCCGCCCTGGCAATAGCACAGGTAGAACTCCCACAGGCGCTGGAAGGTGTCGTCATAACCGAGCCTGGCCAGTTCCGTGCGTGAATGGCGCAAGTTGTCGCGCCAATGGCGCAGGGTGCGCGCATAGTCCAGGCCGAAATCCTCCAGGTGCACCAGGTTCAGCTCCGTCTGGCGGCTGGCGGTGTCGAGCAGGACGCTCAACGAAGGCAGCGCACCACCGGGGAAGATGTAGCGCTGGATGAAGTCCACCGAGCGACGGGCCTGGGCGTAGCGTTGGTCGCGGATGGTGATGGCCTGCAGCAGCATCAGGCCGTCGTCCTTGAGCAGCGTGGCGCATTGTCGAAAGTAGGTGGGCAGGTAGCGGTGGCCGACCGCCTCGATCATCTCGATGGACACCAGCTTGTCGAAGCGCCCGCGCAGGTCGCGGTAGTCTTCGTGCAGCACGGTGACTTGCCGATCCAGGCCCAGCGCCTTGACCCGCTGCAGGGTGTGGGCGTATTGCGCGGCAGAGAGGGTCGTGGTGGTCACCCGGCAACCGTGCTGCAAGGCCGCGTGGATGGCCAGGCTACCCCAGCCGCTGCCAATTTCCAGCAGGTGCTCGCCGGGCTTGAGTTCGAGCTTCTGGCAGATCTGCCGGAGCTTGTTCGACTGCGCCTGTTCCAGGGTTTGTTCGGCGCTGTCGAACTGCGCAGCGGAATACATCATGGTCGGATCGAGCAGCCGTTCGAACAGCGCATTGCCGAGGTCATAGTGGGCCAGGATGTTGCGCCGCGCGCCGCGCCGGCTGTTGCGGTTGAAGTGGTGCAGCAGGCGCAGGGCCGGGCGGGCCAGGCGCGCCAGGCCGCCTTCCATGGCGTCCAGCACTTCGAGGTTGGCGACGAACAGGCGGGTCACCGCGGCCAGGTCCGGGCTGCGCCAGTAGCCGTGGATGTAGCCTTCGCCTGCGCCGATCGAGCCATTGCCGGCCACCAGGCCCCAGGCTGCGTCGTCGACAATCTCCACTTCCGCATAGAGCGGGCTGGCGACGTCGCCGAAGGTCCATTGCCGGCCCTGGCTGATCAGGCGCAGGTGGCCACGGCTCAGGTGGCGCAGCTGTGCCAGTACCGCACGCCTTGCCAGCCCGCCGAACAGCGGCGCGATGCTGGCTGATTTGCTAACGCTCAGGGTCGGGTCGGGCATGATCGGGGTCCTCGTGTATGGCATGGCCAAGCGACAGGTCGTGCTGGCTGGCGGTGTGGTCGTAGACAGGGGAGCGTTTGAGCAGCAGGCGCAGGGCTTGCCAGTAGATACCGGCGACGGTGCGCAGGCTCATCCAAGGGAAGGCCAGCAGGTGCCGCTGCAGGCTGGCGCGGTCGAGCGGCTGGCGCTGCACGGCGAGGTCCGCGGTGAACACCAGCCGCCCGGCTTGCCAGTTTTCCATGTGCACACGCACGCGTTGCCCATCGACGGCGAAGCGCAGCCGATAGTCCATGTCCATGGGCATGAACGGCGAGACATGGAAGGCCTTGGCCACGGTAAATGGGCGGGCCAGGTCGCCCTGTACTGGAAGCACGTAGTGGAAGCGCTCGCGCCAGGGTGTGTTACGTACCTCCAGCAGCACGCTGGTGACCTGCCCTTGGCGGTCGTGGCAGAAATAGATGCTCACCGGGTTGAACGACAGCCCCCAGCAGCGCGGTTGCGTCAGCAGGTGCACGGCGCCTTCGGGCACTTGCCCGGTGGCCTGGCCGACCAGCAGGCGCACGGCCTCGCCCAAGGGCTTGCCCTGGCGAGTCAGCGCCGGCAGGTAGTCGGTTTCGCGCCAGCACAACGGCGCCAGGCGCGAACGCCCGAGCCAACGGGACAGGCTCAGCAGGCGCGGCAGTTCGTCGAGGTCCAGGTAGAACAGGCCGATGCGATAGCGGAACGCGTGCGGCCTGGGCGTCAGGCGCCGGTGGCTGAGCCAGCCGTGGCACAGGCTGCTGTTCACAGCTGCTCTCCGAAGTGCCTGGCGACGTTCAGTGCACTGAGCACGCCGTCTTCGTGAAAGCCGTTGGCCCAATAGGCGCCGCAGTAGTAGCTGTGCAGCGGGCCCTGCAGTTCGCCCTGGCGGGCCTGGGCGGCTACGGCGGCGAGGCTGTACTGGGGATGTGCGTACTCGAAGCGGGCGAGTATCTGTGCCGGGTCTATCAGTGCTGTCTGGTTGAGGCTGACGCAGAACGTCACCGGTGCATCGATGCCCTGCAGGATGTTCATGTCGTAGGTGAGTGCAGCGGGGGCCTGTTCGCTGCCACCCAGGCGGTAGTTCCAGCTGGCCCAGGCCCTGCGCCGGCGGGGCAGCAGGCGGGTGTCGGTGTGCAGCACCACGTCGTTGCTGGCGTAGCGGATGGCACCCAGGATCGCCTGTTCCTGTTCGCTGGGGGCGTCCAGCAGCGCCAGCGCCTGGTCGCTGTGGCAGGCGAAGACCACTTTGTCGAAGCGCTCGCTGCCAGCGGCCCAGGTCACGTTAACACCCTCATCGTCGCGGCTTACCCGTTGCACCGGGCAGTTGAGGCGAATGTGCTCGGCAAAGGGCTGGCACAGTGGCGCCAGGTAGCTGCGGGAACCGCCCTCGATCACCCGCCACTGCGGGCGCTGGTTGACTGACAGCAGGCCGTGGTTACGGCAGAAGCGCACGAAGAACTGCAACGGGAAATGCAGCATGTCGGCCCGTGACATCGACCAGATGGCCGAGCCCATGGGCACGATGTAATGCTCGATGAAGCGCTGGCCGTAGCGGTTATCCCGCAAGTAGCTGCCCAAGGTGGTCGCGCCATCGATGCGCTGCTGGTCCAGGTCGGCCAGGGCCTGGCGGTTGAAACGCAGCACATCGCGCAGCATGCCCCAGAAGCCGGGCGACAGCAGGTTGCGCCGTTGGGCGAACAGGCTGAGCAGGTCGTGCCCGTTGTATTCGAAGCCGCTACGCGGGTCGTGCACCGAAAAGCTCATCTCGGTCACCCGCGAGCCGACGCCCAAGTGGTGCAGCAGGCGGATGAACTGCGGGTAGGTCCAGTCGTTGAAGACAATGAAGCCGGTGTCCACCGCAAACTGCTGGTCGCGCCACTGCACATCGACGGTATGGGTGTGCCCGCCCACCCGGTCGGCCGCTTCGAAAACGGTGACGGCATGCTGGCGTGACAACAAGTGGGCGCAGGTGAGGCCAGCGATACCGCTGCCGATGATGGCGATGCGCATGGGTCAGTCCTCGGGTTGTCGCGCCAGGCGCTGGCCCAGCTTCAGGCGCCAGCGTGCCGGCAATGCGCCGAGCAGGCGCAGCAACAGGGTGAAGGTGGCGGGGAATGTGATCTCCAGCGGGCGACGGGGCAGGCGCGCGACAATGTGCCTGGCGGCGCGCTCGGCACTCCACAGCTGGGGCATGGGGAAGTCGTTGCGTCGGGTCAGCGGGGTATCGACGAAGCCGGGGCTGACCAGGGTGACATCGATGTTCTCGCGGGACAGGTCCAGGCGCAGGGATTCGACCAGGTAGCGCAGCGCTGCCTTGGACGCCCCATAGGCACCGGCCCGCGGCAAGGCCAACCAGCTGACCGAGCTGCCGATCACCACCAGATGTGGCCGCTCGCTGCGGCGCAGCAAGGGCAGGGCGGCCGCCAGACAATGGCTGGTGCCGATCAGGTTGGTGCGCATGACCCGCTCGACCAGCGCCGGGTCGAATTGCCCCGGCTCGAGGTATTCGCAGGTGCCGGCATTGAGGATCACCAGGTCCAGCGAACCCCAGGCCTGCTCGATCTGTGCGGCGATACGTGCTACCTGCTCAGGCTGGTCGACATCGCCGACGGCCAACAGCACCTGGCCGGCAAACTGTTCGGCCAGGCCTGCCAGCCGCTCGGCTTGCCGCGCCCCAAGCGCTACCTGGTGGCCTTGCTCCAGCAGGCGCTGCGCCAGTGCTGCGCCGATGCCGCTGCTGGCACCGGTCAACCAGCAGCGGCTCATGCCAGCCTGCCCTTGAGCCAGCGAACCGCGCCGCCCAGGATCGGAACATGTTCATAGAGCAAGGCGCCAGCGTCGAAGTAGTCCTGATGAAAGTACACCCGCCCACGCCAGCGCAGGTGACTACAGCCCTGCAGGCTGATCGGCTGGCCGCCGGCCAGGCGCGGATGGCGGTAGTGCATGATCCAGCGGATGTAGCCGTGCCCCGGCGTTGGCTCATCGAGCCCTTCGAAGCGGTAGCCGACCTCGGAGACATTGGCATAGAGCTGTGCGAAATAGCCACGCAAGGCCGAGAGCCCACTGATGTGATGCAGTGGATCGCGGAAATTCACATCGTCGCTGTACAACTCGCCGAGCAGCTCGAGATTGTCTGGACCCAGCGTGGCAAAGCGTTCGGTGAAATGTTGCAGGTAGTCGGACATGCGCAATACCTGTACAAAATGTAATTATTGTACAAGGTATAGTGCAAGCGCCTGGAAAAATCTATACAGCCGAATATTTTTGTACAATTTTATCGTGCGCCTTCCATCGAGGCGCGGGCGTTCGCTGCTGCGCGACGCTTTCAGGTAACCGATCGCGCCTGTGGGAGGGCTGACCGCGCTCGCGACAGCCCCACTTTTGGCTATGTGCGTAGCGGGTCAGAAACCTTCCAGCACGATTTTCCCTTTGGCTTTACCGCTTTCGATCAAGCCATGGGCGCGCTTGAGGTTCTCGGCGCTGATCGTACCGAAATGTTCGCCGAGGGTGGTTTTGATGTCACCCAGGTCAACCAGCTGCGAAACACGCTCGAGCAGCTGGTGCTGCTTGATCATGTCCTCGGTCTTGTACAGCGATCGCGTGAACATGAGCTCCCAGTGCAACGAAAGCGACTTGCGTTTGAGCGGCATCACATCCAGCTGCGCGGGGTCGTCGATCAGTGCGAGCTTGCCTTGGGGCCGCAGCACTTCGACCAACTGGGTAAGGTAGCTGTCGGTGTGCGTCAGGCTGATTACATAGTCGACCGGGTTGAGCTTGAGCGCTTCGAGCTGGAGCGGGATCGACTGGGCGTGGTCGATGACGTGATGGGCGCCCAGTTCCTTCACCCACGCTTGGGTTTCAGGCCGTGAGGCGGTGCCGATGACGGTCAGTTGCGTGAGCTTGCGGGCCAACTGAACGAGGATCGAACCGACACCACCGGCAGCTCCGATAACCAGCAGACGTTGGCCTTTGCCCGCGTTCTCTTCGATACCCAGGCGGTCGAACAGCAATTCCCATGCGGTGATGGAGGTCAGCGGCAAGGCCGCGGCGCTTGCGTTGTCCAGGCTGCGCGGTTTGCGCCCGACGATGCGCTCATCGACGACATGCAGCTCGCTGTAGCTGCCGGGGCGATCGATGGCGCCGGCGTAGAACACCTCATCACCCGGTTGGAACAACGTCACCTCTGCGCCTGTCTCGCGGACGACGCCAACTGCATCCCAGCCCAGAACCTGCGGCAGCTCACCGCCACGGCTTGCGCGGATTTTCGTATCGACAGGGTTTACGGCAATCGCCTTGACCTCCACCAGCAGGTCCCGGGCACCCGGTTTGGGCGCGGGGAGTTCCGCGTCGTAGAGCGATTGCGGGTCATGGATAGGCAAACCGGGCTGGTTATAAACGACGGCTTTCATGGGCACTACCTCCAGTGATGTGAAAAGTACGTGCAGGCTATGGGTTTCGATTCATTCAAGACACAACCTGAATGGAGTAAGCCTTTATCGCTTGGGATGAAAATCGGGGTGAAGCAGCCACGTCTGGCTGGCTTCACCCGGTGAACGGGGGATCACCTGGCGTTGTAGCGAGGAGCAAGCTGGTTGCTGGACAGCTGACCGAGCAGGGCCTTTCGGCTGGCTTCATAGCGTTCGAACGATTGCAGGTCATGCAGCGAGGGGATGGAAATCAGCACATCGTCGTCGAAGTCCTGCAAGGCACCGTCCACCAGGTCCTGGGCCGACATGACGATGGCGGGGTCCAGGTTCTCGACCGGCAGGCCGCCGATCTGCCAGAAGTCGGTCGCTGTGGCCCCGGGCAGGACTGCCTGGATCCTGATGCCCTGGTCCGCAAGCTCCTTGTGCAGCGACTGGGTAAAGGCGGTGACATAGGCCTTGCTGGCGCCGTACACGCCGTTGAGCAGCTCCGGCGCCAGGCTGACGATCGACGAGATGTTGATGATGGCGCCTTGCTTGCGCGCCACGAAGCCTGGGACGGCCGCATAGGTGAGGCGGGTGAGGGCGGTGACGTTGAGGCTGATCATTTCGGCCATGCGCTCGACATCACTTTCCAGCAGGCTGGTGTGAGTGCCGATGCCCGCGTTGTTCACCAGCAGGCTGATGCTGGCGTCCTCACGCAGTTTGCGTTCCACCCTGGCCAGGTCAGCGGCGTTGCCCAGATCTGCCGGGAACACCTCCACGTTCTGTCGGGTTTGCGTGGTGAGCCGGCTGGCCAGTGTGTTGAGGCGTTCGCGGTTCCGTGCGACCAGCACCAGGTCGTAACCTCGGCGTGCCAAACGTTCCGCGTAGATCGAACCAATGCCGGTGGAAGCGCCGGTGATGAGGGCGGTGCCTTTGAATGGCTGTGTCATGGTGGTGCTCCTGGTTGGGTGTAGCGCCATGATGGAACAGGTCGCTTTTGTCTTGAACGACGTATATGGTACGTTTTCAAGACATTGAACAAGGAGCGCTAATCATGCACCGGGTCGGCTACCTCATCACCGAAGGGTTCCAGATCATGTCGCTGGCGACGCAGTCGGTATTCGAGTTCGCGAACATCGTCGCGGGCGAAGCGGTTTACAAGATCCAGAACTTTTCCATCGAGGGTGGCACGGTGCGCTCTTCGCTGGGGATGTACATGGACACGCTCCCGTTGGGCGCGCCTGGTCTGGCCGACACCTGGATGATCACCGGGACCTTGACCCCGCTGACGCCGCCGAGTGAGCAAGTGCTGGCCAGCGTGCGAGGCTTCGTCGACGGCGCTCGACGTACCGCAGGCCTGTGTACCGGTTGTTTCATCCTGGCCCAGGCGGGCGTGCTGGATAACCGGCGAGCCACGACGCACTGGGCTTATGCAAAAAAGCTGCGTGAGCTGCATCCGAAAATTGAAGTGGAGGACGATCGGATCTTCATTGTCGATGGGCAGATCTGGACCTCGGCTGGCATGACCGCCGCTCTGGATATGGCGCTTGGCATGGTGGAAAAGGACCTGGGAACCGACATGGCCAGGTCAGTGGCACGCAAGCTGGTGATGCATCAACGCCGCTCGGGTGGGCAATCGCAACATTCCGAGCTGCTGACCCTTTCGCCAAAGTCGGATCGGATTCAGAGCGCCCTGGATTATGCGCGCAAGCACCTGAGTCGGCCGTTGAGTGTCGAGGAGCTCGCCGAAGCCGTGCATTTGAGCCCCCGGCAGTTCACGCGTGTATTCACCGCCGAGACCGGACAGTCACCGGCCAAGGCCGTGGAGAGCTTGCGGCTTGAAGCGGCCAGGCTGCTGATCGAGCAGAGCAGGCACAGCCTGGACGTGGTGGCGAAGGAGGCCGGCTTCAGGGATCGGCGGCACATGCGCGAGGCCTTCATGCGCGGCTATGGCGTCCCTCCGCAAGCCGTGCGCAGGGACGCCAGGCGGGTGGTGACGGCTTCCTGACCGGCATGGGCTCAGCGGGCTGACAGGCGCTCGCTGCTCGCTGGCCCATCTTGTCGTGTCTGCAATCCCATTGCCGTCAACCGCCGGAGCTACTGCCACCTGATGCGCCACCTGAGCCGCCAGTGCCCGAGCCGCCACTGCCGTTGCCACCGCCGGTACCGCTGCCGGTACCTGAGCCGTTGGTAGTGCCGTCACCCCCGGTATTGTCCGTGCCATTGCTATCGGTACCCCCAGAACCGGTACCCATGCCATCCCCAGGCGTACCGGAGCCGGTGGCCCCGCCGTTGCCATTCATGTGGCCGCTGTCCTGGGTCTGCGTACCTGGGGCGCGTTGGTCGTTCAGGTCAGTCGCCGCCAGTACCAGCGGGGCGCTGGCGCCAAGACACAGCGCCAGTAACAACGAATGAGGCTTGATGATCTTCATGGTCTGTCTCCATTAAGGGGTTTACCTCTGGTTGGGCCTGCCTGCGGGGCAACCTGTGCGATGGCGCCGACGAGCGGAGGCCACGGAGTCAGGCCCCTCTGATACCGAGGCTGTCGCGCCCCTGGCCCTGCACGTCGGCCTCGTGTGGCAATGCGGTGACCTTGATCGCGCGCACCGGGACTGCGAACTTGGCGCCGATTTTCGAGAAGCGTTCGAGCAGCCTGAAGTTGATTGCCTGCTGTATGTCCATGTACAGGTTGTAGCCAGGGTCCTTGACGATGTACACGCATTCGAATTCCAGCGCCTCCTTGCCGAAACCGCGCAGGTGGGCGCGGTCGAAACGCACCTGTTCCTGGGCCTTGATGGCCTCTTCGACAATGCCCGGCGCTTTCTTCACCGCCTCGGTGGGCGTGTCGTAGGACAGGCCGAACTCGAAGACGATGCGTCGCTCCTGCAGGCGTTTGTAGTTCTGGATGGTGCTGCTGATCATGCTGGCGTTGGCCATGACGATCTGCTCGCCGCCGAGGCTGCGGATGCGTGTGGTCTTCAGGCCGACGTGCTCGACGCTACCGGCCAGCGGCCCGATGACGATGAAGTCGCCGACCTCGAAGGGCTTGTCCACGGCGATCGACAACGAAGCGAACAGGTCGCCGAGGATGTTCTGCACGGCCAGCGCCACCGCGATGCCTCCCACGCCCAGGCTGGCGACGAACGCGGTGATGTTCACACCCAGGTTGGACAGCATTGCCAGCAGCACCACCGACCACAGCAGCACCCGCGCGCCCCAGGCTGACAGCGTGGCCAGTGCGCTGCCCTGGTTCAGGCCAGCGGCGCGGTGGCGGGCGAAGTAGTGGCCCAGGCCCAGGCCGATGGCGCGGTTGGCCCAAAGGCCGATCTGCAATGCAGCGACCACGAACCACAGGCTGCCGACCCGGGTCAGCCAGCGCTCGGGCAGGTCGAGCATGCCCAACCCCACCAGCAGCGAGGCCAGGAACAGGAGGAAATTGCTGGTGCCTGACAGCACCTTGGCCAGCACCTGGCTCAACGCGCCGTCATGCTCGGACCAGCGCCTCACCCGGTGCAGCAAAAAACTGATCGCGGCGCGGGAGACCAGGAAGGTCAGGATGGCCACGGTCAGTGCCAGCAGCAGGTTGAGGATGGAAATACCGAATACGGTGGTATCGGTGAAAAAGGCGATGATGCGTTCGTTCATGTGAGCCTCACCTCTGGTTTGCCCGATTGATTAGCCAGGTTCTCTTGTTGGGACGCCCAACGGGCCCCACAGGTCGATCGGATTTCTCGGTTTCGGCAAATTCCAGGTTTCGTGGCCGGGATCAGCGCATCTGGCCGGCCGTCCGACACTGGCATTTGATTTGGAGTGTTGGCGCACGGCAGGTGATCTACCGCTGACAACCGTGCAGAGGACAAGCAGATGAAACGACGAGGCGAAACCTATCGGCAGTGGTGCGACCCGATCTTGCACCACCAGACCCATGAGGAAGCACTCGACAACGGGGTCTGCCTTGAGGTGCAGTCGCGTTTGTCACGGACAGGCGCCACCCAGCTGTTCATCGGCGTCTATCGGGCAGACGGATCGATGCTATGTGAACGGGTCTATCATCAGCGCCCCGGCGAAACCATGAGCCGGGCACTGGTCTGAGGCGTTGGCTATGCCCGGCGTTTAGCTAGCGAGGGCGAGGTGGCAAGGGTCGAAGCAGCAGGGCCGTAAGCGTGTGGCTGAAGGCCCGGCGATGGGGCCGGGCGTTCAGCCCGTTTGCATCGCCGTGTTCTTTTTCCAACCCCGCAGGTTCATCACGCACAGGCAGACCTGAAGGATGATCAACGCCCAGGCCTGTGCCTGCCAGCCCCACACTCCCCACAGCACATTGCTGGCAATGAAGCAGCAGAACCCCAGCTTGCGTCGGCCTGGGCGCCGTGAGCCGATGCACCAGGCAGCCAGCACGGTGAGGGCCATGGCGGGCCATTCGAGAAAGTCGATCCAGTCATTCATCCTGCGACATCCAAGCGATTGCGTTTCGATGTGAATTGCCCAGCGCTGAGTTGCCCACCCGGTAAGCCTGGGCCAGCGCGCCCGGAGGGGCGCGCTGGGGGTTGGTCAGGCGGCGCGCTGTTCACCCTTGAGCAGTTTCTTCTGGGCTTCCATGGCCTGGCCCATGTCCTCCAGTTGCTGCTTGCCCAGCAGCTTGCGAGCGGTGGGGAACAACTCGCTCTCTTCTTCCTCGATATGGTGTTCCAGCAGCTCTTTCATCACTTTGACCCGGCCGGCGAATTCCACGCTTCCGGTCTCGGTCTCCAGCAGGTCGGGCAGGACCAGCGAGTCGACCGTGCGGTGTTCCTCCTTGGCCTCGTAGTACATCTTTGCCTCTTCCTTGCCGCCAGCCTGCTTGATCGCCGGGTACAGGATCTCTTCTTCCAGGGCCGTATGGATGGTGACTTCCTGCTTGATGCGTTCCAGCAGCTCGGCCCGTTTCTTCACCGCACGTTCAGTGGTCGAGGACAGTTCCTCGAGCAGTTTCTTCACCAGTTGATGGTCCTGGATCAGCAGTTCGATCGCGTTCATGGGACACCTCTTCAGGGGGCTGGGAAAAATCACGGTTGCCTTCGATGGAGTGGGCCACAAGCGGCGGGGTTCAATGCAATTGATCAGCGCACTGGCTGGACGGGGTGTTCGGCCACTTCGATCCTGGGTATGACGCGCTCGGCCAGTATCGGACGCTGGATAATATGCGACGTATCCGGTCGTGCACTTTCACTGAATCTTTTCTTGCATGCGCTGCTCCTAGATCGTGAATCGTAAAAGGAGAGTCCGATGGCAGGTCAGCAACTTTTCGTGATCGAGTATGCGCTCAGGAGTGAATACCGCACATTCATCATCCGGCTGGACAAGATGGATAACGCCGAAGCGTGGCATTGGGCGAGCTGTGATGCCGGGGTCGGCATCATTCCTCGTTTTGGCCAGCACAAGATCAAGAAGGTCAGCCGGCCCATGGCAGAGCGCTATGGCATTTCCAATGTGAAATGGCGAGCTGCCGGGGAAGGCCCGGAGTTTGTCGCTCCGCCAGTGGACGTCAAGAAGTTCTCAACCCACTCTTGACTGATCGTTGCAGTGGCCAGGGCCGATCCGTCGCCCTGGCGAATATTCTTGATTGAGCCAGAGCCGCTCGTCTTCACGCAATATTGGCATGGAATTCTCATAGATTTTGACCGATCGAAGTTATTTCCAACCACAATAAACACGGGGGCTTTATGAGCTGCCTTATCTGCGCAGGAAGTGCGGTGTCTGTCCAATGTACGGTCGGCTGGGAAGAGCGAAACTGCCCCCGCTGTGGGTGTTACCGAATGTCCCAGGCGCTCATTGCCTCGATGATGGAGGAGGGCCAGATCTTCGATGCAGAAAAAATGAGGCTCTGGCTTGGCACGTGTCGTAATGTCGCAGCGGTGCCTACCATAGAACCCCATCAAGCGATATTGATGCGATAACCGGAGGCGGTCATTCGTTTGCGATTATCGATATTTTTCCGTTTCGCTCCACGATCGCAAACTTGATCTGTTGCACCGATTCCAGTCCTTGGCTGTCACGAGCTGATTCCAGAATGTCGTCCTCGGTCAACCGGGCCCGGCGCATTCGCTGGTGCAGAAATTGCCCATGCTCGACCACCAGGGTTGCGTGGCCATCCAGCAAGCGTGCAAGCGGGCGGGCGTTCAGTTTGGCCAGCGACAGGCCAACATCCAGCACGATCAATGTGGCGATCACCAGTATGGCATTGGTGAACGAAAAGTCTTCGCCCAGGAGCGCCTGCTGGGTAGCCTCGCCAATGATCAGCAGCAAGACGAAATCGAAGGTGGTCAGGTCGGCCAGCGAGCGCCGCCCGGCTATGCGGAACAGCAGCATCAGGGCGAGGTACATCCCGGCTGCGCGGAGGATCGAATCCATGACGCACTCCTAGGGGTAGAGGAATGTGGAAAAATGGACTTCAGTCTGCGAGCCTGCCCTCACGACGCCCTGCAAAGTTCCGACGTGCTCGCTGCGTAGCGTCAGGTACAGGGTGGCCACGCCATCACTGGTCGTACCCAGTTGCAAGAGCAGGGCGGGGCCATGGGACATCGAGACCTGCGGCTCGGGCTGCATCGTCTCGATGCTGGCTTGGCGAAGCAGTGACCCCGCCAGTTCGACCATGACCGGTTTGCCCGGTACGCCTTGGACGGTGATGAACAGGCTGTCGGTCGTACCGCTGCGGCTGAGGCGCTGGTACTCGACCTTCACGCGGCCATCCTGGCTTACCGCCTCGGCATCGCTCAACGGGCCGTTACCAAACAGCCCAGCCAAGGCAAGCACGACGATGATCAGCAGCACATACCAACCCACACGTTCGAAGCGCCAGACGCGCTGCTGCATCCGCATGTTCTCTTGGACGGGGTGACGCCTGGACCACAGTTCATCGTCCGCCATTTCACTGGCCCTCAGGCACGTTCGCCGCGAAGCCAGCGTTGGTGGTAGTGAGCCAGGCGCGTGAGGCCGAATTGCGCGCCCTGGCGCATCACATCCGTCCTCTCGCCAAAGAAGCGCTGGGTACGGGTAAAGACCGCGACAGGCTCGCCGGCAAAGGCCCAGGCAAAGCACATCGTCCCGGGTGGCACCCCGGACTCAGGGCCGGGCCCGGCGACGCCGGTGGTGGCAATCACCACATTGGCATCGCTGTCTCGCAACGCACCCAGGGCCATTTCCCAGGCCACCGGCTCGCTGGTCAGTCCGTAGCGCTCGATCGTTTCGCCACTGACGCCCAACAAGCGCTTTTTTGCACTGGGCGAATACACGACATAACCGCTTTCCAGCACCTCGCCGGTGCCGGGGACTGCGGCCAACATGGCCACCATGCAACCTGCCGTGCACGATTCAGCAGTGGAAAGGATCAACTGATGGTCTTTGAGATAGCCAATCGCGGCCAGTACAGGATCGGACGTCATGAGGGTTTCGACTCGCTTGTTCTTTTGCTGTTGACGCAGCCGTTGCGCTAATGGTTCAGCCCTTGTTCGCCCCGCCTGTCCCAAGCCTGACACCTGGCCTGAACTTTGTCCGGCTTGCTGCCTTCACTTGTTTAGGGGCAGCGGACCTTCATAAACCGGTATCAAAACGCTGCGGCTACTCAAATGGAAAATGGAGACAAGCAAATGGGCGATCTCGCAACGTATTTCTGGATTGCCGTGGCGGCCATCATTCTGCTGGTCGATCTATGGGCGATTGTCAGTGTGTTTCGCAGCGACAAATCTGACGCAGTCAAGGTGATGTGGTCGCTGATACTTATCGTGCTGCCCGTCGTCGGGCTTGCCATATGGGGCGTCGCTGGCCCGCGTGGGATCAAGCGCGGCACGGGGCCGACCTCACCCGAACACAGCAAAGGGTAGCGGGCAGGGCTCGCCGCGAGGCGAGCCCTTTTTTGGGCTAGAGGATCGGTTTGCCGCCCGTGACGGCATAGCGTGACCCGCTGATGTAGCTGGCCTCATCCGAGGCAAGCAGAACGTAAATCGGCGCGACTTCGACCGGTTGGCCAGGCCGCCCCATGGGGTAGCTGGAACCGAAATTCTTGACCGCCTCATCCGGCATGGTCGCGGGGATCAAAGGCGTCCAGATCGGGCCCGGCGCCACGCAGTTCACCCGTATGCCCTGCTTGCCCAGAAGCTGGGCCAGGCCAGCCGTGAAGTTGGCGATGGCACCTTTGGTCGTGGCGTACGCCAGCAGTTGCGGCGAAGGATCATCCGAATTCACCGAGCTGGTATTGATGATCGAGCTGCCTTTGGGCATCGAGGGCAACGCCCGTTGGCAGATGCGGAAGATGGCCGTGATGTTGACGTTGAAGGTCATCAGCCATTCATCGTCGTCGATTTCATCGAGGCTTTCGTGCGACATCTGGAACGCAGCATTGTTGACCAGCACATCGATGCGGCCGAACTGCTCGACGGTCTTGTCGACGATGTCATAGCAGTGCTGCTTCTGCGCCAGGTCACCGGGGAGCAAAAGGCATTTGCGACCCGCGGCCTCTACCCAGCGGGCGGTCTCTTGAGCATCGTCATGCTCATCGAGGTAGGCGATGGCGACATCAGCGCCTTCGCGAGCGTAGGCGATGGCTACAGCGCGGCCGATACCGCTGTCGGCACCCGTGATCAAGGCGACCTTGCCGGCAAGCCGGTCATGCCCTGTGTAGGTCTGTTCGCCGCAGTCCGGATACGGATCCATCCGGCGCTGCGATCCGGGCACCGCTTGCGGTTGTGAAGGGAAGGGCGGGGTGGGGTATTCACTCATGGTCATAGCTCCTGCATTAACGAACGGATGTCTCCGTTTGAAACAGCACCGAGCAAAGTGTTGGACGTAATTGGTTGTCGCCGCGACGGACGGAGTGTTCTGCGAATTGCACTGAATTTTCGACAAAGGGCTCAGCTCTACCTGAGAGATACCAGTCTTCTCAGTACGCCGTCGCTGACCCAGGAGGAATCGAGTGCCCCGTATCATCACGCCCAGCACACCCGAGCACGAGCAGGAGGAGCGTAACGCCAGGATGTTCGGTTCGCCCAAGGAGCGCCTGGATTTCTACCGCAAGGAAATCCAGTACGAGACCAGCATCCTGGCCAACCGGACAGACGCCTACCTGGCGGCCCAGTCGTTCCTGGTCATCGCGTTCGTGTCTTCGATGGGCAACCTCAACCAAGGGTGGGGTGAGATGTTCACCCTGGTCGTACCCGCCTTTCTCGCGTTGCTCGGCGTGCTGAGTTCGCTCAACGCGTGGCCAGGCATTCGTGCTGCTTATCGCATCATTGAACACTGGCAGCTGAAACAGAGCCATCTGCTGCGCAGTGAACCGTTGATGGGGCTGGCTTACGACGAGTCACCGCTGTTTTGCGAGGTCGAGACTTCGCAGGCAGGCCACCGCAAATCGCTGCTGTTTTCCTTGCGCACGCCGTGGATATTTCTTTGTTTCTGGATCGTGCTGGGCAGCTACTCGGTCTACATTCAGCTGGCTTGAAGCGGCAGGGCAAGGCCCCGTTGTCGATGCAAACCCTGCACGACAAGGGGCCGAATGCAGAAGGGGCTCAGCTGGCCAGGGCCTTGATCAATTGTTCATTGAAGGCCGGGATATCGTCCGGCTGGCGGCTGCTGATCAGGTTGCCATCCACCACCACTTGCTCATCCACCCAGTTGCCGCCTGCGTTGCGGATGTCGTCCTGCAATGTCTTGTAACTGGTCATCCGCTTGCCCTGTGTCAGGCCCGTCGACACCAGCAGCCAGGCACCGTGGCAGATCACCGCCAGCGGCTTGCCGGCCGAGTGGTGACTTTTCACCAGCTTCTGTGCCCCCGGAATCAGCCGGATCGTGTCGGAATTCTGTACGCCGCCAGGCAACACGATCGCGTCGTAAAGATCGAGGTGGGCACTGTCAAAGGTGGCATCCACCTCAAACGCGTCCGCAGGCTTGTCGTGGTTCCAGCCGCGTACCGTTCCTTCCTTGTCAGCCAGGATGTCGACCACAGCTCCGCTTTCTATCAAGGCGTCACGCGGCCCGGTCAGCTCGACCTGTTCGAAACCATCGGTGACCAGAAAGGCCACGCGCTTGCCGTTCAATGGTGTGCTCATCGTTGATTCTCCGTTCTCAATGGTAGGGTCAGTTCGTCGGGATCATTCAGCCGCGCCGGCGTTGCGAACGGGTAATGACGAAGCCTGCAAGGAAACCGATAACCGCTGCGCTGAGCAGCAGCGGGGTTTTATCTTTTGGCGTTCGCCATCCGCCTTCGACACTTCGACGGCCACTGGGCGGCTCGAACAGATTGCCTGCGGACTTTTCTGCGCTGGGACTGCGCTGCAGGCCCCTGCGCGCAAGCCACCCGGACAGTGCCGGCAGCCCGGGCACCAGGTAGCTGGCCAAATGGGCGATGCGGGCGCTTGCGCCGACGGTCGTGTTGGCGCGAGGAGCGATCGCGCAGGCCACCATGGCCTTGGCCACTCGCTCCGGGTCGTAGATTGGCCCCGGCGGTTTGAGGGCATGACCGGTGTAGTTGCCACCGTCGCGGAAGCCGGGGGTATCCATCACGGCGGGGTAGATGTCGCAGACGTGGATATCGGGGAACTCGGTAAGCTCGCCCCGCAGTGCCTCGGTGAGCCCGCGCAAGCCGAACTTGCTGGCCGAATAGGCGGCGGCGTAGGGTTGGGCAAGCCAGCTGCCCAATGACAGGGTGTTTATCAGTATGCCGCTGCCTTGCTGCTTGAAGTAGGGCAGTGCAACGTGAGCCCCTCGAAGGTAGCCCAGCAAATCGGTCTGGATCACCTGCTCGTGCGCTTCAAGCGGTGTCTCCTCGAAACTGCCCACCGCTCCCACACCTGCATTGTTCACCCAGATGTCTATGCGCCCATCGCCAAATTCGGCAGCGCGGGCTGCCAAGGCTTGTACCTGGTCGCTTTGGGTCATGTCGGTGGTCACGGCCACCGCGTCGGTGCCGCAATCGGTGCATTCGTCCAGCGTTTCGAACAGCGCTTCCTCATCCCGTGCCGCCAGCACCAGACGAGCGCCTTTACAGGCAAAGGCATGGGCAGCGGCTCGCCCTATGCCGCTGGACGCGCCGGTGATCACAACCACCTTGCCACGCAGCGGGCCCTTGATCGGCGAGCCGGTCAGTGGCGGTGGCTGGTCGGGTGCGACGGAGGGGTTGATCGGCGCCGTGAAGGGCTCACTGTCCTCAATGGGCGACAGCTGGAGAGTGGTGCCGTCCACCAGGTTCAACGTCAGGTTGCTGATGGTGCCGGCCACCCGATCGGGGAATATGGGCTCTCCCTGAGCATCCAGACTGTCGTAGATGAACCGGTCACCCTCCAGCCATCCAACCGCCGTCAACAGCTCCGGGCCCAGGTAATACTTGCCATCCTGAAAGAAGCCGGGGAACTGATGGGCCCGCTCGATGTTTTCGACACAATAGCGCTCACCTGGCTTCATTCCTGTCGCTTGATCAATCATGCTGCAAGCTCCTGTGAAGTTAAATGTGGTCGGGGCCGAGCGTCCCGGATGCCGCCCCTGGAACCAGGATCACCTTGCGGCAGTCATCCTCTTTTTGATCGAACATCTTGTAGCCCAAGGCTGCCTCTTCCAGCGCGAGGCGATGGGTCACGATCAATTCCGGCTGCAGCCGTCCCGCTTCGATATGCTCGAGCAGCTCGGGAAGGTACTTTTGGACATGGGTTTGCCCCATCTTGAAGGTCAGGCCCTTGTCAAACGCATCGCCGAACAGGAAGCCGTGGATGAACCCGGCATACACACCTGGCACGCTGACCACGCCGCCACGCCGCACCGCTGCAATGCTCTGACGCAGCGCCTTGCCGCTGCTGCCCTCCAGCTTCAGGGCCGTCATGACGGTTTCCGTGGTGCTGCCCTTGGCTTCGAACCCGACGGCATCGATGACCGCGTCGACGCCGCGCATACCGGGTGTCTGGCGGATGATGCTGTCGGCAGGGTCGTCATCCTTTTCGAAATTGATCGGGATGACGCCGTAGGCATCCTGGGCATAGGCCAGCCGGTAGTCGTTGTCATCCACCATGAAAATGGTGTGAGCGCCCAGCATCCGTGCGCAGGCGGCACTCAGCAGCCCCACCGGCCCCGCACCATAGATCGCCACCGACGAGCCTTGGCCGATCTGGGCATTGACCACAGCTTGCCAGGCGGTGGGCAGGATGTCGGAGAGGAACAGCACCTTGTCATCAGCGAGGCTCGTCGGGACTTTGAACGGCCCGACATTACCCTTCGGCACCCTGACATAATCGGCTTGGCCTCCCGGCACGCCGCCGTACAGGTGGCTGTAGCCAAACAGTGCTGCGCCGGGTGGAATCCCCTTCTTGTTGAGGATCGCTCCCCGCCCGGTGTTGGTGGTTTCGCAGGCGGCAAACAGATCGTGCTGGCAGAAGAAGCAGCTGCCACATGCGATGACGAACGGGATCACGACGCGGTCGCCAACCTGCAGGTTGGTCACGTCTTTGCCGACCTCTTCGACGATGCCCATGAACTCGTGGCCGAAGATGTCGCCGTGCTCCGTTGCCGGGATCTTGCCGTGATAGAGGTGAAGGTCGGATCCGCAGATGGCGGTGGCGGTCACCCTCAGGATGATGTCGTCCGCTTCGGTGATGATCGGGTCAGGGACGGTATCGACCCTGACATCGTTAGCGCCGTGGTAAGTCAGTGCTCTCATGCTGTTCGCTCCTGCATCACAAAAAATCGTGGGGGTATGCAGGGGAAGCCTCATGGGCGGGCAAAGTTCAGACCAAGTTGTTCAGTGGTGATCATGGACACGGCAGAACACACATGCAGGTCGAGTCAAAGCGTAAAGAATGGATTGTCCAGCGTTTAGCCAGCCCCAGCATGCACTGAGGTGCCAGGCGGTCACACCGTTGACCTGTCCCGGCTGAACCTATTCACAGCTGCGTGCTCGACAGTCAAAGCGTGCGAGGGCAGGCGAGATGAACGCGATCAACCAGCAGATCAGCCAGGAACAGCGCCGTCTGGTTGCAGTGAACCGTTGGTTCATGGTGTATGACGATGTCGAGCGCAGGCGTCATTGCCCAAGCAGCCACCACGAAGCGCTGCTTGGCCAGGCCGACGAGATGGACCGATTGGGACTCATTGGCTGGCGCGAGTGGCGGGACCTACGGCGGCTCGCCGACCGTGCATTTCTAAAAGCCATAGCTGGCGCGGACTACCATCGCGTCCCTGGCGAACGCTTTCAGCCTGAGCCCACTTGAATCACTGTGACAGGGCAGCACGTCACACAAGGGCTGAGCAGGCCAATGCCCCGGGCCGCGTCGCCATGGCCCACATTCACGGGGTCTGGCAGGGTGGCTTCGGCTTGTCCGCGCTTACGCTGTCAGCGCCGCCCTGCTGCAGCGCCATCAGCGCAGGCATGTCGAGTATCTCCACCAGCCTGCCTCGCAGGCTGACGATGTGCAGTGCGCGCAGGCGGGCGACAGAGCGGCACACGGTTTCCAGGCGCAAACCCAGGTACGAGGCCATGTCCTCGCGAGACATGCGCAACATGAAGCCATGGGCCGAGTAACCGCGGCTGACGAAGCATCTGGACAGCCCCACCAGGAAGTTGGCCAGCCGTTGTTCGGCGGTGAGGTTGCACAGCATCAGTACGCGCTGGTGCTCACGTACGATTTCCCTGCTCATCAAGCGATTCAGGCTTTGCTGCAGGTCGGGATAGGCCCGCGCCAGGGTTTGCAGGCGGCGGTAGGACACCGGGCAAACTTCGCTGTCTTCCAGGGCTATGGCGTCGCAGACATGGCGTTCGGTGGCAATGGCATCGAGGCCGAGCACGTCACCCGGCATCCAGAAATTGATCACCACGCCCTGGCCTTCGATGGTGTTGAGGCTGGTCTTGAAACTGCCGCAGCGCACCGCATAGAGCGTGGTGAGAGGGACCTCGGCATTGAACAGCGCGGCGCCCTTGCGAATACGCATACGGGGACCAATCAGCGTGCCCAGGCAACTGTTGTCGTTAAGCGGCAAGCCGGTGGGCAGGCACAGGCCGCTGACGCGGCAGTCCTTGCACAGGGACGTCAGCGGCCTCAGGTGTATGGGGGTGGCCGCGTGCGACGCATCGGGTTGATCGAGCAGCGTGACCTTCAGTTGCCCAGACATCGTCAGGCCCCCTTCGCGCATCGGCGTTCAGCCGAGCCAGTGCGGCTGAAGGAGGGGGCTAGCCTGTCAAGCGAGTGGGGGGCGTTGATGCGGGCAAGCAATCGCTCGGCGAATTGTTCGGCTTCAGTGGCCGTATTGAAGCTCACCCGGCAGTCATCCAGGCGTACCCACCAGCGGTTGTGTTCGGTGTTTTTCTCGACGTAGACGTTCATCGGAGCCTCGATCCGCCAGACAACTGCGGGCACTGCAAAACGAAGGCCTCCCTGGCGATTACATGAGGGCCAGGGCAGGTGTACCGAGGCTCAGTAATTTTTTGTTGGTCCAAGGTCAGCGTGCGCCGGATTTGCCATGAAAGGTTGATCCGCATCAAGTTCCCGCTTGGGCTGAATCACCGTTCGTCGACACGGAGCGTGAGTTGATAAACATCAAGTCGCGCTCAAAACGATGGCAGATCATCGAGGCACGCTTCCCAACTGCAGAGGTGTGCCATGGACAACCCGCAACGACTCTTGCTGATCGCGTCGCCCCTGATGCGCCGAACCCCGGTCTATGATCGCGCTGCAGCATTGGCCAAGGCCAAGGGCATGGCGTTGCACATCGTCGCTTTCGACTACGTCGAGGGGCTGGCCACGGCGGGCCTGGTCAATGACCAGGCCCTGGCGGTGATGCGCGATGGTTATGTGCGCCAGCACCGCGAGTGGCTGGAAAGCCAGGCGCTACCAATGCGGCGCACCGGCATCACGGTCACCACCGAAGTGGTCTGGGTGCTGCATCCGCTGAACGAGATCCTGGTGCATTTGCGCGAGCAACCGTTTGCCATGCTGATCAAGGAGTTCGAGCACGAGCCCTGGTGGATACGCGCCATGTTCACCTCGCTGGATGTCCAGCTGTTGCGCGATACGCGCATACCGTTGCACCTGGTACACAAGGCCAGCCACGCCTTGCCGCGCAGGATACTGGCGGCCGTCGACCTGTCCAGGCCCGAAGACCAGTATGAAGGCTTCAATGACCAGATCATCAGCGAGGCACTGAAACTGGCCTTGCAGTGCAACGCCCAGATCGACTTGCTCTACGTCTACGACCTGGGGTCGATGTACCTGGACGCCGGCGGTAGCCGCGAGCATTCGTTCGTATTCGACTCCAACCTCGCCCAGACCCTTCACGAAGCCCAGAGTGAGGCCTTCCAGGCGCTGGCCGAGCGCAATGGCATCGCCAGCGAGCACCGCCACATGCACGTGGGCGATCCAGCCAAGGTCCTGGCCTTGTTCATGGATAGCCATGACATCGACGTGCTGGTGATGGGCAGCTATCACCACCATGGTATCGGCTGGTTCATCGGCAGTACCGCGGAGCGTGTCATGCACCGGTTGTCCAGCAGTGTGCTGGTGATCTCGCCCGAGCATTCACAGGGATGACGCACAAGGCCCTTCAGGGCCTTGTCGCTCAGGCGTTGAGGTCCAGCTCATGGATGATTTCGCTGACGTCGCCGCCCAGGTAACGCGAGGTGAAGCCTAGCGCCTTGGTCAGGCGGTGCATGGCGTAGTTGCTCGCCAGGTCCCGGGATACCATGCTCTGGTAGCCATTGCGCCGTGCCGCCTCGATCAGGTGCTGCAGCAGGCGCCGGCCCAGGCCTTTGCGCTGCCAGCCCTCGCTTACCGCCACCGCGCATTCGCAGCTCAGGCTGCCCGCCATGCCGGCATAACGGCTGACGCCGACCTGCTGCAACTTGCCGTCCACATGGGCGAGTGCGACGTAGGCCATGCGCTGATGCTGATCGACCGGCATCCAGCGCGGGTCGAGGCTGGGCATTGCACCACTGAGCCCGGCGATGAAACGAAAGCGCCTGGCCTCGTAGGCGATGGTGCTCAGAAAGCGCTTGTCCCGTTCGTGGTCGTCCTCGCGCAGCGGGCGGATCAGCACGGCTGCACCGTCGTCAAGCGTTTCGACCCAATGTTCACCGGCTTGCGCCTGTTCGATCTGCTGCTCGTTCATGCTGCCTCCCGCTGGCCCGATCGGTAACTGGTGCAGCCGTTGTAACGTGGCCGACCGGTTCGGTTCTGACAATGGTCAAGTTCAGCGCCGATGGCGGTTTTCTGATCTGCATCAAGCGCCAGCGCGGCTGGGCGCGGAACATCGCCTGCATCACTCCCCAGTTGCGCAAGCGCGGAGGTTCATCATGGGTCAATACCGACAACTGCTGGTGCTGCTCACCGAGGTCGATGCGCATTCAGCGGCGCTGCGCAGGGCCCTGGCCCTGGCGCACGTCAGTGGCGCCAGCGTGCATGTGCTGGGGCTGTTCGAACCGACCGAGGAGCACCTGCTGCGCGAGGAGCGCCTCAACGAAGCCGACATCAAGCGCCAGTACGAACGCTATCGGGCAAGGCTGGAGAGCCTGGTCGAGCATCATCGTGGCAGTGGCATCACGCTGACGGTCGATAGCCTGAACGCCGACGATATCCGAAGCACGGCCATTGACTACATCAGCGAACTGCAGCCTGACATGCTGCTCAAGGACAGCGAAAATGCCTCGGCCCTGGCGCGGCTGTTCGGCACGCCGCTGGACTGTGCCTTGATGCGCAGCGTGAAGGTCATCACCCACTTCGTGCCGCGCGACGCCGTGACGCTGCCGCGGCGGATCCTGGTTTGCGTGGATACCGCGTTCAGCGAGACGCCTGCGCTGCAGGAACACTTCAACCGTGGGCTCATCCGCGCCGCCCAGGCATTGGCGCTGCAGTGCGATGCGCCCTTGCACCTGGTGTCGGCCTACAACCTGGCGGGCGTGTTTGCCGCCGACATGCATGTCACCCAGGCCTGGATCGACGAGATGCGCGCAGCGCTGCAGGAACCCTTCGAGGCCTTGGCCGACGCCGAGGGCGTCGCGCCGGAGCGCAGGCATTTCATGGAAGGCGGGCCGGTGCAGGTCATCCGTGAACAGGTGGCTGCGCTGGATATCGATGCGTTGGTGATGGGCGTCGTGCAGCCCAAAGGGCTGGACAAGCTGTTGGGCGATACCACCGAACGGATCGTCAGCCACCCGCCCTGCAGTGTCCTTGCGGTGCACCCCGACGTAGCCGAACAGTGGGAGCCTTGAGCCATGCAATTGACCTTTCTTGGCGGCACCGGAACCGTGACCGGTAGCAAATTCCTGCTGACCCGCGACAGCACGCGGGTACTGGTCGACTGCGGGCTGTTCCAGGGCTTCAAGCAACTGCGCCTGCGCAACTGGGAGCCGCTGTCACCGGCCCTGCGTGCGCTCGATGCGGTGGTGCTGACCCACGCCCACCTTGACCACAGCGGCTATCTGCCGGTGCTGGCGCGGGAGGGCTACCGCGGGCCGATCTACGCCACCCCGGCCACCTGTGCCCTGGCGCAGATCCTGTTGCTGGACAGTGCGCGCTTGCAGGAGGAGCAGGCCGAGCATGCCAATCGCCATGGCTACTCCAAGCACACGCCAGCGCGCCCCCTCTATACCGAGCAGGATGCCAGGCAGGCCCTGGCCCTGTTGCAGCCAGTGGAACTGCATCAGCCGTTGCCGATCGCCGATGGCATGCAGCTGCTGATGCGCACCGCCGGGCATATCCTCGGTGCGGCGACGGTGCAGATCAGCGCCGAAGGCCAGACCGTGCTGTTCTCGGGGGACCTGGGGCGCCCTCAGGACCCGATCATGCGTGCGCCTGAGCTGGTCAGGACGGCCGACGTACTGCTGATCGAGTCAACCTACGGTGATCGCCAGCACCCTGACGAGTCGACCGCACAGTACCTGGCCAAGGTCATCAATGAAACGCTGTTGCGCCATGGCATCACCCTGGTCCCATCGTTTGCCGTCGGCCGCGCCCAGTTGCTGATGTATTACCTGTACACGCTCAAGCGCGACCGGCTGATCCCGGATATCCCGGTCTACCTGAACAGCCCGATGGCCACCGACGCCACCGCCCTTTACCAGCAGTACCGCAGCGAACATCGGCTGACTGCAGCCGAATGCGCCGCCATGTGCCAAGGCACGCATATCGTGCGTACGGTCGATGAGTCCAGGCACCTGGACCAGCTGCGCGAGCCTGCGGTGATCATTGCCGCCAGCGGCATGGCCACCGGTGGCCGGGTGCTGCACCACCTCAAGGCACTGGCCCCCAACCCACGCAACAGCATCCTGTTCTCGGGCTTCCAGGCCGGCGGCACGCGGGGGGCCGATATCGTCGCCGGTGCGCGCAGCGTGCGCCTGCACGGCGAAGACGTGCCGATCAGGGCGCAGGTGCATGCCATGGAGAACCTCTCCGCGCATGCCGACGCCGATGAAATCATGGAGTGGTTGCGTGGCTTTGCCCGGCCGCCGCGGCAGACCTATGTCATTCATGGCGAGCCGCACGCTGCCGACACCTTGCGCCGGCGCATCAGCCTCGAACTCGGCTGGCAGGTCTGCGTGCCGGAATATCAGGAAACCGTCGCCATCGACCCGGTGCGCTAGCCAGGCGCGGGAGGTGAATCATGAGTACGCAAGCAAGGGCGAAACTGCGGGCCTGGATGCACAGGCCCAAGGGCAGCCTGGGCTGGATCGTGGCCATCGTGGCATTGCTCGTCGCCGCGTCGGTGTACCGCGCATCGAGCCCCAGCTGGCGCATGCCCATGCGCGATCCGGCGGTGCTCCTGAGCCTGCTGGCGTTGAGTGTCGCGCTGGGGTGGGCGGTGCAGCGGGGCTTCAGACGCACGGTCGGCAAGGCCATTTTCAATGGCCAGGATACGGGGTGGCAGGCCAGGTTGGCGTTGCTCCGTTCGATTACCCAGGAATCGAACCGGTTGATGAGTGTGTTGCTGCTGCTGGTCCTGCTCGGTACTGGCACCGTGTGGCTGGCCGGGCGCTCCGTGGCGCAGATCGTGGAAAACTGCACGGCCAACCTGCAGGCCCAGGTCGACGTGCCCGAGGATGAGAAGCTCGCGGCGCTGGTCGGCAAACCCGTGTGCACGTGCATGGCTCAGACCTTTCTGGAGCGCAACGGGGTGCTGCGCCTGGCCCTGTTCGAAACGCCCCTGCAGGAGGTGAGCGGCCTGAAGGCGGTGACCCCCGCGGATGAGCAGCGTTGCCTCGCGCAGTTCGACCTGTTGCCCGAGGAGGGACGTGCAGTCACGCCTTGAAACCCTCACTGCCCCCAAGCGGATGCTGCAATGACAGGCGCCCACCGCGGCGCGGGAGGTAGAGACATCCAGGCCGCGAAATTCCACGCGGTGGTCGGTGGGCAGCAGGCGGTTTTGCCCGTGCAGCCAATGGGCATCAGAGTGCGGCGGCCCAGGGTCAGATCAGCGAGAGCCGGTGGATGACCTGGCTGGGGTCATCCGGGTCGGCGGCGGTGGTGAACCCCGCCGCCTTGGCCAGGTCGCGCATCGCATGGTTGGCTGCCGCGTCGACCGAATACATCTGCCGCAAGCCCTTGGCTCGGGCATGATCGATCAGATGCTTGAGCAGCAGGCGACCCAGGCCATGGTGCTGCCAGCTGTCCATGACGGTAACGGCACATTCGCACTCGTCCTTGCCGCTGGCGGTGGCGTAGCGGGAAATGCCCACTTCCTGCAATTCGCCATCCACGTGGGCGAGGGCGACGTAGGCCGCCTGGCGATCCTGGTCGACCTTCATCAGCTGGTCGAGCATGGCTTCACCGGGCTCCCTGAGCTGGCACAGGAAGCGGAAATGCCGTGATTCGGGCGATAGCCGTTCGATGAAGGCTTTTTCGCGTTCACGGTCCTGGGCCTGCAAGGGCCTGATCAACACGTGAACGCCGTTTTCAAGGGCTTCGATCCAGTGTTCACCCGAAGGCTTGGGGAACGAAGGCGTTGTGTGCACACGGGAAGTCTCGGCGGGCGCCATGGCAATGTCCTCTATGTCGAATGAACCAGGAAGTTCAGTGTCGGCAGCGGGCCATTCGCTGACTTGACACTTGTCAATTGCTTCACTCATCACCTGTCACAGCGACAGAACAAGCGGGTCGCGCGATGCCTGCGATCTCGGTATGGCCAACTGCTGCTGGCGCGCCTTGGCGTGGACCACCAGCAAGCTGCAGGTGAGGCTGGCCAGCAGGTATTCGAGGGTCGCGAACTGCCAGGCGCGGTGAGGGCTGGTGATCACCACGGTGTCGTAGCCGCAGCGGTTGGCATAGGCACAGAGGGTGTGTGCGCATGAGCCGACGATAAGGTGGTGATGAACGTTAGGTACCCCCAGCTGCGCAGCGAAACGTTTGCATGCGCTTGCCAGGGTTTCGTACGAGGGGATTTCCGCCAGGCTGTAGTGCTCACTGTGACGCAGCAAGGCGGCCTGGTCATAGACGGAGAACAGATGCATCTTCGCCTTGCGCGCATGGCTTATGAGCCTCGCGGTTTCGACGACCTCGGCGTTCGCGACGCCGTCGTCCAGGTCTTCGCAACTGGCTGGCGCCGCGACGAACAGCTTGGCTTGGCCAGGCGCTGCTCGTTCCCGTGCGAACAACACGGGGCAGGGCGCAAGCCGCATGAGTTCGAGGTCGAAACTGACGTCCCCGTTCACTTGAGCTTGCAGGATCACCAGGTCGGCGTCGCATGCCCTGGCCAGCTTGACCAGCGCTTTGGCCGAGGGCTTGATTCGCCTGACCTCGGGCTCCACGTGCATGCCGCGGTCGAGGAAACCTTTGGCCAGGCTTTTCTGCCGGCTCAGGTTGTCAGTGTGCCTGGCCTGCGCAGCAGGCGCTGGCTGGATGGCCAAAGTCACCGAGGCGCCGATGGCCAGCGCCAGCTCCACCGCCTGTTCGATAGCCGGATCATAACGATCCTCGTCGCCCACAATTACCAGCAACTTACTGATTTGCATGCTCTTTCACCTTTTTGGCAGATAGCGCCCCGGCAAACAGTCGGGCTGCAACGAAGCGTTCGATGCTTGAGCATGCGGGCACGGGCAAGGGGCGGCTTGATCTTCATCAAGTCGCATCAGGTAGCGTGCCACCCTTGGTCGGACGGACGGCCAGCGTTCAGTGGAGCCGCTAACTTGAATAGATGCCCGCCTGCAAAAAAAGCGGAGGCATCGTCATGTCAGGCTCTGCGGAAATGGGGGCAAGGCCCCATGTGAAGTGCCTTGCGTGCTCGTTGAGTCGGCTTTGCCTGCCCGCCAGCCTCAGTGCCGACGAAGTGGACAAGCTGGAGCGAATTGTCCGCCGTAACCGGCCGTTGAAGCGGGGTGAGTACCTGTTCAAGGCCAACGAACCCATGGAGCACGTATTTGCCTTGTGCTCCGGGGCGATCAAGAATTTTATGCTCGATGCCGAGGGCAGCGAGCGGGTCACCGGCTTCCTCCTGCCGGGCGAGATGCTCGGGCTGGACGCTATCGGTGCCGGTCATTACCGAAGCTTTGCCATTGCCCTGGAACTCTCGCTGGTGTGCTCGATCAGGCTGGATCAGCTGGTGGACCTGTCCGGCCAGATCCCGGGGCTGCGCTACCAGTTGCTGCACATGCCCAGCCTGGGGATCCAGGGCAAGGACGAGCACCTGCGCTGCTGTCACGGGCGTGCCGATCAGCGGCTGGCGATCTTTCTGCTGGGCATGTCCACGCGCTACCAGGCACGCGGGCTGCGGGCAGATATGTTCACCCTGCCCATGTCCCGCGGCGATATCGCCAACTACCTGGACCTCACGCTGGAAACGGTCAGCCGATTGTTCAGCCGCTTCATCCATGCAGGTTTCATGCAGTGCGCCGGGCGTGAGGTCAGGCTCACCGACATGCAAGGCCTGGTCAACCTGACTCGCCTGGAGGAGCCCACTTGAGTGCAGCAAGCAGCCGGTCATAGCGTTGCACCGGCCAGCCTCCGGCGAGGTGCCCCGCCCCGATCGGGCGTGGCAGATGAGCCGTGCGTATCCAGATGCGCTGCGGTGCCACGCCTGTTTGCCAGCACAGCCGGGCCACCTGGCGCGCCACCTGTGACGGTGCGCAACAGTACACCGTGTCCGGGGCAAAGTGGGTCAGCAAGCGCCGGGTTTGCCATCCGCCACCGCTGTTGTCGCGCGGCACTGGCGAAAGCGCTGCCAGCCAGGTTTGGCACTCCTCTGGCAGCAGTTCGGCGGCAATGCCGTCATGTGACAGCTGCACCTGGACCCGGGGCAGCCAGCAGCGGATCTCATCCAGCGCGCCCAGCAAGGGCAGCAGGCCGTCGGCGCGACTGATGGCCAGCAACCGTTCGCTTTGCAGGGGCAGCGGCCAGGCGCTGCCAAGCGGCCCGGAATAATCGAACTGTTCCCCCAGCTTACCCAATGGCTGTGCATGATGGATGCTGACGATGAATTGCCCGGCGACACCAGGCAGGGTCACGTAGCTGCACGGCCAGCATTCGGTACCACGGCCGAGCAGGCAGTACTGGCCTGCCATTGCCTCGCTGCACGGCTGGCGGCACAGGGCCAGGCGCACGAACTGCTGGATACCTGGGCCTGGCAACGTTTGCAGCAAGCGGACACTGGCACCGCCATCCTGATTCATGGCTGCCTCGCACTGTAAGCATATCTTGCTGATACCAGCCTAGGTCGTGGCCGCTGCGGCATCTTGATCAGGATCAAACCGGCTGGCGCAGGGGGCGCCTCGTGGTTGATAAAGATCAAACGGTGCTTTGCCCGACGGCGCACATTCGAGGGGTCTCCCTGGGAGGCATTACTCATTCTAGGAGGTCGCCATGTCAGAAGTTGCCAAAAAAGTGCCTGTTACCCCGGTCGCCACCCAGCCCGCCAACGCTTCGCCGCCCAGCGTCGAACCCTCGGAGCTGTGGCGACCCTTCCAGCAATTGCGCCGTCAGATCGACAGCCTGTTCGAGGATTTCGGACGGCGGCCGATGCGCATGCCGTTCAGCCACACACCGTTCGATCTAGAGCCTTTCTGGCGGCGTGACCTGTTCAGCCACGGCATGCCGGCCATGGACATCAGCGAGCTGGCCGAGGAGTACCGCATTAGTGCCGAGTTGCCCGGCGTGGATGACAAGGACATCGAGATCAAGCTCGCCAATGGCAACCTGGTGATCCGCGGTGAGAAACACGAAGAAGTGGACGAAAAACGCAAGGAATATCACCTGTCCGAGCGCCATTACGGCAGCTTCGAACGGGTCTTCCAGCTGCCCCGTGAAGTCGACGCCGAGAAGATCAACGCCCAGTTCAACAAGGGCGTGCTGCTGGTGCACCTGCCCAAACGCGCCGAAGCCATCCATCCGGAAAAGGTGATTCCGATCAAGAGTGGTAAATGATCACCCCTTTTTACTGTATCGAGGAGCAAGGAAGCTCCGCCTGTGGAGGTAGAACATGATGTCCATTGGCAAATACTGCAACCGGGACGTGGTCACCGCACCGCCCGGTATCTCCATCTATGCCGCGGCGCGCATGATGAATCAGTACCATGTCGGCGATCTGGTGCTGGCCGAACATGTCGACCGCGAGCGTTGTCGGCCTATCGGCCTGATCACCGATCGCGACCTGGCGTTGCGCATCATTGCGCGCAACCCACCGGATCAGGAAGACCTGCAGGCAGTCGATGTGCTGCCCCGGCCTCTGATCACCGCCAACCAGAACGAGGACCTGTTCGAGGTGATCCTCAATATGCGCCGCGCCAATATCCGACGCATTCCGGTAGTCGATGATTTCGGCCTGCTGGTCGGAATCGCCACGGCGGACGACCTGGTGGGCCTGCTGTCGGACCACCTGCACGAGCTGTCACTGCTGATCCGCCAACAGAGCCGGCGGGAGGAAGATCTTCGCGGCGAAGACCTTTGAGCGCGCTTGGGCGCGACAACCTGGACCGTTACCTTACTTGGCCTTCCAGTACTTCTGCATTTCCAGGAACAGGAAAGACGCGGTCCAGGTGATCAGCACCAGGCCCGTCAGGGCCTGCAGGCCGGTGAGGTACTTCAGGTGGCCGGTAGGCGCGATGTCACCGAAACCTATCGTGGTATAGGTGGTGAAGGAAAAATACACGCAGTCGAGGAAACTCCCGTCGAAATTGCCGCTGAGCGTGCCCCAGCCTGGAGCATTGGCCATCAGGTAATAGGCCAGGGCAAAGCACCACACCTCCACGGCGTGGGCCAGCAGTGCACCGAATACGCCTGCCACGATGCGAAAGCGGCTCCAGACCTTGAGCCGAGGCAGCCAGTCATTCAGGCGCAGCAGGCATTCGTAATGAATGATCACCACCAGGATCACCACCAGCATGTTGATCAGTGTCACAGAGAGCATGGCAGGTACCCTGGCCAGGATTGACGGTTCACTTCGTGGCATTGACCAGCACATAGGTGGCGGGCTCAGCGGCCTGTGGTCGCAACGCCGGGAACTCTTCGGGGGTGATGGTCTCCTTGGCCAGCAACAGGCGCGCGCCTGCATCCAGGTCGCTGCGGCGCTGCTCCAGCAAAGAGCGGGCACGGCCATAGGCTTCTTCCAGCAAACCGCGGATGGCCAGGTCGATCTCGCGCGCAGTCTGCTCGGAGTAGTCCTTGTGCGCCTGGTGCAGTATCGAGTCGCCCAGAAAACCGGCCTGTTGCCGCTCCAGTACCGCCTGGCCCAACACCGGATTCATGCCGAAGCGGGTGACCAGCTGGCGGGCAATGTCGGTGGCGCGCCCCAGGTCGTCGGCGGCGCCCGTGGAGACCTGGCCGAACGCAAGGTGCTCGGCGGCGCGCCCGGCCATCAGCACGACCAGGCGGTCGCGCAGCATCTGCGCGCTGATCAGGAAGCGGTCATCGGTCGGCCGCTGCAGGGTGTAACCCAGTGAACCCGCAGCGCGGGGAATGATCGACACCTTGTGCACCGGGTCCATGGCCGGCAGGCTGCTGGCGGCCAGGGCATGGCCCATTTCGTGGTAGGCCACCACCTGGCGTTCGTCACTGCGCAAGACGCTGCCTTTGCGCTCGACACCCGCCACCAGGCGCTCGACCGCAGCGGTAAAGTCCTCCAACTCGACCCACTGGCTGGAGCGCCGGGTAGCGACGATGGCAGCCTCGTTGACCAGGTTGGCCAGGTCGGCGCCCGTCAGGCCCGGGGTGATTTCGGCAATCCGCTCGCAGTCCAGGTCGTTCTTGTAGATGATCTTGTGCAGGTGGACTTTCAGGATCGCCAGGCGGCCCTTGCGGTCGGGCCGGTCGATGAGGATCTGCCGGTCGAAGCGCCCGGCACGCAGCAGCGCCGGGTCCAGCACTTCCGGGCGATTGGTCGCTGCCAACAGCACCACGCCTTCACGCGGGTCGAAGCCGTCGAGCTCGGCGAGCAACTGATTGAGGGTCTGTTCTTTCTCGTCATTGCCGCCAAAACTGCCGACCCCGCGCATCTTGCCCAGAGCATCGAGCTCGTCGATGAAAATGATGCACGGTGCAGCCTGGCGGGCCTGCTCGAAGAGGTCACGCACCCGCGCGGCGCCCACGCCCACGAACATCTCCACGAACTCCGAGCCGGAAATCGAGAAGAATGGCACTGCCGCTTCCCCGGCGATGGCCTTGGCGACCAGGGTCTTGCCGGTGCCCGGTGGGCCTACCAGCAAGGTGCCCTTGGGCACGTGTGCGCCCAGGCGCGCATACCACGCCTTGTTTTTCAGGAAGGACACGATCTCGGTCAGCTCGCCCTTGACGTCGTCGATACCGGCCACGTCGGCGAAGGTCACCTGGGTGTCATGTTCGAAATAGACCCGCGCGCGCGACTTGCCCACCCCCATCAACCCGCCCAGCCCCTGTTTCTGCCCCAGCCCGTGAAACAGGAAGTACCACAGCACCAGCATCATCAGCAGCGGCATCAACGCGCCCACCACGGTCGCTACCGTGCTGTCCTCGACGACGCCAGAGAAAGCCACCCCGGAGCGCCCCAGCTGCTCGCTCAGTGCCGGGTCGACGCGCACGGTGGAGAACACCGAGTGGCCATCGATCGGCTCCTGCAGCCTGCCGAGAATACGCTCGTGCTCGACATGCAGGTCGTTGACCTTCTGCTGATCGAGCAATTGCAGGAACTGGCTGTAGGGAATGGCTTGCACGGCCGGCTGGCTGAACAGGCCGAACTGCACGGCAGCGAGCACCGCCAGGCCGACTGCCAGGAAGTAGAGCTTCCAGGGCTGATCCTTGTTCATGGCCATCTCTCCTCGGCCAGCCCGCGCACGCCTTTCATGGCCTTGACCGTGCGCTCGGCACTGACTTTCTGGGCGTAGCTGTTGACGTGCCCGGAGAGGGTGACCACACCGTTCTGCACCGTCACTCCGATGCTGGCGGCATTGATATCCGGTTTGAATTCCAGCTCTTCGAGCACAAGGTCTCGCAGGTCAAGGTCGTTCATGATCGGCTCCGGTAGCGGACAGGGGAGGGCTCAAGTGCCCTGAGTCCTTGTTTCTACCCTTGTGCCCCGCAGCGCGATTGATAAAGGTCAAACCCGGTGAACAGGCCGCTCGCGGTTGACAAATGTCAGGCTCGGGCGCACGCCGCCCCGGATACTCAGCGTGTCCTGGGTATGCACGAGGGTACCGACATGCGACGTTATGTGCTTTGCGGGTTGGCCGGCCTGCTGCTGGTTAGCGCGTCCGGTTGCACGGCGTGGCGCGCCGAGGAATACGATGCGCGCCTGGAGTCGGCGGAGGACAATGCCGCCACTGCACGGTTGCGCGCCGATCAAGTGTGCTACCGCATCGATCTGGTCGAGCAGACTGCCAACGAGGCGCTACGGCGGGCGATCCAGGCTCAGGACGAGGTGCAGCAACTACGCCAGCAAGCCAGACGCAAGTAGCTGGCCAACCGTATCGGACATGACCTGGAAGCCGCTTATGACGGCACCTGCAGCTATCGCTACAGCGACAGTGAGCGGTACCTGAGCGTCGAGTGGCATCGCGATTGAGGTGGGCCGCCGGTTTGCCCACGGCACGGAGCCTGGCAACCCGGCATTCAATCAACCGTGGATCGCCAGAAGGCTCGAATGCACTTTGTACAGGGTTTGCTCGGTGGTACTGCCGATGACCTTGGCCAAGCCTTCGTGGTAAATGGTGCCCATGACGACCACATCGAAGCCATGCTGATTGGCGTATTCGCTGACGACACTCCGGGCAGCCCCGCGTATCAGGTGCAAATGGTCCGGCTTGATGCCGTAATGGCCGGCGAAGCGGGTCAGGCGTTCCCGTGCCCTGCCTGTGACTTCTTCGATCACCTCATCGGTCCAGGCCACTGGTGCAGCGGCATAGGCCATGAAGCTGGGGCTCGGTTCATAGGCCTGAAGCACATGCAGTTGTGCCTTGCAGCGCTGCGCAAGTACCTGTGCAGCCTGCAGGACATGGTCGTTGCACCTGTGCACCGCAGCGTCGTGCTCGACCAGGTCCACCGCAGCCAGCACCCGTGCAGGCAGCGCCGCCTCAGCTTGAGCCACCAGGTGCAACGGTATCGGGCAGCGGCGCAGCAACTGCCAGTCCAGTGGCGTGAGCAGGGCACGGCTGACGACGGTCTCGTGGCGGATATCCTTGATCAGCATTTCCACGCGGTGCAGCTGCGCCAGACGGATCAGATCCTTGAGCGGGTCATCGTCGTCCAGCGTTTCGGGGTAGGCGGTAATGCCCTGTTCGCCAAGCGCTTGCGCCTGCTCGTGCAGCCAAGCCTTGCGGTGCTCGGCGTCTTGCTTGCGGGCACTGCTGCGCAGCATTTGGTCAAGGGTGATCAGGCGTGATGGTAGTTGGCTCAGCACCACCAGGTGCAACGTGGCGCCTGTGGCCTTGGCCAGGGCTTGGGCGCGCGACATGGCTGGCGAGGGGTGCAGGTCCGAATCCAGGTGTGGAAGAGCCGCTCCTTGCCATAAGCTGCCGGGTTTTCTGAGGCAGCGGTTCCATATAGCCACATTGAGCGTTGCGCGGACCCTGCGTTTGGTTTTGATCAAATCATCGCGTTGATTCGAAAACCTCTTCAGATTTCCTTCAGATTCGCCACGGATACTCCCCCTGACCAACCCATTCGGGGGGAGCTTCATGACTCAAGCCCTGTGGAGCAGCCTGCTCCCATTACCCATCGGCACCCATGCTGAGCATCATGCCCATTTGTCCCTGCACCTGCAGGGCGAGCAGGGGCGTGGCGAGCTGGAGCATTTCATTCATCAGTGTTTCGCAAACGTTCACCAGGCCGATGTCCACCATTACCTGCCAGAGCTACTGGCCCTGCGCGACAGCCACGGGCGGCTGATGGCTGCGGCCGGAATGCGCCCGGCCAGCAGCGGGTCGCTGTTTCTCGAAGGCTACCTGGATGAGCCCCTGGAAAACGCGATCTCCAGGGTGGCGGGCGTGACGCTGGGGCGCGAGTGCATGGTCGAAGTTGGCAACCTGGCCTCGCTCAGCGCCGGCAGCGCCCGGATCATGATCGCCACCGTGACCTGGCTGCTCGCCACCCGAGGGCTGCAGTGGGTGGCATTCACTGGCGCACCGACCCTGATCAACAGTTTCCAGCGCCTGGGGCTGGTGCCGACGGTGGTGGCGCAGGCCGACCCCGCGCGCCTGGACGAGGCGGCGCAGCAATGGGGGCACTATTACGACCAGCATCCGCAGGTGTTCGTCGGCAATATCCGCCATGGCTTCGAGCGCCTGGAGTCGGCCGGTGTGTTCCGGCGCCTGGGGCTGCCCGTGCTTGACGAGGAGACCGGCCATGCCGCATGAACTGGAACGCTTCAGGCAATTGCTGCTTGACCTCGGCCGTGAGCGCGGCGATGCCCTGGCGGTGGAGGGAGACACCGAGCGGTTCACCTACAAGCAGGTGCTCGCCGAGGTCTGGCTGCGCGCCAAGGCCTTGAGCGCGCACCCGCCAGGCGTGTTGGCCCTGGCGCTGGATAACGGCCCGGAGTTGCTGTTCTGGGACTTGGCGGCGCTGGTCTCGGAGCGGACCTGCGTGATCGTGCCAACCTTCTTCAGCACGGCGCAGGTGCAGCACTGCATCGAACAGTGCGGCGCAAGCCTGGTGCTTTGCCAGCCGGCCTGGGAGGGCGTATTCAACCAGCTGGGCTTCGTCCAGCAGGAGTCATTCTGGACACGCGATCTGGCAGCGCCGGTGGTGCTGCCTGCGGGCACCGCCAAGGTCACCTATACCTCCGGCAGCACGGGCACGCCCAAAGGCGTTTGCCTGGGCGCCGATGCCATGCTGCGTGTCGCGCATGAACTGGAGCTCGCCAGCCGGCCCACCGAGCCGCAGCGCTACCTGGCGGTGTTGCCGCTGGGCGTACTGCTGGAAAACCTGGGCGTCTATGCCGCACTCATGGCCGGGGCCAGGGTGCTGCTCTACCCCCAGGCGCAACTGGGCATGGGCGGCGCCAGCCAGGTCGACTTCAAGCGCTTGCTCGGGGCCATCGCCTTGAGCGGCGCGCAGAGCCTGATCCTGGTGCCGCAGCTGTTGATGGGCCTGGTCACGGCGATCGAACGCGGCCTGATGAAGGTGGGCCCTCTGCGCTTCGTCGCAGTCGGCGGGGCGCGGGTATCGCCTGGCCTGCTGGCGCGGGCCGAGGCCATCGGCTTGCCGGTCTTCGAAGGCTATGGGTTGTCGGAGTGTGCCTCGGTGGTGGCGCTCAACCGTCCGGGGGCGATGCGCCGGGGCAGCGTCGGCCGGCCACTGCCCCACGTTCAGGTGCGTATCGCCGGGGATGGCGAAGTACTGGTCAGCGGTTCGGTACTGCTTGGCTACCTGGGGGAAGCACCCGCTTCGTCGGCCTGGTGGGCCACGGGTGACCTGGGTTACTTCGATGACGATGGGTATCTGTATCTCGATGGGCGCAAGAAACACCAGTTCATCACCAGCTTCGGGCGCAACGTCAACCCTGAATGGGTGGAAGCCGAGCTGACCCAGAGCGGTGTGATCGCCCAGGCGTTCGTGCACGGTGAAGGCCTGCCGCGCAACCTGGCGCTGCTCTGGCCGCTTGACCCCGGTACCAGCGACGAAGCCATCGAGCAGGCGGTGCAGCGCAGCAATGCAACCTTGCCCGACTACGCCAGGGTGCATGTCTGGCGGCGCCTGCCAGGCCCTTTGACGGCCGGCGAAAACACCCTGACCGCCAATGGCCGCCCGCGACGCGAGGCGATCCTGCAGCGTTATCACACCCTGTTGTCCGACATCCAGTTGTGAGGTCCGTCATGTCATTTTTCGATACCCTTCAGTTGCAAACCAGCCACGAGCGCCAGGCCCTGTTCGCGGTGCCGGTGATTCGTGAGGCTTTGGCCGGCCAGGTCAGCCGCGACGGCTATATCGCGTTCCTGACCCAGGCCTACTACCACGTGCGCCACACCGTGCCGCTGATGATGGCCTGCGGCGCGCGCTTGCCCTCGCGCCTGGAATGGTTGCGCGGCGCCGTCTGCGAATACATCGAGGAGGAATACGGCCACGAGCAGTGGATCCTAAACGATATCAACGCCTGCGGTGGTGACTGGGAGGCGGTGCGCGATGGCCGGCCGGCAATGCCGATCGAGCTGATGGTCGCCTACCTGTACGACCTGATCGCGCGGGGCAATCCGGTGGGGCTGTTCGGCATGGTCAACGTCCTCGAGGGCACCAGCATCGCCCTGGCCACCCATGCCGCAGGCGCCATCCAGAGCAGCCTGGGGCTGCCGGACACCGCGTTCAGCTACCTCAGCTCCCACGGCGCGCTGGACCAGGACCACATGGTGACCTACAAGCGGCTGATGGACCGCCTGGACGAGGTGGATGACCATCAGGCGGTGATCCATGCCGCCAAGGTGGTGTACCGGTTGTACACCGAGATGTTCGAAGGCTTGCCGCGTGCGAGCCAGGCCGAGGTGCAGCATGCGCTTGCCTGAGTCGGTGGTGGTATTGACCGGCGCCAGCGGCGGCATTGGCCTGGAGCTGGCCGAGCAACTGTGCGCGGCCGGGGCCAGGGTGCTCGCGGTGAGCCGGCACCTGGGCAAGCTGGCGGGCCTGATGAACCGCTACCCGGATCGCCTGCGCTGGCAGACCGCCGACCTGCGTACCGCGCAAGGGCGCGAGCAGGTCGTCAGCCGGGCCCGCGAGATGGGCGGGGTCAATGTGCTGATCAACGCCGCGGGGGTGAACCGCTTCGCCTTGCTCGACCAGCTGGACGAACACGCGCTGGACGAGTTGCTGGACATCAACCTCAAGGCGCCACTGCAGCTGACCCGAGCCTGCCTGCCGCTGCTGCGCGAGCAACCCAAGGCGCTGGTGGTCAATGTCGGGTCCACCTACGGCTCGATCGGCTACCCCGGCTACGCGAGCTACTGCGCCAGCAAATTCGCCTTGCGAGGGTTCTCCGAAGCGCTGCGGCGGGAGTTGGCCGACACCCCGGTGAACGTGGTGTATGCCGCGCCTCGGGCGACCCGCACAGCCATGAACAGCAGTGCTGCGACAGCGCTCAACCAGGCGCTGAAAGTCGGCATGGACGACCCCGCCGATGTCGCCCGTGCCGTGCTCGAGGCGGTGCAGTCCGAGCGCAGCGAACTGTACCTGGGTTGGCCAGAGAAGCTGTTCGTGCGCATCAACGGCATGCTGCCGGGGGTGGTCGACCGTGCGCTGCGCAAGCAATTGCCAGTTATTCGCCGCTATATCGGTAGCCATACCAAGGAGTCGAGCAAATGAAGCGTCTGCTCATCGCCAGCTTGCTGGCCTTCGCCCCCTTCAGCTGGGCACTGGACACTGCAGGCACGCAACACCTGAGTGATTTGCAGCAACGCTGGGCACAGATCCAGTACCAGTTACCCAAAGAAAAACGTGCCGATGCATTCGAAAAGCTGGCCGCTGATGCCACGGCGTTCGTGCATCAATACCCCGGCACGCCTGAGCCTCTGATCTGGGAAGGCATCATCAACAGCAGTTGGGCGGGCGCCGTCGGTGGCCTGGGCGCGCTGGGCAAGGTCAAGGCGGCCAAGGCCAGCCTGGAACAGGCCATGAAACTCGACCCCAACGCCCTGCAGGGCTCGGCCTATACCAGTCTGGGCACGCTCTATGACCAGGTCCCGGGCTGGCCGATCGGTTTTGGCGACAGTGAAATGGCCGACAAGCTGCTGCGCAAGGCCCTGCAGATCAACCCCAATGGGATCGACAGCAACTACTTCTGGGGCGATCATCTGTATCGGCAAAAGCGCTACCCTGAAGCCACCGCCGCCTTGCAGAAGGCTTTGCAGGCGCCGCCCCGGCCAGGGCGCGAGCTGGCCGACCAGGGCCGGCGTGGCGATATCGATGCTTTACTCAAGGCCATCAAGGACAAACAGGACTGAACATGCGGCTGCTGCTGCTTGAGGACGATACCGCACTGGGTGAGGGCATTTGCGACGGCTTGCGCCAGGCGGGCTACACGCTCGACTGGTTGCGTGATGGCGTGAGTGGCCTGCATGCGTTGCAGCATGAGGGGTTCGACCTGGTGATCCTGGATCTCGGCTTGCCCCGCCTCGATGGTATCGAACTGCTGCGGCGCGTGAGGGCAGGGGGTAACAGCCTGCCGGTGCTGATCCTCACCGCCCGGGACAGCCTCGATGATCGTATCACCGGGCTGGATGCAGGCGCCGATGATTACCTGGTGAAGCCTTTCGACCTCAACGAGCTGAAGGCCCGGTTGCGTGCCTTGCTGCGGCGAAGCGCCGGGCGTGCGACGGTGCTGATCGAACATGCCGGTGTGAGCCTCGACCCTGCCACCCGGCAAGTGCACTACAACGGTGTGGAAGTCATCCTGACCCCCAAGGAGTATCGACTGCTGCATGAGTTGCTGGCCCAACCTGGCAAGGTCTTCACCCGCGAACGCCTTACCCAGCTGCTGTACGGTTGGGATGAGGAGCCCGAAAGCAATACGCTGGAGGTGAACATCTACCACCTGCGCAAGAAACTCTTCAATGGCCTGATCCGCACGGTCCGCGGTATTGGCTATCTGGTCGAGGGCAAGGCATGAGTTCGCTGCGTCAACGCACACTCTGGCGGGTCATGTTCCTGTTGTTGGCCGGCACTGGCCTGCTGGTGCTCTACAACTACCACGACAGCCGCCATGAAATTAACGAAGTGTATGACGCGCACCTCGCCCAGAACGCGCGCCTGCTTCAGGGGGTCATGAGCCTGCCTGTGCAAGGCAACTCGCGTGACGACATGTACCGCGCTTTCAACGAAGCGTTGGGGCAAGCCGGCCGCAGAGGGGTCGGCCACCCTTACGAAAGCAAGCTGGCATTTCAAGTCTGGGGGGAGGGTGGTGTGCTGCTGGTGCATACGCCGAGCGCCCCCCGGCTTGATCCGATGCCGAGCGCCCCGGGTTTCTACGACTTTGCCAGTGGCGACAAGCAATGGCGCGGTTTCGTCTTGCCGGTACCGGAAAAGAACTGGTTGATCTGGGTCGGCGAGCGTGACGATGTACGTTACGACCTGATCGACCGGATCGTCCGCCACACCGTGTTCCCGTTCCTGCTTGGTAGCCTGGCCCTGGCGCTGTTGGTCTGGGCCGCCATTGGCTGGGGGCTGCGGCCGTTGCAGAACATGGCCAATGTCATCCGTGGGCGGCACGCCAATTCGCTGGAACCGCTGCAACTGGTACCGCTGCCATCGGAGCTTGAGCCCATGCAGGCGGCCATCAACCGCCTGTTGGCGCAGATCGAGGACTTGCTGCGGCGTGAGCATCGCTTCATTGCCGATGCCGCCCATGAGATGCGTACGCCGCTGGCGGTGCTGCGCCTGCACGCGCAGAACGCGCTCGAGGCCACTCAAGAGGCGGAGCGCCACAAGGCCTTGGGTTTTGTCATCGGCGGGGTCGACCGCTTGACCCGGGTGGTCAATCAACTGCTGACCCTGGCCCGTGTCGAGCCTCGCCTGGGGCAACGCGCTACCGCTCAGGTCGACCTTGCCGAGGTGGTGACCGATACCATGGCCGAGCTGACCCCCTGGATACTGGACCGTGGCCTGGAGCCTTCGCTGGATATTGGCGAAGGGGATCATCATCTGGCCATCGATGCCGGTGCGCTGACCATCGCCTTGCAGAACCTGGTTTCCAACGCGGTGGAACATTCGCCACCCGGTGGGCGCATCACGGTGCTGCTCAGGCGTCTGGACAGTCGTTTCGAACTGATCGTCGAGGATGAGGGGCCGGGTATCGAGGAGGCGGAGTTATCGCGCGTTTTCGAGCGTTTCTACAGCCGTAACAGCCCCAATGGGGCTGGCCTTGGATTGTCCATCGTGACCACCATCATCGACCGGCTTGGCGGCCACGTGCATCTCGAAAACCGTGTCAGTGGCGGCTTGGCGGCCACCATGTCGCTGCCGCTGGCCTGAGGCAGCCGGCGCGCTCACTTCAGACTCCCTTAAGCTTCGCTTGGCAACGTGGCATTGTCCGGTTGCCGGCAATGGCCGCTCCAGCGCGCTGCGTGGCAATGGATACCCCTTTCGGTTTTCTGAGGTCATGGATATGCAGCGCGCATCAACAGTTGACCGCTATGGTCGCCTGTCCATCATCATGCATTGGAGCATGGTCGTTCTGTTCGTCGGCATTTATGCCTGTGTCGAATTGCGCGGGGCGTTACCCAAGGGGCATGCGCTCAAAGGCCCTTTGCTGGGTGGCCATGCGTTGCTGGGCATTGCGGTATTTGCGTTGGTCTGGCTGCGCTTGTTGGGGCGCCTCAGCCCGCGACCGCCCATTGTGCCCAAGCCGCCCGTCTGGCAGGCGGCGATGGCCAACGCCACCCATCTGGCGCTGTATGGTTTGATGATCGCTACACCGCTGCTGGCTTGGCTGATGCTCGGCGCTGCCGGTAAGCCGTTGCCGTATTGGGGCTTCAGTCTGCCTTCGCCACTGTCCGCAGACCCCGCCCTGGCCAGGACATTGAAGGACTGGCATGAATGGGTTGGCAATGCAGGCTATGCACTGATCGGACTGCATGCTTGTGCAGGCCTGGTGCACCACTACTGGATCAAGGACAACACCCTCAAGCGCATGTTGCCGGAGTCATTTGGCGCGGGGACGCGGGACCGTAGCTGACGTCTCGAGCTGCCCGGACCGAGCAGGGCCATGACTACCAGCAGTATCGACACTATCGGCCAGACAATGCACGATTACATTGCAAGTGAAGGGAAGGTCACCGGGAGGCCTTGGTTTGCAGGTCGTACGCACTTAGCAGATCGTCAAACCGCGAGAATATTGCATCATCACCCAGTAGTTGTCTGATGTTGTATTGCGAACTGCTTGCAACATCCGGCATGACGTTGACGAGCACCATGCGTACGCCTTGGGCCTTCAGTGTGGCAGCGAGGCTGCGGATCGTTTCGGCTGCCGAATAGTCGACATCATCCACCGCCGAACAGTCGATGCAGAACCAGCGCAATCCAGATACTGCCTGGGTGACCAGTTGGGTGACTTCTTCAGCCAACTGGCGACTATTGGCGTAGTACATGCTGTGGGTGAAGCGGTAGATAAGCAGGCCAGGTCGTGCCTGGGCGCCACTGGACAAGACTTCGGGGTGCAGCTTGCCTGTCCCGGTAGATGCCAGCAGCACGTTCTTCGGATGATAGCCTCTGCGCAGATGGTCAATGATCGACAGCACCATCGCCAGAATGATGCCCTGTTTAACCCCGACGAACATCACAGTCAGGAGGGTAATCAGGGCAACCCAAAACTCATTCCGGCGCTCCACATAGATATTTTTCAGGCCTTTGAAGTCGGTCAGCTCGATGCCGATCATGAACACGACGGCTGCCAGGACGGATTCCGGCATGTAAGCCAAGGGCGCCGTAAGGAACAGCAGCACCATCAGTACAATAAGCGCGGTCACCAATAACGACAGTTGGCTGCGCCCGCCTGCGCTATCTACCATCTGCGTCTTGGTCGGGCTGCCATTGACCACGAAAGTTCCCGACAGCGCGGCCCCTAGATTGGCCAGCGTCAAACCGACCAGATCGGTATCTTCACTGAAGGCCTCGTTATAGCGGCTGGCATAGGCGCGCGAGGTGGCAGCGCTTTGCGCGAGAATCACCACGAACATGGCAAAGGCCGTTGGCAGCAGCTGGCTCAGCAGGTCCAGGCTCCATTGCACATTGGGTATCCCGAAGTGTGGAAGTCCGCCAGGTACCGTGCCAAGGACTGGCATGTAGGCGGCGAAGTTCAGCAGCCAACTGAGCGTAATCGCACCAACGACGGCAATCAGCGTTCCAGGAATTTTATGGGACAGTTTCCGGCTCCCGAGAATCACGACCAGCACGAGCAGGGCCACGGCAATTGCATGTCCGTTGAGCTGGTTCAGCCGTTGCAACGTTGACCAGAGATTACCCAGCACACCATGGCCCGCTTCCGGCAAGCCAAGCATTCCATCCAGCTGTCCGAGCGCGACTTGAATGCCTACGCCTGTCAAAAAACCTACGAGAACGGTGCGCGACAGAAAGTCCGCCATGAATCCCAGGCGCACCAGTCGGGCCAGAATCAACAGGCCGGCAGCCATCAGTGCAAGCAACTGGGCAAGCGCCAGGTATTCATCCGTGCCAGTCGCTGCGAGTCCAACCAGTGCCGCCGAAAGAATTGCAGCGGTCGCCGAGTCGGCGCCAACTACCAGGTGTCGTGACGAGCCAAACAGGGCAAACAACACCGTCGGGATGAGCATGGTATAGAGTCCGGTAACGACGGGCGTACCGGAAATTTTCGTGTAACCCATGACCTCTGGAATCGCCAGTGCTGCCAGGGTGAGGCCGGCGACAACTTCAGCGGGAATCTGCTTCAGGTCTAACGGCAGCAAGCCTTGCAGAATGGGCAGGTGGAGTCTTTTATGCGCAGTGGTTTCGGCCATTTCTCATTGCTCCTCGACCAGCACGTGCACGCGTCCGCTGTGCCTTGCCTTGACCAGTACCGCATGGTCGCGGGCTGTCTGGTCTGCATACAGCAGGGCGAAGTCGCCCACAGACCGGTCAAAGGCGTCGCCCTTGCCCAGGTTACCGCTGATGGTTGCAGCGTCGCCGGGCTTGGCGTGTGCGCGCGCCAAGGTCAAACCGCAGACCCATGACCACCCGTTGCCCTTGGTTGTGATACTGGCTCATGCCCGCATACGGCGCCAGCACCGAGTGACAGGACTCCTTGAACTGCAGGAATCAGTGGGGCATTCCCCTCGGAGAACATCAGCACGATGAAGCAGCAAGTGCCGACACTACCGATGCCCACGACCTTCAGCGCAGCGTCCACCATGCGCTAGCGGTCGAACCATACGCGGCGTTCTCCAGCAGCGTCTGGGTGTCCAGGCGCGAATACCAGACCTCAAGCGGGCTCATTTTCGAGTAGACGCGCAGATTCTCGCGGTAGGCGCGAAAGCAAGCGATGGCCGTGTCGCGTGCCACGGTGTCAGATATGCCATGTCGCGCGCGGCCACCGCGAAGCTCACGGCCAGGCGCAGGCGCCCGTCGATGGGTGTCGGTATCAAGACCCCGCGCTGCCAGACGGTTACCCCCGATACCAAAGCCACTCAAGCAGGCGCGGCCCTTTGAACTGAGCCCCGGCGTCGCGTGCTGTGCTGACGGTGTTCGCCCCGAGCATGATGGGAACCGTGCCACCTGGCTACCCTGCCTGCCTGTCAAGGGCGTAATCCTTGAAACCAGCCACCCGATTCCATGGAAGCACTGTACATGTCTATCGACTTCAGGCCTGCCCAAGCCTCGGAAGCGCACGATATTGCGCGCTTCTTTCAACTGACATCGGAGGGCATGGCCGATTACATATGGAGCAAGCTTGCCGCACCCGGAGAACCACTGCTGAGCGTTGGTGCGTCTCGCTATGCCAGGGAGCAGGGCGACTTCTCCTACAAGAACTGCCTGATGGCCACGTCCGAAGGGCGGGTAATCGGCATGATGCACAGCTATGCCTTGCACGAGACGCCTGAGCGGCCTGTCGAGACAGACCCGGTCCTCGCGCCTTATTCCGAAATGGAAATACCCGGCACCTTGTACATCTCCAGCCTGGCCCTGGATGAGGGCTGGCGCAGCCAGGGCCTGGGCGCCCAGTTTCTTCGCCATGCCCAGCAGCGCGCCGAGGGCGCTGGCCTGGATGGGCTGTGCTTGATCGATTATGCAGAAAACCACGGTGCGCGCCGCTTCTACGAGCGTCACGGTTTCCAGATTGTGAAAACCTGCCAGATCGTTGCGCACCCCATGCTGAGGGTCACCGGTGACGCCTATTTGATGTATCGCCCCAACCACCACGTGCTCGAGAAAAAATCATGAACCAGAAACTCACCGTGTTCCGCGAACTGGATATCCAACCGGTGCGCGACCTTCCTTTTTTTGCAGAGGTCGTGGAAGGCAGCCCCCATACGCTGACGTCCAGTTACTATCACGATGAACAGCAAGGTCGCATTTCCGGCGAATGGGAGGCCACTACCGGAGCGTGGCGCATCGACTACAAAGTCTGGGAGTTTTGCCATGTCCTGAGTGGCCGCTGCGTCATCGAGCTTGAGGGTTGCGCCCCCGTCACACTGGCCGCTGGCGATACGTTCATCATCGAACCGGGCGCCAAGGGTAAATGGACCGTGCTGGAAGACATGAAAAAGAACTTCGTGATCCTCGTGCCCACGAACTAGGACCGTTCTCCCCGGTTGACAGCTGGCTGCATCACGCCAGCCAGTATCGCCATGGCCGGCGCCTGAATCCTGTATCAGGCCTGCACGCGCACGGCTGTTCAGCATCGTCGAAGTCTTCCTGTCGACGAGAAACACAACGTGAACCTCGGAACGATCATCCTCCGTAGCCCGCTACTGGCCGCACCACATTGCCGTGGCCGACAGTCACAACTGCGTGGCCCGCGCGCAGCTGGAACGGTGCTGCAGGAGGGTGATCCATGCCAGCAAAATACCCTGTCCGCTTCGCTGCTACGTACAGCATCCTTCGATGTTAAAATCTATACAAGACCAGTAAAATATCTGTACATTGTGCTAGTGTTGTACAGTATTTCGACGTGTTCGAGGTCAGTATGGCGCACCCTGCTCGCTGGACCGCGCTTTGCCTGCTAGTGGTTGCCTTGTCAGCGGCGGCGGACTGGCGGGCGGAATTGCCAGCTGCGCAACGGCTGGGTGCCGGTGAGTTCACCTGGTTTGGCCTGCGTCTCTACACAGCTCAATTGTGGACAGTAGGTCCTGTTCATGACTGGAACCAGCCTTTCGCCCTTGAGCTGCTGTACCACCGCTCGCTGTCCAGGGACACCTTGGTGCAGGCCAGCCTCGAGGAAATGCGCCGCCTCGACACGGGCAGCATGACGCCGCAGCAACGTGCCGCGTGGACCGATGCCATTGAGCAGGCATTCGTCGACGTGCATGCCGGCACGCGCATTACGGGCCTGTACCTGCCGGGGCAGGGCTGTCGCTTCTACGTCGATGGCAAGCTCAGCCGCGAAATTGCCGACCCGGCCTTTGCTCGCCAGTTCTTCGCCATCTGGCTCGACCCCCGCGCCAGGGATACCCAACTGCGTCAGCGCCTGCTTGGGCTGGCTGGCAACGACCGAGGACCATGAACATGTACAAGGCGCTGTTGCTGGCTTTCTGTGTGCTTCTGGGCAGCTGTGGCAATGTCGGTGTCGAGCAGTATGCCCAGCAGCAACCCAAACTGGACCTGGCTGCGTTCTTCTCGCGACCGGTGCAGGCCTGGGGGATGTTCCAGAAGCGTTCTGGCGAGGTGGTCAAGCGCTTCCACGTGCGCATCGACAGTCACCGCGAAGGTGAGCGTCTGATTCTCGACGAGCAGTTTCTCTATAGCGATGGCACACGCCAGCAACGTACCTGGACGCTGGTGCCTGACGGCCCCGGCCGCTGGCGCGGAACGGCGGGGGACGTGATCGGTGAGGCGCGAGGCGAAGTGGCAGGCAACGCGCTGCGATGGCGTTACCAGCTGGACCTGCCAGTTGACGGAAACCACTGGCAAGTAGACCTGGACGACTGGATGTATCTCATGGATGACGACACCCTGATCAACCGCTCGAGCATGAGCAAACTGGGCGTGGAGATAGGGCAGATCACCCTGTTCTTCCGCCGTCTGCCGGAGGGCACACCATGAACTTGATCGCGCTCACTCAACTGGTTTCGACCGGCGAGGCAAAGGAACTTGAACTGCTGTCGCTGGAAGGGGGCTTCTACCTCCTGCGCGCCTTGACTGACGTAGGTCCCGTGACCTTGAGCGATGCCCTCGGGCAGCCCGTTCGCGTGCGCTCCACGACTGAACTGAGGCATTTGCTCGGCGGCCTGCCCCCCGTGCCGTGCATGCTGGTACAGCAGGTGGTGCATGATGAGATGTGCGGGCAACGTGACGGCCCGATTGCGCCGCTGCGGCTGCCGATATCGCTCGCCAGCCAGTGGTAGCCTGAACGATGCGCCTGGGCCTGGTGCTGGGTGACCAGCTGTCGTTCGACCTAGCGAGCCTGGCCACGCTTGACCCTGCCCGCGATGCGATCCTGATGGCGGAAGTTGAGGGTGAGGCCCGGTACGTGCCGCACCATCCGATGAAGATCGTGCTGATCTTCAGTGCCATGCGGCACTTTGCCCAAGCCCTGCGGGAGCGGGGTTGGCAAGTGCATTATGTCGAGCTCGATGCTGACGGCAACAGCGGTAGCATCGTTGGCGAGTTGCGGCGCTGGCAACACGCCTTGGGTGCCACCCACATTCACCTGACCGAATGCGGGGAGTGGCGCCTGGAGCAGGCTTTGCGCGATGCCGGCTTGCCCCTGGTGTGGCATCGGGATACGCGTTTTCTATGCTCCCGCGAAGCCTTCGCGCGCTGGGCCGACACGCGTCGCCAACTGCGTATGGAGCACTTCTACCGTGGCATGCGCAAGCGAACCGGCCTGTTGATGGAGGCCGATGGCAGCCCGGCAGGTGGGGCCTGGAATTTTGATGGCGACAACCGCAAGCCGTTACCGCGCCAGCTGCGCGGGCCGTTCGCTGCGCATTTCGCGCAGGACGGGATCACGGCAGCGGTGGTCGCCCTGGTACGTCAGCGCTTCAGCGACCACTATGGAGCCATCGACGGCTTCGACTACCCGGTGACCCATGCCGAGGCACGTCAGCTGTGGCAACATTTTCTGGACTTCGGGATGGCGGCCTTCGGTGACTACCAGGACGCTATGGCCGAAGGCGAACCCTTCCTGTTCCATGCCCGCATCAGTGCGGCGCTCAACATCGGGCTGCTGGATCTGCGTTGCCTGTGCCAAGAGGTCGATAAAGCCTGGCGCGAGGGGCGGGTGCCGCTCAATGCAGCCGAAGGTTTCATCCGCCAGTTGATCGGCTGGCGCGAGTATGTGCGGGGCATCTACTGGCTGCGCATGCCGGAATATGCCGGGCTCAATCACCTGGGCAACGAGCGTGCGCTGCCGGCATTCTACTGGACCGGGCGCACCCGCATGCGCTGCATGGAGCAAGCTATCGGGCAGACCCTGCGATTGGGGTACGCCCACCATATCCAGCGGCTGATGGTGACCGGCAACTTCGCATTGCTGGCCGGTATCGTGCCTAGTGCGATTTGTGAATGGTACCTGGCGGTTTACATGGATGCCTTCGACTGGGTGGAGTTGCCCAACACGCTCGGCATGGTAATGCATGCCGATGGCGGCTACCTGGGGTCCAAGCCCTACTGCGCCAGTGGTCGTTACATCCAGCGCATGTCCAATCACTGCAAGGCGTGCAGCTACAGGGTCGACCAGGTGATCGAGGAAGAGGCCTGCCCGTTCAATGCCCTTTACTGGCATTTCCTCATCCGACATCGGCCTCAGCTCTCGGCCAATCCGAGGCTGGCGCTGGTCTATCGTAGCCTCGATCACATGTCGGCCGACCGTCGCGATGCGGTGTGGCAGCGTGGCCAGGTACTGTTGGCCCGGCTCGATGCCGCGCAAACCCCATGAGAAAGCGGGTTGCCCTGACCGGGTATGGATGTTCAGTCAGCGCTCGGCCTGCCCCAGTTGCCGACGCAACTCAGCCACTTCAGCTTCCAGCTCGCGTACCTTCTCCTCAGCGAAAATCTGTGCTGTGACGTCGCGCTGAATGCCGATGTAGTACGTCAGCTGGTCCGCCTCGTTGCGCACGGGCGTGATCGATAATTCGTTCCAGAACAGGCTACCGTCCTTGCGGTAGTTGCGCAGCACCTGGCGGCAGGGCCTGCCTTCGCGGATCGCCTTGCGGATGACTGCAAGGCTCTCCTGGTCATGATCCTCGCCCTGAAGAAAGCGGCAGTCCTGATAGAGGATGTCGTCCGCGTAGTACCCGGTGAGCTGCTGGAAAGCGGGGTTGACGTAGATGAGGATGCTGTCATCGCCTTCCTGCTCGGCGACGACGATGCCATCGTTTGACTGCTCAACCATCAGTTGCAGGAGTTTCGCGTTTATCATGGGGCCACCCTACAGGCGTTTCGTGTGCGATATGCGCAGCGTAGCTTCTATGCAGAAGGTTTCGGCGACGTGTGTTGCATCATGAACCAAGACGGCTCAGCGCAGAAGGCGCATATGGGTTTAGAATGTTTCACCCACTGGATGCCCCCGTTATGACTGACGCCACTTCACCCGACCTGCTACCGATGCGCGATGTGGTCAGCTTGACCGGCGTCAACCCGGTGACCTTGCGTGCCTGGGAGCGGCGCCATGGCTTGATCAGTCCGCAGCGCACCGAGGGCGGCCATCGCCTGTACACGGCGCGGGATGTCCAGCGCATACGCGACATCTTGCGTTGGACTGGCAACGGCGTGCCGATCAGCAGGGTCGGCGAAAGGCTCGCAGGCCAGCCTGAGGTCCCTGCCCAGCAGCTCCCGGCCTTTGACCAATGGCGCGCCAGCGTGGCGCGCGCCTCCAAGGCTTTCGATGCAACGGCGCTTGAAGGCATACATGGGCAGTTGTGCACACTTTTCCCCACGGCCACCGTCCTGCGGCAAGTGCTGATGCCGGTTTGGCACGACTTGGCTGCAGGGGCTGCGCCAGGTGAGCGCAGCCAATGGCTGTTTCTCGACACGTTCTTGCGCGCACGCTTGCTGCTGCGTCTGCAAATGAACCAGGCCGATGCGCCGCGAGTGTTGCTGGCCGCTACCGAGGGGCAAGCCGAACTCAAGGTCCTGTGCGCCGGGCTACTGTTGAGCAGTGCGCAGCAGCGTATCGAAGTGCTCGGTTGCGGGCAGCCGCTGGATGAGCTCCCTATCGTGTGTGCGGCGATGCGGCCTGCGGCTCTGGTAATAAAAGTCCAGGCCCCGCTGAGCCCCGCCTTGACCAGGCGCTTGCGCACGTTGCAGATGGAAATCGAATGCCCGCTGGCCCTGGTTGGCGAGGGGCTTGCCGATACTCAGCCCGCCTTGAGTGAAATCCCCCTGGGTCTGCTGGACGAGGCTAGCGCTGACGCCGCGCGCATGCTGAACGCCTTGCACCGTGGCGCCCTCGACCTTTGATCGATGGGCTTGCTTCTGGACACCACCTCGTCTGCCAGAACAGCTCAGGATTCAACGGCGCAAAAAACAGCGCGTACTCAATAGCGCTTGATCACAGACTATCGGGATCGCCAAAGAACATTTGTATCCTCGACCTCAACCAGCGTTCCGCCGGGTCGTTGTCCTGCGCCCCGCGCCAGGCCATGTGCAGCTCGAACGAGCGCACGTCCAGCGGCAGGTCCTCAGCCCGCAAGCCTCCCGCCGAGGTCAAGGCATCGGCCGTATAGTCCGGCACCGTGGCGACGATATCGGTCCCCGCCAGCAAACTCCCCAGGCCATTGAACTGCGGTACCGCCAGCACCACATGGCGCTTGCGGCCTATCTCCTCCAGCGCCTCGTCGATGAAGCCCGACAGGTCCCCGGCAAACGACACCAGTGCATGCGGCCGCGCGCAGAAGTCGTCGAGGGTGATGCTGCCCGGCACGCTGTCGGCGCGCAGCAGCTTGGGCTTGCTGCGCCGCAGCACCTTGCGCTTGGCGTTGGCTGGCAGTTCGCTGGTATAGCTGACGCCCACGGAGATTTCGCCCGAGGCCAGCAGGGTTGGCATCAACAGGTAATTGACCCGACGTACCACCAGGACGATGCCGGGGGCTTCGGCCCGGATGCGCTTGAGCAATTGCGGCAGCAAGGCGAATTCGGCGTCGTCCGACAGGCCGATGCGGAACACTGCGTTGCTGGTGGCCGGGTCGAACTCGGCGGCGCGGCTGACGGCGGTGGAGATCGAATCCAGCGCCGGTGACAGCAGGGCGAAGATTTCATGAGCGCGTGCCGACGGCTCCATGCTGCGGCCGGTACGCACGAACAGTGGGTCGTCGAACAGGTTGCGCAGGCGCGACAGGGCCGCGCTGATTGCCGGCTGGCCGAGGAACAGCTTCTCGGCAGCGCGGGTCACGCTACGCTCATGCATGAGGGTTTCGAACACGATCAGCAGGTTGAGGTCTACGCGACGCAGGTCGTTTCGATTCATCGGTGCGCTTCGCCTAAAGTGGGGCAGGGGTGAATCTTAAGGCCAAAGGCTGTTACCCTGCACCGATTTCCGGGGGCCAATGCACAGGAAAGTCAGGTGCCCAATCGATGACAGGCATGTCGACTATTAATAGCCACTGATGGTCTAACCGCAAAAGCCCGGATAAAGTCCGTGGTAATACGAGATTCACACAGGCGAGGTATGCGATGTCCCGCATGATCCGTTTCCACAAGTTCGGCGCTGCCGATGTGCTCCGTTGCGAGGAGCAGGCCGAACCGTCACCTGCCGTCGGCGAGGTGCAGATCCGCGTCGAGGCGATCGGCGTAAGCTGGTATGACGTGCTCTGGCGGCAGAACCTGGCGCCTTCCCAAGCCCGTCTGCCGGCAGGGATCGGCCACGAGATGGCCGGTGTGGTGACTGCGGTCGGCGAAGGCGTCGATGACATCGCAGTGGGCGACCGGGTCGCCAGTTTCCCGGCCACCAGCGCCAACGATCACCCGGTGTATGGTGACGTCATCGTGCTGCCGCGCACCGCCATCACCCGCTATCCGGACCTGCTCTCGCCGATCGAGGCCAGCGTGCACTACACGCCGCTTTTGATCGCCTATTTCGCCTACGTCGACCTGGCACGCGCCAAGGCCGGGCAGACCGCGCTGGTCACCGATGCCAGCCATTGTGCCGGGCCGGCCTTCGTGCAACTGGGCAAGGCGCTCGGCCTCAAGGTGTTCGCCGCCACCCGCGAGCCCGAGCAACGTGACTACCTGCTGGGCCTGGGGGCCGACAAGGTGATCGTCACCGAGGAGCAGGACTTGCTCATGCAGGTTGGCAAGTACACCGATGGGCGCGGCGTGGACATGGTCCTCGATGGCATGGGCGGGCCGCAGATGTCGCTGCTGGGCGATGTGCTGGCGCCGCGCGGCAGCCTGGTGCTGTATGGCCTGCAGGGGGGCAACCAGACACCGTTTCCGGCCTGCGCGGCGTTCCAGAAGAACATCCAGTTTTACGTGCACTGTATCGGCAACTTCACCGGCAAGCCGGAACTGGGCATCAGCCAGGATCAGGTGGCGCTGCAACGGGCCTTGCGCGATATCAACCAGTTCACCGCCGATCAGTTGCTGACACCGCAGATCATCAAGGTGTATCCATTCGCCAAGGTGGTCGAGGCCCATCGGTACATGGACGAGTGCCCATGTGGCGGGCGGGTGGTGCTGGACATGGCTACGGCCTGAAGCACGTTTGGTAATGATAAAACCGGGCTGATGCCCGGTTTTTTGCATGATGGCTGGTTATATTTACCTGGACTGCGGCCATGAACTTTGTAAATAGATGTTGCCTCAAGCAACGTGGCAGTGTTGTCAAGTGACGTTTCCGCGCTGTGCGGGTTGTGTTTGCCGATTTCTGAATGGTGTTTTCAGCAAGATCTGTATCTTTAAATCCTTAGTCAACGCTCGATAATGGCGTATCGATAGTTGGCGCAAGGAGCGTGCAGTGGAGAACAACAGGCACAGCAGTGCGCGTTTGAAGGCGAGGGTAAGTCCATGGAAGGGTTCATGTTTTGCGTTAGTGGAACGACAGCGTATTACAACTTCGAAGTTTCCCGAATTTTTGTAGGAAGTTTCCTCAAATTAAATCCGCTGTACTAAATCCTGAGCAGCGCGTTTTGTTGTGAAATGAAGTTGTGAGGTAACGCCGTGAGCATTGTGCACGACCAGGCTATGCACTTTATCTACCAACAGGTGCTGGAACGCCTGTTGAGCCATATGTCGAAGGAGCAACGCGCATCCCTGCAGTTATTGATACAGCGATTGCTGGTGGCCGCTGGCGGGCCGGAATATATCGGTACGTTCAGGTTGCTGGTGGTACACGGGGCGGATCGCCGTAGTGCCCGGCTATTGGCGATTTTGCGGGCCGCCCAGCTGAGCATTGCCTTGCGAGCACCGGTCACCTTCAAGTTACGGGTGTTGGTGGCCTGTTTGCCGACAGCCAGCAGCGCCGTGCTGGAGCAGCACGAGCGCACCTTCAGCGCCTTGTTCATGCATGACGACCCACGGGTGCTGTTGCAGATGGTCGAGGGCGCCGACGTGGTGCCGTTCTGTCGCCGCGCCGATGCCGCAGCCCGGCAGTCGCCGTTGACACGCGAAGCGTTGCTCTTGTTCGGTCACCTGGTCGATGCGCGCCCGCAAGCGTTGCTGGGGAGCCGCACCCACCTGGAACTGGCCGATGCCGTTCGCCGGGCACTGGCCGAGTACCCGGGTGCCGATGCACTGGTCACCGCCGTGCCCGCCGGTCAGCGACGGCGCTTTGCGGCCTGGGCCCGGCGCAGCCTGCGCCTGGCAGGTGCCACCCGCCTTGGCTCGCCGCATCAATGCGTCGATAGCCTGGCCAGGGGGCTGGGCCAGTTGCATGCCGCCGCCGATTCACCGGGTGTGGCCATCGCGGTGTCCGATAGCACCCGCTCAAGGGCATTGCCGATGCGGGTCATCGTGATCGACGATCTGTTGGCCCAGTTGCTCAGCGACGGCCAGCTGGACGTGATCCTGGGTTGCGGCCTCGAGGGTATACAGGAAGGCCCGCCGCTGGCGGCGTTTGTCGACCCTCTGGCGCTGGCGCAGCTGCCAGAAACAGGCGCTCGCGGACAGTCGCCTGACGCGCCCCGGTTCAGCCAGGGCGACCCAGCCGGGTCGCAGGCGCTGCAGCCGAGGCGCCTGGCCAAGGGCTACGGGCTTGAGCAGACCCAGGTCGCCTGTATGTTGTACCGGCCGTTTTGCGACCAGGGGGCGGGTCTGGAGCGGTTTCTGCAGTGTTGTCACGCTGACATGCTGGTCGCGTTGCCCTACCTGCATCGGGCCTTGCAGGGCAAGTCCTGCCCTGATGCCGTCAAGGACTGGATCGTCAACACCAGCGGCTTGCAGTTGGCACAGTTGCGCATGGTCTACAAGGGGCGGTTGGGCACGGGAGTACGGCGTTTGCTCGCCAACCTGGCAAGGCGCGATGTGCAGTTGCGGTTGCTGAGCCGTCCTGCGCCGTTCAAGGCCTCATCCTGATGGGCCGTGAATTCGCCTATCAGGTGGTGTACCGCTATCTGGTCGCCTTGATCGACGAAGCCGAGCGGGGAGGGCAGCCGCGCTTGCCTTCGCTGAGGGCCTTGTCCAGACGCCTGGGGGTTTCGTTGGCCACGGTGCAAGCGGCCTACAGCCTGCTCGAGCATGAAGGGCGGGTACATTCGGTGCCAAAATCCGGCTATTTCGCCCAGGTTGGCCCGCAAGCCGGCCGGGCCGACGTGGCCCAGGCGCTGCCCGCGCAGCCGCTGCTGCGCGCACTGTTCGCCCATGAGCGGCGCCTGGGGCGGCTGCGTACGCAACCCGCGCGGGGGCTGGGCGGGCCACGCCTGCGTGATGCCCTGGCCGAACGCTATACGCGCGCTTCGCGTCAGTACTGGCGGCCTGAGGATGTGCACCTGGGCCCGGATGTGCAGGCGTTGCTGGAAACGCTGCTGCTGGCGTTGGGGCTGCGTGGCTGTGCCGTGGTGGTCGCTTCACCCTGCTGCTGGCGGATCCTGCGGGTACTGCAACGCTGTGACATGCGGGTCCTCGAACTGCCGCTCGATAGCGGCGGCAGTCCGGATATCGGCAGCCTGTCCACGCTGCTGGGCTGTGAGCCGGTGCGCATGATGATCATGCCTTCGTGCCTGGGTTTTCCTGCCGGGCGCCTGATGCCCCAGCACGCCCAGCAGCAGATCGCCGAGCTGCTGGCGTTGCACCCGGTCTGGCTGCTGGAGAACGATCTCGACAGCGAGTTGTGTTTTTCCTTGCCTGTGGGGGCTCGGCTGCGTGACTGGGTTGACCCGCGCCGGCTACTGGTACTGGGTTCGCTGGAGGCAACCCTGGGGGCCGAGGTACCCTATGCCTATCTGTTGGGGTGCCACCCGGCGTTGGCCGATGCGGTCTCCCAGCGAGCCTTCCAGCTTGCCCCGCTGCGCCAGCAGGCGCTGGCGCAGATGATCAGTTCGGGCGAAATCGACCAGCACCTGGGGCGGATGCGCGGGGTGCTGCAGGGGCGTATGGCGCAACTTTGCCAGCATTTGAGGGCGGTGTTGGGGGCGCAGGTGGCGTTCGACATGCCTGATGGCGGGTACGCCTTGTGGGTGCGCTTGTCCCCGGAAAGTGTGGGCGCTCGAGCCGTGGCGGCGACAGCGGGCTCGGTACTACAGGTGCTGACCGGGGAGCAATTCAGCGTCCACGGGCGTTATCGGCAATTTCTGCTGCTGACCTGGTTGGGCGAGCAGCCCGGTACACTGATCGAGGCGCTGCAACGCCTGGGGCTGGCTTTGGCGGTTGACACCGTTCGTCGGTAGAGCGCCGCAATCAACCAGGGTGCTTGCCTGTGCAGGGGGTCTGTATGTATAAACAGTGTTCACTCTGGCTGCCTGACCCCGTCTTGTGATCGCTCACCCTGTCGCTGACCCGCTGTATTACCTGCACAACTTCCGCCAGGTACTGCAGTGGGTCGACTCACGTTACGCCGACCTGCTCGACGAGCAGGAGCGGGCCTTTCTCCATGCCTTTGCCAAACTGGCGCAGCCGGCCCAGGCGCTGATGGTGCGCATGGTGATGCGCAAGGGCGAGCTGTTTCGCTGTGACCGCCTGGACTATGCCGAGATCGGCGACTGCATGGCTGCCTTGCAACCGCTGTTGGCATTGGGTTGGGTGCGCGAGCCCGAGGTCCTGAGCCTTGAACAGCTGTTCGCGCTGTTGCGCAAGGATGAACTCGCCGCAGGTTTCGCTGGGCTGTTAAGCCGCCCGCGGGCGGCCAAAAGTGACCTGCTTGAGCAACTGCGACCGCTGTCGCTGGCCCCCAGGCCGTTGCGCGAGTGGTTTGCCCAGGCCCCGGTGGTTATCGTGCAATGGTGCCTGCAGCCACTGTGCGATCGCATGCGGCTGCTGTTTTTCGGCAACCTGTATCAAGACTGGTCGGAGTTTGTGCTGGCCGACCTGGGTGTGCTGCGTTTCGAGCAGGTCGCGTTCAGCCCTGACTCACGCGCTCTGCAGCAGCGCAGCGAGGTCGATCAGGCAATGGCGCTGCACCAATGTGGCGAGCGTCTGGAGCGGGGGGAAGACCCCGCTTCGATCCTCGCGTCACTGGCCGACCTGAGCTTCGACAATCCGTGGCTGGCGCGGCGCTATGGCCGGCTGCTGTTTGCCCTGGGCCAACAGTGCGAGCGCCTGGGTGACTGGGACCAGGCCCTGGCGGTGTATGCCCGCAGCAGCCATGCGCAAGCGCGTATCCGCCAGGTTCGCGTGTTCGAGCGCAGCGAGCGTTGGGAGCAGGCTTACGCCTATGCACGTGAGCTGGCGGCTGCACCGGCCAATGCCCTGGAAGTGCAAGCGCTGGATCGCATGTTGCCGCGGCTGGCACGCAAGCTCGGCGGGCCGGCGCAGCGCCGCCGGCGCGCAGCCCCCCTGGAACTGATCGAACTGGAGCTGCCACGCGAGCAGGCAGGGCTGGGTGTCGAGGAGGCCGTGCGGCAACACCTGGCGCAAGCGGGAGGGCAGGCGCATTACGTGGAAAACACGTTGTTCAACAGCCTGTTCGGCTTGTTGTGCTGGGAGGCGATCTTCGCTCCGGTTCCGGGGGCCTTCTTCAACCCGTTCCAGGCAGCGCCCCAGGACTTGCATGACAGCGACTTCCAGCACCGGCGTGCGGAACAGTTCCTGGCCTGCCTGGGGCGCCTGGACGATGGCTCCCATCGCCAGGCCATTCTCGACTGCTACGCGGCCAAGCAAGGTCTGCAATCGCCGTTCGTGTTCTGGCCCATGCTCAACGAAGTGCTGCTTGATGAAGCATTGGCGTGTCTGCCCGCCGCGCACTTGAAGCAGTGTTTCCTGCGCCTGTTGCAGGATATTCGCAACAACCGCGCCGGCATGCCTGACCTGATCCAGTTCTGGCCGGAGCAGCAGCGCTATCGGATGGTCGAGGTCAAGGGCCCGGGTGATCGCCTGCAAGACAATCAGCTGCGCTGGCTGGAGTTCTGCGCCGAACAGGGTTTGCCGGTTGCGGTCTGTCATGTGCGTTGGAGCGAGGCACCATGAGCTACCGCGTGGCAGTGCGGGCGTTGTGCGAGTTCAGCGCCAAGGTCGGTGACCTGGACCTGCGCTTTACCCCGTCCCCCACGGCCCAGGAAGGTATCGAAGGGCATCGCCGGGTGGTCGCCCGGCGCGCAGCAGGCTATGAGGCGGAAATTGCTCTTGAGGGTGAGTACCAGGGCCTGCTGGTACGCGGGCGTGCCGATGGCTACGACCCGGCCGCCAATCGCCTGGAAGAAATCAAGACCTACCGTGGCGACCTGGCCCGCCAGCCCGTCAATCACCGGCAGCTGCACTGGGCCCAGGCCAAGGTCTATGCCTGGCTACTGTGCCAGGCCCGACAGTTGCCGGCCATCGAGGTGGCGCTGGTCTACCTGGAGGTCGACAGCGACAGCCAGACGTTGATCAGCGAGTCCTGTCGCGCCGATGAACTGCAGCGCTTCTTCGACACCCAGTGCCAACGGTTTCTCGGCTGGGCCCAGGCCCAACAGCAGCGACTTGCCGAGCGCGACCAGGGTTTGCTGGGGTTGGGCTTTCCTTACCCGCAGTTTCGCCAGGGCCAGCGGCAACTGGCCGAAACCGTGTACAAGGCGGTCAGCACTGGCCGCTGCCTGATGGCGCAGGCCAGTACCGGCATCGGCAAGACCCTCGGCACCGTGTTCCCGCTACTCAAGGCGATGGTCCCGCAGAAGCTGGAAAAGGTGTTCTTCCTCACTGCAAAGACCCCCGGGCGGGCGCTGGCGCTTGACGCCCTGCGCCAGATCAGCGCGGGTTCGCCGCAGCCGGCCTTGCGCACCCTCGAGCTGATCGCCCGGGACAAGGCCTGCGAATACCCGGACAAAGCCTGCCATGGCGAGTCCTGCCCGTTGGCCCAAGGCTTCTACGACCGCCTCCCGGCCGCACGCGCGGCGGCGGCCTTGCGGCCCATGCTCGACCGCGCCGGCTTGCGCGAAGTGGCATTGGCGCATCAGATGTGCCCGTACTACCTCGGCCAGGAAATGGCCCGTTGGGTGGACGTACTGGTGGCCGACTACAACTACTATTTCGATGCCCACGCGTTGCTGTTCAGCCTGACCCAGCTCAACCAGTGGCGGGTTGCGGTGCTGGTGGACGAGGCGCACAACCTGGTGGAGCGCGGCCGCAGCATGTACAGCGCCAGCCTTGACCAGGGCCAGTTGCTCGCCTTGCGCCAAAGCAAGCCGCAAGGGCTCGGCAGTGCTCTGGACCGGCTGAACCGGCAGTGGAACGCGCTGTACAAGGAGCAGCGCGCGCCTTACCAGGCCAGCGACCAGTTGCCGGAGACCTTCCTGCGTGCCCTGCAGCACTGCATCGGGTTGATCCAGGAGCGCATGAATGAAAAGCCGGCCGAAGTCGATGCCCAGGTGCTGCAGTTTTTCTACCAGGCGCTGCAGTTCAGCCGGGTGGCGGAACTGTTCGGCGAGGATTTCCTGTTCGACGTCAGCCTGCGCGAGGGCTCGCGCAAACGGCGCCTGGCCAGCCTGTGCCTGCGTAACGTCACCCCGGCCCGGTTGCTTGCGCCGCGCATGCAGGCCGCGCGCAGTGTGGCGCTGTTTTCCGCCACCTTGAGCCCGAGGCCATTCTACGCCGACCTGCTCGGCATGCCTGCGGACTCCGCCTGGCTGGATGTGGCGGCGCCGTTCCGTGCCGAGCAGCTCGAAGTGCGCATCGCCAGCCAGGTCTCGACTCGCTATCGCGAACGCCAGGCCTCACTGGCGCCGATCACCGAGCTGATTGCCGAGCAGTATCAGCGCCAGCCAGGTAACTACCTGGCGTTCTTCAGCAGTTTCGAATACCTGCAGCAGGTAGCCCAGCGGGTCGCCGAGCGCTATCCGGGCATCCCGCTCTGGGCGCAGGCGCCGGGCATGGATGAAGGCGCGCGCCAGGGCTTTCTTGATCGCTTCGTCGCGCACGGGCAGGGCGTAGGCTTTGCCGTGCTCGGTGGCGCGTTCGGCGAAGGTGTCGACTTGCCTGGCACGCGCCTGATCGGCGCCTTCGTCGCCACCCTTGGCCTGCCCCAGGTCAACCCGGTCAACGAACAGTTCAGGCAACGTCTGCAGCGGCAGTTTGGCGCCGGTTTCGACTACGCCTACCTTTACCCCGGCGTGCGCAAGGTCATCCAGGCTGCCGGGCGTGTCATTCGTGGCGATCAGGACCGCGGTGTGCTGGTGCTGATCGACGAACGTTTCGCCGAGCCCCGGGTGCAGCAGATGTTTCCGGCATGGTGGCAGGTGGCCGTTAAATAATCCCGGGTGGCCCCATCGCACGGCACTGCAACTCCCAGTACACTGCGTGTTCCAACACCAACATCCGTTGAACTCGAGGTTTTTGCATGACGCTCAGTCCTTTGGCAGGCAAGCCGGCTCCGGCCAGCGTGCTGGTCGATATTCCCCGCCTGCTCACCGCCTATTACACCGGCCGCCCCGACGCCGCCGTGGCGGCCCAGCGCGTGGCCTTCGGCACTTCGGGGCACCGGGGCAGCTCGTTCGACCTGAGTTTCAACGAGCACCACGTGCTGGCGATCACCCAGGCCATCTGCCTGTACCGCCAGGAAAAGGGCATCGACGGCCCGCTGTTCATCGGCGCCGACACCCACGCGTTGTCCGCGCCGGCCGCAGCCAGTGCACTGGAAGTGCTGGCCGCCAATGGCGTGCAGGTGATGCTGTCCAAGGATGACGAATACACCCCGACACCCGCGGTGTCCCATGCCATCCTCTGCTACAACCGGGGCCGCAGCCAGGGCCTGGCCGATGGCATCGTCATCACCCCGTCGCACAACCCGCCACAGAGTGGCGGCTTCAAGTACAACCCGCCCAACGGCGGCCCGGCCGACAGCGACGTGACCAAGTGGATCGAGGCCAAGGCCAACGAACTGCTGGCTGCGAACCTTGCCGGGGTCAAGCGCATGGCCTATGCCCAGGCGCTGCAGGCTGCCACCACCCAGCGCCATGACTACGTGGCCAACTACGTGGCCGACCTGGAAAACGTCATCGATTTCGACGTCATTCGTGGCGCCAACCTGCGCCTGGGCGTCGATCCGCTGGGTGGGGCAGGGGTGCGCTACTGGTCGGCGATCGCCGAGCGCTACCAGCTGAACCTGGAAGTGGTGAACACCGAAGTCGACCCGACCTTCCGCTTCATGAGCGTGGACTGGGACGGGCAGATCCGCATGGATCCGTCCTCGCCCTACGCCATGCAGGGCCTGATTGGTCTGCGTGATCGCTTCGACGTGGCTTTCGCCTGTGACCCGGACCACGACCGCCACGGTATCGTCACCGCCGATGGCCTGTTGCAGCCGAACAACTACCTGGCCGTGGCCATCGACTACCTGTACCGCAACCGCCCGCAATGGCGCAGCGACGCAGCGGTGGGCAAGACCGTGGTGTCCAGCGGCCTGATCGACCGCGTCACCGAGCGCCTGGGCCGTGAGCTGTATGAAGTGCCGGTGGGCTTCAAGTTCTTCGCCCAGGGCCTGTTCGACGGCTCGCTCGGCTTTGGTGGTGAGGAGAGTGCCGGTGCCTCGTTCCTGCGCAAGGACGGCACGGTCTGGGCAACTGACAAGGACGGCCTGATCCCGGCGCTGCTGGCGGCCGAGATGACCGCCCGCACCGGTCGTAACCCGAGCCAGGCCTACAACGACTTGACCGCGGCGCTGGGCAAGCCATACGCCACCCGCGTCGAGGCCAAGGCCGATGCCCGGCAGAAGGCCGCCCTGAGCAAACTGGCACCGCAGCAGGTGCAGTCGACCGAACTGGCGGGAGAGCCGATCGTGCAGATCCTCAGCCAGGCGCCGGGCAATGGCCAGGCGATTGGTGGCCTGAAGGTGATGACCGCCAATGGCTGGTTTGCTGCGCGGCCTTCGGGCACGGAAGACATCTACAAGATCTACGCCGAGAGCTTTGTCGACGAGGCGCACCTCAAGCGCCTGGTGGAAGAGGCGCAGGTGCTGGTGGATGCGGCGATTGCCTGATTGATATGAAAGGGGCCGCAGTGCGGCCCCTTCCAGTTATGCAACATCGACCAGGACGATTTCGCTGTCCTCGATCGCGGTCACTCGCAACAGGTCTTCCTGCTCGATCGCCACGCCATCCCGTCCCTTGGCACGCAGTCCATTGACCTCCACCAGCCCCTTGGCCGGCACCAGGTAACCCCGGCGCCCGGCATCGAAGCGGTATTCAGCGGTTTCGCCAGCCCGCAATGTCGCCGCCACCAGCCGTGCGTCGGTACGGATCTGCAGGCTGTCTTCATCACCGGCTCGGCCGCTGGCCAGGGTCACGAAGCCCTCGCCGCGCTCACCTTTGGGGAACGGGCGGGTGCCCCACGACGGTGCATCGCCAACCTTCTCCGGCACGATCCAGATCTGGAAGATGCGGGTGTCGACCTCTTCGAGGTTGTACTCGCTGTGCACGATGCCGCTTCCCGCGCTCATCACCTGCACGTCGCCAGCTTCGGTGCGGCCTTTGTTGCCGAGGCTGTCCTGGTGGGTAATGGCGCCTTCACGCACGTAGGTGATGATTTCCATGTCGCGGTGCGGGTGTGGTGGGAAGCCGCTGCCGGCGGCGATCAGGTCATCGTTCCACACCCGCAGGTTGCCCCAGTGCATGCGCGCCGGGTCATAGTATTCGGCGAACGAGAAGTGGTGGTGAGCGTCGAGCCAGCCGTGGTTGGCGTGGCCGAGGCCTTCGAACGGTCGCAGTTGCAGCATGGTCGTGCTCCTTGAGTCAGTGGAATGAAACCATGATGCGCCAAATAAACATCGAAAATAAGCGTAAATATCGGCTGATAACCATCATGTAAATAGATGGATAGTGGCGATGTGGATTATGCGATTCATCGCCTAATACACTGATATGCAAGCATTCGCTGGCGATTTTCGGCAGATGCGGCGAACATTGCCTGCTGATTTGATTTTCAACGGAGTGACCGTGGCCCACGAGCAAACCCAGGCCCCCGCCGAACTGACCCCGCCCGCCCAATTACCCTGGTTGCGCCGCCTGGCGGCCCGCCTGCTGGGCCGGGGCTTGACCCGCCTGCAGGCCCAACATCGCGACTCCTGGTTCCTGGGCCACGCCACCGGCCAGCGCAGCGGCCATGCCGATGGCCTGCGCGAAGGGTTCGAGCGCGGGCGAGCGGAAGGCTTTGAGGCCGGGCGCCAGGTCCTGGTGATCCGTGACGCCCGCCCGGATACCGCCACCGTGCCTGGGCAGGACGACAATCTGTTCGACGATTGGCGTCTGCCTTTGAGCGCCGAGCTGAAAAAGCGCTTCAAGGCCGACGTTGCCCAGCGCCTGCCCGCCGAGGCCCAACCCAGTGCTGCGCAGTGGAAGCTGATCTTCAGCGACACACCGTCCACCTGTGTGGTGGCCGGCGCCGGGGCAGGCAAGTCGACCTCGCTGGTGCTGCGCATCTTGCTGTTGCGTCATTACCTGGGCTACGAGCTGGACGCGATGACCGTGGTCACCTTCACCCGCGAGTCGCGCAAGGACTTCATCAAGCGCCTGGTGCAGGTGTTCGCCCTGTGGCAGCTCGACCTGCAACCGGCCAAGGCGCGCGAGCTGGTGCGCACCTTCCATTCACGGATCCTGCCACTGGTGCGCAGCTTGCCGGGTTTCGGCCAGGTGCGCGCGTTCGAGACCCTGGGCAACGAGATGCCGGCCGGCCGCGAAGCAGAGGCTGACAGCAACCCGTTCGACCTGCGCCTGAACGATGCCCAGCGGCAACAGTTGAACCAGTGCTACAGCCAGTTGCTGGGTGAAAGCCCGCGCTTCGCCGAAATCGTCGCCACCTTGCGCCGCGAGGCCCTCCAACTCAAGCCGCTGGACCCGGACCACCCGGACGTGCAAAAGCGGGTGCAGGTTACCCAGCTGGCCGCCCAGCGTGACGAAGAACTGTGCGACGTGATCGAAGACCTGTGGTTCGCTGCTGGCGCCTGGCCGATCAAGGGGATCGAGCCGTGCCGCGAAACGGTCGAGATCCGCGGCAGCCGCTTCCATGTTCACGGCCGCCTGGAAGGCCTCGATGCCTGGGTGGTGCTGGGCTTCGACCCCGCGGAAAGTGCCCAGTACCAACGCCCCGGCGCCAAGCTGGCGGTACGTGCAGAGTGGGCGGTCAAGCGCACCCTGCTGCAGGCGTTCTGCGACAAGCCGCTGATCTGGCTGGACAACTACGCCATGGCCCGGCGCCTGGCCGCATCGCTGGCCGGTGATGCCGTGGCCGGGCCGGGATTCGAGTACAAGGTCAAGGGCGAGTTGGCCCCGGCACCGTTGCTCGACGCCTTTGTCGGTGCCGCCAACTTCATCGAGAACCTTGGCCTTGAAGTGAACCCGGCCGTTGCGGCCATGAGCTTCCCGCCCGGCGATACCGACGCGCTGTTCTTCGAGGCATTGGCGCTGTACTGGAAAGCCCTGGAAGCGCACTTGCTCGACCAGTCGCCACCGGTGATGAGCTACAACCGCATGTTCGCCCTGTTCGGCGAGAACAACCCGGAGAACCTGCAGCTGCTGCCCGACCCGCTGCTGCGGCCACTGGCGCATCTGATGATCGACGAGTTTCAGGACGTTTCGCCGCAGATCGTCAGCTGGCTGCGCGCCTGCCTTGCGGAAATCCGCCGGCGTGGCCCGGCCATGCACATTGGGCGTAATGCTCGGCATTCTTCGCTGATGTGCGTGGGCGATGACTGGCAATCGATCTACGGCTGGCGTGGCAGTTCGCCAAAGTACTTCATGGAGTTCACCAAGGCCTTCCCGTCGCCCGCCAACACCCGGGTGATGCTGGTCGACAACTACCGCTGCCAACAGCAGGTGATTGATGCCGCTGAGCATCTGGTCAGGGGTACGCCGGCGATTGCCGGCAAGAAGGCCCGCGCCAGTGGACCGGCGGCCGAGCTGCCGGGTGCCCCGGTGCGGGTCTTCGACCGTGATGAGGCGGCGCTGGGTGAGACGCTGATCGAGCATTACCAACGCGGCGAGTCGGTGATGATGCTGTACCGCAAGGGCAGCGACAAAGCGCTGATGAACGAGCACCTGCAAAGCGTCCTGCAGGCTGAAGCCCGGCTGCCGGCCGAGCAACGGCGCCTGCGTCAGCTGACCTACCACAGCGCCAAAGGCCTGCAGGCCGATGCGGTGTTCATGCTCGGCGATTGCCACTACCTGACCAGCTCGCCGTACAAGAACCAGGTGTACCGCCAGGCTGGCCTGGGCAAAGCGGGTGATGCGCAGCCATTCGACACGGCGCAGAAGGAAGAGGTGCAGCGCCTGGCCTATGTGGCTGTGACCCGCGCGGTGCGACACTGTTATTGGCACGTTGAGGCTGCCAACGGCGAGGCTGGCTCGATGCCGCGCGCATCGAGCCAGGTGGATGGCCGGCAGGCCTTCTTCGAAGACCTGCGCGGCCAGTGATCACCCGTCCAGGGTTTCCACTTGCCGGGTAAGGCTCAGCAAGAGACCGTCCTCAACCTGTTTCTGTTCGCGCGTCAACGCGTCCATGGCATCCTTGAAAGCCTTCTGCTCTAGCGGTACGCGGCGTAGCATGCCGCGTTCGTCCAAAGGCGAGTCCGGCATGGCGTCGCTCAACACCTGGGTTATGCCGCTGTCAAGCCGGGGAACCGGTTCGTATTGTTCATCCAGGCAATGAAACAGATAGTCGACGCCGGGCCGCCAGAAATCGGTTATGGCTTCGAACTGGCTGGCATATCTGGCTTTCAGATAGTCAACCCAGACCGGTTGCCCGGCCATCCATTGTTGCCGGGCATGAGTATCGGCATCGAGCTTCAGCACGGCAGCGCCTACGTTGTCGATTATCGTCTGGTTGATCCTTGCAGTACTTCGAAAGAGCATGCCGCTGCTGGGCTCGGGAAAATCGAGATGCTCGGCCAAGGACTGACGCAGGGCCAGGCGGACTTCTATGTCGTCGACCAGGCCGGTTTCCAGGTCCACGTCGGGAAAGGCCGCGGGGTAATCCAACACATCGTAGGCTGGCAGCTCATCGTCCATGACATTTTCCTGCAGCGCCTGTTTGCGCAGATTGCGCTTGAGGCTGATGCGATCAGCCAGTTGGTTGACCATTTCCCGGCGATACAACTGGCGATACAAGTCTACCAGCGGTTTGGCGCTGCCCTGTGCCTGGGCAGCTGCCCGATTGGCCAGCAATTCGACCTCCAAAGCGCTGAAGGCCTCGGCGCCAGCATCCCCACAGGTGGGAGGGTAGAGTTTCGCCACTTCCGTCAGGCGCTCTCTCAGCGCAGTGTCTTCGCTGGCTTGCTCCAGCAACGACCATACTCGCGTGCGCAGGCCCTCGGGATCGCTTTGTGCCTCCTTCGAGTCTGTCATGCGTTCGATCACGCCCTGCAGGTCACCGTTTTCATTCTGGTCGAACAGGTCGGCCCATAGCTGATCCTGTCGCATGGATGCCTGGTCGCGCCAGAACCTCTGCCACTCGGGCCTCTCGGGCGGGTGCTCGAAGGCATTTACACCGCTGGCACGCAAACGCCTTGATGATTCCGCCTCGATATTGTTGTAGTTGAACATCCAGTTGCGTTCAGGCAACCGGGCGGCCACATCGCGTGCATACGGGGTGCGGAGTATGGTGGCGAGGTCCTGGATATGGTGGATGCGGTTGAACGACAGATCCAGATAACGCAGCTGATACTGTGGTTGGCTCATCAAGGTGGTGAGGCCGTTGGGCCATGCCAGCAACTCGCTGTTGTTCAAGTCCAGATGGCGGAGTCGAGCCATGAAACTGACGTCGGGTGCGTGTTGCAAAGGGTTGAAGTCCAGGTCCAGCTGTTGCGGGTGGACCATATCCTGGAACCTTGCAGCGAGGCCTTCATCGAGTGTGATGCGGTTGCTGCCCAGCCTCAGGACATCCAGAGGCAGCTTGCAGAGGAATGCCAGTGTGCCTTCATCAAGCGTCAGCCGGTTACGGCGCAGGTTCAACTGGCGCAGGTCGGGCATCGCGGACAGCACCTGCTGTGCCGTGGGTGAAAGGACTTGCAGGGCATTGCTGGTCAGGTCCAGCGTGCGCAACCTGGGCACTGATCGAAGAGCCAGGTACAGCGCCTCTGTATTGATCTGCGGGTTGCCGGTCACTTCCAGTACTTGCAGGTTGGGGAAGCAGGACAGGAACTGTTCACTCAGATCGTGCAGTTCCAGCTCGGTCAGCTTCAGTTCCCGGATATGCGGCATCCGGGCTCTGATTGCGGGCAGATGCGGTAAGCGCATGCGTTCCAGCACGAGCGTCTGCTGATTGCTGCCACCTTCCCGACGCCAGGCTCTTTTCAGTTGCTCGGCACATTGCTGTCGATCGAGACGATCGTCCAGGCCCTGCGCACTCCCGATCCATTCGTTCAGGTCATGTTCAAGGTTGTGCAGCTCTTTCTGCAATTCCCCGATCGCGGAGCCGAGGTTGCCGGTCTCGCTCAACTCGGCCTGCAAGGCCGCAATCTCGCCACTGTCCAAAGTCGGGAAAAGTGAGCGCAGCCGCCGAGCAGCAACGCCTGCACTACGGCTGGCCGCGCCGCGACCGCTGAGCGGGTAGCCGATGCGACCATGGGCCAGGCGCATCGGTGTGCGAAACCCGGGCTTGATCGGTTGTTGGCCAAGCAGCTTGGCACAGCCTGGGCGGTCGGCAAGCGCGATATCCAGCACTTGGGCTTCGCTCGCTTGCGGGTGGGCAGTTTGCAGGGCGTGGCGCAGCAGCTGGCTGTCCGCATTGGCCAGGCTGGGCCGGTACAGGCCCAGCAAGGCGCGGTCAAGGCGGGCGCGGGCTTGCAGGTGGCGGGCTTCTTCTGCCACACGCAAGGGCACGCGGCCGCTCGCCATGCGTTGCCGTTCGCTGCTGCCGGCATGGGCAACCAGCTCTTTCAGTGCGCTGTCGGGCAAGCCGGGAAACTGCCGGCCGAGCGTCTGTTCCGCGGCGCCGGGAGGCGTTTGTTGGCTCTTGAGCATGCTGTCGAAGACGTCGCTGCGGCGTTCCGTCAAACGCTTCGCCAATTGCTCATCCAGAGCGCGTGCGCGTTGCTCCGGGGCACTGCCTGGCAGCAACTGCTGCAAGGCTTGCTCGTCCATCTGCTCGACGACGACGGTGCTCAGGTTACCTGAGTCGAGGTCTTCCCGGCCGATCTCGATGGATAACGCATCGGGCGCGTCATCAGCACCGAAGTAGATGGCATCCCCCCACTTTTCAGGTCCCGTGAACACCTTCAATCGGTAACGCGCTGGCCACCCCGGCATGTTGGTCAGTTCCGGCAGCGCGAAATTCTTGTAGGCCGCCAGTGGCAGGCCGTGGCGCACCCGGGTGATGATGCTCTGGGTTTCGTTATCCAGACGCAGGCGCAGCAAGGTATCGGCCAGCAACGCTGGCGGGCGAGCGCCATTGATCTGGCTGTGGCGCAGGCTGTCTGCATCGCCACCGGCAATGCGCAGGGCCGTGAGTTGTTCCGCAGGTTCAAGGCCGTCGCTGAACTGGCCAAGCCCGTTCAACAGCTTGCTTTCGTCCCATTCGAGCGGGTCGTCATGATCCAGCTGCCAACGTTTGTCACCCAGATAGCGCAATGCCGGGCTATAGGCATCGGGGTTTTGAGGATGGCGGACACGCCATTTACCGTCGGTGCCTTCGAACACTTCGTACAGCTGTTCCTCAAGCAGTACATGGTCTTTGCCACTGATTTCGTAGAGCCCCAGGTCGTTGGGCTGTGCGTCTGCAGGCAGCAGTTCGCCGCTGGCATAAGGCCGCATGTCAGGCTGCCAAAGGCTTTGACGGCCATCTTTCCAGACGCTTTTCAGTGCATCGACAAACCCCGACGCCTTGAGCAGTTTTGCACCGACTGCAAAGCCCCCGATCGTGGCGGCATTGATGGCCAGCGATTCCAGCTGCAGCAACGCTTCATGGGTATCGCCGTCCTCCCAGGCTTCAAAGCCTGTGAACACCGAATCCATGATGTCGTAGGCAAATACGCCGAGCATGACGGCATCCAGCCCAGGCACGAAAAACGCAGCCACATTCAGCAAGGTCTTGCCAGCGTCAAGCCACTGCGCAAGCCGTTCCTTGCGTGCCTTGGCATCGACATCGGCGGTGGGAACCGCAATCGTTCGGGCATCGGCCTTCAGGCGCCGCGTGTGGTTGCGGTAAAGCACCGGCCAGATGGGAAGCGACAACTTGGCGGAGTCGAACTTCACGTTGGGGTTCACAGCGGGCTTGCGCCCAGAAGGGGTTTGTTCGAACAGGGCGTTTTCCAGCTTGCTGGCGAGTTCGGCTTGCCTGTCCTGGTCAGCGAATGCGATCAGGTAGCGGCGAAACGTGCTTTGCAGCAAGCGTTGGCGCAAATGCGCGCCAGCCTTCTGCAACGAGGGGAATTCCCTGAGTGGTTGCGCCTGATCCTGGGGAATGTACAGCATGCAAGGGTTGGCCTGGTCGGAGCGCTCCGGGCCGATCAGCAGGACATCATTCAGCGGGATGCCGAACAGGCTGAAGCGCCAGCAGTGAAGCGTGTCGTCGGCATAGTGCGGTGCAGGGTGGTTATCGCATAGCTGGGTCAGCGCATCGCGCCCCTTCAGCGTCAAAAGGCCTTTGAGGTAGGCAATCATTGCCTGGGTTTTCAGCGCCTGGCGGCTTGCTTCAATCCATCGCTGTTCGATTTCTGCTTGCCGGGACCCCTTGTAAATGGCTTGCAGGTGGTCCTGATAGCGCTGGCCCAGGTCCAGCGCTCGGCATTGATCGATGAACATCTGTGGCGTTAGGCCGCGGGGCATCGTGTTGTTGCCAGGGCCTTGGGTCAGGGTGTCGTAGGGGCCTGCGTCCTCAGACGCCGCAAAATTATGCAGCGCGGCTTCCATCAGGGAGCGTGGTTGCGGCGGCCCGTCGGGTTTGGTGATGAAGGGTTGGGGCTGGTCCAGTGAAATCTCCAGGCCGGGCGGATTTGTTTGCTCAGTGAACACCTTGTAGGGCTGGTGGATGTATTGGGCCTGGTCCACCTCGACATCCAGGCCCAATTGCTGGCTCAGCAACGGTTTGCAGAACTCATGGATCTGCTTGAGACCCTTGAGCGCGCCGCGCAATGCCTTCAGCCCCGTATCGCGATCGTCAATGAGTTGCCGCACAAGCGCCTGGTCGTCCTGGCTGGCTGCCGCGTACCAGCTGTACGGCGTGCCATTTTCATCCAGGTAGTCCTTGCGCAGGGCCTGCACGATGCGGCGAGTATGCTCAGGATGCAGCGTGCGCGCCCAGAGGGGCAGGCTTCGGTCAATCTGGGCTTGATGGTAGGGCGTGGGTGGGGTCGTCATGGTGATGGCACTCCTGTTGAAAGAAGCGTCATTCGGCAGCCTGCGCGGCAGCAGAGGGTGGTAGCTAGATGTGTGCACGGGTCGGTCCTGTGCATGCAAGGGTCGGGGAGAGGCCAGCGCGGGAGGGGGGACTGAGGGAAGGTGGGGAACGGCATGTTGTCAGGGAGAACTCCAATGCATTCGCTGTGCAGTCCCAAGGATCATTTGCTGGACCTCGATGGTATTGAAATTGCGGTACGCACCTGGGGGCCAGAAGACGGCATCCCGGTGCTGGCCTTGCATGGCTGGCTGGACAATGCGGCCTCGTTCGAGCGCCTGGGGCCATTGCTGGAAGGTTGCTTCGTGGTGGCCCCCGACCTGGTCGGCCATGGCCGTTCCGATCACCGCCGCCACGACAGTGGCTATTACCTCTGGGAGCATGCCGAGGACATGCTGGCGGTCACCGACAGCCTGGGCCTGTCCCGGTTTCACGTGCTTGCCCATGGCATGGGCACCGGCATCGCCTCGCTGCTGGCGGCCATGACCAGTGGCATCGCCAGCATGATCTTCCTCGATGGCATCGGCGCGCCGTTCACCGTGGCCGAGGATGATCGTGTACAGCACCTGGCCCGCGCGTATCGGCTGAAGAAGATGGTCCAGCGCAGCCAGTTGCAGGGGTTTGGCGAGCCCCATGGCAGCCGGTTCGACAATCTGGAAACAGCGCTCGAACAACGGCGCAAGCGCCTGGACGGCGAACTGAGTGAGGGTGCCGCGCGCCTGCTGGCCCAGCGCGACCTGCTGCAATTGCCCGACGGTTACTGTTGGCGCCACGACCCACGGCTGGTGCTGCCCGAGCCGATGCCGCTGACCGAACGCGAGGCGTGTCACCTGTTGCGGGAAATCCGCTGCCCGTTGTACCTGATGTTCGGCAGGCAGGGTGCATTCAGCGGCCACGGTTTCGAGCAGCGCCAGGCGGCTTTGCCGGGCCATGCCAAGGTGTCCTGGCACCCCGGTGGGCACCATTTCCATCTCGAGGCGCCGGACCGGGCGCTGGTCGACCAGGTTCTACGCATTCTCGCTCGCCATGAGGGGGGGCTGCTACAGCGCCTGGTGAACGAATAGCGGGCTATGGGACTTCGTGGCGGCGCAAGTGCAGCGGTTTCTGGGGCGAGGGTATCTGGCGATGCTGGCAAGTGGATATTGCCGCAAAGCCGATTATGCTTCAGTTACCTTGCTGCGATCCGAGGCGGCTGACCTCGTCGTGCTTCGCGCAACCATTGTAGCCCTTGGGCCTGGGTGCGACGGTTAAAGGGAAGTGAGGTACTCCGGCCTGCGATAACGACAAGACGGAGGCAACCCATGGCGGTTCTCGACAGCGCTTCCACGGGCAGTAGCGCGCCCCAACGGGGCATCACCAAGGAGGAGCGCAAGGTCATCTTCGCCTCCTCGCTGGGCACCGTGTTCGAATGGTACGACTTCTACCTGTACGGCTCGCTGGCAGCGATCATCGCCAAGCACTTCTTCGCCGGCGTCAATGAAACAACCTCGTTCATCTTTGCCTTGCTGGCCTTTGCCGCGGGTTTTGCCGTGCGGCCGTTTGGCGCCATCGTGTTCGGCCGCCTGGGCGACATGATCGGGCGCAAGTACACCTTTCTCATCACCATCGTCATCATGGGCCTGTCTACCGCAGTGGTGGGGTTGCTGCCCAGCTATGCGGCGATTGGCGTGGCGGCTCCGGTCATCCTGATCACGTTGCGCCTGCTTCAAGGGTTGGCGCTGGGAGGCGAGTATGGTGGTGCAGCCACCTATGTGGCCGAGCATGCGCCCAAAGGCCGGCGTGGCTTCTTCACGGCGTGGATCCAGACCACCGCCACGCTGGGCTTATTCCTGTCGTTGCTGGTGATCCTGGCCTGCCGCACCGTCATGGGTACCGAAGTGTTCGAGGCCTGGGGCTGGCGAGTGCCGTTCCTGCTGTCGATCGTGCTGCTGGCGATTTCGGTGTATATCCGCATGCAGCTCAACGAGTCGCCGGTGTTCATGAAGATGAAGGCCGAGGGCAAGGCGTCCAAGGCGCCGCTGACCGAGTCGTTCGCCCGCTGGGACAACCTCAGGGTGGTGATCATGTCGCTGCTGGGCGGCACGGCCGGGCAGGCGGTGGTGTGGTACACCGGGCAGTTCTATGCGCTGTTCTTCCTGCTGCAGATGCTCAAGATCGACCCGCAGACCGCCAACCTGTTGATCGCCGGGTCCTTGCTGATCGGCACGCCGTTCTTCATTTTCTTCGGCAGCCTGTCGGACCGCATCGGCCGCAAGAAGATCGTCATGGCCGGCTGCATCATCGCTGCGCTGACCTACTTCCCGATCTTCAAGGCGCTGACCGAGTACGGCAACCCGGACGTGTTCGTCGCCCAGGAGCAGAACCCGGTGGTGGTGGTCGCCGACCCTGGCCAGTGCGCGTTCCAGTTCGACCCGGTGGGCAAGGCCAAATTCACCAGCTCGTGTGACATTGCCAAGAGCCTCCTGGCCAAGCGCGCGATCCCCTACACCAACCAGGCAGCCGAACCTGGCAGCGTGGCGCAGGTTCGTATCGGTGAGCGGGTGATTCCGAGCTTCGATGGCAGCAGCTTGGCGGCTGCTGACTTCAAGACCCAGGGCGATGCCTTCACCGCGACCATGGCCGGGGCCTTGAAGGAGGCGGGTTACCCGGAAAAGGCCGACCCGGCGAAGATCCATTACCCGATGGTGCTGTTGCTGCTGACCCTGCTGGTGATCTACGTGACCATGGTCTACGGGCCGATCGCCGCCTGGCTGGTTGAATTGTTCCCGGCGCGCATCCGCTACACCTCGATGTCGCTGCCGTACCACATCGGTAACGGCTGGTTCGGTGGTTTCCTGCCGACAGTGGCGTTCGCCATGGTGGCGGCGACCGGGGACATCTACTACGGGCTGTGGTACCCCATCGTGATTGCGGTGATGACGGCGGTGTTGGGGATCTTGTTCCTGCCAGAGACCAAGGACCGGGATATCTCATAGGCAGGTCCGGCCTGTTCGCGGCTGAAGCCGCTCCCACAGGTGCAGTGCAGGGCCTGTGGGGGCGGTACAGGTACCCATCAATCGAAATAGCCACGCAGGGTGAAGGCATACCCGGTATCCACCGCCTTGGCCTCACCCCGGCTCCAGCGTTTGGTCAACACGAACTCGAACGCCGGTTCGTACAACCCGTCCCTGATCAGCGCCCCCGCCAGCACCTCGACGTCATACCAGCCGTTTTCCAGCTCGATCATCGGCCGCCCCGGCACCTGATAACGGGCTAGCAGGTCACCCAGCGTCTTCGGGGTGAAGTGCTGCAGGATGCGCCAGGTGTACAGCATCAGCGCACGGTTCTCCACGTGCAGCACATAGCCGTTGCGCCGGTGCTTGAGACGGCTGCCGGGTTCGAGCAGGGCGGGTGGATAGCCATCGAGGGTGAACAGGATGTGATAGGGCAGGTTGTCGACGCCTGCCAGGGGTATCACCACGCCTTCGGCCACGGCTTTGTCGCCACTGTCGTTGCTGGTGAATTCACGGGCCAGGTCATCGGACAGGTGATTTTCTTCTTTGAAACGATCGAGCAGCTGGATATCGCCCAGCAGGAAATAGTCGACCAGGTCGTTGAGCACTTCGCTGAATTCGTGGCGCATCTGTTTTCCTTGTTGTGGCGCACGGGACACAGCTGCAATGTAGCCAATGGCAGCATTGGCTGCCATGGGCGCCGCTCAGTGTTTTTGAGCGATCTGAATCAGGTTGCCGCAGGTATCGTCGAACACCGCGACAGTGACCGGGCCCAGGTTGGTGGGCGCCTGGATGAACGTCACGCCAGCTTTGCACAACCGGGTGTACTCGGCCTGGATGTCGCGCACGCCGAAGGAGGTGGCCGCAATGCCGTCCTGTTTCAGCGCTTGCTTGTAGGCCTTGGCGGCAGGGTGCGCATCGGGCTCCAGCAGTAGCTCGACACCATTCGGGTCGTTGGGTGAAGTCAGCGTCAGCCAGCGATGCTGGCCCATGGGGATGTCGTGCCTGGGCTCGAAGCCCAGTACGTAGTGGTAGAAAGCCAGGGCCTTGGCCTGGTCGTCGACGAGGATGCTGGTGACAACGATCTTCATAGGCGTACACCGTACCTGCGGGTCGTTACCTAGCAGTAAAGACGGCTCTGGCTCAATTCACCAGCGAGGCCTGGCCCGGCTCCTTTACGTTGCTGCATTTCCAGATGGGGGCATAGGTTGCTCGGCGATAGCCTTGGCGAGCAACCCCATCTCAGCAAGGAGTGATGCACATGAAGTTCAGGGCCATGGTTGTACTTCTGCTCGCTGCGGGCCTCGCGCAAGCACAACAGCAGTTGAATACCAGTGACGGCGGCAGCCAGATCGACGATTTGAAAACATTCCAGGCGGATGCCGTCGATGGCAGGGATGCTGATGCGATGGAAAAACTATCCCGAAAGAAACGCGGCGTTGCCCCGGTAGTAGGAATGCCGTGCGAGCACGGGTACAGGTTGATTGGCGATGATTGTGTAGTCGCCGACATCCCCTTCGAGTGACGACGATCGAAAATAGGGTTATGGGCCTCGGCACGTTGGTGTGCAGTTCTGCGACTACAGCAGTGTGTTGACTGAAATGTCCCAGTCACCGGGAAGCCGGCGACTGGGACTTTGCTGCTTACAGCCAGCCCTTGATCTGCCGCGCCACCGCCTCGGTGGAGATGCCATAGCGGTCATGCAAGGTCGGCAACGCCCCGGCATCGAGGAACGCGTCCGGCAGGGCGATCTGGCGGAAGGTCGGGGTCACGCCATTGCGCAGCAGCACGCCGGCCACCGCTTCACCCAGCCCGCCGATGATCGAGTGGTTCTCCGCCGTCACCACCAGCCGCCCCGGCTTGCGGGCCTCGGCCAGGATCGTCGCTTCGTCCAGCGGCTTGATGGTCGGCACATGCAGCACCGACACATCCACGCCATCCTTGTGCAGCTGTTCGGCGGCCTCCAGAGCGCGCATGGTCATCAGCCCGCTGGCAATCACCAGCACGTCATGGCCACCGCGTACCACCTGGGCCTTGCCCAGCTGGAAGCGGTAGTCGTAGCGGTCCAGCACCAAGGGCACGTTGCCGCGCAGCAGGCGCATGTACACCGGGCCCTGATGGGCGGCGATGGCCGGTACCGCCTGTTCGATCTCCAGGGCGTCGCAAGGGTCGATCACCATCAGGTTGGGCATGGCGCGCATGATCGCCAGGTCGTCGGTGGCCTGGTGGCTGGGGCCATAACCAGTGGTCAGACCGGGCAGTGCGCAGACGATCTTGACGTTGAGGTTTTCTTCGGCAATGGCCATGCAGATGAAGTCGTAGGCGCGCCGCGAGGCAAACACCGCATAGGTGGTGGCGAACGGGGTGAAGCCTTCGCGGGCCATACCGGCTGCGGCGCTCATCAGCAGCTGTTCGGCCATGCCCATCTGGTAGAAGCGCTCCGGGTGGGCTTTGGCGAATATATGCAGGTCAGTGTATTTGGACAGGTCGGCGCTCAGCCCGACGATGTCGTGGCGCTGCTCGGCCAGCCTGGCGAGGGCATGGCCGAACGGCGCAGGGCGAGTCGGTTGGCCTTCGGCGGCAATCGAGGCGATCATCGCCGAGGTGGTAAGGCGTTTTGCTGCTACGGTCGGGTTGTTCATGCGCGGCTCCCGGCGTCCAGTGCTTGCAGGGCGAGGTCCCATTCGTGTTCGTCGACACGGATGAAGTGAGTCTTGTCGCGGTTTTCGAGGAAGGGCACGCCTTTGCCCATGCGCGTGTCGCAGACGATCACCCGCGGTTGCGCGCCGGTATGGGCGCGGGCCAGGTCGAACGCCTTGACCAGGGCGTCGAGGTCATTGCCGTCGACCCGTTGCACGAACCAACCGAAGGCCTGCCAGCGGTCGACGATGGGTTCGAAGGCGAGGATTTCACTGGAATGGCCGTCGGCCTGCTGGTTGTTGACGTCGATGATGGCGATCAGGTTGTCCAGCTGCCAGTGGCTGGCGGACATCGCCGCTTCCCAGGTCGAGCCTTCGTTCAGTTCGCCATCGGACAGCAGGTTATAGACCCAGCTGGTCGAACCCTTGCGCTTGAGGCCCAGGCAGGCGCCCACGGCAATGCCCAGGCCATGGCCGAGCGAGCCGCCGGTGATTTCCATGCCGGGGGTATAGGCGGCCATACCGGACATCGGCAGGCGGCTGTCGTCGCATCCATAGCTTTCTAGTTCATCCGCGGCGATTACCCCGGCTTCGATCAGCGCGGCGTACAGGGCGATGGCGTAGTGGCCGATGGACAGGTAGAAACGGTCGCGCTGTTCCCACTCGGGGTTGGCCGGGTCCAGGCGCAGGGCGTGGCAGTAGGCCACGGCCAGCAAGTCGGCGGCCCCAAGGGCTTGGCCGATATAGCCCTGGCCCTGGACCTGGCCCATGCGCAGGGCGTTACGGCGGATGTTGTAGGCGCGCGCAGCCAGAGGCCGCGCACCCGGGGTAGCGGGTACGGCATTCATGGGGTAGCTCCTTACGAGGGAAATTAACGGTTGACCAGGCTCGCCGGCACGCGGAACACCAGTGCTGCACCGACGATCAGCACGGCGGTGATCAGGTACATGCCGATGGCGTTGTTACCGAGGGTGCTGGTGACCCAGCCGATCAGGAAGGGTGAGCAGAACCCGGCCAGGTTGGCGAAGCTGTTGACTGCGGCGATGCCGGCGGCGGCCGACACCCCCCCAAGCAGCGTGGTCGGCAGCATCCAGAACAGCGACGAGGCCGAGAGGATGCCGGACGCCGCCAGGCACAGGCTGAGGATCGACAGGCTCAGGTGGCTGGCGAACGCTGCCGCCAGGGTCAGGCCCAGGGCCCCGGCCAGCATCGGGATCGCCAGGTGCCAGCGCCGTTCGCGGTGGCGGTCACCGCTGCGCCCGGCCAGCAGCATGGCGCCGATGGCGCAGAGGTAGGGCAGGCTGGTCAGCAAGCCGATGTGCAGCGGGTCGGCGACGCCGGCATTGCGCACCAGGGTCGGCAACCAGAAGGTGATCGCGTACTGGCCCATGACCACGCAGAAGTAGATGCCGGCCAGCAGCCACAGGCGGCGGTCGCGGATGAAGTCGGCCACCGAGCCATGCTGCACCTTGTGCTGCTCGTCCTCGGCCAGCTCCTTGCGCAGCAGGGCCTTTTCCTCGTCGTTGAGCCAGTGCGCCTGGTGCACGCCATCCTTGAGGTAACTGAGCACCAGGATGCCTACCAGCACGGTCGGCACCGCCTCGAGCACGAACATCCACTGCCAGCCGGCCCAGCCGTGCATGCCGGCGAAACGCTCCATGATCCAGCCCGACAGTGGCCCGCCGACCATGCCCGAGAGCGGGATGGCGATGAACCACAGGGCGGTCATCTTCGCCCGCCGGTACGACGGGAACCAGTAGGTCAGGTACAGCAGCAGGCCGGGTGCCAGCCCTGCTTCGGCGACGCCGAGGAAGAAGCGCAGCACATATAACTGCCAGGCTGTCTCGACGAAGGCGAACAGCGCCGAAATCAGGCCCCAGGTAATCATGATGCGGGCGATCCAGCGCCGTGCGCCGACCTTGTGCAGGATGATGTTGCTCGGCACTTCGCAGATGAAGTAGCCGATGAAGAACATCCCGGCGCCCAGGCCGTAGACCGCTTCGGACAGGGCCAGGTCATCCATCATCTGCAGCTTGGCGAAGCCGACGTTGACCCGGTCGAGATAGGCGCACAGGTAGCACAGCATGAGAAAGGGCATAAGCCGCCAGGCCGTCTTGCGATAGGCATTGCTGCGCGCGGCCGTGGCCGCGTCGAGGGTTAGGGTGGTCATGTCGATCTGATCTCTTGTTGTTATCGATTGCCCTGCCGTGGCGAGGCTCAGATGCGATACAGAGTGCGTGGGGGCCTCAGTGAATCAGCATGCCCCCGTTGACGTCCAGCGTGATGCCGGTGAGATAGCTGGAAAGGTCGCTGGCCAGGAACAGGGCGGCGTTGGCCACGTCGCGGGCCTCGCCCAAGCGGCCCAGGGGGATACCGTCGATGATGGCGTGGCGGCGCTCGTCCTGCATCAGGCCGCCGGTGATGTCGGTATGGATCAGGCCGGGCGTGATGGCGTTGACCCGCACATTGTCCGGCCCCAGTTCGCGGGCCATGGCCTTGCCCAGCCCCAGCACGGCGGCCTTTGCGGCGCTGTAGTGCGGGCCGCCGAAGATGCCGCCGCCACGCTGCGCCGACACTGACGACATGCAGACGATACTGCCTGAGCGCTGGGCACGCATGGACGGGATCACGGCCTGGGACATCAGCAGCGTGCCGCGCAAATTTACGTCGAGGATGCGGTCATAGTCCTTGCCGGTGATGTCCAGGGTTTTCACCGGTTGGGTGATACCCGCGTTGTTGACCAGCACATCGATGCGACCGAAATGCGCCAGGACCTCGGCCACCGCATCACGCACCTGGGCTTCGTCGGCGACGTTGGCGGCCAGACCCAGGTGGCCATCGCCCAGCTGCGCGGCGGCGTCGCGGGCGGCTTGCAGGTCGAGGTCGAGGATGGCCACCTTGGCGCCGTGGGCGGCAAAGGCCTGGGCGGTGGCGCGGCCGATACCGCGGGCAGAGGCGGCGCCGGTGACGATTGCGATTTTACCTTCGAGCAGCATGGGTGTACTCCGGATGTTTGTTGTTGTGGGCACAGCTTGGTATCCGGACGAGGGCTGGGCAACGCAGTGCGCTTCAGCCTATGCTGAAAAAAATTCAGCACAGGGCAGGGCGTGATCGCGTTCGAGGCCCGTGACACCCAAGGAATACGATGAATCACGATCCGGGCAAGAAGCCCTTGCAACTGCCGCCGCTGAAAGCGATTCAGGCCTTCGAACAGGCCGCACGGTTTGGTAACGTCGCGCGCGCCGCTGAGCAGCTCAACTTGACCCCTTCGGCGGTCAGCCACCAGATCGCCAACCTGGAGGCACTGATCGGCCGGCCGTTGTTCCTGCGCACGGCCAAGGGGGTGACCTTGACGGCGGCGGGGGATCAGTACCTGCGCGAGGTTTCCGGCATCTTGCAAAGCCTGGCCACCGCCACCGAGCGGGCCGGTAGCGCGGTCGGCTTCGACTGCCTGCGCCTGCATTCGGCGCCGAGCTTCGGCCTGCTCTGGCTGTTGCCGCGGCTGGAGCAGTTTCGCGCCAGCCACCCGGATATCCAGATCAACCTGTCGTGCTCCTATGAATCGCTGCACTTTGGCCGCCACCAGATCGACGTCGATATCCGCCATGGCTACCCCAACTGGCCGAGCCTGGAGGTACGCACCATCCGCCATGAGCGCGCCACGGTGCTGGCGTCGCCGGCGCTGCTGGCACGCCAGCCGATTGACCAGCCAGCCGACTTGCTGGGGCAGAACCTGATCCTCTCCGAGTCGGCGCTGGTGCAATGGCCGTTGTGGTTCGCCCAGCAGGGCGTATCGCTGCCACAGGCACCGTTTGCCTTGAGCTTCGACCGCTCGTACATGAGCCTGGAGGCAGCCAGCCATGGCTACGGGTTCATTCTGGAAAGTTCGCTGCTGGCGCAGGACTATGTGGCGCGTGGGCAACTGGTACCGGTGTTCGGCGCCGAGCAGGCAAGCCCGGTCAGTGCCCATCACCTGGTGTTTCCGCGGGGGCATGCCGAGCTGCCGCGGGTGAGGCGGTTTCTGGCATGGATGCAGGGGCAGTTGGGGCATGATTTCAGTTATTGATTGCCCGTACCGGCAACATACGAAAACTATGTTCAAGCCTTAGGCAAATCCTTCATCACCGGCAGCCCGCTGAATCAGGCCACAAGGTAAAGTGACAGGAAAATTCCAAGGCGCCCGCGAACGGCGCCACCGAGGTGCCTGTGGCTTCCTACACCCTGCGACAACTGAAGTATTTCGTCACCACCGTCGAGGCCGGCAGCGTTGCCGAGGCCTCGCGCCAGCTGTACATCGCCCAGCCATCGATCTCTACGGCGATCAAGAGCCTGGAAGAAAGCTTCGGTGTGCAGCTGTTCATCCGCCACCACGCCCAGGGCGTGTCGCTGACCCCCAGTGGCAAGCGCTTCTATGCCAAGACCAAGTCATTGCTGCAGATGGCCCATGAGTTCGAGCAGAACGCCCTGGCCGACAACGACACGGTGGCCGGGCAGATCGACATCGGCTGCTTTGAAACCGTAGCGCCGCTGTACCTGCCGCGGCTGATCGCCGGCTTCCGCGAACGCTATCCGGGCGTGGACATTCGCTTGCGCGATGGCGAGCAGCAGGACCTGATCCAGGGCCTGACTGCCGGCACCTTCGACCTCGCCTTTCTCTACGACCACGACCTGGACGGCACCATCGAGGCCGAACCGTTGATGCCGCCGCAGAAGCCTTATGTGCTGTTGCCCGAGAAGCACCGCTTCGCCGGCCAGGCGCAGGTTTCGCTGCGTGATCTGTGCCCTGAGCCGATGATCTTGCTGGACGTGGCGCCAAGCCGGACCTACTTCGTCAGCCTGTTCAATGAAATGGGCCTGACGCCGAACATCGTCTTCAGTTCGCCGTCGATCGAGATGGTGCGCGGGATGGTGGGGCAGGGCTTCGGCTTTTCGCTGCTGGTGACCCGGCCGCATTCGGAATGCACCTACGACGGGCAGAAGCTGGTGATGATCGACATCGCCGAGCCGGTGGCGTTGTCGGGGCTGGCGGCTGCGCACCTGAAGCGGGTGCAACTGACCAAGCCCGCGCAGTTGTTCGTCGAGTTCTGCCGCGAAGAACTGGCCAGGTTCTGAAAAAGCGTCGCGGGTAAAACCGCTCCCACAGGTTCAGCGCAGGCCTGTAGGAGCGGGTTTACCCGCGAAAGGGGCGCAGCGCGCCCCCAGCTATCTCAAACGGATCACTGCTGATCCGGCACCACTGCAATCACGTCGATTTCCATCAGCCACTCGGCTTGGGCCAAGCCGGCCACCACCAGCCCGGTGGAGATCGGGAACACTCCCTTGAGCCACTTGCCGACTTCCCTGTACACCGGCTCACGGAAGCGGGGGTCAGTGATGTAGGTGGTGGTCTTGACGATGTGCGAGAGGTCGGAGCCGGCTTCTTCGAGCAGCTGCTTGACGTTCTTCATCGCCTGCTCGGCCTGTGCCCGCGGGTCACCCAGGCCCACCAGTTTGCCTTCGAAATCGGTACCAACCTGGCCGCGCACATAGATCGTGTTACCGGCCCGCACCGCCTGGCACAGGTCGTTGTCCAGGGTCTGGTTGGGGTAGGTTTCCTTGGTGTTGAACATGCGGATGCGAGTATGGGTAGGCATCAGTGGGCTCCAAAGGTGCTGACGTTGCTGATCGGGTTTGCTTGTTCATCCGCTTTGCGCTGCTCGCGGTCGCGGTAGGCCAGGTAGGTGCGTTGCGTGGCGATGTGGCCGGCGACGTGCTTGGCGTCATGCCAAACGCCCCAGATGAACGACGAGCCGCGGCGCGACAGCCAGGGCAGGCCGAGGAAGTACACGCCCGGCTCGCGGGCTACGCCACGCTGGTGCTGGGGCTTGCCGTTGGCGTCGAAGGTGTCGACCTGCAACCAGCTGAAGTCCACGCCGTAGCCGGTGGCCCAGATGATGCTGGTGACGCCGGCCTGGGCCAGGTCCAGTTGCTGCAGCGGGTTGACCATGCAGTCGGGGTCGGCCAGGCGCTTGCGCGCTTCGGGTTCTTCCGGCAGGTCCAGGCCGTTGCGCTCGATGTAGGCATCGGCGGCATCCAGCAAGGCCAGGTAGTTCTCGTCGCCGCGGTTGATGTTGTCGACCAGGTTGTCCTGGAAGTGGGCTACGCCGTTTTCGAACGACTGGGTCAGGCCGACCAGGGTCATGCCCTGGTGGGCGAGGGCGCGGAAGTCCACGGTGTGGCCGCCACGGGCGCCGCTGACGGCGATGGTCACATGCTCGCGGCCCGGCTTGGCGATTTCCGCGTCCCATTCGCCGAGCACGCCCAGCCACCAGCAGAAGTCGCGGTTGCGGTAGGATCGCGGCGGGCGGTCGTGGGCACCGACCGACAGGTACACCTGGCGCCCGGCACGCATCAGCTCTTCGGCAATCTGCACGCCGGAGGAACCAGCGCCCACCACCAGCACGGCGCCGTCAGGCAGCTGCTCGGGGTTGTAGTAGGCGGCGGAGTGGATCTGGTGCAGGTTGGGATCTTTCGGCGCGATCGCCGGGATCACCGGTTTCTGGAACGGGCCGGTGGCAGCTACCACGCGGTTGGCGCGGATCACGCCTTCGTTGGTCTCGATGGTGAAGCCAGGGCGGTCGGCGTTGCGTACCACCTTCTTGACTTCGATGCCGGTGCGTACCGGCAGGTTGTACTTGCGTACGTACTGCTCGAAGTAGTCGGCGACCTGGTCCTTGCCGGCGAAGGCATCGGCGTCGAGGCTGAATTCCAGCCCAGGGAAGCGGTCGTGCCAGACCGGGCCGTTGGCTACCAGGGAATCCCAGCGGCCGGTGCGCCAGGCCTCGGCAATGCGCTTGCGCTCCAGCACCAGGTGCGGCACGCCAAGCTTGCTCAAGTGTTCACTCATTGCAACGCCGGCCTGGCCGGCGCCCACCACGAGGGTGTCGATTTCGATGTTGTTCAGTGTCATGTCCGAGCCCTTTTTCAGGCGGTTTTTGTCAGGTCGGTTTGGAGGACCGCCGTTGCCTGGGGCCAGACTAGGGATGCCTGGAAAATCGCGAAAATAGTATTTAGCTGGGGCTTGCCGATAAAACGGCGAAGGCCGTGTCTTGCCTGGGCTCGGCCAGGGCTCTGCGGGCTTTCCGAGCGCTGTGGGCCGGCCTTAGTTTTTTCCTGTTCAAGGCACAGGAAAATGTTGGTTTCGTGGCCCTGAAGGTTCCGCCCAGAATGCCGGGCATCGCACAGAACAACAGGAGCTCCACCATGACTTTCTCCATCATCGGTCGCTGCCAGGAAACCGGCCAGGTCGGTATCGCCATCAGTTCGTCGAGCATCGCCGTGGGCGCCCGCTGCCCATGGGTACGGGCAGGCGTCGGTGCTGTGTCCACCCAGAACATCACCTTGCCGGCCCTCGGCCCGCAAATCCTCGATGCCCTGGAGCAGGGCCAGTTGCCGCCTGCCGCCGCACTGGACCGGGTGTTGAGCGCCAATGGCTGGAGCGAGTATCGCCAGGTCACGGTGATCGACAGCCAGGGCCAGGTGGCACTGTTCACCGGCAAGGAAGCGTTGGGCGTGCATCACGCTGTGGCCGGTGAGCAGTGCGCGGCCGCTGGCAACCTGTTGTCCTCGCAGCAGGTGATCGAAGCCATGGTGCAGGCCTTTGAACAGGCAGGCGGGCATCTGGCCGACCGCCTGTTGGCAGCCATGCATGCGGCGATGGCGGCGGGCGGTGAAGCCGGCCCGGTGCATTCGGCGGCGCTGAAGATTGCCGGTGAATTGACCTGGCCGCTGGTGGACCTGCGTGTGGACTGGGCCGATGAAGACCCGATCGGCGTGCTCGACGGCCTGTGGCAGGCGTACCGCCCGCAGATGCAGGACTACGTCACCCGCGCACTCGACCCGACCGCGGCCCCCAGCTACGGGGTGCCGGGCGATGAGTGAAGTCAGCAGCCGCGCCTTGCTGGAACGGCTGATCGGCTTTGCCACGGTCAGCCGCGACTCCAACCTTGAGCTGATCGCTTTCATCCGCGACTACCTGGCCGGGCTGGGGGTGGAGTGCGAGCTGTTCCACAACCCGGAAGGCACCAAGGCCAACCTGTTCGCCACGATCGGCCCCAAGGACGTCGGCGGAGTGGTCTTGTCCGGGCACACTGACGTGGTGCCGGTGGACGGCCAGGCCTGGACGCTGCCGGCCTTTGCCCTGACCGAGCGCGACGGGCGCCTGTATGGCCGTGGCACCGCTGACATGAAAGGCTTCATCGCCTCGGTGCTGGCGGCAGTGCCGGCGTTCCTGGCGCAACCGCTGCGCATGCCGGTGCACCTGGCGTTTTCCTATGACGAGGAAGTCGGCTGCCTGGGCGTGCGCTCCATGCTTGCTGCACTGGAACAGCGCCCGCACAAACCGCGCTTGTGCCTGATCGGCGAGCCTACCGAGCTGAAGCCGGTGCTGGGCCACAAGGGCAAGCTGGCGATGCGCTGTGAGGTGCATGGCGCGGCGTGTCACTCGGCGTACGCACCTTACGGGGTGAATGCCATCGAGTACGCCGCGAAGCTGATCGGCAAGCTGGGCGAGATCGGTGATGCGCTGGCATTGCCGGCGCATCACGACGAGCGCTTCGACCCGCCGTTCTCCACGGTGCAGACCGGGGTGATCAACGGGGGCAGGGCGCTGAACATCGTGCCGGAGGAGTGTACGTTCGATTTCGAGGTGCGCGCGCTGCCGGGGTTCGAAGCACAGGCGGTGGCCGACCAGCTGCAGACCTACGCCGAGGCCGAGTTGCTGCCACGCATGCGCAAGGTCAATGCGGCCAGTGCGATTCGCCTGCAACCGTTGAGTGCGTATCCAGGGCTGGCCACGCCCGCCGACAGCGAGGCCGCGCGATTGGTGGCATTGCTCAGTGGCTCGGAGGATTTCGGTACCGTGGCGTTCGGCACCGAGGGTGGGCTGTTCGACCAGGCGGGGATACCGACCGTGGTGTGTGGGCCGGGTAGCATGGACCAGGGGCACAAGCCGGATGAGTTCGTCAGTGTCGAACAGCTTGAGGGTTGTGATGCGATGTTGTTGAGGTTGGTGGATTACCTCAGGCAGGAATGACGGTATGGGCTTCTTCGCGGATCAATCCGCTCCTGTAGGAGCGGATTGATCCGCGAAAGGGCCGCAGCGCGGCCCGGCGATGTCAGAAGGTCGCCTTGACCTGCAGGCCAACCACCAGCGCGTTGTCGATGTCTTTGCCCGAGAACGCTCCTGGCTCGATGATGTACTGCACATCCGGGCGCAGGTTGAGCCATGGCGTAGCCTGGTAGCCATAGCTCAGTTCGATCAACTGCTCGGCATTGTCGATGTTGGGGAACTGCTGCCCGGCATTGAATGCGGCGTCTTCCAGCACATCGCGGCTACGCGGATTCGGCACGGCGCGGCCATAGCCCAGGGCCAGGGTGTCGCGCGGGCGGCCTTCGAACGGCTTGTACAGCACCACACCGGCGCCATACCACTTGGTGAATGGCGAGGCGGCCTCGCTCGCTGCCGAATACTGGCCGAACGCGTGCAGGCTGCGCCCCGGCGAGCCGGCATCGTTCCACACCGCCTGGTCGACCAACAGGTAGTGGCCGCCGCGGCCGGACACTTCCTTGCTGCTGTCGACGCGCTTCACGTCGGAGCTGTCGTAGTAGTAGCCCAGCTTGTACTCACCCGGCAGTTCGCCCTGCAGCTTGTACACCAGCTCCACCGGCACCACGGTACCGGTGGTGTGCTTGGGCCCCAGGTGCCAGGCGCGGCTGGAGTTGCCGTTGCTTTCCGGGTCGACGTTGAACGCCGCCACGCGCAGCTGCCAGGACGGCGACAGGTCGTACTTCACGCGCACGCCGAGGTGGGCGTTGGGGTAGTTGGTCCAGCCGCTGCCACCGGACATGTTCAACGGGTGGCCGCAGAAGCCGGCATTCATGAAGTTGCACAGGATGCCGCTGTCGAGGCCGCCGAGGTCGTTGCCCATGGCCATGTAGCCGAGCTTGACGTTGAGTGCTGGGGTGAACAGGGTGCGCTCGTAGCTCAGTTCGGTCAGACGGGTGTACAGGCCGCCGTAGTTTTCCTGAATCGGCAGGCGGTTGCCGACCAGGTCTTCCGAGGCGCTATTGCCGCGGCGGTCGTTGATGGTCAGCTGGACCTTGCCGCCGTTTTCCAGGCCGTACAGTTTCGACAGGTCGAACTGTGCGCCGAGCTTGATGTTCTGCGAGTAGCGCGCCGAGCGGTGCAGGCCGCCGTTGGCGTTGTAGGCGGTTTCACCGCTGTAGTCGCCGGTGAGTTTGACACCGTCTTCTTCGAGCTGGTGACGCAGGCCGCCCCAGTCACCGGTCATGGTGCTGCGGTTGAGCAGGTCGCCGTCGGCCAGGGCAGGGGTGCTGGCCAGTGCCAGAAGCAGGGTTGGGGTAATGCGGATAGCGGATGGCATTGCTGTGTCTCGTGTTGTTTTCGGGAGGCCATTCGCGATCAAGCCCGCTCTCATCAGGATCAGCGCAGACCCTGTGGGAGCGGGCTTGCCCGCGAATGCAGCGACGCGGCCTTACGGCAGGGCGTAAGAAATCACGTAGTCGCCACGATCAGTCGACTGGCGTGCACCGCCAGCGGTGATCACCACGTACTGCTTGCCGGTCTTCGGCGAAACGTAGGTCATCGGGCCACCCTGGCTGCCTACCGGCAGGCGGGCTTTCCAGATCTCGTTACCGTTGCTGCTGTCGTAGGCGCGCAGGTAGAAGTCCTGGGTGCCAGCGATGAACACCAGGCCGCCTTGGGTCGACAGGGTGCCGCCAAGAGTCGGCAGGCCAATCTTGATCGGCAGGTGCATGCGGATGCCCAGGGGGCCGGTGTCTTCCACGGTGCCGACCGGTACCTGCCAGGCAATCTGGCGGGTCTTCATGTCGATGGCGGTCAGGGTGCCGAATGGCGGGGCCTGGCATGGGATGCCGGCTACCGACAGGAAGCGGTTCTTGTTCACCGCGTACGGGGTGCCCTTGAGCGGTACGGCGCCCATGCCGGTGTTCAGTGCTTCACCGCCGGAGGCAGCGTCGCCCTTGTTCTGCGACGGGATCATCTGGATCCACAGGCCCAGGCGCATGTCGTTGACGAAGATGAAGCCATGCACCGGGTCGGTGGACAGGCTGCCCCAGTTCATGCCGCCCAGCGAACCCGGGAAGCTCAGCGACAGGTCGGTACCCGGCGCAGTGTACAGGCCGTCGTAGCGCATCTTCTTGAAGTCGATACGGCACAGCAGTTGGTCATACGGTGTGGCACCCCACATGTCCGACTCGGTCAGGGTCTGCGCGCCGATCTGCGGCATGCCTACCGATTTCGGCTGGGTCGGGGAATACGGCTCGTTGGGGATGTTGCTTGCCTTGACCGGTACCTCGTCGACCTGGGTCAGCGGCTTGCCGGTGGCGCGGTCGAGCACGTAGATCTGCCCGGCCTTGGTGCCGATCACCACCGCAGGCACGGATTTGCCGTCCTCCTTGGTGAAGTCGATCAGGCTCGGCTGCATCGGCAGGTCGAAGTCCCAGAGGTCGTTGTGCACGGTCTGGAATACCCACTTCTGGTTGCCGGTGGTGGCGTCCAGGGCCAGTACGGAAGCGCCGTAGGTGTGGTCCAGCTTGCTGCGCTCAACCCCATAGATGTCGGTGGACGACGAGCCCATCGGCAGGAACACGGTGTTCATCGCCGGGTCGTAGGACATCGGCGCCCAGCTGTTCGGCGTGCTGCGCACATAGGTGCGGCCATCGGCCGGCGCCTTGCGGTCTTCCGGGTTGCCCGGGTCGAAGGCCCAGCGCATTTCCCCGGTGATCACGTCGAAACCGCGGATCACGCCGCCAGGCATGTCGGTCTGGACGTTGTCGGCGACACGGCCACCAACCACCACGGTGGTGCCGGCCATCAACGGTGCGGAGGACAGCTGGTAGTAGGAGTCCGGTACGTCACCCAGGCCGGCCTTCAGGTCGACCTGGCCGTTGTTGCCGAAGCCTTGGCAGAACTGGCCGTTATCGGCGTCAACGGCGATCAGGCGGCCGTCGATGGTGTTGGTCAGCAGGCGACGCTGGCAGTTGGCACCGGCCGGCACGCTAGCGACAGGGATCGGCGAACTGTTCGGCTGGGTCGGCTGGGCGATCGCGGCGGTGGCGTCGAAGTACGCCATGCCACGGCAACGCTGCCAGACCTTGGACTGAGCGTTGATCGCGTTCTTCCACAGCTCTTTGCCGGTGTCGGCGTCGAGGGCGATCAGGTTGTTGTGCGGGGTGCAGATGAACACCTTGTTGCCGATCTGCAGCGGGGTCAGCTGGTCTTCGGCGCCGTTGCCGTCACTGATGGCGACGTCACCGGTGTGGTAGGTCCAGGCCACCTTGAGCTTGTTGACGTTGTCGCGGTTGATCTGGTCCAGCGCGGCGAAGCGGCTGCCCCCTTCGGTGTTGCCGTAGTGGGCCCAGTCCTTCTGCTCCTTGCCGGCCTCGACCGGGGTGATGCCCGGGCCTTTGCCGGTGGGGGCAACGCTTGGGTGGGCGACGAACATGTTGCCTGCGGCGATCACCAGCAGCACGGCCAGCACACCGGCGATGCCGTATGCACCCCGGCCGGCGCTGGCGCCATTGGCGCGGGCGAGCATCGGGTAGACCAGCGCCACCACCATGCCGATTGCGCCGAACATGAACAGGCGCGAGAACAGTGGCCAGAACACCAGGCCGGCGTCGATCAGTGCCCAGACCACGGTACCGACCAGAAACGCCGCGTACAGCCAGGCGCCGGCCGGCTTGCGGCGAGCGATGAGAATACCGGCGATGGCCATGGCCAGGCCGCCGATCAGGAAGTACCAGGAACCGCCCAGGCCGGCGAGCTTGACGCCGCCAGCGGCCAGGAGCAGGCCGAGCAGGGCGACGATCACGCCCAAGCCGACCAGGATGATGGTTGTGGCGCCAGAGGCGCGCGGTGTTTCGTTCATGCCAGGGATCTCAGCAGGTGGAATGAGCGCAGTTTAAGCCCTTAGCTTGCTAATTAACAAGTTGGTACATAATTTAATGAGGCTGATTGTCGCAGGGCTGAACATGCAAAGATGTGGCTAAAAGTGTAGATCACGCGTTGAAAATTGCAGTAAACGCGGCGTTTAAACCCTCTGTAAATTTTGATGAGCTGGACGCCTGCGCCAGGCGATGGGGACTCTCAATGAGGTGGCCATGGCGTGTCGATACCCTGAAATACGGCAAGCCAGACGGTCGGTTGCCCTTGGGCAGTCCATTCCACCCGATGCCGACAATGCGCCGGAATGTCGAGGCAATCACCCGGCAGCAGCAAACGGGAGTAGTTCTCGCACTCAAGGCGCAGCCCGGCGCTGCCGGTCAACAGCAGGATCCATTCGCTTTCGGCCTGGTCGTACCAGAAGCCGTGCGGGCTGGCCTGGCCGCAAGAGACGATGCGTTCGATGCGCAGCCCAGGGCGTTGCAGCAATACATCGACCCGCTCGGCGGCGGCGGGGTCGCAATGGGGCAGGGCATTGAGCAGGTTGGCAATGGGCATGGGCGGTTCTCGCACTGACGGAGGTGCTTCCACTATGGACCTGATCGCTCTGTTGTGCGCTTCTTGACCCGCCTTGCCGATTGTAGGAGTGTTCCGAAATTCGAAAACTGGAGTAGCTATGGACAAGCTCCTGGCGATGAAGATGTTTACCGCAACAGTCGATGCCCAGGGCTTTTCTGCGGCAGCGCGCAGGCTCGGCGTCGCTACCTCGTCGGTGACGCGTCTGGTTGATGCTTTGGAGTCGGAGCTCGGCACGACCTTGCTCAACCGCTCCACACGGCAGGTCAGCCTGACCGAAGCCGGTGCACGTTATTACGCGAGGGCGAGGGACATCTTCGACGCGCTGGATGAGGCCGACGCCAGCGTCGCCGACCGAGGCGATGAGCCGGTCGGTGTGCTGCGCCTGTGCCTGCCGGTCGAGTTCGGCCGACGCGTGATCGCACCGCACCTGGGGCCATTCCTCGCCCGTCACCCGTCGCTGGAGCTGGACATCGACATGAGCGACCGGCTCGATGACCTGCTCGATGGCCGCTACGATCTGTCCATTCGCCTCGGCGACCCGTCGCCAAACGGCGAGCTGGTGTGTCGGCAACTTGGCCGCTTCCAGCGCTGGCTGGTGGCAAGCCCCGACTACCTGGCCAGGGGTGATGCGTTGCTGCACCCCGAGCAACTGCTGCGGCAGGCCTGCCTGCGTTTTCGCTACGGGCAGAAGGCGCGCGCCTGGCGCCTGCAGCGGGCCGACGAGGTGCTGGAACTGGAAGTGAGCGGGCCGCTGCGCAGTGCCAACGCCGACCTGTTGCGCGAAGCGGCGCTGGCCGGCAGCGGCATTGCCTTGCTGGCCGACTGGCTGGTGCGCGAGGACGTCGCGGCCGGGCGCCTGCAGCGGCTGTTTGCGGACTGGCAGGCGAGCCCCGGCACGGCCAACGACAGCATCAATGCCCTGTACTTGCCCAACCATCGCGGCTCACGGCGGGTCAACGCATTCATCGGCTTTTGCGAAGGCCTGCTCAAGCCCTGATCCCTACCGTTGCGCCTGGCGCAAAGCCTCGTTGCGCCGGGGCCGGATTCTCTCGCAGGCAAGCGCTCGGTAAGGTGCCTGGCATATTCCAACCCGATGCCGAGGTGCCTCGCATGAATCCCTCCCTTGCTGCTGCCCAGCCAGCCCATGCCGGCCTGAGCCGTGCCCTGGTCGCGCTGCTGGCGTTCTGCTGCGGCGCGATCGTCGCCAATATCTATTACGCGCAGCCCATCGTTGGGCTGATCGCCCCGGACCTGGGCCTGTCTACCGAGCGCGCCAGCCTGATCGTGTCGTTGACCCAACTGGGCTATGCGCTGGGCCTTTTGTTGCTGGTGCCACTGGCCGACCTGGTGGAAAACCGCCGGTTGATGATCACCACTGCCGTGCTGGCCTGCGTCAGCCTGTTGCTGGCAGGGACCAGCAGCAGCGGGCAGGGGCAACTGTTCCTGATGTATGCCTTGCTGATCGGTTTCAGTTCGGTGGCTGTGCAGATGCTCATTCCGTTGGCCGCTCACCTTGCGCCTGAGCAAGAGCGCGGGCGGGTGGTCGGCAACATCATGGGTGGCCTGCTGCTGGGCATTTTGCTGGCACGGCCGTTGTCGAGCCTGGTCGCCGACCATTTTGGCTGGCGCACGGTGTTCATCGGCGCCGCTGGCCTGATGTTGGCCATCATCCTGTTGTTGGCGTTGACCCTGCCGCGCCGGACACCTGAGCACAAGGCCAGTTATGCCGGGCTGATGGTGTCGCTGGTCGCCCTGCTGCGCCAATACCCGGTGCTGCGTCAGCGCTCGTTGTATCAGGCGTTGATGTTTGCGGCGTTCAGCCTCTACTGGACCGCAGTACCGTTGGCCCTGGCCAGCGAGCATGGCCTGTCCCAAAGCCAGATCGCCTTGTTCGCCCTGGTTGGCGCGGTCGGCGCCATCGCCGCACCGATGGCTGGACGCCTGGCCGACGCCGGCCATGCCCGTGCCGGTTCGTTGCTGGCCCTGGTGCTGGCGCCCCTGGCGCTGCTGGTGGGCTTGACCACACCTGGCTACAGCGTGATCGGCCTGGGGCTGACCGGGGTGCTGCTGGATTTTGCCGTGCAGATGAACATGGTCATCGGCCAGCGTGAGGTCTATGCCCTGGACCCGGCCAGCCGCGGGCGGCTGAATGCGCTGTACATGACCAGCATCTTCCTGGGCGGGGCAGTGGGTTCGGCGGTGGCCAGCGCGGTGTTTGCCCAGTACGGCTGGCACGGTGTGGCGCTGGTGGGTGCAGCGTTGCCCGGCTTGGCTCTGCTGGTCTTCCTGCTGGTTTCGCGGCGCGCTTGAGCACTACCGGCCCAGCGGCAAGGCGACGCCAATCAGGGCGAACAGGCTCGCGCAACAGCGATTGAACCCCTTGCCGCTTTTGGCCAGCCACGGCCGGATACGAAAGGCCAGGCGCGCCAGTACGTATTCGACCCCGCATTCCACGCTGGCAAAGGTCGCCGCCATGATCACGAACTGCAGCAACAACCCACGCTGGGGCTCGATGAACTGCGGCAGGAAAGCGCCGTAGAACAACAGGACCTTGGGGTTGGCAATCGCCGACAGCAGGCCTTGGCGGAACATTCCCAGGTTGCTCGGGCGGGCAGTACGCTCGGTCACCTCCAGCTGCAAGCCAGGGCTGCGCCACAGCTGGATGCCCAGCCACACCAGATAGGCGCCACCGACCCACTTGAGCACGGTCAGTACCGAGGCTGACGTCTGCAGCAGCGCGGTCAACCCGAACATCGCCAGGGCTATCAGTGCACTGAAGCCGAACACCCCGCCGACGATGGTGAACAGCGTCCGGCGCGCCCCATACAGCGCGCCGTGGGTCAGGGCCAGCAGGCTGTTCGGGCCGGGCGTCAGCGACAGGCCGATGCTGGCCAGCAGGTAGAGGAGCCAGGTATTCAACGCCATGGTGTGCGCCTCATCTGTTCACGTGTGTGTTGATCCGGCGTGGCGGTCATTGCGGCGTGCCGAACAGGCCGGTCCAGTAGATACCCGCATCGCTCTTCGGGTCGACCGCATAGGCCGCACCCATTTCGCGGAAATCCGGGTTCATCAGGGTGGCACAGTGGCCGGGGCTGTCGAGCCAGCCATCCACCACCTTCTGCGCGGTGTCGCGCCCGGCGGCGATGTCTTCGCCGATCTGCTGGTACAGGTAGCCGGCCAGCTCCGCCCGGTCACCGGGGGTGCGCCCGTCCTTGTCGATATGGTCGAAGAAATTCTGGTTGGCCATGGCCCGCGTATGGCTGGCAGCCACGCCTGCCAGCGCCGTGCTCCAGGTCAGCGCTGGCGCTGCAGCGAACGGCTGGCCACCGCATTGGCGGGGCGCCTCGCGTGCGGCATTGATGGCCTGCAGCACCTTTTGCCCCTCGGCTTGCCAATCGCCCAGGCGCCCGCTGAGCAAGGGCCGGGCGAGCACGATGCGCCAGTCGCGGCCTTCCTGGCTGACGCCGATATCGACAAACTGCGGGTCGAGCACGACCTGGCAGAAGCTCTCTTCGATGGCGTGCATGGCCGCACGGGCATCGCGTGGGCCGGACAGGCTGATGGCCTGGACATTGACCATGGGGTAGGCGGCGCGGCTCATGGCCTGTTGCAGGTCGCGGGTGCCTTCCGGCGACAGTGCCAGACGGGTATCGCTGTTGAGCGGCGGCAGCTCCACCGACACCTCGTCCCCGCAGCGCTGGGCCTGGCTGCGGTAGGCATTGATCGATTCGATCAGCTGCGCCTCTTCGCCGGTGGCGGCCATGGCCCCGGTCGACATGATCAGGCCCAGCGACAAGGCGGCAACGGATGACAGGACGCGCATGTGGATCTCCCTGTGGCTGGCAGCGTCTTGGTATGCGCTGCTCATCCTACACAAGCGCGAGGCTTTTGGCCCGGTCTCGTGCAAAGCAAAGAAAACGCCAGCAAGGACTTGCGGGCGGCAAAAGAGGGAGTAGACCGGATAACGCCAGAAAAGTGCGATTGCGTGTCAGCGGGCCAGCGCCTGGTTCGGTTTGTAGAACAGGAAGTGCCGGGTTTCGGCCGTCTTGCGATAGGCCTTGGCCCAGTCCGGGTGCACATTGCGGTCATGGAAATACAGCGCGCCTCCTGTCGAGTCCTTGAGCTGCTGGTTCAGGGCCTTGCGCGCAATCTCCTTGGCCACATCGTAGCGCTGCGCTTCCTCGACCTGATCGGAACGCCCGTCACACCACCAGGAAAATTGGCAGGCCTTGGTTTCCACGCCTTGCTTGACCACGCCGCAGATGGTGTCGGGAAACCCTTCCTGGCCCAAGCGGTTGAGCACCACGCTGGCCACTGCGCTCATGTCCTGGGCGTCGGCGCCCTTGGCTTCCCAGTAGAGGGTGCGGGCCAGGCAGGTAATGCTGTCGTCCAGCGGCGCCTGGCCTGCCGAGTCCACTGCCTGCACCTCGGCAGGGGTGATGGTTTCTGTTTTTCTGGGCGGCGGGGCATCATCCACCACCTTTTTCTCCAGCTTCTCTGCCTTGTCTTCGGCCACGGCGGCCTTGGCACTTTCGGCGGCATGCAAAGGGCTGGCGAGCAGGGGCAAGATCAGGCAGATCACCGTCCAGTAGAGGCGCATGGTCGCGTATCCGAAGTGTGGGCTGATTCACAGTCTAGCCAAGCGGCTTCATTTCAGCGCCAGCATGAGCATCAATGGCAAGGTCACGGCGGCCAGCACGGTCTGCAAGGCGATGATGGTGGCCATCAGCGGTGCGTTGCCGCCCATCTGCCGCGCCATCACGTAAGACGACGAGGCAGTCGGCAAGGCCTGGAACAACACGGCCACCGCCGCCGCCTGGCCACCCAGCCCCAGCAGGCGGCACAGGCCCCAGGTGGTCAGCGGCATGACCAGGAACTTGAAGGCCGATGCTGCCAGTAGTGGCCGCGCCTGCTGGCCCAGGCTGGCACCGCCCAGCGCCGCCCCCACGCACAGCAGGCCCAGGGGCAGGGCGGCCTGGCCCAGCGCCTTGACGGTGGGTTCCAGGCCCGCTGGCAGGCCCAGGCCGGTGGCCCGCAGCAACAGGCCGCCGGCGCAGCCGACGATCAACGGGTTGGCAAAGATGGCCCGCAACACCGTCGCCGGGGAGCTGTGACGTGCGCTGAAGCGGGCGAACACCAGCACGCAAAGCAGATTGACCAAGGGCACGATGGCGGCGTTGGCCACGGCGGCCAGGGCAATCCCGGCACTGCCAAAGAGGCCGGCGGCGAGGGTGGCACCGATGTAGTTGTTGAAGCGCACGCCGCCCTGGAACACCGAGGTGAAATCAGCGCCATCGTGGTTGGCCGCACCTTGGTATAGCACCAGCAGCAAGGCCCCTAGCAGGGTCGAAAGCATCAGTACGCCAACCATGCCCAGCACCGGCACGCCATCGAGATTGGCCGTCGCCAGGCCATGCAGGAACAGTGACGGCAGCAGCACGAAATAGCTCAGGCGTTCGGCGCCCGGCCAGAACGACTCGGCGAGAAAGCCGCGCAAGCGCAGGAAGGTGCCCAGGGCAATCAGCAAGATGATGGGCACCAGGGTGGTCAGCAGCAGGTGGAGCATGGGTGTGATTCCGTGGTCGGGTACGGGCACAGGTTAGCGTGGCGGACCGATTGGGAAAAACGTTGATTTCTGCAGTGATCGTTGAGAAAAACTGTACGTTCAGGCGTCCATCGCAGCTCTCAGCACGGCGGTCAGATGCCGCCGCTGGCTCTTCTCGTGTTCCAGCAACACCACCCGCCGCACCAGCTGCGGCTCGCCAAAGGGCAGGCAGGTGGCCGCCGGCAAGCGTTGCAAGTCGTCGTCGGCCATGGGAATGATCGCCACCCCCAGCCCCATCACCGCCATGCGCGCCAGCGCTTCCTGACTGTCCAGTTCCATTTGTTCGCTGACCTGCAAATGTTGGCGGCGAAGTTCCTGCTCGATCTGCCGCCCGGCCCAGGCACGCTTGTCGAAACGCAGGAACGGCTGGCTGGCCAACAGCTGTGGCAGGCTCTGGCCCGCCAGGTCGGAGCTGGCGATGGCCCAGAACCGGTCTTCGAACAGGGGCGTGAAAACCAGGCTCTGCGGGTAGGGGCTGACCGGTTCCGTGGTGATCGCCGCATCCAGTTCTCCATCTTCGACGCGCCGTGCCAGCTCCGCCGACATCCCTGAGTTGACGCTGATGTGCAGTTCCGGGTGATGCGCCTTGATCCAGACCAGGGCCTTGGGCAGGCGTCGCGCCAGGACGGTGTGGATCGCCCCCAGGCGCAGCCGGCCACGCAGGCTTGGGCCGCTGGCCAAGGTATCGGCCAGTTCGTCGTAGGCGCTGAGGATGTGTTCGGCTCTGGCCACTGCCAGTTGCCCGGCCTCGGTCAGTACCACCTGGCGGCGGCTGCGGTCGAACAGTGCGACCTTGAGTTCGTCCTCGAGGGTCTTGATGTGCAGGCTGACGGCCGAAGGGGTGAGGCTGAGCAGGTCGGCGGCACGGGCGAAGGTGCCGTGGCGGGCGATGGTCACCAGGGTGCGCAAGGCTTTGAGGGACACGCGAACGGGCTCCGGGCAGCAAGGGAAGTGTTTCAGTCTGTGGCTGAACGGAATGGCTGGCAAGCTGCGCAGTCCCACTCGTTACGCGGGTAAGAAACCCGCCTGACCCTAACCCTGGAGAACGTACATGAAAGCAGTCATCTTCACCGCGTTGCTGGCCTCGGCCGGTCTCGCCCAGGCCGCGCAAACGGTGGAATTGAAGCTGGCCGGGACGGATGGCCCGGGCAAGTCGATCGGGATCATCAGCATCGAGCAGAACAAGTACGGCACCGTGCTCACCCCGGATCTCAAGGACCTGCCGCCGGGCGTACACGGTTTCCACCTGCATCAGAAAGGTTCATGCGCAGCGGCAGAGGAAAACGGCAAGGCGGTGCCAGCGGGTGCGGCAGGCGGGCACTGGGACCCTGACGCCACCAACGCCCACAAGGGCCCCTATGACGACAGCGGCCACCGGGGTGACCTGCCGGCGCTGTATGTCGGTGCCGACGGCAAGGCCATCTACCCGGTATTGGCGCCACGCCTGAAAGTCGCGGATTTCAAAGGTCATGCGTTGATGGTGCATGCAGGTGGCGATAACCACAGTGATCACCCCGAGAAGCTGGGCGGTGGCGGTGCCCGCGTGGCCTGCGGGGTGGTTCAGTAAGCCAGGAGCCGCTCAGGGCTGGCGCTCGGCTACCGCTCGCAAGGTACGCAGCGTCACCACCGGAGCGTCTACCACGAACCGGTTGGCCAACCAGCCCGGTACGTCCCCGGCCGGGTCTGCCTGCAACTGGTAGGTCACCTCGGTTTCCCGTTCGCCGAGCGGCTTCATGATCCATTCGCCCGACAGGTGCTGGACGCGGATCAACCCCGGCTCTTCTGGCAGGCGGTTCGGTTCGGCGCTCAGGTGGCGCACCAGCGCGCCGTCATCCAGGCGTTCGGTGCGGACCTTGAGAATGATGTCGCGCGGCAGGGTCGGCCATGGCAGATTGGTGGTCAGGTAGACCCAGGTCGTGTCGCCTTCCACCTGCAGCAGGCGCATCTGCTCGCAGGCATATAACCACTTGCAGGCCACCCGCAGGTTTTCCTGAAGGTCGGTGAGCGTGCGCACACTGGCTTTCATGGTACTCACGCCGCGAAACTGCTGGTAGGGCGAATCAGGTGCCGCGGCCAGGTAGACCTGGATACCTTCACGGTCGTAGGCGATTTTCCAGTCGTCAGCCGCCAGGCTGGCAATGGAGACAAGCAGTAGCGCAAGCATCAGGCAGCGGTTCATGGCGAGTACCGCGCAAGGGCAGGGCTAATCAGTATGCGCGGCAAACAGAAAGCCCGCCAGGTGGCGGGCTTTGGGGTACCAGCCTGAACTCAACGCTGTGGGTTGAGGGTCAGGTGCACGTGACGGTTGACGTCCTTGTACAGCAGGTAGCTGAACTTGCCTGGGCCGCCGGCGTAGCAGGCCTGCGGGCAGAAGGCGCGCAGCCACATGAAGTCACCGGCTTCCACTTCTACCCAGTCCTGGTTCAGGCGGTATACCGCCTTGCCTTCCAGCACATACAGGCCGTGCTCCATGACGTGGGTTTCAGCGAACGGGATCACGCCGCCCGGCTGGAAGGTGACGATGTTGACGTGCATGTCGTGGCGCATGTCAGCCATGTCGACGAAGCGGGTGGTGACCCAGCGGCCTTCGGTACCCGGCATTTCGATGACGGTGGCATTGTCGCGGTGGGTGACGAACGACTCCGGCACGGCCAGGCCTTCGACTTTCTGGTAGTGCTTGCGCAGCCAGTGGAAGGTAACGTTGGCCTTGCTGTTGTTGCGCAGGCTCCACTCGGCGCCAGGGGCGAGGAACGCATAGCCGCCCGGGGTCAGGGTGTGGTGCTTGCCTTCGACGGTGATGTCCAGCTCGCCTTCGACGATGAACACCACGGCTTCGGCGTTCGGGTCCAGCTCAGGGCGCTCGCTGCCGCCTTCCGGGGCGACTTCGACGATGTACTGCGAGAAGGTTTCGGCGAAACCGGTCAGCGGGCGGGCGATGACCCACATGCGCATCTTGTCCCAGAACGGCAGGTGGCTGGTGACGATGTCACGCATCACGCCTTTAGGGATGACGGCATAGGCTTCGGTGAACATGGCACGGTCAGTCAGCAGCTCGGTCTGAGCTGGGTGCCCACCGTGGGGGGCGAAGTAGGAGTGGTTCGACATGAGCAGTCTCGACTTGTTGTTCTCTCCCCGTGCCTTGGACCACACCGGCCGGTGCGTGCAGGGGATGTGCGGACAGCATAGGGGGCAGCCCGCGTCATCCACAAATTAAATGTTGAAATACTCGACATTCAGTTACTGAATGCGAACCTGGCGCCCGGCGTGCCCGTCGGGCAGCCGGTCGCCGTGGCCGAACAACTTGTGGCGCAAGGTGCCGTCGGTGTAGTTCAGCGGGTAGCGGCCACGACGCTGCAGCTCCGGCACCAGCAGATCGACGACATTGGCCAGGTCGTCCGGTTGCACGGCATAGGTGAGGTTGAAACCGTCGATGCCAGTCTGGTCGAGCCAGTGTTCCAGCTGGTCGGCAATGTCGCCGGGTGAACCGACCAGTACCGGGCCACGCCCGCCCAGGCCGACGAATTCGGCGGCTTCGCGCACGCTCCAGCGGCGGTTCGGGTCGGCGGCGGTGAACGCCGCCAGGGCCGCACGGCCAGCATCGTTTTCGACGTATTCGATGGGCGCATCGGGGTCGAGGCCGGCGAAATCGATGCCGGTCCAGCCCGAAAGCAGGGCAAGGGCGGCGTCCAGGTCGACGTAGCGGCGGTATTGGGCAAAGCGCGCCTGGGCCTCTTGCGAGGTCGGCGCGACGATCAGCAGCGCCTGGGCATAGATCAGCACCTCGTCCCGCCCACGCCCGGCCACCTCGCTGGCATGGCGGATGCCGTCGGCGTAGCGGCGCAGGACGGCGGGCGTCGGGCCGCTGATGAACACGCACTCGGCATGCCGGGCGGCGAACTGTTGGCCACGCGCCGAGGCGCCGGCCTGGAACAATACCGGGGTGCGCTGGGGCGAAGGCTGGCACAGGTGCATGCCGGGCACCTGGAAGTGCTCGCCAGCGTGGTGAATGGCGTGCACCTTCGACGGTTCGATGTAGCGTCCGGTCTCGCGATCCAGTTGTACGGCATCGTCTTCCCAGCTCTTTTCCCAGAGTTTGTACAGCACCTGCAGATATTCCTCGGCCAGGTCGTAGCGCTGGTCATGGCCCAGCTGCCGGGCCAGGCCCAGGTTGCGCGCGGCGCTGTCGAGGTAGCCGGTGACGATGTTCCAGCCGACCCGGCCATTGCTCAAATGGTCGAGCGTGGACATGCGCCGGGCAAAGGGATAAGGGTGTTCATACGTCAGCGAAAAGGTGACGCCGAACCCCAGGTGCTCGGTGACCCCGGCCATGGCCGGCACCAGCAGCAGCGGGTCGTTGACCGGCACTTGCACGCCACCGCGCAGGGCGGCCTGTGGGCCACCCTGGTAGACGTCGTAGATGCCCAGCACGTCGGCGATGAACAGCGCATCGAACAACCCGCGCTCCAGCAGGCGCGCCAGGTCGGTCCAGTAGTCCAGGCGGTTGAACGCCACGCTGGTGTTGCGCGGGTGGCGCCACAGCCCCGGGGACTGGTGGCTGGCGGCGTTCATGCTGAAAGCGTTGAAACGGATGTGGCGGGGCATTGCCTTCACTCCCTGGTCACGGCAATACGGAAGCCGGGTAGATTGCATCGGCGACCTGCAACTTGTGCGGGATCAGGCCCAGGCCCTGGAAGGTATCGGCCAGTTTCTGCTGCTCGGCGATGATCTGCGGGGTGATGGCCACGGCGTTATAGTTGCGCCGCTCGCTGGCCACCTCCAGCACATTGGCGCTGATGCCCAGTTGCGGTGCCAGCAGTGCGGCAACTTCGGCGGGCTTGGCGTTGGCCCACTGGCTGACCTTGCTCAACTCGCTGAAGAAGGTTTTCAGCAGCTCGCGGTGCTGGTCGGCGAAGGTGGCGGTAGACAAGTAGAAGGTGCGGTTGTTGGTCAGGCCGCTGCCGTCGCGCAGGTTTTTCAGGCCTGGCTGGCTTTCGGCCGCAGCGAGGAACGGGTCCCACAGGGTGACGGCTTGCACGCTGCCCGATTGCAGGGCGGCGATAGCATCGGCGGCGTTGTTGACGTAGGCCGGGGTGATGTCCTGATAGCTCAAGCCGGCCTGCTCCAGGGCCACCGCCAGCAGGTACTGGGCGTTCCAGCCGCGACCGGTGGCCACGCGCTTGCCTTTGAGGTCCTGCACTGCGGTGAGGTGATCCTGCTCGCGCACCACCAGGCCGATGCCGCGTGGGTAGGGTTGTTCGGCGGCCAGGTAGACCACCGGCTTGCCGGCAGCCTGGGCGAATACCGATGGCGCGTCGGCCGCGTGGCCCAGGTCGATGGCGCCGGTGCTCAGTGCCTCGAGCAGTTGCGGGCCGGCGGCGAACTCGTGCCAGCTGACTTTGACGCCTTGTGGGGCCAGGGCCTTTTCCAGCGCGCCGCTGCCTTTGAGGATGTTGATGCTGTTGAATTTCTGATAACCGATACGCAGGGTCTTGGTGTCTTCGGCGAAGGCGCTGGACCAGGGCAGCAAGCTGCAGGCGACGGTTGCCAGGAGACCGCCGACGAGCAGGCGGCGCAGGGGGGAAAAGGGCATGGGCGACGCTCCTTGAGCAGGATGGGAAACGGTATGCCCAGCCTAAGGAGGTGGCGTATGGCTTTCAATTTTTTAATTCCATTTGGTTAGAATGTTTTGTTCTTTTTATATCCTTTTGTGATTTGTTGGTCGTTGACGAAATTTTCACATCCTCTTGCTAGGATTCGGGCCCATCACAAGGAGTCCTGTTCATGCCCATCCTGCGCCGGCGCAGTACCCGCATCGCCCTGGCTGCCACTACCGGCCTGGTGGCCGCCACCTTGGGTTTTTTCGCCTGGCAATCGTTCTATCCGGTGCAGGCCGCCAGTGGCTGGCGGGTCGACGTGCTGCACCGCGACGTGGCCAAGGCCGCGTCGTTGCTGCCCCAGGCTGACGGCAGCCTGCTGGTCAGTCGCGAGCTGGATGACAACAAAGGCAGCATTCTCAAGATCACCGCCAGCGGCGACCGCGTGGTCCTGATCGACAACCTGTCCAAGCCCGACGGCATGGTCGCGGCGCAAGGTGGCTGGGTGTTCAGCCAGGAAGGGGGCCGGGCACCGGTCAGCCTGTCCCGCGATGGCCAGGTTACCCGCCTGTTCGACGGCGACAGCGTGCAAGGGCTGTGGAACGATGGCGATCACCTGTATGCCATCGAAGACCGCAAGGGCAATGGGCGCCTGATGCGTTATGAGTGGGCCAGCGGCCAGCTTGACGTACTGCGCTCGGGGCTGACCGAAACCGAGGGCCTGACCCGTTGCGCCGACGGCCGCCTGCTGTACACCGAGAAGGGCACCGGCATCGTGCGTGCATTGTCCGAGGACGGTAGGGACCCGGTGGTGGTAAAGGGCTTGCGCCATCCGACCTTCCTGATGTGCGACCAGCGCGGCCTGTGGATCAGCGAAGACAATACCCACCGCGCACGTTTGCTGCGGGTCGACGCCGATGGCACCCAGCACGTGGTGCTGACCTTCCTCAAGGCGCCGCAGTCGATCATCGCTGATGGCAAGGGGGGCTACCTGCTCGCCGAAGGCGGGCGCGATCGCATACTGCAGCTGAGCCCGTCCGTGGACCAGGCCACAGCCCAGCGTTAACGGGGGCGAGGGCCCGGGTGTGAAAGGGTGGGATCAGGCTACTCGGCAATCATCAGCAATGACTGCGGCAGCGGGCTCTGCGGGTGCTGCGGCTCCTGCAGGCTCTGCAACCGGAACCCGGCCATGTCCAGGGCATTCAGCCAGCTGGCCAAGGTCCGGAAGTACCACGGCATCGGCTGCCAGTCTCCGGCAAACCCGGTAAACGGCTCTTCGCGCCAGCCGTCCTGATAGTTCCCGCCGGCCACGCTCCAGGGGTGCAAGGTCTGGATAACCAGCACGCCACCGGGCGCCAGCCGTGCCTTCATCGCCGCCAGCAAGGGGATGATGTCTTGTTGCAACAAGGCGAAATTGGCACAGATCAGCGTGTAGCCGTGGCCGATATCCACTTCACCTGCGGCGAGCTGCGCATAGCTGGCCTGGTGCACGGGCGTCGAGCCTGCGGCCCGCGCCGCCTCGACCAAGCCGACGTCGCCATCTACGCCAGTCACTTCGATGCCGCGATCAGCCAGCGCCCGCAGCAACCAGCCTTCGCCGCAACCCAGGTCCAGCACCCGCTCAGGCTGACGACCGAGGGTCGCCAGCAAAATTGCTGAGTCGGTGACCTGCCGGCGGCTTTCGATGGCGCCGCCACGCACCGCCTCTATCCACGCCTGGGCGTTGTGCTGCCAGCTGTGCAGCAGGGCGTCTTCGGGGTTGGGCATGTCGCTGATCCTGAGCAGTGGCAATGCTCAAGCATAGGCGTTCACCGTCGCCTTGTCCGCGGGGAACCGAGCGGGCGCCTGGAGCGCCTCGCGCCCATAGAAGCCCAGGGCGGTGGCCCAGGTGGTCAGCCATACGAAGATGCCGGCCCAGAAGGTATGCGACATGTAGTGCCAGCCTTGCAGCACGCGGGTGGTGCCATAGACGAAGCCGATCAGCAGGATGGCCACCAGCAGCTTGCGCGCATGCTGCCAGCGGTAACGCAGCGCCACGAAGTACAGCGCCAGCAGGGTGAAGCCGCTGGACGCGTGGCCGCCCGGCCAGCAACGGCCTTCACCGGCCTTGCTGAACCAACTGAACTGCTCGTACCACTCCACGCGCGCCTCTGGGCCACCGTAGAGGGTGGTTTCCACCGGGCAATACACACTGGTGTGGCTTTTCAGGTAGTGAATGACCGTGGTGCACAGGGCAAATGCCACCACCACGAACAGAAAGTCGCGGCGATGACGGTGGGTGAAACGCAGCACCGGGCTGATTCTGACGGCATTCAGGCCACGGGTGATCAGCGCGTCGGGGTGGTTGGCCAGGCGCGGCCAGATGAACGACAGCAGCGAACCGATGATCGCCGCCTCACCGGTCCAGTTCGGCAGCACGCGTGGCCATTTGTGGGTCACTTTTTCGAACAGCTGGTCATGCAGCAGCGGGAACTGCCCGCTGACGGGATCGAGCAACAGGTTGCTGATCCAGCGGTCGAGTTCGGTGAGATCGAACAGCAGGAACGTGATCACTGCCAGCAGCAGTGGCAATAGCAAATTGTTGACGTAGAACGCGGTGCGTGGAGAAACGGGCATGCTTACATCCCTGTGCTGCTGTTGAGTGTCTGCCATTGGTTGGCGTTGAGTTGCCCGAGCAAGTGGGCCTTGCCGTTGCTGTCTTTGCTGACGAACAGTGCACTGGCATAGCCGGCAACCCGTTCGCCGCCTGCGACGCGCAGCTGCCGCTCGAGGTGGTCGATGCAGCCGCTGTGGGTGATCAGCACCAGGTTGTGACCCTCGCGCTTGTGAGCCAGGGCAGCGTTGGCAAAGGTACTGTCACAGCGTGCCAGCCAGTCCTGGGTTTCGATGGCTTTGCCAAACACGGCTGATGCCGTCTGCTGGGTGCGCACCTCCGGGCTGCTGAGGATATCGGCGTCGGCCAGGCCCAGGTGGCGGATGCCCTCGCCAACGGCGCTCGCGGCCTGGTTGCCCTCCACGGTGATGCCGGCAGGGTCGCCAAGGCAGGCATGGTTGGAGCGGTCGCAGCGTTCGGCATGACGGATCAGGACAATCACCTGGCCGCTGTTCCAGGCGCTGTAGACGCCGTGCTCGCTCATCAGCTGCGCGCTGCCCAGGTTGCTGACATGCGGACGCAGCACATGCCAAAGGCCGAACGCCGTGAAGGCCAGCACCACGGCCAGTAGCCAGGCAGCAGGCAGCTGACGGCCTTTGAGGCGCACAAGGCGCGGGTGCGTCGCAATTACATTTTCCAGCATGCTGCCACTCCGGGGACAAGGCTGGCTGCACCTTATCCTCGGCTTTGTGGCCCGTTAGTGAAGCGGATGTGAAAATTGTCTTAGCCCACACGCTGGCCCACGCCGAGGATTTTTTCCGCAGGTTGCGGCGGCTTGTGATGCACACGGTATGATTCGCGCCCGCAACTGGAGCCCTCCATGGCCAAAGACATCGAAAACCCCTGCGTCGCGCTGTGCCAGCTCAACAGCGAGTTGTGCGTGAGCTGCGGTCGCACCCGTGAAGAAATCCGCAAGTGGCGCGGCATGAAGCGCCCGGAGAAGATGGCCACCGTGCAACGCGCGGCCACGCGAATGAAGGCCATCACCAAGAAGAACACCAAGCGCCAGGGCAACGACTGAAGCCGCTGGACTGTGTAAGATGCAGGCTTCGCAACGTTCGTGAGCTTGCCGTATGGATACCCACTCGCTTCTTGCCTTCACCCTGGTCGCTGCAATTGCCATCGCCAGCCCGGGGCCTGCCACGCTGATGGCCATCAACAACAGTATCAACCATGGCCAGCGCAGTACCCTGTGGTCGTCGCTGGGCAATGGCACGGGCCTGTTCTGCCTGTCGGCGGCAGCCATGCTCGGGCTCGGCGCTTTGTTGGCCAGTTCCGAAATGCTGTTCAACGCGGTCAAGCTGATCGGTGCTGGCTACCTGTTCTACCTCGGTGCCCGACAGTTGCTCAAGAAAGGCCCGATGCTGGTCGACCAGGCGGCAGCGAAGGTGAGCAAGCCGACTCCCCTGAAGTTGTACAAGTCGGCGTTCCTGACCGCCGTCACCAACCCCAAGGCAACCATGTTCTTCACTGCGCTGTTCCCGCAGTTCATCGACCAGGGCACGGCGTTGCTGCCGCAGTTCCTGACCCTGACCGGGATTTTCGTGGCGTTGTCGCTGATCTCGCTGACCCTGTATGCGGCGCTGGCGTCGCGGGCCAAGGGCGTGCTCACCCGGCCGGCGCTGTCGCGCTGGGTAAGCCGGGTAGTCGGCACGACCTTCATCGGCTTTGGTGCGGCGATTCTGACCATGCGCCGCCAGGCCGGTTCGGCGCCACTCTAGTCCCTGCGTGTCGCCTACTTCAACGGAATGTAAACGTCGGTTTGCCAGTGCTCCAGCGGTGTCTCGGGGTAGACACTCAGGTAATGGAAAAACAACGGGTGGTCGCGCAGCTCTTCGTTGCTGGAGGGTAGCCAGTCGCGGTAAAGCGGGTAGAGGGTTTCGCCGATGTAGTCAGGCGAGCCTGCATGGCGAATGACGGCACATCGCCCGGCAGGGATGACCCGCTCCTGCACGCTGAAGGTATTGGGCATTATGGCTTCAGCTATCTCGCCACAGATCGCGAAGTGGAAATCGTCTTCCGCAACGGTGTCAGGGTTGTTGTACGGAATGCCGAAGGTGCGGCTCTGGGCTACCGGTGACTGACCGCTGTGCAGGCGCCATTGGCGAAAGCGTTCGACGCTTTCGCCGAGCAGGCCCGGTGCGCCATGGTGTTCGAGTGCCGCCACGCGGGTTTCGGCAAATTCCACGATTCGTATCTGCATGCTGATGCTCCTGGACAAGTGAGGGACCACGAATACCGCACTCCAGGCCTGCCAGTTCGGAGCTTTGGCAAACACACTGGGCGCCCTGCCGAAAGCCCGCTTGAACGCCCTGGAAAACGCTTCGGGGCTTTCGAAACCCGCTGCGAATGCGACTTCCAGCACAGGGGTTGCAGGCGAGGCGACCAGTTGATGTGCCGCGCGCCGAAGCCGAACCAGCTGTACATACCGCGAAACGGGAATGCCTATGTACGCGGAGAACTGCCGATGAAAGTGATACGCCGAGAAGTTGGCGATCTGGCTCAGGGCGTTCACAGACAGGTCACCTTCGAGATGGCTGTCGATGTAGGCGAGCACGGCTTCGAACCGTCTGGCGTAGGCGGGGCTGGGCTGTATGTCAGTCAACGTACGGAGTCTCTGGAAGTGCGGTGAGCACTAGCATCTGCCGATCAGCCCTTGTCGTGCCTAGCCGTGATTGCTCTATCGGCACTTGCCTGGGTTCAGGCTTGCACGGCAGGGGTATCGGCGCCGGCAGCGGCCTGTGCCTCGGCATCCAGCTTCGCCCGGTCGGCCTTGCTGATGTACTTGGGCTTGTTGCTCTTGGGCGCCAGCTTGGCATTGGCCTTTTTCTGGTGGGCCTTGAGCAGCTGTTTGAGTTTCTTCTGGCGGTTCATTGTCCATCTCTGATGTGCAGCGTAGGCCGCGCATTGTACCTCGGGAACTTCAGGCTGCGGGCCCGGTCTGTAGCCTCTCGCCAAATTCACCTGACGCTCCTTCGAGTGCCCACTCCCATGCCAAACCAGCGCCTGCTGTCAGCACTGTTCCTGTTGTTCAGCACCATTGCCTGCCAAGTCGTGCAGGCGGGTTCATACTCGGCAACGGCACGCAGCAACAATGCCTCGACCCAGCTGATCGAGCGCGCTTCGCGCCAGTATGAAGAAGGCAGGCTGGACCAAGCCGCCGCCACGCTGGAGCGCGCCCTGCAGATCCAGCCAGGCAACGCGGCCACGTTGCACTATCTGGGCGTGCTGCGCCTGGAGCAGGGGCAGTATGAACAGGCCGAAGTGCTGGCGGTGCGTTCCAACCAGCGGGTTGGCGGCAACAGCGCCCTGCGCAATCGCAACTACCAACTGATCCAGGCTGCCCAGAAGGCCAGAAGCGCTGGCAGGGTGGTCGTGACCGGCCAGGCAAGGTGACACGCGCGGATCAGCCAAGCCTGGCGCCATTGGATTGATGAATTTTGTTCCTTCCATATAGGAGAATTGGCCATTAATTGACGGTAATGGAATGAATAAACTGGGCGGCCACCCACCGGAGCCTCCCAATGTCTGCTTACGAAACAACCGCTCAGGTTGCTTCCTCTCCCAGAAGTGCAGGAATCAGCATCGCGATCCTGGCCTTTTCCGCCTTTCTCATCGTTACCACCGAATTCCTCATCGTAGGGCTGCTTCCCGCGCTGGCCAGGGACCTGAGCATTTCGATTGCCATGGCCGGGCAACTGGTGACGCTGTTCGCCTTCACCGTGATGGTGTCCGGTCCGCCGCTGACGGCGGCGCTGTCACACCTGCCGCGAAAGAAACTGTTCATCGGCATCTTGCTGCTGTTCGCCGCGGCCAACGCGGTGGCCGCCGCCTCAAGCAGCTTCTGGCTGCTTGCCGTGGCCCGTGTCGTGCCTGCCTTGGCTTTGCCGGTGTTCTGGGGCACAGCCAGCGAGACCGCCGGGCAACTGGCCGGGCCGCAGCGGGCGGGGCAGGCTATTTCACGGGTGTACCTGGGGATATCGGCGGCCATGTTGCTGGGCATCCCGCTGGGTACCGTGGCGGCCAGTGCGATCGGCTGGAGAGGGGCTTTCTGGCTGCTCGCCGGGCTGTCGTTGCTCATGGCGGCGGCCATGTGGATCTACATGCCGAGCGTGGCGCGCACGGCCAAGGTGGATTTCCTCCAGCAGGCACGGATTTTCAAGGAACCGCGTTTCCTGGCCAACGTACTGCTTTCGGTGGTGGTGTTCAGTGCCATGTTCATCGCCTACACCTACCTGGCCGACATCCTCGAGCGTGTCGCAGGCGTGGCACCTGCCGATGTTGGTTGGTGGATGATGGGCTTTGGCGCCATTGGCCTGGTGGGTAACTGGATGGGTGGCAAGGCAGTCGACCAGTCGCCGATCAAAGCCACCATCGGCTTTCTCGCGTTGCTTGCGCTGGGCATGGCCGTGGCCGTTCCGCTGGCTCAAGATGGCTGGCTGTTCTGTGTTGCGCTTGGGCTGTGGGGCATCGCCAATACAGCGCTTTACCCGGTCAGCCAGGTGCGGGTCATGCATTCGGTCAGCCACGCACAGGCGCTGGCGGGCACCAGCAATGTCTCGGCGGCCAATGCCGGCATTGGAGTGGGTGCGATCGTCGGCGGCATGACCGTGTCGAACCTCGGCGTCGGCTACCTCGGCTATGTGGCTGCAGCTGTTGCGCTGTTCGCGATGCTGCTGGCGCTGGTCATTCTCCGCCTTGAGCGTTAGGACAGGGCGGTCAGCTGTCACCACGCCGGCTGCCATGGGGCGTCAGCCGCGGCAGCAAGTAGTCCAGCAGTGCGCGGACCTTGGGCTGGTTCTCGCGGCTTTTCAGCCAGACCAGGTTCATGGGCAGGCCGTCCGTTGCCAGTTCTGGCAGCACCTCGACCAGCGTGCCTTGGTCGAGGTGCCGTTGGGTCAGCCAGGTCGGCAGCTGGCCAATGCCATGCCCGGCGAGCACAGCGGCCACTTCACCCTCGCCATCGCCGACTGCGATGCGTGCCTGCGGCGTACGCCGCTCCATCTCTCCCGGCTGCCGGCCTTTGAAGAACCATGGGCTGACCTGGCCGTCGCCGTGCCCATAGCCGACGCAGTGATGCTGATCGAGATCATCTTCGCTTTGCGGGGTGCCGTGCTGCGCAAGGTAGCCGGGTGAGGCGCAGAAGATCAGGCGCTGGGCGCCGAAATACTGATGGCCAAGGCTGGCTGGCCAGGCATCCGCGCCGCCGATGCGCACGACGATGTCGATGCCTTCGTGCTGCGGGTCGATAAAGCGGTCGGTAAACGAGATGTGCGGTCGCAGCAACGGATGCTGGTGGATGAAATCCAGGATCAGCGGCAGCACATGCAACCGGCCATACGAGGCTGGCAAATCGATCCGCACCTTGCCGTGAGGCTCGTCGCCCTGGGCGCTGAGCGCATGCTCGACCTGCTCCAGGTCGGCCAGTACCGACGTACAGGTGCGGTAGAACGTGATACCCGCCTCGGTCAGCGCCAAGGTGCGGGTGGTACGGTTGAACAGCCGTACCCCAAGGCGTTCCTCCAGGCGCGCGACACTCTTGCTCACAGCCGATCCGGTGAGGTTCAGCCGTTCGGCCGCGGCAGTGAAGCTGCCCAGGTCAGCGACCGCGACAAAGACGTCGAGACCCTTCAATCGTTCAGATGAAAACATTCGCGTCCCCGGTTGAGCGCCATGGAACAGGAATTGCTGGCAATGCTGTAAAGCTCACCAGGCGGGGGATACGCCCATGCTCGTGGAAGACCACTGCTTCATGTTCCTCGTGGTGATGATCGTGCTGGCCGTGGATGCGGTGGCGCTCACCCTTTATTGGCGCAGCAAACCCTGACCCCAGCCTCGGGGGCAGGATACCCCCTGGTCGGGGCCTTTGCGATGAATGATCGACTGGCACCGCTTCCAAACCTGCGGTGACGGCGGTAGCCTCGGTAGACCTTCGCCGATAGAAATTCCATTCCCATGCCTGCTGGTTTTCCCGGGTTGCCCTCACTCAATGCGCTGCGTGTGTTCGAAGTGGTGGCGCGTCAGTTGAACTTCCGCCTCGCCGCCGAGGAGCTGGGCGTGACCCAGGCGGCTGTCGCCCAGCAGGTGCGCGGGCTGGAAGCCAGCCTGCAGGTACGCCTGTTCGAGCGCCTGCCCCGGGGCGTCAGGCTGACCGATGCCGGGCGTGGCTATGCCGCGAGTATCCGCAGCGCCTTGGGCATGATCGACGAAGCCACCCGGCTGCTGCGCCCGGCGCCTTCCCAGCTCACGGTCAGCGTGACGCCTACCTTTGCTTCGAAGTGGCTGATTCCAAGGCTCGGCCACTTCGCCGAGGCCTACCCCGACATCGATCTGCGCCTGCTGGCCAGCGAACGCCTCGCACACTTCCATACCGATGGTGTCGACATCGCCGTGCGCTACGGCCAGCCGCCGTTCGCTGGCGGGCTGAACGCAGAGCTGCTGATGGAGCAGCGCATCGTCGCGGTGGCGAGCCCGGCACTGGTGGCTGAAATGGGCAGGCCAGACAGCTTTGCCGCCTTGCAGCGCTATGTCGCCTTGCACGATGGGCACAACTTCTGGCCGCAGTTCACCGCCGCCTTGTTCCCTGCGCATCCGAAGCCGACGGCCAAGAGTGTGCGATTCAACCAGACATCGCTGGCCATCGACGCTGCCGTCGGCGGGCAGGGTGTAGCACTCGCCAGCCATGCCTTTGTCAAGGACGACATCGCTGCAGGCAGGCTGCAGCAGGTGTTTGCTCAGCAGCTGCGGCTGGACAAGGCCTTCTACCTGGTCTGGCCTCGCAAGGCGCAGGAGACGCCAGCACTGGGTTTTGTCAGAGCGTGGCTGAAAAGCCAGGTAGGCGATAGTTAATCTACTGCCTGCGCAAACGTTGACTGCCTCCCTCGGCCAGTGGGTGGCTGCTAGTGTGATGGAACTCGCAACTGCACTGTTCCATTACCCGAGGAGGCAACATGTCTGTAGAAAAAGTGGCAATCATCACCGCCGGTGGCAGCGGCATGGGCGCAGCAGCGGCACGTCGTCTGGCCGCTGACGGGTTCAAGGTTGGCATCCTGTCCTCATCGGGCAAGGGCGAGGCGCTGGCCGCCGAGCTTGGCGGCATTGGCGTCACTGGCAGCAACCAGTCGGTCGAGGACCTGCAGCGCCTGGTAGAGGCCGTGGTCGAGCAATGGGGGCGCATCGACGTGCTGGTCAACAGCGCCGGCCACGGCCCGCGCGCACCGATCCTGGAAATCAGCGACGCGGACTGGCACAAGGGCATGGACACTTACCTGCTCAATGTCATCCGCCCGACTCGGCTGGTGACGCCTCATATGCAAAAACAGCAGGGCGGGGTAATCATCAACATCTCCACCGCCTGGGCGTTCGAGCCGGTTGACCTGTTTCCTACATCGGCTGTGTTCCGTTCAGGCCTGGCCGCCTTCACCAAGATCTTCGCCGACAGTTTCGCCGGGGATAATGTGCGCATGAACAACGTGCTCCCCGGCTGGATCGACAGCCTGCCGGCCACCGAGCAGCGCCGCGACAGCGTGCCGCTCAAGCGCTACGGTACCAGCGAGGAAATCGCCGCCACCATCGCCTTCCTCGCCAGCGATGGCGCTGCCTATATCACCGGGCAGAACATCAAGGTGGATGGTGGCGTGACGCGCAGCGTCTGAGCAGGTTGTTTTGGGGGAGGCCGGGCGGCACTCGATCTCACAGGCACTGCATCCCTCGCGGCATACACCTGTAAGCCCAGATACCAATTTTACGTTTTGCGACAAATTTTTTACGTTTGTCGTTATAACGTTACGCCGCTCGTCAGCGGTGGCCGTCAGCGCCCTCGGCTCATGACTGGCAAAGCCTGGTATTTCTGGAGTCTGAATGAGAGTCGATCTAGACACTGAGGCCGCCGACCTCGATGCGTACCCGCGATTTCAGCGCGCGATGCTTCATGCGCGCAGGTTGAGGCAGTTGTTGTATCTGGCGCTGGCGTTTGCGCTGCTGCTGGCGCTACTGCAGGGGCTGATCGGCATTTTCAGCCCTGACTCGCACTGGCGCGTCCTGCTGGCGGTCAACAGCGCGGTGTTGCTGCTGTTGGCGGGCGCCGCGCAGTCGGCCTGGCAGGTGGCCAGCTGGCGCGCTCGCGCCTTGGGCCAGGTGCCGGCCCCGCTGCTGTTCTGGCGCACAGCCAGCGAAAGCGTCGAGCCCGAGTCGCTCAGCCGCTTCGATCGCTGGTGCCGGCAAATGGCCGATGCCTGCCGACGGCAATGGCGCAGGCTCGGTGCAGAAGCCCCCTGGCTGATTGGCCTGGCGTGCCTGGCACTGCTGCTGGTGACGGGGAGCTGGCGCTTCGACCTGCCGACACCGACGGCGGCAGGGCAGGTGACCTGGGTTGCCATCGGCCTGTTGGCCGTTTTTGCGTTCTGCCTGGTCGTGCTCGAACGCCACCTGATGGCTGAAAGCGAGGCGACCTGGCCCGAAGCCGCAGCGCTTGCCGCTAGCTTGCGGCTGGTCATCGCTGTGCAGGTACTGAGCATTGCCTGCCTGGTCTGTGTTGACGGCGAGCGCCTGTGGCCGGCCCGTGTGGCCGTGCTGATCGGCCTGTTGCCCGGCCTGGCAGCGCTCGAACTGCTGACCCGGGCAGTGCTGGCCATGTTCCGCCCTTCGCGCCCGGGTGAAGAGCCGGCGCTGGTGGCGCGCAGTCTTGCGGGCGACTTGCTGCAATGGCCGCCGCGGCCATTGGTAGTGTTGCAGGATGAACTGCATGAGCGCCTGGGCATCGACCTGCGCCAGGTATGGGCTTTCGCGTTCATGCGCCGGGCGTTCCTGCCGGTGGCCGCGCTGGTGGCCTTGGTCGGCTGGTTGCTGACCGGCATTATCGAGGTGCCGACGAACAATCGCGGCGTCTACGAACGCTTTGGCAACCCCGTGGCGGTGTCTCCCCCTGGCCTGCATGTCGGCTTGCCATGGCCGTTTGGCAAGGTGTTGCAGGTGGACAACAGCATCATCCATGAACTGGCGACCACGACGGCCGAGGGCGTCAGCGAACCCTTGGCCGCTGCCGATGGTGCGCCGCCGACAACCGCCAACCGGCTGTGGGACGCCACCCACCTGAGCGAGAATTCGCAAGTCATCGCCGGTGCCGATGGCGGGCGTCAGGGCTTCCAGATCGTCAACATGGATGTGCGCTTCATCTACCGCATCGGCCTGAGCGACGCAGCCGCGCTGGCGGCGGCCTATCACACGGCGAATGTCGAGCAATTGCTGCGCAGCGTCGCCAATCGGGTGCTGGTCCATGATTTTGCCGGTCGCTCGCTGGATGGCCTGCTAGGGGCCGAACGTGCCGAACTTGGCCGTGACATCGGTCGTGCGGTGCAGGCCGACCTCGACCGTATGGACACCGGGGTGGAGCTGCTGGCGACCTCGGTGGAGGCCATCCACCCGCCAGCCGGTGCGGCCAACGCCTATCATGCCGTGCAGGCCGCGCAGATCACCGCCCAGGCGTTGGTCGCCCGTGACCGTGGGCGGGCTGCACAGAAGCTTGACGAAGCCCGCCAGAACGCCACGTCGTTGACCGACAAGGCCGTGGCCGACGCCCATGAAACCCAGACCAGCGCCGACACTGCCGCGCTGCGCTTCGACGCCGAGCATACCGCCTGGCGGCATGCAGGCCAGGCGTTCATCCTGGAACAGTACCTGGAGCGGCTGTCCCAAGGCATGGCGCACTCGAGCAGCCTGATCATCGATCACCGGCTGGCGGCAAACCAGGCACCGACCCTGGACCTGCGCAGCTTTGCCGTACCCATCGACCCTTCGCAACCGAAACCCGCATCCGGCCGTACCCAGGAGCGTAATCCGTGAGTTCCCATACCGCACATGGTCATGACCACGACCACGACCACGACCACGACCACGATCACGACCACCATCGAGATCATGTTGAGACCCCCGACCGTGCCCGGCCCGCCTGGGTACGGGTCGGGGTAGCGTTGCTGCTGGTCTTGATCATGGCCGCAACGGCCTGTCTGGTGCAGGTTCGTGTCGGCGAAGCAACGGTCATCACGCGCTTCGGCAACCCGTCGCGGGTGCTCATCGAGCCCGGGCTCAACTGGCGTTGGCCCGTGCCGTTCGAGGCCGCGGTACCGGTCGACCTGCGCCTGCGCACGACCTCCAGCGGGCTGCAGGATGTCGGCACGCGGGATGGCCTGCGCATCATCGTGCAGGCCTATGTCGCCTGGCAGGTGGCAGCGGATCCACAGAGCATCCAGCTGTTCATGCGCGCGGTGCAGAACCAGCCCGACGAGGCGGCGCGGCAGATCCGCACCCTGGTCGGTTCGGCCCTGGAAACCACGGCCAGCGGTTTCGAACTGGCCGACCTGGTCAACGTCGATGCCAGCCGGGTGCGCATCGATGCTTTCGAGCAGCGCCTGCGCGAGCAGATCGAGCAGCAACTGATCACCAGCTATGGCGTGCGCGTGGTGCAGGTGGGTATCGAGCGCCTGACCTTGCCCAAGGTCACCCTCGAAGCCACCGTCGACCGCATGCGCGCCGAGCGCGAGACCATCGCCACCGAACGCACCGCCGAAGGCAAACGAAAAGCGGCCGAGATCCAGTCGGCCGCCGAGCGTGATGCGCGCATCCTGCAGGCCGATGCCAGCGTGAAGGCCGCGCAGATCCAGGCACAATCGCAGGTGCAGGCCGCGGACATCTACGCCAAGGCTTATGCCGGCGCGCCGCAGCTGTACACCTTGCTGCGTTCGCTCGACACCCTCGGGTCGGTCATCAACCCCGGCACGAAGCTGGTGCTGCGCACCGACGCGGCACCGTTCCGCGCGCTGGTTGAGGGGCCTGTGCAGCCTGCGGGGGTTGACCATGGCCGGCCGTGAGCCATTGTCGGGCGGGCTGCCCGCCGGCCCCTGGCTGCAATCCGGGCGCATCGGTTTCGTGGCGCTGTATGGGGTGGCGCTGTTGGCAGCGGTGGGATGGCTGTTCGGCAATGTGCGTCAGATAGGGCCGGAAAACCGTGCGGTGGTGTTGCGCCTGGGAGCCGAGGAGCGCATCCAGAATGCAGGCTTGCTGCTGGCCTGGCCAGAGCCCTTCGAACAGGTGGTGATGTTGCCCTCGGCAGCGCGGGTCACCGAACGCCGGGTGGAGCTGCTGCTGCGCTCGGAACTTGCACAGAAGTCGGACAAGGACGGCACGTTGGCCAGCGATGCCACGGCGGGCTCCGGTTACCTGCTGACTGGCGATGCCGGGGCGGTGCAGCTGGACGTCCGGGTGTTCTATACCGTCAGCGATCCCTACGCCTATGCGCGCCAGGGGCAGCATGTGGAGCCCGCGCTGGACCGTCTGGTGGAGCGCAATGCAGTGCAAATCTGCGCTTCGCGCGACATGGACGCGATCCTGGTCGCGCGCCCCGAGCTGGTTGGCGCGGATGCCGGGCTGGCCAGCCAGCGTGAGCGTCTGCGTGGCGACCTGCAACAGGGCATAAACGCTAGCCTTGCCCGGCTGCGTTCGGCCGGTGCCAGCCTAGGAGTCGAGGTGGTGCGGGTCGACATCCAGTCGTCGCTGCCATGGTCGGCCGTCAGCGCCTTCAACGCGGTGCTCACCGCCAGCCAGCAGGCCGAGCAGGCAGTGGCCAAGGCCCGTAATGATGCTGCGCGGCAACTGCAGCAGGCCACCCAGGCCGCCGACCGCACCGTGCAAGTGGCCCAGGCCGAAGCCAGCGAGCGGCTGTCCCGCGCCCAGGCCGCCACCGCGACGATCGTTGGCCTGGCCCAGCAGCAGGATCCGCAATTGCTGCTGCGGCTCTACCGCGAGCGGGTACCGGCGATACTGGCGCGCGCCGGCTCGGTCACCACCGTCAACAAGGATGACACCGGGCACATGATCCTGCAGGGGCCAGCGCAATGAGTTCGACGCTTTATTCCCATTTCTGGAGCGGCTCGCGATGAGTACTCATCATTGTCATGGTCACGGGCACCATCACCACGCCCATACTCACCTCACCTCCGGTTTGCTGTCGCAGGCCGAGCAGCGCTCAGCCGCACGCCAGTTGAGCCTGGCGATGCTGGCCCTGGGGTTGCTGGCACTGGGGCTGGCCTGGCGCTGGCTGGCGCCGACCCAGGAGGGGATCAGCCAGTTGCTGCTCGGCGGCGCCTCGTTGCTGGTTGCCGTCCCGGTATTGCGCTCGGCCTGGTACAGCCTGCTGCACCCCAGCCTGCATGGCCTCACCGATCAACTGATCGCCCTGGCCATGCTGGGCGCCTGGGCGACCGGCGACCTGGCCACGGCGGCGCTGCTGCCGATCATCATGATCTTCGGTCACATGCTCGAAGAGCGCAGTGTGCTGGGTTCGCAAGAGGCCATTGCGGCGTTGGGGCAACTGACCCGCAGCCATGCGCGGCTGATCGATGCCGATGGCCAGGTGCGCGAGGTCGATAATGCCAGCCTCAAGCCAGGCGACCAGGTCGAGGTGCGCGCCGGTGACCGTGTGCCTGCCGACGGCCGCGTCCTGCAAGGCCAGGCCAGCCTGGATACCGCGCCGATCACTGGTGAGGCGGTGCCGCTGGAAGTCGCCAGTGGCATGGATATCCACGGTGGTTCGATCAACCTCGATGGGTTGCTGCGGGTAGAAGTCACCCGGGTCGGCGATGATTCCACCTTGGGCAAGGTCATCGCCCTGATGCAGCGCGCCGAGCAGGCCAAGCCGCCCATCACCCGGCTGCTCGAACGCCACGCCGGGCGCTACCTGGTGCTGGTCTTGCTGATTGCCGCCGTGACCTGGTTCATCACCCGCGATGCCCAGGCCATGCTGGCCGTGCTGGTGGCTGCCTGCCCGTGCGCGCTGGTGCTGTCGGCGCCGGCGACAGCGGTGGCGGGGATTGCCGTCGCTGCCCGGCATGGCATCCTGATTCGCGGTTCGGCCTTCCTCGAGGAACTGGCCGACCTGTCGTCACTGGTGATCGACAAGACCGGCACGCTGACCTACGGCGACCTGCGTCTGCGCAGTGTGGTCGGTACTGCGGCGACTGTGCCGCAGGGCGAGATCGTCAAGCTCGCGGCCAGCCTTGGCGCCGCCAGCAGCCACCCGGTCAGCCGCGCCCTGGCGGCGCTGGTACCCCATGAGCAGCACCTGGCGCTGCTGGACATCCATGAACGCCAGGGCTTTGGCGTGGTGGCGCACACGGTCGAGGGTGAAGCGGCCCTGGGCCGCCCGGAGCTGTTCCGCCAGCTCGGCCTGCAGGTGCCGCCCGTGCCCGAGCATGACGGCCCGATTGCCGGCCTGGCGCGAAACGGGCAGTTCCTCGCCTGGCTGCTGCTGGCCGACAACCTGCGGGCAGAGTCTGCCGAGGCCATGCAGCAGCTGCGCGAGCTTGGCCTGGGGCGCCAGTTGCTGCTGACCGGTGACCGTAGCCGTGTCGCCGAGGCCATCGCCGAGCAGGTCGGCATGACGCGCGTTGTGGCCGAAGCGCTGCCGGAAGACAAGATGCACCACGTCAACCAGGAGCTGCAGCTGGGCTTCCGCCCATTGGTCGTGGGGGACGGCATCAATGATTCGCTGGCGCTGAAGGCCGGTGTGGTCGGGGTGGCCATGGGGGCTAACGGTGCCGACATTGCCCTGGCTGCGGCGGATATCGTGCTGATCAACGGCGACCTGCGGCGTCTGGCCACCTGCATTCGCCTCAGCCGCCAGTGCCGCCGCACGCTGCAGGTGAATGTACTGATCGGCCTGGGTTGGACCTTGGCGATTGTGGTAGCCGCCGCGTTCGGCCTGCTGGGTGCGGCGGGTGCGATGATCGCCGCGCTGCTGCACAACCTCAGTACGCTGTTGGTGCTGACCAACGCCGGGCGCCTGTTGCGTTATGACGAACGGCTCGGGCCGAGCAACGCGCTGCCGGCGCTCAGGCCCTAGCCCGAAGCGCACGGCCATCAACATGTGTTCGGTTACCGAACACAAGCCGTATGGGCGCGCTCAAGCCTGCGGCGGCGACTCCGATAGCTGCTGACCCACCGTCGAAACCTCGACCAGAAGTGGCGTCAACCAGCACAAAAGGAGTACCGCACGCATGTTTGCCGACCTGAAGATCCGTACCGGAATGTTCTGGGTGCTGTTGCTGTTCAGCCTGACCTTGTTGTTTTCCACCGTCAGTGCCTGGCGGGCGGCGCTGGGCAGCGACGAGCAGATCACCGAACTGGATCAGACCGCGCACCAGTCGGACCGGCTGAACAATGCCCTGCTGATGGCGATCCGCTCCAGCGCCAACGTGTCTTCGGGCTTCATCGAGCAGCTGGGTGGCCACGACGAGAGTGCGAACAAGCGCATGGCGATGTCGGTCGAGCTGAACGACAAGAGCCAGAAGCTGGTCGACGAGTTCGTCGAAAACACCCGCGAGCCGGCGCTGCACGCAGTGGCCAGCGAGCTGCAAGCCACCTTTGCCGAGTACGCCAGGGCGGTGGACGGGCAGCGCGAAGCCACGCGGCAACGCTCGCTGGAGCAGTATTTCAGGGTCAATACCGACGCTGGCAATGCCATGGGCCGGTTGCAGGCGCTGCGCCAGCAACTGGTTGCAGCCTTGACCGAGCGCGGGCAGCAGATCATGCAGGAATCCGACCGTCGCCTGGAGCGTGCGCAGCAGCTGAGCCTGGGGTTGTTGGCGGTGACATTGTTGCTTGCCGGCCTGTGCTGGGCCTTCATCGCCCAGCGTGTGCTGCACCCGTTGCGTGAAGCGGGCCGGCACTTCCAGCGCATTGCCAGTGGCGACCTGAGCGTGCCGGTGCAGGCTCAGCAACGCAACGAGATCGGCCAGCTGTTCCATGAACTGGAGCGTATGCAGCAGAGCCAGCGCGATACCTTGGGCAAGATCAGCAGTTGCACCCGGCAGCTGGCCGATGCGGCGCAAGCGTTGAATGCTGTCACCGAGGATAGCGCCAACAACCTGCGCCAGCAGGGCCAGGAGCTGGAACAGGCGGCCACTGCCGTCACCGAAATGACCACGGCGGTGGAAGAGGTCGCACGCAATGCCGTGACGACCTCCCAGGCGACCCATGAATCCAATCAGCTGGCGGAGAAAAGCCGTCAGCAGGTCAGCGACAACATCGACGGCACTCAGGCCATGACCCGCGAGATCCAGACCAGCAGCGGCCATCTCGAGCAGCTGGTGGGGCAGGTGCGCGATATCGGCAAGGTGCTTGAGGTGATCCGTTCGGTGTCCGAGCAGACCAACCTGCTGGCACTCAACGCAGCCATCGAGGCGGCCCGCGCCGGGGATGCCGGGCGCGGTTTTGCGGTGGTGGCCGATGAGGTGCGCACGCTGGCCTACCGCACCCAGGCCTCGACCCAGGAAATCGAGCAGATGATCGGCCGCGTGCAGCAGGGGACCGAGGCGGCGGTCGCCTCGATGCAGGCCAGCACCAGCCGGGCGCAGTCGACACTCGACGTGACCCTGGCTTCAGGCCAGGTGCTGGAGGGGATCTACAGTGCCATTGGCGAGATCAACGAGCGCAACCTGGTGATCGCCAGTGCAGCCGAAGAGCAGGCGCAGGTGGCGCGTGAGGTGGACCGCAACCTGCTGAACATCCGCGAGCTGTCGAGCCAGTCTGCGGCGGGTGCGCAGCAGACCAGCGAGGCCAGCCAGGCGTTGTCAGGGCTGGTCGGGGAGATGACCGCCCTGGTGGGACGGTTCAGGGTCTGAAGCGCCCACCTGTTGCCATGCAAACAGATATACTCCGCGGCCGTTTCGAGCATTCAGGAGTCGTTCATGCAGCAGGTTCTGCTCATCGTTGATGTCCAGTCCACCTTCAGCCCCCCCGAGTGGCTGGTGGACGGGATTCGTCTGTTGTCAGCGAGGATTCCGTCGTTCGCCTCGATCGAATTGCACGATGAGCAGGTGACGCCGTTCCAGCGCCAGCTCGGCTGGCACCCGGCAGCCGAGGACGAGTGCCTGGTCGAGGTGGACCAGGTGTTCATCAAGCATGGCTATGGCCAGACCGCCGAGACCATCGCCCAGATCCGCCAACTGAGCGTGGAGCGCGTGCTGGTGTGCGGCATGCAGACCGAAACCTGCGTACTGGCAGCAGGCTTTGCGCTGTTCGATGCCGGGCTCTGCCCGACACTGGTGACCGACCTGACCGTCGGCTCATCACTGGACCGCTCTGGCAAACTGGGGACCGACCTCTGGAAGCACCACTTCGGCAACGTGACCACGCGGGCCGAGGTGATGGCCGAACTCGCGCAGTCGGGCTGCTGAGAAAACCGCGAAAAGCCAGCGCGCATCGTTTAGCATGGGGGCGCCGATGTACCTGGCCCCCCTCTTATCGAAATGCTCTGGCTTGCCATGACTGCCTTCTACCTCAAGTTTCTGATCACCCCCACGCTCATGTTGGCCATCTCGCTGGCGGCCAAGCGCTGGGGCACGCAAATCGGCGGGCTGCTGTCCGGGCTGCCGGTTACCTCAGCCTTGGTCGTGCTGTTCCTGAGCCTCGAACAGGGCCCTGGTTTTGCCTTGCAGGCAGTGCCTGGAGCGTTGGCCGGCCTGGCGGCGGTGCAGGCGACCTACCTGTTCTACTACCAGGTGACGCGACGGATCGGGGCATTGCCCGGTTGCATCGCCGCGCTGGCGGTTTACGCGGCCATGGCAGCCTTGATGAGCCACCTGGGTTGGCTCGCGCTGTCGGTGCTGGTGACCCTGGCACTGCTCACCCTGATCATCATCGTCACCTCGCAACCGGCGCCGGCCGCTGATGCCAAGGTGGTGCAACTGCCGCGCTGGGTGATCCCGATGCGCATGCTCACGGCCACCGCGCTGCTGGTGGCGATCACCGCCAGCGCCGAATGGCTCGGGCCGGTGGCCAGCGGCCTGCTGGCGCCGATCCCGGTGATCGCCTGGCCGCTGGCGGTGTTCGCCCATGTTCAGGGCGGGCACCCTGAATTGGGCGCGATCGTGCGCGGCAACGCCATTGGCGGCGTGGGCGTGCTGGGGTTCTACCTGACAGTGAACAGCTTCATCGAGCAGTGGGGCAGCGTGCCGGCCATTGCCGCCGCCGTGGTGCTGGCCGTGGCGGCCACCTTTGCCCTGGCCAGGCTGCTGGACCGCCGCTGACATCTGCACCCAGGCAGGCGCCTGTATCGTTCTGTATCAAGGCGCCTGCCACGCCTACTTGCTTACAAAACCTTCGCTCTGCTGATACGCCCGGGATACATCCCTGGGGCCAAATGAACCAGCCCGAACGAACAAGCCCTGCGGCTCGCGTTCCCTGGCTCTTCGCCCTTGAGGCATGACCGTACGACTATCAGGAGAAACACCATGTCCCGTATCCAGTTCCCCAACAAGACTCGCCTCGGCCTGCTGAGCATCGCCCTGGTGGGCGGTATCAACCTGGCGTCTTCGGCATTTGCCGTCGAGGCACTGCCGCAAGGCTACCAGCTGGCGGCTGCGGAAAAGGCCGGCGAGGGCAAGTGCGGCGAAGGCAAGTGCGGTGCCAGTGGCGCCAAGGCCAAAGCCACCCAGGCCGAAGGCAAGTGCGGCGAGGGCAAGTGTGGCGCCAGCGGGGCCAAGGCTACCCAGGCTGAAGGCAAATGCGGTGAAGGCAAGTGCGGCGACGCTTCGTTTGCCCGCACGGACGCCGACCATGACGGCCGCGTGTCCCGCGCCGAACTGCTGGCGGTCGCGCCGAAGGCCGGTGCCGAGTTCGATGCCATCGATGCCAACCACGACGGCTACCTTTCCGAAGCCGAGGTCTACCAGTTCCGCAAGCATCAGTTCGACGCCAACGGCAAACCCTTCCCGACCGACCTGTACAGCAAGCTGAGCCAGGCAAAGCACTGACCCGCAGCGGCATCCTCCCCAGGCTGCCAGCCGGGGAGGGCGCTGCACCTCAAGGAGCCTGCGATGAGTACTCAAACCAACCTGCAGGGCGCCGGCCTGGGCTTGCGCCGTGCACTGCTGCCAGAGCTGCTGAGCATGGACAGCACAGCCGTGGACTTTCTCGAATGCGCGCCAGACAACTGGATCGGCGTCGGCGGCGCCTTCGGCGAAGGCCTGGCGCAACTGGCCGAGCGCTATCCGCTGGCTTGTCATGGCCTGTCGTTGTCGCTGGGCGGCCCGGCACCGCTGGACCATGGCTTCCTGCGCCAGATTCGCGCCTTTCTCGACCGTCACCAGGTGCCGCTGTTCAGCGAACACCTGAGCTACTGCGCCGATGACGGCCATCTGTACGACCTCATCCCCATGCCGTTCACCGAAGCAGCCGTGCGCCATACTGCCCAGCGCATTGCTGAAGTCCAGGATGCCCTGGGTCGGCGGATTGCCGTGGAGAATATCTCTTACTACGCCGCACCGTATCAGGCGATGAGCGAAATCGAGTTTCTGCAGGCGGTGTTGAGTGAAGCCGACTGCGACGTGCTGCTGGACATCAACAATATCGTGGTCAATGCCTGCAACCATGGCTACGACGCTGCCGGGTTCCTGGCCCAGGTGCCGGCCGAACGGGTGGTCTGCCTGCATGTGGCCGGGCACTACGACCAAGCGCCGGACCTGAAGATCGACACCCATGGTGCCAGCGTCAGGCCTGATGTCTGGGGCCTGCTGGCCAGTGCCTACCAGCACTTGGGGCCGGTGCCGACCTTGCTTGAGCGCGACTTCAACCTGCCACCGCTGGCCGAACTGCTGGTCGAGGTGGAGTACATTCGCAGCCTGCAATCAACAGCGCAGGCCTTGGCGGTGCGCCATGGCTGATTCACTGCATGAACAGCTGCTGCGCATGGCTGGCCATATCCGCGATCCGCAGGCCAATCCGCCACCGCCTGGTATCGAAGCGCGGCGCCTGGCGGTGTATCGGCAGCTGTTCTTCGGCAACCTGCAGGCACTGCTGGCCGGCAGCTTTCCGGTGCTGCACGCCAGTCTCGCTGCCGAGCACTGGCAGGGGTTGTGCGAAGACTTCTACGCCAACCATCGCTGCCACACGCCGCTGTTCACCGAAGTGGGCAGCGAGTGGGTCGAATACCTGCGAGGGCGAGGCGAGCAGCCCGGGTGGATCGCCGAGCTTGCCCATTACGAGTGGATAGAGACGGCATTGTTGCTCAGTGATGCCGCCGAACCTGAGCATGCCCCGGAGGGTGATCTGCTGGTTGGCGTGCCGGTGCTGTCCAGCCTGGCTATGCCATTGGCCTATGCCTGGCCGGTCAGCCATATCGGGCCGGACCATCTGCCGGGCGAGGCGCCCGATGAGCCCACCTTGCTGCTGGCTCATCGAGGTAAAGACCACAAGGTGGCCTTTTCGCGCCTTGCGCCGCTGGCCCATGCGCTGTTGCAGTCGTTGCAGGACCAGCCCATGAGCGGGCGCGAACATCTGGCGGCATTGGCCGCAGCTGCCGGCGTCGAACCCGCTGCCATCGCGGCACCTGGCCTGGCGCTGCTGCACAGCCTGAAAGCCCAGGGCGTCGTGCTCGGCACCCGATAGGTGCGAGCGGTGATGCGTTTACTGATACTTGATCACGATCGCCTTGAGCCTGCGCCCTTCGACATAGGCTGCCAGTGGCTGGCTGCCGTGAACAGAGTCGAAGGGACTGTAGGGCACAAATTGCCACTGAGGGTCAGCGGCGGTAGTAGCGATGGTCAGCATCGTAATGGTGGGCCCGCTCGTGTCGGCGCTCCCAGTCGCGGCGGCGCTCCGCCTCACGGCGCGCCTCTTCCCGCCGCCATTGGGCCCGGCGCCATTCTTCGCGGCGGCGGTCTTCGCTGTGGTAGTGCCAGCGGCCGTCGCGCCAGTAGCGGTCATCATCATGGGCGAGCAGTGGCCCTGGCTGGCCGTCGGCGATGCGGGCCAGGTTCGGCCAAGGGCTCTGGGCCGGCTTGGTCGGCGACGGGGCGATGGTTTCAGTGGCCAGGGCCGCTTTCGACGCGTGGATCGGTGTCGCTGAGGCAGAGCCCATGGCTACCAAGGCGAACAGGCCGGCAAAGAGGATTCTCGGGATATGGCGTTTCATCGGCGTAGGCAACCCCAGGTTGTCATTGAACATGCGGTTGGGCAGCGCCGTAAGGCGGCGCCCACCGCGAGCGTGAGCATGTCCAGATAGACAAGTAATTGGGGAAAAGTTCTGTTCGTTCAGCGGCTTAGCGTCTACACGTCGCTGAACCAGACCAATGGCCCGCCTGCAAAGCCTCTTCGAGCCGTTCGACCGGGGCGGGCAGAGCGGCGCCGATGGCTTGTGCGTGACAATCCTGTTGCCACGCCTGGGTTGATGCGTCTGAGCGCCTGGGGTCAGCGGCCGAGCATCACGGTCTGCAGTTGCGCCTGAGCCTGCTGTACGGTCTTCGCCTGAGCCGTGAGGTCTTGCAGCAAGGCATTCAGTTCAGCCTGCACCTTGGGGTCGTTGACCTTGACGATCGGCCCGTTGATCTCGATCTGCGCCTTGTGGGCATCCACGTAGTCGGCGACTTTCAGGCTGCTGTCGAGGGTGCCGTTGATCTGTGGCAGCACCTGCAGGAAGGTCTCGGCCGGGACGCTGACGGTGCGGTCGTAGGCCTTGTCGTAGACCAGCTTGAGGTCATCGGGCTGCTTGAGCTGGGCATGGGCGCTGTCGGCCTTGGCTTTTTGCGCCTGCAGCTGGACACCCATGTCGTTCAGACCGGTCTGTACCGCCTTGATGTCGTCACGGCGACTGGTGATATCGTTCAGCGACCGCACCGCACCTTTCTGCAGCAGGCTGCCCAGCGGTTTCACCGCGCTATCCATGGCACCGTTGAAATCGGTGATCACCGCGTAATGGTCGTTGTAGGGGCCAAACGCCTTGGACTCGTCAGCGCTCGGCTTGGGCACGTGAACGCCGGGTTTGTCGATGATACGGGTTTGCAGGAATTCGCTGAAGGCAGCGCGCTGCTTGGGTTCATTGTCGCCACAGGCGGCTAGGGCGAGGGGCAGGGCGAGGGCGAGTAACCAGTTGCGGCGGAATGAGACGTTCATGTCGATGAAACTCCGTAGGGGGGAGGGGCGCCAGCGCAATGGCTCGCGCGGCGGGCAAGGGTAGCGCTTTTTCAGGACTGGATCCAACTTGCGTTGTGGTGTTCGCCGCGGTATTTGCAGCGAACACCCGCAAGCCATCACTCAATGCACCGGAATTAAATCACCCGAGCCTGATACAGGGCTTCCAGCGCTTCCCCGCGCAGCCGCGAGAGGCGTTCGTCGCGCCGGTCACGCGGGTACTCCAGCCCGACCCGCAATTCCCGGCAGACCGTGCCGGGCCGGTTGCCGATCACCAATACCCGATCACTCAAGTACAGTGCCTCGTCCACATCGTGGGTCACCACGAGCAAGGCAATCCCGTGCCGGTGGGCCAGTTGCAACAGCAAGTCCTGCAGCTTGAACCGGGTAAACGCGTCCACCGCGCTGAACGGTTCATCGAGCAGCAACAGTTGCGGCTGGCCATACAAGCCGCGGGCGATGGCCACGCGTTGCGCCATGCCGCCCGACAGGGCTTTGGGTAGCGCATCAGCGAAGTCCGTAAGCCCGACTTCTTCGAGCAGCGCCGCAACCCTGGCGCGGTCGTAGCGGTTGTCCTCGCTGAAGCCGATATTGTCGGCCACGCTCAGCCAGGGCATCAGCTTGGGTTCCTGGAATACGAAACCCACCTGCTCAGGGCGCCGGTGCAGACGGCCGCTGAAGTGCGGGTCAAGCTGCGCCACCAGCCGCAGCAGTGTGCTCTTGCCGCAGCCACTGGGGCCGAGCAGGCTGACAATTTCGCCGGGCTGCAACTGCAGGTCGATCTGCCCGAGGACCGGGGTTGCACCGAAGGACTTGGCTTCGACCTGTATATCGAGCAGCGGCGCAACGGGCAGTGTGCTTAGGGGTTGGTTCATCGGTTCAGGCCTTTGTGTCGGTGCCGTCGAAGGTGTCGCGCCAGGCCAGCCAGCGTTTCTCCAGCCCGGCCAGTAGCCCATCGCTTAGCTTGCCAAGCAGGGCCAGGGCGATGATTGCCGCCAGCACCAGGTCTGGCCGGGAGGTTTCCCGCCCGTCGCTGAGCAGGTAGCCCAGGCCGCGGGTGGCGGCGATCAGCTCGGCGGCCACGAGGAACATCCAGCTCAGGCTCAGTGCACTGCGCAGGCCGGTGAATACACCGGGGATGGCGGCTGGCAACAGCACCCGCCGGGCCAGGCGCAGCGGGCCGAAGCCGTACATGCGGGCCACCTCGACCAGTTTGCGGTCGATGTTGCGGATCGCCGCCACGCCGTTGAGGTACACCGGGAAGAACGCGCCGATGGCAATCAGCGTGACTTTGGAGGTTTCACCAATACCTAGCCACAGCAGCAACAGCGGCACCCAGGCCAGGCTGGGAATAGCCCGCAGGCTGGCGAAGGTCGGTTCGAGCCAGGCTTCGGCTTCGCGGCTGAGCCCGACCCAGGCGGCAAACACCAGGCCGAGCAGGGCGCCAATGGCGAACCCGGCCAGCACGCGGCTCAGGCTGGCGCCGATGTGTTTCCACAAGGCACCGTCCGCCAGTTGCAGCAAGGTCTGGGCAACCTCGCTGGGGGCTGGCATTTGGTAGGACGCGATCCAGCCAAGGCGTACCACGGCCTCCAGCACAACGATCAGCGCCAGCGGCAAGGCCAGGCCCTTGGCCCGGCGCGGCCATTGACGCCGTGCAGGCACGGGCAAGGTGGTGGCGGTCATTCGATGTTGGCCTCGCCGAAGGACGGATCGATCAACTGGTCAATCACATGGTTGACGTCGGCACCGCGCTTGACCAGTTCCTCGGAGACCAGGATGGGCGCCGCCGCCTTGGAGGCCTTGGCATCGTCGGCAGTCAGCTGCGGGGCGGAGAGGTCGGTGCGCGACAGCTGGAGCCTGGCGACGTCCAGCGGCAGTTTGGACTCGTCAGCCAACAACTGTGCGAATTCGCCTGGATGCGCGATTGCCCAGTGACGGGCCTTTTCATACGCCTTGATGACCGTGGCGATGGTTTGCGGGTGCTGTTTGGCAAAGGTCTCGGTGACACTGATCACGCCGTAGCTGTTTAAGTCCTTGTTGCGGTACAGCAGGCGCGAGCCCGCCTGCAGCTCGCTGGCGGCCATATGCGGGTCGAGGCCCGCCCAGGCGTCGACATCGCCTTTTTCCAGGGCGGTACGGCCGTCCGGGTGCTGCAGGTGCAACAGTTCGACGTCGTCCTTTTGCAGGCCGGCCTGTTCCAGGGCGCGCAAGGTGAACAGGTACGGGTCGGTGCCTTTGGTGGCGGCGATCTTCTTGCCCTTGAGGTCATTGACGCTGTTCAGCGGTGAGTCCTTGGCCACCACCAGCGCGGTCCATTCCGCGCGGCTGTACACATACACCGATTTGATCGGGCTGCCGTTGGCGCGGGCCAATACGGCGGAGAGGCTGGCGGAGGAGCCGAAGTCGGCACCGCCGCTATTGAGGTACTCCAGCGAGCGGTTGCTGCCCTGGCTGAACACCCAGCTGACCTTGGCGTCGGGCAAGGCTTGCTCCAGCCAGCCGAAGTGCTTCAGCACCAGGCTGACCGGCGAGTAGTAGGCGTAGTCCAGGCGTACTTCCTTGGGGGCCTCTTCAGCGTGGGCGGTGGGGTTGAGAAGGAGCGCGGCCAGGCCAGCGGCGAGGGTCTTGAGAGGGAGGCGCATTGCAGAATCCAGTCGAATGAAGGTGTGTTCATTCGATTGCAGGGGGCATGCCATTTGGCCATGCACTTGCCCCAGGCGTTGGCGCCATCCCTGTGGTAGCCGGTTGACCCACGCATGCCGTGTGGTAGAGACCGACGCATACGCGGGTGAACCTGCTCCCACAGGCTACGTGGCTGGGCGCCTGGGCTGTACGCAGCTGTACTTTCTGTTGATCGGCTGTTGCCGTGCAGACAGTGCCTGAGGCCTCAAGGGTTGACCTGATAGCCACGCCCCTGCAGGCACCCGCTGTAGGCACTGGCGTGCGCCGAACTTTGCGCCTGGCCCTGGTTGCGCCGGTCTTCGCGGCGCTCCTGGCGTTGCCGCGAGGCACCTACCGCAGCGCCGGCGGCTGCCCCCTGGCTTGCACGGTTCTGCCGATATTGCTCCTTGGCATTGTCGCCGACCCGGTCATACACCTCGTCGTGCTGGTTGCCCCGCACCTGAGCGCCAACCGCACCCGCTGCGGCTCCGGCCGCCGCGCCCTTGACCCTGCCGCCGACATGGCTGCCAGTGGAACTGCTGCTGGCGCTGTTTGCGGCGTTAGTCGCCACGGTGTTGCAGTCGTTGATGTCCAGCTGCATCTGTTGGCTGCTCTGGCCCTTGAGCGGCACCACCGACTGGGCCTGGGCTGCAGACGCCGCGCACAGCAGCATCAGCAGGTAACTCCACGTGAACGCACGCATCGCACACCTCCAGCGGATGGGAATTGCATCTCACAGGATAGCCGGGGCTACGGTAGCTGGCGGTGTGCAGTTGCCGGCTGATCAGTAGCGTTTGCCGGTACTGGCCTTTTTGGGCGGGTACCGGCTGTGCAAGGCTCAATGGGCAGTACGCAGGGGCACCTCGCGCAACAGCCACGACAAGGCAAAAGCCACACAGGTAACGATCGCCGCCAGCAGAAATACCCCATGCATGGCTGCGCAGAAGGCCTCGAGATAGGCCCGCTGCTGCGGTGCCGCCAAGGCGTGCACCGCCGTTGGCGAAAGGCTTGCGGCACCGCCACTGCTGGCTGCGAAATCACTCGGCAGGCCGTCGAGCAGGGCATGGGAAAACAACGCGCCAAACACCGAAACGCCCACCGAACCACCAATCGAACGGAACAGCGTGGCCCCTGACGTTGCCACCCCCATGTGCCGGCGTTCGACACTGTTCTGCACTGCCAGGATCAGCACCTGCATCACCATGCCCAGGCCTGCGCCAAGCAGCCCCATGTACAGGTTCATGCGCCACATCGACGTGCCCAGTTCCAGGCGGCTCAGCAGCCCCAGCGCGACCACCTGCAGCAGCGTGCCGACGATGGGGAACACCCGGTAGCGCCCCCAGCGGCTGATCAGACGCCCGGTGATTGCCGACACCACCAGCAAGCCCCCCATCAATGGCAGCATCTGCAGGCCGGCGCTGGTGGGCGAGGCGTTTTTCACCACCTGCATGTACAACGGCAAGAACGTCACCGAACCGAACAGCGATACGCCGACGATCAGCCCGATCAACCCGGCCAGCACGAAGGTGCGGTGGCGGAACAGGTGCAGCGGCATGATCGGTTCGGCCGCGCGGCGTTGTTCGAACACGAAACCGACCAGGCCGATGACCGCGAACAGTGCCAGGCACAGCACATCCAGCGAGGCCCAGGGCAGCAAGCTGCCACCCAGGCTGGTGATCAGCACCAGCGCGCCCAGGGTAATGGTGAGGAAGAACGCGCCGATGTAGTCGACCACATGCTTGACCGGCGCCACAGGGGGACGAAACACGCTGCCGATCACCAGCACCGCCAACAGGCCCAGCGGCAGGTTGATGAAGAAGATCCAGTGCCATGACAGGTGTTCGACCAGAAACCCGCCGATCAACGGGCCCACCACGGTGGCCAGGCCGAACACGCCGCCGAACAGGCCCTGGTAGCGGCCCCGTTCGGCGGGTGGAATGACGTCGCCGATGGCCGCCATGGCCACCACCATCAGGCCGCCGCCGCCCAAGCCCTGCAGCGTGCGGAACAGGATCAGCTGGGTCATGTCCTGGGCCAGCCCGCACAGCGCCGAGCCGAGCAGGAACAAGGCGATCGCAATCTGCAGGACGCGCTTGCGCCCGTAGAGGTCGCCGAACTTGCCATACAGCGGCACGACGACGGTGGAGGCCAGCAAATAGGCGGTGACCACCCAGGACAGCCAGCGTAGCCCGCCGAGGTCGCTGACGATGGTGGGCAGCGCGGTGGAGACAATGGTCTGGTCCAGTGCCGCGAGGAACATCACCAGCATCAGGGCGCCGAGCAGCAGCGGGATGGAGGCTTGAGTGCCGGGTTCGGCCTGTACGGAGGAGGGCGCGTCAGCAGATGTCGGTTGCATGCGGTTGCCTTGAGCCGGTGAGGGCGACTGAGTGTCCATGGGCGTCAGCAGCCTTTGCCCTGGGCATGCTGGCGGCCGGCTTCCTGCAGGCCGGCCAGGGCGAAGCTGAACAGCTGGGCAGACACGTCTGCGGCTGGCATGCCAAGTATTTCGTGCAGGGTCCCGGTGGACCCGCGCGGGCCGATCAACAGCATCGCCCAAGGCGCAGTGACACAGAGGATGCAGCGGGTCAGTGCCGGGTCGCTCTGGGGGATGCCTGTGATTTCGCTGAACAGGCCCTTGAGCAGCGACAGCTTCAGCGGTGCCTCGGCCTGCAGGTGCGCCTGGCCGTGCGGGCTGGGGGCGAGGATTTCCGCCGCCAGCACCCGCAGGTGCCAGATGTCGCGGCGCTGCGTGGCCTTGCGTACGACCAGTTCGACCAGTGCCCGCAGCTTCTGCGCTGCCGGTTGCTCGCCGGCGGTGATCCGTTGCAGGTCGCTGATGTCCAGAAAGCGCCGCCGCGCTTCATCGAGCACGGCCAGGTACAAGCCACTGCGGCTACCGAAGTGGTAGTTGATCGAGGCCAGGTCGACCTCGGCCTTGGCAGCGACGGCTTTGTTGCTGGCCTCGGCATAACCCACAGCGGCGAACAGCTCGCCGGCGGCCTGGAGGATGCGCGTGCGAGTCGCTTCGCCGTCCTTGCGCGGTTCACGTTGAGTAATGGCCATGGGCGGGGGCTCGGATCGGTGGAATGGCAGTCAGCCTGATTCAGGCTGAATCTAAATTCAATTTAAATTTAATGATTGCCACGGGCGGCCGACAGAAGGTGTCGCTGCACTGCGCCCGGATGGCGCACGCCACTAGGGAGAGCGCCCTCAGTTGTGGTACAACACGCTAGTTGACACCAGCTTCGCAGGCGCCCGGATGCGTCGCGGCTGGCTGGTGATTCCCTTGCACCTGCTCCTTTTACTGTGAAACGGAGATTCGAAGATGACCGCCACCGACCGTCTGAGCCTGCTGCAGTACGAGCACCTGGGCCTGGACGATGTTGCCGCTGCCGAGTTCAAGGTGGCTCTGGAGGAGCTGCGTAAACTGGCGCTCGAAGACCGCTATGAACATCCCGCCGCCCTGCACCTGGGTGATATCGCTGACGCCGAGAACCGTCAGGAACTGGCTGAAACCAAAGGCTGGGGGATCGGTTTTCTGCAGGGGCTGACCTGCGCCAAGGCACTTACCCAGGAGCAACTGGAAGCACTGCGCCGAGTGTTCCAGGCCGCAGCGGAGCGCGCGATCAAGCGTATGTGCAGGTAACTACCGCTTTATTGACCTTGCCGCTCTTCGCAATGGATAGCGGCAACCTGCGCATACATGACTCAAAGGCTATGGCTTTCTCGCCAATGCCTTATGTCATTGGCTAACTTCCTGTTTTTCAAGCGCTGTCGCGACCGGCGGCAGAACCGCGCAAAAAAACCTTCAGGGTCAACCAGGTAAGCCGCCAGGGCCGAACTTTCGAAACAGGCTTTTCCCTTCCGATGAAGACGAGCGCATCCGCCGTTTATCGACTTTACTGGAGAGGCGCTGCGGTCAAATCTTCATGTATCACGCGCATCGAGTAGTGGCTTTGAGTGACGGCATGGAGTGACGCGGGCCTTTGGGGAAGACCATGAGCCAGAGCCAGACACTGATCATCTGTGAATACTGCGACGCGGTGTATGAACGTACGCCGGTGCACAAACATCAACGTGCATTGTGCGTGCGTTGTGGCGGCGTACTGTATCGCCATGCAAGTCTGACCATCCAGCAGCGTCTGGCGCTCAGTGTCACCGGCGCGATTCTGTTGATATTCGCCAATGCCTATCCGGTCATGACCATTGGCATGCAGGGGCTGACCAACTCTGCGACGCTCTGGGATTCGGTGCTGATCCTCAGCAGCGGCAGCATCACCTTCATTGCCCTGGTCATGGCCTTGGCCATCATCTTCGCGCCAGTCCTGCAGATTGCCTTGCTTTGCTGGGTGCTGAGCTTCGCCCTGGCCGGGCAGCGGGCGCCTGGCTTTGCCATGTGCATGCGCTGCCTGGAAGGGCTGCGGCCCTGGAGCATGCTGGAAGTCGGCCTGCTGGGCGCACTGGTGGCGGTGATCAAGCTGGCCGGCCTGCTCGAAGTGATCCCGGGCATCGGCCTGATCGCATTGGCAGCGCTGAGCATGCTGATCATCTACATTGCCGGGCGCGATATCCGCGACCTGTGGGACCCGCTATGAGTTCGCCCGCGCTGGCAGACGAACTGGGCCTGTGCCTGTGCCATGGCTGCGGGTATGCCTGCGAGCACGGCGGTCATGTGCACACCTGCGCGCGCTGCGGCGCGCCCCTGCACCGGCGCAAGACCAATGCCATCGCCCGTGGCTGGGCCTTTCTGGTGGCCGCGCTGGTGTTCTACGTGCCGGCCAACCTGCTGCCGGTGATGCATACCGAAATGCTGGGCAGTGGCAGCGACAGCACCATCGGTGGCGGCGTGGTGGAATTCTGGGAACACGGTGCCTGGGACATCGCCCTGATCATCTTCATCGCCAGCATGGGCGTACCGGCCATCAAGTTCTTTTCCCTCGGCCTGCTGCTGTATACCGCCCAGCGCCGTTCAAGCTGGGCCCGCCGGCAGCGCTCGCAACTGTATCGCGGCGTCGAGCTGATCGGCTACTGGTCGATGCTCGATGTCATCGTCGTCGCACTGGTGGCCGCGTTGGTGCAGCTGCGCGGGCTGGGCACCATCGAGCCGCGCCCGGGCATCCTGTTTTTCGGCATGGTCGTGGTGCTGACCATGTTTTCGGCAATGAGCTTCGACCCACGCTTGATCTGGGATCACCCTGGCAATGAGGGAGGCCGCACCGATGGCGCAAGCGAGTGACGCGCGAAATGGCGCCGGGCAGGCAGATGTACGCACCCGGCGCTGGAATGTTTCACTGGTGTGGATCGTGCCGATCCTGGCGATCCTGGTCGGGGCATCGCTGGTGGTACGCAACTGGATGCAGCAGGGGCCGGTGATCTCGATTTCCTTTCGTTCCGGTGAAGGGCTGGTGGCGCACAAGACACAGGTCAAGTACCGCAGCGTGGTGATTGGCGAAGTGACCACCGTGGACCTTGCCGAGGACCACAACAGCGTCATCGTCAAGGTGCAGCTGTCCAATGACGCGCGTTCGTTCGCCACCCAGGGCGCGCGCTTCTGGGTAGTCCGCCCGCGGATCGGCGCGGGCGGGGTATCCGGGGTCGACACCTTGCTCTCTGGCAGCTTCATCGGCGCCGATGCCGGTGAATCGAAAGGCGCTGAAAAGAACTTTACGGGCCTGGAACTGCCACCGGCGATCACCTATGGCGAGAAGGGCAAGCGTTTTATGCTCAGCGCCGATGACCTCGGTTCGCTGGATATCGGCGCCTCCATCTATTACCGCAAGATCCCGGTGGGTGAGGTGGTGTCCTATGCGTTGCAGGATGATGGCAAGGGCGTGGATATCGGCATATTCGTGCAGTCGCCCTACGACAACTTCGTCACTGGCGATACCCGGTTCTGGAATGCCAGCGGCGTCGACATGCAGATCGGCGCCAATGGCCTGAAGGTCGATACCGAGTCGCTGTCGTCCATCCTGGTGGGCGGGCTGGCATTCGGTTCACCGGACTTCAGCGCCGATGCTCAGCCGGCCGCAGACCAGGCACGCTTCCAACTGTTCGCCGACCGCGACGCTGCCCTGGCACCGCCTTTCGGCAAGGGCCAGTACCTGCAGCTGCGGTTCGACCAGTCCATGCGCGGTATGTCGGTGGGAGCCCCGGTGGAATTCAAGGGCGTCGAGTTTGGCCGGGTCACGGCGATCAAGCTGGATTACGACCCGGTGAAGCAGATATTCCCGGTGGTGGTGGATGCAGTGGTCTACCCGCAACGCCTGGGCCCTGTGCATCAGAAGATGCTGGCAGTGTTCAAGCACACCGAGGGTGACCTCAATGGTGCCCGGCAGTTGATTGGTACCTTCGTCGAGCATGGTCTGCGGGCGCAGGCGCGCAGTGGCAACCTGATCACCGGGCAGATGTTCGTCTCCCTGGACTTCTACCCGAACGCGCCCAAGGTCGCGTTCGACCGGGAGGCCAACCCTATCGTCATCCCGACGATGCCCGGCAGCCTGGAGATGCTGCAGGAGCAGTTGCAGCATTTCGTCGAGCGCATCGGCAAGTTGCCGTTGGAGAGCATTGCCAGCAACCTCGATGGCACCCTGCGCGACCTGCGCGCCAACCTCAAGACATTCAACAGCCAGACGCTGCCTGGGGTGAAAGCCACCCTCGACGATATGCAGCAAACCTTGAAGACGGCCAACGCGACCATTGCCGACAACTCACCGGAGCGCGAACGGCTGGGTGAAACACTGGACGAGCTGGAACGCATGTCGCGTTCGCTGCGCGACCTGACCGACTACCTGGGGCGCCACCCCGAGTCGCTGATTCAAGGCCGGCCGAAGGCGGCCGGGGCGCAAGACTTGAGACCTTGAAACTGGCAGGCCAAAGGAGTGTCAGCTGATGCATCGAGTGCGCAACCTGTGTGGGGCCAGCCTGCTGATCTGGCTGAGCGGCTGCAGCAGTACCCCGAACAACTACCACACCCTGGTCCCGGCCCAGCCGGTTCAAGGGGGTAGCCAGCATGTGCTGGTGAGCCGGGTCAGCCTGCCACCGCAAGTGGACCGTCCGCAACTGGTGGTGCGCCAGGGCAGCAGCGGCCTGGCCATCCTGGAAACGGAGTGGTGGGGCGCCAACCTGGTGGACGAGTTTCGCAGTGCCCTGCAGGACATGCTGGGCGGCCCGGTGTCTGGGCCCGGCACTGTGTTGAGGGTCGAGGTGCAGCGCTTCGACAGTGTGCCCGGCCAATACGCCTCGCTCGATACCTTGTGGCGCCTGAAACGGCCAGGCGAGCCCGCAATCACCTGCCGGACGTCGGTGCAGACCGCCGCCGACAACAGCATCAACAACCTGGTCAACGCCCACCAGGCCAACTTGCGCAAGCTGGCCGAAGCGGTGCGCGCAACGGCGGCGCCAGGCAGGCCCTGCCCAACCACCTGATGCAGGTGAATACGGGTACGGGGAGCCCGCATGACGTTACGCACGAGATTGCTCTGGCTGTTCGTACCGCCGTTGCTGCTGGTGTTGTCGCTTGTCTACTTCGCAGCCCAGGGCATGCTGCTGGCACGGCTGGACAAGCAGGACGAGCGGCTGCTGGTGGCCGAGGCCGAGCGCCTGCGTGCCTTGCTGGGCAACAGCTTCGAGCGCGACGCCAACCGCCTGCGGCAATGGGCCCAGGCGATGCCGGGTACGGTACCGTCGGCTTTTCCGCTCGATGCCGCCACGCTGGGCCGCAGCGGCTTCGACTTCATCCTGTACTTTGCCAATGGTGAGCAGCGGGTGAGCTGGCGTCCGCTGGACCTCGCAGCGCTTGAGCGCCCGGCCGGCGCGCCGGCGCTGAACCTGAAGGCGCTGCATGACGGCGTTGCCCAGCAATTGGCGCGCCTGCTGCAGCCTCAGGATGTGGCGCCGCCTGCGCAACTGCTGGCCGTGCTCAGGGTGCCGCTGATTCTGGTCGCCGTGGATACCGCGCGCAGCGGCGACAGGGCCAGCGGTGTGCTGCTGGCGGGCACCTTCCTTGACAGCAAGCGCATCGCCATGTTGCAGCAACAGCTGGGCGGTGAGCTCACCTGGTTGCCGTCGACCAGCGGGCAGGAGCGGCCGGTACTGCAGGCTGAACTGATGAGCATCGGCAACCGTCGGGTGGTCGATGCCCGCCTTCAGAGTATCGACCTGCTGTTCCAGGACAGCCTGGGCGAGCCTCAGCTGCGCCTGCAACTGACCCGCGAGCGCCATCTGTACCTCGAAGGCGAACAGCAGCTCGCTGTATTCCTCGGCGTGACCGGCGGGCTCATCGGCCTGGCCTGGCTGCTGATCTACCTCGCCCTGGACGTCACCTTGCTGCGGCGCATTGCCCGCTTGCATCACGAGCTTCTGGCCATTGGCCCGGCGGCGGCAGGGCGGCGCCTGACCGATGACGGCCGTGATGAGCTGGGCCAACTGGCGCGCGAGGCAAACCGTGCGCTTGACCGCCTGGAGCAGAGCGAAACGCGTGACCGGGCGATCCTCGATGCCATTGAGGACGGCTACTTCGAACTCGACGATCAGGCCAGGATCGAGTCGGTCAACCCGGCTTTCTGCAGGCTGCTTGGGTATTCGGCGGCGCAGGTGCTGGGACGCACCTTTGCATCGCTGCAGGCACAACCAGCGCCCACCACGACGACAGAACCGGTGATCGCCGAAACCGAGCCCGGCGCGCCACTTTCGGCTCGCCTGCGGCGTGCCGACGGTAGCATCGGTCACTTCGAGACGCAGATCTCCAGGCGCCACAACGCCGGGGGGCGGCTGATCGGCTACCGCGGCATCCTGCATGACGTCAGCGAGCATGTGCTGCATCAACAGCAACTCTTTGACCTGGCCTATCAGGATGCCCTGACCGGGTTGGGCAATCGCAAGGCGTTTCATGAGGACCTTGCCCGGTACCTGCACAGCGCCAGCATGCCGCTGGCGCTGATCTTTCTCGATCTGGACCGTTTCAAGCAGGTCAATGACCGCTTTGGCCACGACGTCGGTGATGCCTTGCTGGCGTGCATGGCCGAGCGCCTTCGCAATGCGCTGCGTCAACCGAACAAGGCCTATCGTTTGGGCGGAGACGAATTCACCGTGATTGTCCCGGCACCCGGGTGCCAGGCGGCCAGCGCGCTGGCCCAGCGCTTGCTCAAGGTGTTGGGCGAGCCGGTCAGCGTCAGGGGTGTGAGCATCGATTTCGTCACGCCAAGCATCGGCGTTGCCTTTGCGCCTGCCCATGCCAGCGAGGTGGATGCCCTGATCAAGGCAGCCGATCAGGCGATGTACGAGGCCAAGCGTGAGCGCGGACGGGTCTGCGTGTACCAGCCTGCCGAGTGATCAGCCCAGGAGGGGGTCGATGGTCGAGCGTTGTCGTTGCCAGTCTTGGCTGTTGCCGCTGTTGATGCTCCTGCTGCCCGACCTCGCGCTGGCAGAGCCGTCGTGCGGCCAGCTGACTGCGACTGGCAATCCGGAATACCCGCCGTATCTCTGGCGTGACCCGAGCAACCCTGAGCAACTGATCGGAGCCAATGCCGACTTGCTCAAGGAAGTCGGCAAGGCACTGGGGCTGGAGGTGAAGGTGGTCTATGGCGGGCCTTGGTCAAGGGCTCAGGAAGAGGTGCGTACCGGGCGTATCGACCTGATGGCGGGGTACTTCATGACCCAGGAGCGTCAGCAGCGGATGGACTTCATCAGCCCGCCGTTCCTGCGGACCCGCAGTGTGGTCTGGGTCCGCCAGGACGGTGCATTTGCCTATCAGGGTTGGGCGGACCTCAAGGGCCGCAACGGCGGGACGCTGGTCGGTAACAGTCACGGCCAGCAGTTCGACGATTACGCCAGGACCAACCTCCAGCTCGAAGCGGTGCCTAGCGCCAGGCAGGCGTTCGAAAAACTGTTGCTCAAGCGCAATGATTACCTGATCTACGAGCAGTACCCCGGCATGGCCCTGGCGCGCACGCAGGGTTGGGATACGCAGTTGAAGCTGCTCGACCCGCCAGTGTCCAGCGAGGGATTGTATCTGGCGCTGTCGCATCAATCGACGTGCAATCGGCCAGAGCTGCGCGAGCGGTTGGCGCAGGCGATGAAAGCGCTGGTTGCCGGGCCGGTGCCGGAGCAACTGGTTGAAAAGAATCTGGAATTATGGAGGCAGCAGCAGGCAGTGGGGCAGCCTTAGCGCCTGTGGGACCGAGCGCCGCGCTCGATCCCACAGGCGCCAAAAACCTCAAGGCGAACCCCACCCGCTTACCCATCAACCTCCAGCGCCCGCTTGGCCTCGCTCACGCTGACCTCACCCGGCAAGGCGACGCCGTTCTTGGTCGCCAGGATCTCGGCCATGACACTGACGGCAATTTCTGCCGGCGTCTTGCTGCCGATATAGATCCCGATCGGCCCGTGCAAGCGTCGTAACGAGGCCTCGCTTACCCCGAAGTGCTCGATCAGGCGCTCCCGGCGCGACTGGTTATTGCGCCGCGAACCGATCACGCCGATGTAGAACGCCGGGCTGTGCAAGGCTTCGAGCAGGGCCAGGTCGTCCAGCTTGGGGTCGTGGCTGAGGCCGACGATGCAGCTGCGCAGGTCCGGGGCGAACCCACGCACCACGTCATCCGGCATGCCGACGATCTTCTCCACGCCCGCCACGTTCCAGCCATCCATGTATTCGGGGCGCGGGTCGCAGACTGCCACCTTGAAGCCATTGAACAGGGCCATGGTCGCCAGGTACTCGGCCAGCACCCCGGCGCCGATCAGCAGCATGCGATAACCCGGGCCCAAGGTATTGAGCATGTGCCGGCCATCGAAACCGAACTGCTCCGGTGCGCCGGTGGTGGTCAGGTGAACCTGGCCGTTGTCCAGGTCCAGTTCGCGGCGCACCAGGTTGCCGCTGTCCAGCAGGGGCAGCAGTTGCTCCAGGCTTGCCAGCGCCGGTTCGAATTCGAGGATCAGCTCGAGGGTGCCGCCGCAGGGCAGGCCGAAGCGCTGCGCTTCATCGGCGCTGACGCCATATTGCACCACGTGCGGCAGGCCATGCGGCATGCCGCCGCCCTGATAGGCCGTGGTGTAGCGGTGGATGAGGTCGTCCTCGATGCAGCCGCCGGAGACGCTGCCGACCACCCGGCCGTCGCCGCGCAGGGCCATCATCGAACCCACGGGCCGCGGTGATGAACCCCAGGTGCGAGCCACGGTGGCCAGCAGAACCCGTTGCCCGGCCAACAGCCAGTCACGGGCGGTGCGCAAGACCAACAGGTCGATGCTTTCCATGGGAGCCTCTTGAAAATCCAGATTCGGTTGATACCTGCGCCGGCCTGTTCGCGGCTAAAGCCGCTCGCAGAGGTACAGTGCAGCACTTGAGCCTTGTGATGCCCCTGTAGGAGCGGCTTTGGCCGCGAAGAGGCCAGTACAGGCACCATCATTTACCGCATGTGCAAGATGATCGGGCTGCTGCTGGCCGGGTCGGTGTGCCCGCGCAGTTTGCCGACCGCTTGCGCATCCACCGCGGCGCTCGTATTGCCCCAGGTGCTGCGCACGAAACTCAGCACATCAGCGATTTCCTGGTCCGACAGCTGTTCGCGGAACGCTGGCATGCGGTAGGCATCCGGCTGGCCGGCGGCGACGATGCGCTGCGAACCATTGAGGGTAATGTTGATCGCCGAGGCGTCTTCCCTGGCCAATGCCGAGGTGGCACCGGCCAGCGGGGGCATCCATTCGGCCTGGCCCTTGCCGTCCAGGCCGTGGCAACTGGCGCAGCGGGTGACGTAGATATGAGCGCCAGGGCTGTCCGGGCGCGTTGCCGCGGAAAGCGCCTGGTACTGCCAGGGCGCACCGTCACGCTGTGGATCTCCGGGCAGCGACTTGAGGTAGCGGGCAATGGCGCTCAGGTCGTCATCGCTCATGAACTGCGTGGAGTTGTTGAAGGCCTCGGTCATCGACCCATACACCACGGCGTGCTGGTTGCGCCCGGTCTTGAGGAACTGGACGATCTCGGCCTCGCTCCAGCGGCCAAGCCCGGTGTTAGGGTCACTGCGCAGGCTGGGCGCGTACCAGCCATCGAGCAGGGCGCCGGCGAGGAATGGCGCCCCGGCCTCATCCAGGGCTTTCTCGTTGAAGGCCAGGCCCCGTGGCGTATGGCAGCTGCCGCAATGGCCAGGCCCCTGGACGATATAGGCGCCGCGGTTCCACGACGCGTCCTGGCCGGCCTTGGGCGCATAAGGCGTGTCGGCGGCAAACACGCCGTTCCACAATGCGATGGGCCAGCGCAGGTTCAGCGGCCAGGGAATATCGCTGGGGATGTTCGGCTGTTGTACCGGCTGTACACCCTTCATGAAGAAGGCGTACAGCGCCTTCACATCGTCATCGCTGAGCTTGGCGTACGAAGGGTAGGGCATTGCCGGGTACAAGCGTCGGCCACCCGGCGCGACGCCATGGCGTACGGCGCGGTCGAAGTCGGCCAAGCTGTAGTTGCCGATGCCAGTCTCGCGGTCGGGCGTGACGTTGGTGGCGTGGATCGTTCCCAGCGGCGTGGCCATCTGCAGGCCGCCCGCAAACGGCTTGCCGTCGGGCAGGCTGTGGCAGGCTACGCAGTCGCTGAGGCGGGCGACATATTCGCCCTGGCTGACCAATGCGGGGTCAAGGCCGGGGGGCTGTTCGGCAGCGAATGGCGAGGCGGGTTCGCGGGTCACGTACCAGGCCAGCAGGCCGGCCGCGACCAGGCACGGCACGGCCAGCCAGCCCGCAGTGCGGGCAAAACGGCTGTGGGTCATGGGGCAGTCCTTGTCCGGTCAGCTGAAGGTGTGGCGGCTAAGCGGCAGGCTACGCACGCGCTGGCCGGTGAGCTGCGCCACGGCGTTGGCCACGGCAGGCGCTACCGCGGGCAACGGCGGCTCGCCGATACCGCCCATCTTCGCCCCGCTCTCGACGATGCGCACATGCACCCGGGCCATGCGCGAGGGCGGCAGGATCGGGTACAGGTCATAGTTGCGCGCGCGCGGCTTGCCGTCGATGAACACCGCTTCTTCCACCAATGTCTGCGACAGGCCCAGGGCTACCGCACCGTTGACCTGATGCTCGATGATCGCCGGGTTGACGATGCTGCCAGGATCGATCGCCTGCCAGATGTCGTGCACTTTGACCTGGCCATTGTCGATCGACACTTCGGCGATTGCCGCGGCCTCGGAGCCGAACGGCGAGGCCATGGCAATGCCCCGGGCGCGCTTGCTGCCGTCTTCTGCGGTGAACGGCCCGCGCTTCCAGCCGCCAGACAACTCGGCCACCGCATGCAGCAGGTTGGTCAGGCGCTGATTGTCACGCAGCAGGTGCAGGCGCAGTTCGTAGGGGTCCTTGCCACCCTTGTCGGCCAGCTCGTCAAGGAACGACTCATAGAAGAAGTCGTTCAGCGAATTGCCTACCGAGCGCCAGTAGCCAAGCATGGCCGGGCCTTTGACGTAGATCTGGGCGATGCGTTTGTTGGCTATGGCGTAGGACTTGCCCGACAGCCCCTCGAGCGCCGTGGGGTCGATCTTGTCGCCTTGCTTGCCGGCCAGGGCTTCGGTCGGGCCTTCGGTGGCGCTTACCGCTTCGATGGCCACCGGCAGGCCGTCGGCATCCAGCCCGGCGCGGAACTTGACCACCGCGACGGGGCGCAGCACGTCGCGCAGGAACTCCTCTTCGCGGCTCCAGATCAGCTTGACCGGGCGGCCGACGGCCTTGGCCAGGGCGATGGCCTGGGGATACGGGTTGGCCGAGTCATAGAGGAAATGGCGGCCGAAGAAGCCGCCGAGCAGCGGCGAGTGCAGGGTGATTTGCGCGGCGTCCAGGCCGGTGCGCCTGGCGATGTCGTCGCGGAACATGTCTGGCGCCTGGTTGGGCAGCCAGACCTCCAGGGTGCCGTCCGGGTTGAAGCGAGCGAGGGCAGACGGCGGCTCCAGCTGGGCATGGTTGAGGTACTGGTTGTGGTAGCTGGCCTCGACCTTGGTCTTGGCATTGGCCAGGGCACCGGCGATGTCGCCTTGGTTTTCTTCGTCGCGGGCCGGCCCTTCAACGCTGGCCAGGTGCTCGCGCCAGCCGTCGCTGGAAAAATCTGCCGGCATCGGCCGGACCTTGCTGTCGGCGCCCGGTTCTTTCCAGTCCACCTGGATCGCTTCCACTGCGCGCTTGGCGTGCCACCAGCGTTCGGCTACCACGGCCACCGCGCCCGGCAACTGATGCACCGAGTGCACCCCTTTCATGCCCTTGACCTGCTCCTCGTTGCGCAGGCTGCCCACGGTCATGCCCAGGCGGGGCGCGTGCTGCACGGCGGCGTGGAGCATGCCGTCGACCTTGAGGTCGATGCAGTATTGGGCCCTGCCGGTGGATTTGTCATAGGCGTCCAGGCGCCGCACCGGTTTGCCGATCCAGCGGAACTGGCTGGGGTCGCGCAGCTTGATGCTGGCAGGGTCCGGTACTGGCAGGTCCATGGCACGGCTGGCCAGCTCGCCATAGGCCAGCGAACGGCCCGAGGCGGCGTGAATGACCTTGCCAGGCTCGGTGGACAGCTCGCCGACCGGTACCCCCCATTGTTCGGCCGCTGCCTGCAGCAACATGGCACGGGCCAGGCCGCCGAGGCGGCGCATGGTCGGGTAGCTCATGCGCACCGACATGCTGCCACCGGTAATGCGCATGCCGTTCTCCATCACCACGTAGGCTTCACCGGGCGGCGCGCTTTCCACCAGGAAGCTGGCGGGGTCGACGTCGAGTTCTTCACCGACGATCTGGGCCATGGCCGTGAACGGGCCTTGGCCACCTTCCATGAACGGGCTGAGCAGGCGCACCGTGCCGTCCGGGCGGATCTCCAGAAATGCCGGCACCTGGGTGCCGCGCTCAGGGGTGGCTGCCGCCGCTGCCTGCGCGCGGGGCGCGCCCATCGGCAGGCCGAAACCCAGCACCAGGGCACCGACCGCGGTGCTGGCCAGAAAGCGTCGGCGCGACAGGTTGACGGTTTCGCCCAGTTGCAGCCTGAGCAGTTCTGCGGGGGTGTCGACGGGCGTGTTCATCAGGCCTGCTCCCCTTGGGCCAGCGCATGCACGGCGGCATGGATGGCGTTGTAGGTGCCGCAGCGGCAAAGGTTGACCATCGCCGCGCTGATCTGTTCATCGCTGGGCTTGGGGGTGTGCTTGAGCAGCGCCGTGGCCGCCATCACCTGGCCGGACTGGCAGTAGCCGCATTGGGCCACCTGGTGCTCGACCCAGGCCGCCACCACACGCTTGCCCACCGCGTCGGCCTCGACCGCTTCGATGGTGGTCACCTCCCGCCCGACCACGCCGGCCACGGGAGTGACGCAGGCGCGTACGACATTGCCATCCACCAGCACCGAGCAGGCGCCGCACTGGGCCAGGCCACAGCCATACTTGGTGCCGGTCATGCCCAGGTCGTCACGCAGCACCCACAGCAGGGGCGTGTCGGCATCGGCGTCGACCTGGTAGGTCTTCTGGTTGATATGAAGTTCCATGGCTTACCTGCTGATCATCGGTTGATGGCGTTTTATTGTCTGCCGGGGAGTCCGTTGTTCCCCGATCCAGAAACGCTAGCACAGGGGGCCCCGCACGGGGCCCGTGGCAGGCGCAGGTTCAGAGGATCAGGCAAGCAATCCGGCGGAATGCGCAAGCCAGCCCTGGCCACGGGGCAGCACAGACAAACAGGACTTCCGCGGCGAAAACCCGGATAATGCCGGCCAATTTCGTTTTGCACGCTTAAATCACGGTAATCCCCGCATGGAAATCAAGGTCAATTTTCTCGACAACCTTCGTCTTGAAGCCAAGTTCGACGACTTCACGGTGATCGCCGACCAGCCGATCCGCTACAAGGGCGACGGTTCGGCCCCGGGCCCGTTCGACTATTTCCTGGCCTCGTCGGCCCTGTGTGCGGCGTACTTCGTCAAGCTGTACTGCCAGACCCGCGATATCCCCACCGAGAATATCCGCCTGTCGCAGAACAACATCGTCGACCCGGAGAACCGCTACAACCAGATCTTCAAGATCCAGGTCGAATTGCCCGAGGATATTTCCGAGAAAGACCGCCAGGGCATCCTGCGCTCCATCGACCGCTGCACCGTGAAGAAAGTGGTGCAGACCGGCCCCGAGTTCATCATCGAGGAAGTCGACAACCTCGACGCCGATGCCCAGGGCCTGCTGATGCCGGTGGCCGACACCACCACCTACATCCCCGGCAAGGACCTGCCGCTGGAGCAGACCATCGCCAACATGTCCGGCATCCTTGCCGGCCTGGGCATGAAGATCGAGATCGCCTCGTGGCGCAACATCGTGCCCAACGTCTGGTCGCTGCACGTGCGCGACGCGCAGTCGCCCATGTGCTTCACCAACGGCAAGGGTTCGACCAAGGAAGCCGCACTGGCTTCGGCGCTGGGTGAGTTCATCGAGCGGCTGAACTGCAACTTCTTCTACAACGACCAGTTCTGGGGCGAAGACATTGCCAACGCGCCGTTCGTACATTACCCGAACGAGCAGTGGTTCAAGCCAGGGCCGAAGGACGAACTGCCGGCCGGGATCCTCGACCAACACTGCCTGGCGATCTACAACGCGGACGGCGAATTGCGCGGTTCGCACCTGTACGACACCAACTCGGGCAACACCGAGCGCGGCATCTGCTCGCTGCCGTTCGTGCGCCAGTCCGATGGCCAGGTGGTGTACTTCCCGTCCAACCTGATCGAGAACCTGTTCCTCAGCAACGGCATGAGCGCCGGCAATACCCTGGCCGAAGCCCAGGTACAGTGCCTGTCGGAAATCTTCGAGCGCGCGGTGAAACGCGAAATCCTCGAAGGCGAGCTGGCCCTGCCGGATGTCCCCCAGGAGGTGCTGGCCAAGTACCCAGGCATTCTCGCCGGCATCCAGGGCCTGGAAGAGCAGGGCTTCCCGGTGCTGGTCAAGGACGCCTCGCTGGGCGGTGAGTTCCCGGTGATGTGCGTGACCTTGATGAACCCGCGCACGGGCGGCGTGTTCGCCTCGTTCGGCGCGCACCCAAGCTTTGAAGTGGCGCTGGAGCGCAGCCTCACCGAACTGTTGCAAGGCCGCAGCTTCGAGGGCCTCAACGACCTGCCGCAACCGACTTTCGAAAGCCATGCGCTGACCGAGCCGAACAACTTCGTCGAGCACTTCATCGACTCCAGCGGTGTGGTGTCGTGGCGTTTCTTCAGTGCCAAGGCCGATTTAGAGTTCGTCGAATGGGACTTCTCGGGCCAGGGCGAGGACTCCAACGCGCAGGAAGCCGCAACCCTGTTCGGCATCCTCGAAGACCTTGGCAAAGAGGTGTACATGGCCGTGTACGACAACCTTGGCGCCACGGCCTGCCGCATCCTGGTGCCGGGTTATTCCGAGATCTATCCGGTCGAAGACCTGATCTGGGACAACACCAACCGCGCCCTGGAGTTCCGTGCCGACATCCTCAACCTGCACAGCCTGGATGACCGCGCCCTGCGCGCGCTGCGCCGGCGCCTGGATAAATGTGAGGTGGATGACTACACCACGATCACCACCTTGATCGGCGTCGAGTTCGACGAGAACACGGTGTGGGGCCAACTGACCATCCTGGAGCTGAAACTGCTGATCTGCCTGGCGCTCAAGCGCTTCGAAGATGCCAAGGAGCTGGTCGAGGCGTTCTTGCAGTTCAACGACAACACCGTCGAGCGCGGCCTGTTCTACCAGGCGCTGAACGTGGTGCTGGAAGTGCAGCTGGATGATGAACTGCAACTGGCCGATTACGAGGCCAACTTCCGCCGCATGTTCGGCAACCCGCGGATGGACGCGGTGCTGGGTTCGGTCGACGGTAGCGTGCGCTTCCATGGGCTGACCCCGACCAGCATGAAGCTTGAAGGGCTGGACCGCCATCTGCGGCTGATCGAGAGCTACAAGAAGCTGCATGCCGCGCGGGCCAGGTTTGCCTGACCGACCCCGGGGGGCGCAGCACCGGTGCAGGCGTCAGTTCTTGCACTTGGCCAGCACCACTTGGCAGGTGTCAGGCGTACCGCCTGAGCGCCCCGCATAGCGGATGCAGTTGTTCAGCGACTTCTGCCGGGCAATGCCCAGTGTGTTGCCCCAGGCCAGGCCGCCTTCACCGCTGCTCGGAAGCGCCTTGGCGTAGCAGTTGGCGCCCGGCGCGGCGGCGTAATAGCGTGCCTTGCCGGTTTTGCTCGAACAGCCGGCATTGAGTGCCAGGCTGACGGCCAGCAAGGCATGCGCGGTCCAGTACGCGTACGGTCGTGTGTTGCGAGTCTTCATGCTATCCCTCATCCCGACGCATCAAGTCTTTCAGGATATTTCTCTCAAGCCAAGCGGTGAACTATCCGAACGTCAAGGTGATCCCTTCTTAAGCGCACCCTGCGCACGCCTGATGGACCAGGCCCACGCGCCTGTCTGTCAGCCTTGGGTCACCGATGAATAAGGAGGCGCCGTGACCGCTACAGAGCAAACCCTCTACCGATGCACGCCCGGACCGCTGCATGCGATCCTGCTGGCTGGCACGGTCCCGCTGTTTCTCGGCGCGCTGCTGAGCGACATTGCCTACTTCAAGAGCTACCAGATCCAGTGGAGCAACTTCGCCGCCTGGCTGATTGCCGGTGGCTTGCTGTTTTGTGGGCTGACGTTGTTGTTCGCCCTGGCCAACCTGATCCGCGCCCCGCGCAAGGGCGGGCGGCCAACCCTGTACTTCCTGCTGTTGCTGGTGACCTGGGTGTTGGGACTGATCAACGCGTTCGAACATGCCAAGGATGCCTGGGCGGTCATGCCCGCGGGCCTGGTGCTGTCGGTGATCGTCACCTTGCTGGCCTGCGTGGCGGCATGGCTGGGCATGAGCGACCTGGGTTCGGGAGGTGAGGCATGAAGCCGTTGCATGGACTGTCGTTGTTGAGTGTGGCGGTGCTGTTGGCCGCCTGCGGGGGGGACGGTGAGCCGACCCAGGCACTGGGGCCTGACCCGAAACTGCCGGCCCCGGAGCGCGGCCTGCTGCCGAGCATGAAGATCGCACAACCGGCGCAGTGGGGGGATCAGAAACCCACCGTGCCTGAGGGCTATCGCATCACGGCCATCGCCACGGGCCTGAACATCCCGCGCCAGAGCCTGGTGCTGCCCAATGGCGATATCCTGGTCGCCGAAGGGCGGGGCGGCAGTGCGGCCAAGCTCAAGCCCAAGGACGTGATCGCCAGCCAGATCAAGGCCAAGGGCAATACCCAGGTGAAGGGCGGCAACCGCCTGACCTTGCTGCGTGACGTCGATGGTGATGGCAACTACGAGGTGCAGACGGTGTTCGCCGAAGGCCTCAACGCGCCCTACGGGCTGGCCTTTGCCGACGGCAAGCTGTACGTGGCCAACCAGGATGCGTTGGTGCGCTTCGATTACCAGGACGGCCAGACCAAGGCCGGCGGCCCGCCGACCAAGGTCACCGACCTGCCGGCCGAGATCAACCACCACTGGACCAAGGCGCTGACGATCAGCCCCGATGGCCGCTACCTCTACGTGGGCATCGGCTCGAACAGCAACATCACCGAGCGTGGCATGGAAGTGGAGATCGACCGCGCCATGGTCTGGCAGATCGACGCCGTGACCGGGGCGCACAGGCCTTATGCCACCGGTTTGCGCAACCCGACGGCGCTGACCATTCAGCCGGACACCGGGCAGTTGTGGACGGTAGTCAACGAGCGTGACGAACTGGGGCCGGACCTGGTGCCGGACTACCTCACTTCGGTGCGTGAAGGTGGCTTCTATGGTTGGCCATACAGCTACTGGGGGCAGAACGTCGATGAGCGGGTGAAGCCGCAGAACCCGGACAAGGTGGCGGCTGCCATCAAGCCGGATTACAGCCTGGGGTCGCATGTTGCCGCGCTGGGTGTGGACTTCTCCATCCCGGCCATGGGCGAGCGCTTTGCCGACGGGGTGTTCGTGGGCGAGCATGGCAGCTGGAATCGCCCCAACCCGGTGGGGTACAAAGTGATCTTCGTACCGTTCAAGGCGGGCAAACCGGCCGGTGAGCCGATCGACTTCGCCACAGGGTTCCGCGGGGAAGATGGCAAGACCCGTGGCCGGCCCGTGGGGGTTACCGTGGACCCACGTGGCGCCCTGATCATCGCAGATGACCTTGCCAACACGGTGTGGAGGGTGACGCGCAACTGATGTGGAGGCCCTGTCGGCTGGGGTAGCAGGTAGCTGCGGGTCCGTTGACACAACGGGGTTGACAGGTGTCGCGGGCGGGGCGTTTGCCTGCAGAGTGGCGAGCAATGGCTATGCTTGTGTGCGCGTAGCCATTGCACGCACAACCCCGGTCTCGATTACATGGAAGCAGGCCTATGAATCCTATTTGCACCCTCGCTCGCGCTGTCGCCCTCGCCACCCTGATGTCCGCTGCCACCTTTACGGTGCAGGCTGCCGAGATTCCGATTGGCAGCGAGGCACTGGAAAGCCATGTCAAAACCCAAGTCACCGCCATCGACCTTGCCAACCGCCAGGTCACGGTCAAAGGGCCGAACGACAAGGATGTGACCCTGCAACTGACGGAAAAGGCCAAGGCACTGCCTAACCTGAAGGTGGGTGACAACGTCGATATCTATGTCACCCGGGCCGTTGCCTATGTGCTCAATAGCGACGTGGGCGGCGCGCCCAAGGCCACTGAAGAATCCGGGGAAATCCGCGCCACCAAGGACAACCCCAACCCCGGCGGCGAAGCGTTCCGCCAGGTCCGGGTGACCTCGCAGATCAAGAAGATCGACCTGAAGAAACATGAGGTCAGCCTGCTGCCGCCGGAAGGCAAGCTGCAGGTGGTCAAGGTCGAGAACCCTGACCTGCAGGCGCGCATGAAGAACCTCAAGGTCGGCCAGACCGTCGATGCGATCTACACCGAAGTGCTGCGGGTCGATACCTGGCGTTAAGGCAGGCTGTGAGGTCAGGGCCGCCTGCTCTGGCCTCTTCGCGGCTAATGCCGCTCCCTGTATGAGCGGCTTTAGCCGCGAAAGGGCCGGCACTGAAAGCATGAATGCATGCATGACACGAATAGCCAACGTGCGCCTTTTCGATTTCCATCAGCGGTGTCTATTACCGATCATGCGCTCATCCTGTTTCAGATGAGACTTTCCATGTCGTACAAGGCCCTGATGTTTGCATTCCTCCCCGTGATGATGGCCCTTCTTGCGGGCTTCGTGCTGCCCTACCAGGCCGCCAGCAACGCGGCCGTCGGCCGTGCGCTGGGGCACTGGTTGTGGGGCGCCTTCACCTCATTGACGGTCAGTTCGGTGGTGGTCATCACGGCGCTGCTGATCCTGCGGGTGCCCATGCCTGACCTGGGCAAGGCGTTGCAAGGCCCCTGGTGGCTGTGGATCGGTGGCGTGCTGGGTGCGCTGTATGTGGCCGGCGCGGCAGCATTGACACCGAAGCTGGGCACGGCGGGCTTTCTGGTGCTGGTAGTGGCGGGGCAGATCCTGACCTCGGTGATCGTCGATCACTTCGGCCTGATGGGGGTTGCCAGCAAGCCGGTGAACCTGGCCCGGGTTGCCGGTGTGCTGCTGATCCTTGGTGGCGTGTTGCTGGTGCAGGGCGGCTGGACCTCGACGCCAACGTCTGGCCAGGCGGTGGTCGAGCGCTGATCACTGCCCGGGCTGGCTGCAGGCCCATACGGCTTCGCGCAGCCAGCGATGGCCGGGGTCGCTGTTCTTTCTGGCATGCCAGGCCTGTTGATAGGCGAGGGCGGGGATCGGCAAGGGGGGCGTGAACTGGCGCAGTGACGGGTGCTGGCGCATCGAACCAACCGCCCGCCTGGCCACGGTGAGAATCAGGTCGGTGCCGGCGAGCACTTCAACTGCGGCGCTCCAATGGGGCAGCGCCAGTGCGATATGCCGGCGCAGGCCTTGTTCGGCCAGGGCCCGCTCGATTTCATCGTGGGCATCCGGATGCATGGCCATGAGCACGTGTGGGCGCGTCAGCCAGTCCTCCAGCGCAAGCCCGCCCTTGGCCGGCAGCACCTGGCGATCGGCGACGCTGATGAAGCGGTCATCGAACAAGGTCTGGGCGATGATGTCGGCAGGCAGTTCCGGGAAGATGCCCAGGGCCAGGTCGAGTTCGCCATCGAGCAACTGCGCGAGCATGGTTTCGCGGCTGGCCTGGCTGATGGCCAAGTCGACACCGGGAGCGACCTGGCGCAGGTGGCGGACCAAAGGCGGCAGAATAATGCGCGAAGAATAGTCCGACAGCGACAAGCGGAAGCGGCGCCGGGACCGGGCCGGATCGAACTGAGGCGCGGCCAGCAGGCCGTTGAGGCTGCCGAGGGCGTCCTGCAGCGGTTTGGCCAGGGATTGGCCGCGGGCGGTCAGGGCCATCCTGCCGTGTTGACGGATCAGCAAGGGGTCGTCGAAGTGTGCACGCAGCTGCGCCAGGGCATGGCTGACGGCGGGTTGGCTGCGGTGCAGGCGCAGGGCGGCGCGGGTCACGTGCTTTTCACTGAGCAGGGCGTGCAGGGTGAGCAGCAGGTTGAGGTCGATCTTGCGCAGTTCATCCATGGGGCGAATGCTTCGGTTGGCTTTGGCGGGTGATTATCAGCCTAACAGATGTGCCGGCCCCTTCGCGGGCAAGCCCGCGAATCGGCAGTGCAGACAACACAAGGCAGCCAGGGGTTATACTCGCGCGCCCTTGATCGCCCTGGCCCTGCTGCTGGCCTGGCCGCACCGCTGTTGCAGGACATCACCACAGGGATGGACATCGGCATCGCTCGGCGCGCGCTTGCGGCAGGCCTGGCTGGCCGCCTTGCGCCAAGCCTGAAGAACCCGCTGCCTTCGCTGATTGCCGCAGTAATCGGCGGCATGTTGCTGGGCTATGGCGGCTCGAACACCTGCATCACCTGGCCCACGAAGAACGCTTCATCACCAATTCGGTGAAGACCGCAGTGCGCTGCGAGCCGGTGTATCTCAGCTAAATTCTTAAATAAATCAGATTAGATGTATCAGATAACCTATTGATTATTAGCGTTTACCGCCTGGCGAGCGTGTGCTGGACACACTGCTCGTAGTAGGTCTGCTTAATCGCAGCGGGCTTGAGTCGTGAACGGCTGTTGTAGGTCTGTTCGGTAATGCCCATGGCGGTCATGCGCATCCAGGGTTTGGCGAACCGGCGCACCTGCAGCTTTTTGCGCGTGGCGTACAGGGTGACGCCGGAGAGCTTGGCCTGCTGCGCCTCGGCGGCGATCTGCGAGCCCCATCCACAGGTTTCGCGGTCATTCTGGCTAAGCGCTTTGGCCTGGGCGCCGAAGGCGGCGGTGGCCAGCAGGCAGCCGGTCATCATGGCTAGAAATACTCGCATGTTGCTGTCCTAAGCATCTGAAGATGAAGGGAGTTTGCCTTCGCTTCAGTTGCCTGGGGGCCAGTATTTTCGAATCAGGTAATGGCGATGCGAATGCGATTTGCCAGCGCCGAGCGCAGGCTGCTCAGCGCCAGGCCGGCGATCCACACAACCGACACGCCATAGTTCAGCCGTTGGTACAGCCCGAACAACTGACCGCTCTTGGCGGCCTGGGCCATGAGCACAACGGTAACCACCGCGGCAATCAGGCAGATCAGCGAAAACCAGCCCAGGGCCTTTGAGCCGGCCAGGCGCTTGCCGAGCCAAGCCCATAGCGCGCTGGCCAGGGTCAACGAGAGAAACATCAGCAGGCCGCAGAGGTTGTGCAGTTGCTGCGAGCTCGACGGCTCGGCAGGTGCGCAACCCTGGTCGCACGGAAACAGGCCAGTGCCGAGGCTGCCCAGGCCATGCAGCAGGACCAGGGCAGCGCTCAGCAGCGCAAGTTTCGAGGCGCGCCAACGGCGGGCAAGGCCCCAGGCAAACAGGGCGAACAGCAGGGCGAGGGGGAAGTTGTTGACCAGGGGCGACCAGTGCTGGGTCGGGGAACCTTGGGCGCCGAGCTGGCTCATGGCCTGTTGCAGGTGGTCATAGCCAGGGTAGGCATGGGCGGTGAGCCAGACGCCGATCAGTAGCCAGAACGGGATAAGCAGGCCACAGGCGAGCAGGGCACGGTCGAGCGGTTTCATGCGCGTGTTCCTTCCATGGAAAGCACCTACTGTAGCGGTTTCAGCCCTGCGTGTCCCGGCGCATCTGGGTCACCAGGGTGAACCGGTTTTGTGGATGCACGGTCTCGGAAACTGCCATCAGGTCGCCGTTTTTCTCGCGATAATGGCGGATGATCTCCAGCCCCGGCGAACCCGTCTCGGCCTTCAGTTCGAGCGCCATCTCTGCCGTCAGCAACACGGCCCGTACCTGCTGGTCGACGACTGCGATCGACCGGCCGTAGTGCTGTTCGATCAGCGCTGCGATCAGCTGGTCGGGGTGCTCATGGGCCAGTGCGATGACGTCGGCGTAGTCGCGCTGGGCGTAGACATCGCTCCAGCACAGCGGCGCGGCATCGTGCTGGCGGTCGACGCGGATGCTCGATAGGCAGAAGTAGTGTTCCCCCGGCACCAGTCCCAGGCGCTCTGCTTCACTCAGGTTGGCGACGAAGTGGCGCACTTGCCGGATCCTGCGTTGCTGGGTTTGCGTCAGCTGCGCAAGGTCGGCCACTGTCGCCAGCGTCTGGGAATAGCCACCACGCGGGCTGCTGGCCTCGACCCGGGTGCCAACCCGCTTGCGGCGTGACACCAGCCCTTGGTTGAGCAGCTGGTTGATCGCCGCCCGCACCGTATGCCGGCTCACCCCATACAGATCGCACAGTTCAAATTCGGTCGGCAGCAGGCTGCCCACTGGGTATCGGCCATTGGCGATGCCTTTCATCAAGTCTTTCGCCACCAGGGTGTATCGTGTTTCGTTCATGCCTTCGGTGAGTCCGGTCAGATGCGCCGTTTGGCAGTGTACCAGTGCTGGCGCCTGCACCTGACGCAGCGCCTTGATGAAATACCGCGTCGGGTGTATGTGATCGTACAACTGCTTGCGCTATCATGACGGCTGTCTTTCAAGGTGAAATACAGGGCATGACAGAGCAGCAGGTACAGGCAAGGACCCGGCGCAAGCCGCGCAGTCTGGCCCAGGAACTGGTCACGGTGCTGACCGAGCGCATTCGCAGCGGCCAGATCAAGCGCGGCGACAAGCTGCCGACCGAATCGCAGATCATGGCCGAGGAGGGCGTCAGCCGCACCGTGGTGCGTGAGGCGATCTCCAGGCTGCAAGCGGCCGGGCAGGTCGAGACGCGCCATGGCATCGGCACTTTCGTGCTGGATGCACCGGCGACCGGAGGCTTCCGTATCGACCCGGCGACCGTGGTCACCTTGCGCGAGGTGCTGGCGGTGCTGGAGCTGCGCATCGCCCTGGAAATCGAGTCGGCGGGCTTGGCGGCGCAACGGCGCAGCGATGAAGAGCTGGCTGGCATGCGTGCAGCGCTGGACGAACTCAACGAGGGCGCGGCGCATGCCACCGATGCAGTGTCGGCGGACTTCCAGTTCCACCTGCGCATTGCCCAGGCCAGCGGCAACCGTTATTTCGCCGATATCATCAACCACCTGGGGACCAGCATCATTCCACGTACCCGGTTGAATTCGGCGCGGTTGGCCCATGATGACCAGGCGCACTACATGAGCCGCCTGATGCATGAGCATGAAGCGATTTATGAAGCCATCGCCCGGCGCGACAGCGAAGGGGCGAAGATGGCCATGCGCATGCACCTGAGCAATAGCCGCGAGCGCTTGCGCCAGGCTCATGAAGAAGCCGAGGCCCAGGGGGCCTGAGCCCTTCATAACCTGTACCGGCCTCTTCGCGGGTGAACCCGCTCCCACAGGGATGGCGCCAAGCCTGAGGGCTGTGCAGTACTTGTGGGAGCGGGTTCACCCGCGAAGAGGCCGGTACAGGCGATAAAGAAAAGCCCCGCATGTGCGGGGCTTTCTAGTTTCAGAGCACTCAGATCGAGCCTTCGCTCCACTGCCCATTCACCAGGCGACGCAGCCCCAGCGGGTTGCCGTCACGCAGCGCCTCCGGCAACAGCGCTTGCGGGTAGTTCTGGTAGCACACCGGGCGCAGGAAGCGGTCGATGGCCAGGGTGCCGACCGAGGTGCCACGGGCATCGGAGGTGGCCGGGTACGGCCCGCCGTGGACCATCGCGTCGCACACTTCCACGCCGGTCGGGTAGCCATTGACCAGAATGCGGCCGACTTTCTCTTCCAGCAGCGGCACCAGCCAGGCGTAGGCTTCGAAGTCCTCTGGCTCGCCGATCAGCGTTGCGGTCAGCTGGCCGCGCAGGCCGAGCAGGGCGTCACGCAGTTGCGCGTTGTCCTTGACCTCGACCGCCACGGTGGTCGGGCCGAACACTTCTTCCTGCAGCAACGGGTCGGCTTCTACCAGCAGGCGGGCATCGGCCTTGAACAGCTGGGCGCGGGCCTGGCTGCCTTGCTGGGCCTGGCCGGCCAGGTGCTCGATGCCCGCGTGCGCGTGCAGGTGCTCGAGGCCGCCGACGTAGCTGCGCAGGCCGCCAGCATTGAGCATGGTCTGCCCGGCCTGCTGGTCCAGGTGCTGGCCAAGGTCGGCGAGCAGCTGGCTGTACTGCGCCGACTGCATGCCGATCACCAGGCCCGGGTTGGTGCAGAACTGCCCGGCACCCATGCAGACCGAGCCGGCCAGCTCACGGGCGATGGCCTCGCCACGCTTGGCCAGGGCGCCCGGCAGGATGATCACCGGGTTGATGCTGGACATCTCGGCGAACACCGGGATCGGTTGCGGGCGCTCGGCGGCCATGCGGCACAAGGCGTCGCCACCCTTGAGCGAACCGGTGAAGCCCACGGCCTGGATAGCCGGGTGCTTGACCAGCGGCTCGCCAACGCCAGCGCCGAACACCATGTTGAACACACCCTTGGGCATGCCGGTGCGCTCGGCGGCGCGCTGGATGGCGCAGCCGACCAGGTCGGCGGTCGCCATGTGGCCGCTGTGCGCCTTGAACACCACTGGGCAACCGGCGGCCAGTGCGGCGGCGGTGTCACCACCGGCGGTGGAGAAGGCCAGGGGGAAGTTGCTGGCACCGAACACGGCGACCGGGCCGACGCCGATGCGCATCTGGCGCAGGTCCACGCGCGGCAGCGGCTGACGCTCGGGCAGGGCGAGGTCGATGCGCGCACCGAGGAAATCGCCGCGGCGCAGCACCTGGGCGAATAGGCGCATCTGCCCGCTGGTGCGGCCGCGTTCGCCCTGGATACGGGCGGCAGGCAAGGCGGTCTCACGGCAGACGATGGCGACGAAGGCGTCATCCAGCTCGTCCAGTTCGGCAGCGATGGCGTCGAGGAACTCGGCGCGGCGAGCCGGTTGCAGATTGCGGAATTCGACAAATGCGCCGGCGGCAGCCTTGGCGGCCTGGTCCACTTCGGCCTCGGTAGCCTGGGCGAAGCTGTAGGGCAGGGCCTCGCCGGTGGTGGCGTCCAGGCTCTGCAGGCGTTGCGAGCCAGCGGCGCTGCGCTGGCCGGCGATGAAGTTGTGGCCGAGGATCTCTGGCATGTGGGGCTCCTAGGGTTGAATGATCAGGTTATCGGTGCCGGATTGAACAGGGTGATGTCGTTGTGCAGGCGGTGCTGTTCGGCCCAGGTCTGTTTGCGGCCGCTGGCCACGTCCAGGTAGTAGTGGAACAGCTCCCAGCCCAGCTCCTCGATGGTCGCGCGCCCGCTGGCGATGCGTCCGGCGTCGATGTCGATCAGGTCCGGCCAGCGCTGGGCCAGCTCGGTGCGGGTGCAGACCTTGACCACCGGCGCCATGGCCAGGCCATACGGCGTGCCACGGCCGGTGGTGAACACGTGCAGGTTCATGCCGGCGGCCAGTTGCAACGTGCCGCAGACGAAATCGCTGGCCGGGGTGGCGCAGAAGATCAGGCCCTTGCGGTTGACCCGCTCGCCCGGGCCGAGCACGCCCTGAATGGCGCCACTGCCGGACTTGACGATCGAACCGAGGGACTTCTCGACAATGTTCGACAGGCCGCCTTTCTTGTTGCCCGGCGTGGTGTTGGCGCTGCGGTCTGCTGCACCTTGCTGCAGGTAGCGGTCGTACCAGTCCATCTCGCGCACCAGGGCAGCGGCGACTTCCTGGTTTTCGGCACGCGAGGTGAGCATGTAGATGGCATCGCGGACTTCGGTCACTTCCGAGAACAGCACGGTGGCGCCAGCGCGCACCAGCAGGTCGGCGGCATAGCCAAGTGCCGGGTTGGCGGTGATGCCGGAGAAGGCGTCACTGCCGCCGCACTGCATGCCAAGGATCAGCTCGCTGGCCGGCACGGTTTCGCGGCGGCGCTGGTCGAGCTTCTTCAGGCGGGTTTCAGCAAGGCCCATGATCTGTTCGATCATTTCGCCGAAGCCGAGGCTGGCATCCTGCAGCCGATACAGCCAAGGCTCGCTGAGGTCGACCGACGGGTCGTTGTCGTGCATCACCTGGCCGGCCTGGAGCTTTTCGCAACCCAGGCTGATCACCAGCGCTTCGCCACCGAGGTTGGGGTTGCGCGCCAGGTTGCGCACGGTGCGGATCGGGATGTAGGCATCGCGGGCATTGATCGCCACGCCGCAGCCGTAGCTGTGGGTCAGGGCGACCACGTCATCGACATTGGGGTATTGGGGCAAGAGTTCGGCGCGGATGCGTTTGACCGCGTGTTCCAGCACGCCGGTCACGCACTGCACGGTAGTGGTGATGCCGAGGATATTGCGGGTGCCGACGGTGCCGTCGGCGTTGCGGTAGCCTTCGAAGGTGAAGCCGTCCAGCGGTGGCAGGGCATCGGGTACGGCATCGCAGCGCGGCAGGCTGTCCAGTTCGGGGGCGGCTGGCATGGCCAGCTGGCTTTCCTGCACCCAGCTGCCCTGGCGCAGGTCTTTCAGAGCATACCCGATGATTTGCCCGTAGCGACGCACCGGCTCGCCCTTGGCGATCGGCACGGTAGCAACCTTGTGGCTCTGGGGCACGCCTTCGACCAGGGTCAGGCCATCGGCGAAGCGGGCACCTTCGCCCAGGCCGCCGTCGTTGACCACCACCACGACGTTGTCGTCGTCGTGCAGGCGGACGTAGCGGGGCGAGTCGGAATGTTCGATCAACTGCATGTTTGGGCCCTACTTGTCAGGTTCTCAGGCTTTTGTACATCCGCCCGCGCAGGCTTGCGCCGGCGCAGGCGTGCTCGGTTAGTGCCGCGAGCTGGCCAGTTCGCCACGGGCGGCCGGCTCAGGCTGTGGCTTTGGCGCATCGTCGCGCAACTCGATACGCTTGATCGGGCCGACGATCACCAGGTAGCTGAACACCGCCACCAGGGCGTTGGCACCCACATACACCAGGGCCCACTTGAACGAGCCGGTGGCGCTGATGATGTAGCCGATGACGATGGGAGTGGTGATCGAGGCGATGTTGCCGAAGGTGTTGAACAGGCCACCGGACAGCCCGGCGATCTGCTTGGGCGAGGTGTCGGCCACCACCGCCCAGCCCAATGCGCCGATGCCTTTGCCGAAGAAGGCCAGGGTCATGAAACCGACCACCATCCACTCGGCGTCGACATAGTTGCAGAAGACCATGGTGGTCGACAGCAACAGGCCGCAGACGATCGGCAGCTTGCGCGAGAAGGTCAGCGAGTTGCCGCGGCGCAGCAGCCAGTCCGAGATCACCCCACCCAATACACCGCCAATGAAGCCGCACACCGCCGGCAACGAGGCGATGAAGCCGGCCTTGAGGATGGTCATGCCACGTTCCTGCACCAGGTACACCGGGAACCAGGTGAGGAAGAAGTAGGTGATGGCGTTGATGCAGTACTGGCCCAGGTACACGCCCAGCAGCATGCGGCTGGTCAGCAGTTGCTTGATATAGCCCCATTTCGGGCCGTCGTTGCCACGCTTCTGGTCCATGTCGACCAGGCCGCCGTTCTGCTCGATGTGCTCGAACTCGTCCTTGCTGATGCGCGGGTGCTGGCGTGGGTTGTAGACGGTCTTCAGCCACACCATGGAGAACACGATGCCCAGCGCGCCCATGACCACGAACACGTGTTCCCAGCCGAAGCTGAACACGATCCAGCCCATGATCGGGGCGAACAGTGCGGTGGCGAAGTACTGCGCCGAGTTGAAGATTGCCGACGCGGTGCCGCGTTCCTGGGTCGGGAACCAGGCCGCGACGATACGGGCATTACCCGGGAACGACGGGGCTTCGGCGAAGCCGACGAGGAAGCGCAGGGTGAACAGGGTCACCACCGCCCAGGCCACCGGCAGGCCGCCGACAAAGCCCTGCAGCAGGGTGAACAGCGACCAGGTGAAGATGCTGAAGGCGTAGACATTCTTCGAGCCGAAGCGGTCCAGCAGCCAGCCACCGGGTATCTGCCCGGCCACGTAAGCCCAGCCGAAGGCGGAAAAAATATAGCCAAGGGTAACGGCGTCGATGCCGAGGTCTTTCTGCAGGCTGGAGCCTGCGATAGCGATGGTTGCTCGGTCTGCGTAGTTGATCGTGGTCACCAGGAACAGCATGAACAGGATCAGGTAGCGCACATGCGTCTTTTTAGTCGCTTGCATGCTGTAAACACTCCCACTAGTTATTTTTGTGCGGGCTCACGCGTTGTAGCCGGAGTGGGGCAGGCCCACTCCGGAGGCGGCAATGGCAGGCCGCGCGGGGGCGCTTATTGCGGACCCATCTTGTCCATCAGTGCTGCGAGCAGCTCGTACTCTTCGGCGCTCAGGTCGGTCAGCGGGGTGCGCACCGGGCCTGCGTCGTAACCGGCGATCCTGGCGCCGGCCTTGACGATGCTCACGGCGTAGCCGGCCTTGCGGTTACGGATGTCCAGGTACGGCAGGAAGAAGTCGTCGATCAGCTTGGCCACGGTGGCGTGATCGTCACGGGCGATGGCGTGGTAGAAGTCCATCGCGGTCTTCGGAATGAAGTTGAACACTGCCGAAGAGTACACCGGCACACCCAATGCCTTGTAGGCCGCTGCATACACCTCGGCAGTCGGCAGGCCACCCAGGTAGCTGAAACGATCACCCAGGCGGCGACGGATCGACACCATCAGTTCGATATCGCCCAGGCCGTCCTTGTAGCCGATCAGGTTCGGGCAGCGCTCGGCCAGCTGCTCCAGCAGGTTGGCATTCAGGCGGCAGACATTGCGGTTGTACACCACCACGCCGATGTTGACCGACTTGCACACCGCTTCGACGTGGGCGGCAACGCCGTCCTGGCTGGCTTCGGTGAGGTAGTGCGGCAGCAGCAGCAGGCCCTTGGCGCCCAGGCGCTCGGCTTCTTGTGCATATTCGATGGCCTGGCGGGTGGAACCACCGACGCCGGCGAGGATTGGCACCGACTTGGCGCAGGTGTCGACTGCCGTCTTGATCACCTGGCTGTACTCACTGGCGGCCAGGGAGAAGAACTCACCGGTGCCACCGGCGGCGAACAGGGCGCTGGCGCCGTAAGGGGCGAGCCATTCCAGGCGCTTGATGTAGCCAGCCTGGTTGAAGTCGCCCTGGGCATTGAAGTCGGTGACCGGGAAAGACAGCAGGCCGTGGGAGAGGATGGATTTCAGTTCTTGTGGAGTCATTGTTGTAGGCATCCTGTGGCGCTTGGGGTGAAAGGGTGTTGTTCTGCGTTGGAGGTAAGTTATCGTACAACTTGGGTAATGAACAGTCCCCTGCAGAAATTTTTTGTGAGGGCGCACAGGTGATCGGTGCAAGGTTGGTGCTGGTGCAAATATCGAGCGCCGCCCGCGCGGCGCATCGCGGATAAATCCGCTCCTACGGTTTGTTGCAACGTGGCCATGCCTGCGAGGCCATGGTTGTCAGCCGGTTTTCACGGCTCAAGTCATGCATCAAGGCTGGCAACTATGGCGTAACAGGTTCGGCACGTTGCAACAAACTGTAGGAGCGGATTTATCCGCGATGCGCCGCGCGGGCGGCGCTCGATCTCATAGGCGCAAAAGATCTGACGACAACCAATCGGCAGTCATCATATCTCTTAAGGAGGGAGGGGAAAAAACGATCGCGGAGACAGGCACAAGCCCGCCGCCCGCTTCCACGGGAAGTGTTCTGGGACCAGCAGAGGGTGACCGGGGAAGCGGGGGCGACCTTGCGCCGCCCCGCGATCAAAGCTAACGAAGCTGAAACCGGGTATCAGGCAGCCTGCTGGCACTTGATCTGGCTTTTGCGCACCTGCGCGCGGCAGGCATCGCCGAAGGCCTGGAAGATCTTGATCGAATCAGGGTTCTTCGCCGCTTGCCATTCCGGGTGCCACTGCACGGCAAACAGGAACGGCGAGATGCTTGGCGCGTGGATCGCCTCGACCAGGCCATCTTCGGCGTGGGCGATCGGCTCGATGCCGGCGCCAAGGTTGCGCAGGCCCTGGCCATGCAGCGAGTTGACGCGGATCTCGTCGGTGCCCAGGGTTTCATGCAGCCAGCTGTCCGGCTTGATCTTCACGCCATGCACCTGGGCGTATTGCACATCGACCGGGTCTTCCGGGTTTTCCCGGTGGTCGTTGAAGCCAGGCTCGGCGTAGACCTTCTGGTAAATGTCGCCGCCCAGGGCAACGTTGATTTCCTGCATGCCGCGGCAGATGCCGAAAATCGGCAGGCCGCGCTTGAGCGCTGCCTTCACCAGGGGGATGTCGAACAGGTCGCGGTTCTTGTCCTGGCCTTTGCCAGGGGTTTCGTTTTCCTGGCCGTACAGGGTCGGGTCGATGTTACTACCGGCACCGGTCAGGTACACGCCGTCGGCCATGTCCAGATAGGTCTCCAGGTCATCGATGCCACAGCAGGTGGGCACCAGTACCGGGACGCAATCGGCGAAGTCGACCAGCGGGGTGATGTATTTGTGGGTCATGACCTGATAGTCATGGCCTTTGCGCTCTTGGCTGCCCATGGTCATCAGGACGACGGGTTTGCGCAGGGAAGGTTGCTTGTTGCCAATGTTGCTGTTGGACATATGTCACCTTATGACAGGGCTCTGCCTGTCGTTGTTGTGCAGGTGCACGGCCCGTGGCCTTGATGTGCTACCTGAAGTCCCGAGCACTGCCGGCTCATCACGGGACGATTCCGGTCGGGGCTTGTTGATAGCTTGCCAGAGCCGTTCGATATGTCAAACGAGCAAAAAGCGGTTAAGGCGCCGAATTACGGGGCCATAACCCTTGCGAGCCTGAGCCGGCAAGGGTTTGGCGGGGGCTATGGTCAATTATATTTAACGACGCAGTCGGTTCATTGCAGCGCTGCAATGATCGACCGCTCAGTGCAGTATCTGCGCCAGGAAGGCCTTGGCCCGTGCAGTGCGCGGCTGGTTGAAGAACACCTGGGGCGGGCTGTCCTCGATGATCTGCCCGCCTTCGAGGAACAGCACCCGCTCCGCCACCTGGCGGGCAAAGCCCATTTCATGGGTGACGCAGAGCATGGTCATGCCGGTGCCGGCCAGTTGCACCAGTACGTCCAGCACCTCGGCGACCATCTCGGGGTCGAGCGCCGAGGTCGGCTCGTCGAACAGCATGATCCGCGGTTTCATGCACAGCGCCCGGGCGATGGCCACGCGCTGCTGCTGGCCGCCGGACAACTGGCTGGGGTACTTGTGCGCCTGGCTCTCGATACCGACCTTGCTCAGGTACAGGCGCGCCCGTTCCTCGGCGTCCTTGCGCGACAGGCCGCGCACGCTGGTGGGGGCGAGCAGGCAGTTGTCCAGCACGCTCATGTGCGGGAACAGGTTGAAGTGCTGGAACACCATGCCGATCTCGCTGCGCACCTGGGCCGCCTGGCGGGTGTTGGCCGCCAGGTCGGTGCCGGCAACCCGGATGCTGCCCTGTTGGGCGATTTCCAGGCGGTTGATGCAACGGATCAGCGTCGATTTGCCCGAACCGGACGGGCCACACAGGACAATGCGCTCACCTTCGCGCACCTGCAGGTCGATGTCGCGCAGCACGTGGAAGGCGCCATAGTGCTTGTTCAGCCCCTCGATGCGGATCAGCTCCGGACGAGGGGCAGTTTCGGGGGCAAGGCTGGCAACGCTCAAGGGGGCGGTCATGTTGTTGTTCTCCCGCTGGGTGTCAGTCGAAACGTGCCGCGCTGTAAGGCGCAGGGTCAGTGAAAGGGCGCTCGCCCGTGAGCAGCTCGGCCACCAGGCGGCCGCTGACAGGGCCCAGGGTCAGGCCGTGGTGGGCGTGGCCGAAATTGAACCAAAGGCCTTTATGCCGTGGCGCAGGGCCGATTACCGGGCGCATGTCGGGCAGGCAGGGCCGGCGGCCGAGCCAGGGCTTGTCATCAAGGCGCTCACCCAGCGCCGGGAACAGCTTGCGCGCCAGCGCTTCGCAGCGCTTGAGCTGGATCTCGTTGCCCGGTGCGTCACTGGCGGCGAACTCGATACCGGTGGTCAGGCGCACGCCGCGGGCCATCGGCGCCAGTACATAGCCACCCTGGGTGTCGCAGATCGCATGCAGCAGCTGCGCACCCTCGCGGGTGCTGTAGTGCATGTGGTAGCCACGCTTGATGCCCAGCGGAATGCGGTAGCCCAGGCGCTCGAACAGGTCGCCCGACTGTGGCCCGAGGCAGGCCACCACCTCCTCGGCGGTAATCAGCCCCCGTTGGCTGTCGACCTGCCACCGGCCGTCGACCTGGCGCAGGCTGCGCGCATCGCCATGCACGAACTGCCCGCCGCGCTGCACGAACAGTGCGGCATAGCCACGGGTGAGGGCGCCGGGGTTGGTGACGGTCTTCGGATCGAGCCAGTGGATGCCGCCGACCACGGTGCTGTCGAGCTGGTGCTCGCACGCCTGCAACTGGCCACGTTCGAGGATCTGGTACTGCAGGCCGTAACGGGCCAGGCCCTTGAGCTCGGCCTTGGCCTGCTGGAACAGCACCGGGTCGCGATAGACCTCGATCCAGCCTTTGGCCTGGATCAGCCCTTCAAGGCCGGCCGCCTGGACCAGCGCATCATGTTCCTCGACGCTGCGCTGAACCAGCGGCAGCATGTCGGCCGCGGCCCCGGCCAGGCGCCCGGGCGCCGACTGTTGCCAGTAGCGCAGCAGCCACGGCGCCGCCTTGGGCAAGTGCAGCACGCTGTAGCGCACATCGGGCTGGCGGTTCAGCCCATAGCGCAGCAAGGCGCCGAATTGCCGCGGGAAGGCATAGGGGATCACGCTGGAGCGCTCGATCAGCCCGGCGTTGCCATGGCTGGTGCCGGTGCCGGGGTCATCGCGGTCGAGCAGGATCACCTGGCGCCCGCGGGCCTGCAGGTGCAGCGCGGTACTGACACCGACGATGCCGGCGCCGAGGACAAGGGTCTGGCAATGCATGGATGTATCCTTCGGTCAGTTCAGGTGGCGGCCCAGGCGGGCTTCCAGGTGTTTGAGCACGCGTCGGACCAGCTCGACGATCACCAGGTAGAGCACCGCGGCCCAGAGGTAGATCTGGAAGTCGAAACTGCGCGAGAACGCCAGCTTGGTCACGCCCATCAGGTCGTAGAGGGTCACCAGCGAGGCGATGGCGCTGGCCTTGATCATCAGGATCAGCTCGTTGCCCAGCGGCCCGATGGCCACCAGCAACGATTGCGGCAGGATGACCTTGAAGAAGGTGGTCGAACGCTTGAGGTTCAGTGCCCGTGCCGCTTCGTACTGCCCCGGCGCCACGGCCATCAGGCTGCCGCGGAAGATCTCGGCCTGGTAGGCGGCGGTGTTCAGGGTGAACGCCAGCAAGGTGCAGAACCAGGCTTCACGGAAGAACCACCAGAGGCCCAGGTCCTGCCAGAAGCCCTTGAGCGAGCCCAGGCCGTAATACAGCAGAAACAGCTGTGCCAGCAGTGGCGAGCCGCGGAAGAAGTAGATGTAGCCGGCCGCCATGCGTTGCAGCAAGCGGTGGTGCGAGAGGCGCGCCAGCGCCAGCAGCAGGCCGAGCACGGCGCCCAGGCTGAAGGAGATCGCCACCAGCTTGGCGGTCACCAGCAGGCCATCGACGAAGCGCGGGCCATAGCGCTCCAGCAGGTCCGGGTCCAGTACCAGGCCCAGCAGTTGTTCGGCACTCATGCGCGTGCTCCTTGCAGGTGGCGGTTGCTGCGGCGCTCGATATAGGCGAAGACCCGCCCGGAGACTGCCGAGAACAGCAGGTAAGCCAGGCAGGCGACGCCATAGAAGAACATCGGCTCCTTGGTCACGCTGACCGCAAGGTTGGTCTGGCGCATCAGGTCGACCAGCGAGATGGTGGATACCAGCGAAGTGTCCTTGAGCAACGACAGCCAGTTGTTCGACAGGCCTGGCAGGGCGATGCGGGTCAGTTGCGGCAGCACCACCTTGAAGAACCCGGTGCGCTTGCTCAGGCCCAGCGCCGAGCAGGCCTCCAGCTGGCCCTTGGGCAGGGTCTTGAACGCCGCCAGCCAGATTTCGCTGGAGAACGCTGCGAAGACCAGGCTGAAGGCGATCATGGCGGCCAGGAAGGTGTTGATCAGGAACTCGCCTTCATAACCCATGGCGGCCAGCAGCTTTTGTGCAGCGATCTGGCAGCCGTAATAGATGATCAGCAAGGTCAGCAACTCGGGCAGCCCGCGGAACACCGTGGAAAAGCTGGTGGCCCAGGCTCGGGCCAGGCGTTTGCGCGAGCGCGCCGCCAGGGCGACGGCCAGGCCCAGCGGCAGGCCGATGGGCAGGCAGGCGAGGGCCAGCGACACGGTAACCAGCGCGCCGGCCAGCAGCGCCTGGCCCCAGCCGCCACTGGCGAAGGACAGCAAGGACAATTGATCGAGCATGACGAACCCCTTTGACGGGTAATGCGGTGTCTGTGTGGGAATGCCTGTGGGAATGCCTGTGGGAATGCCTGTGGGAATGCCTGTGGGAGCGGCCTTGCGTCGCGAAAGGGCTGCGCAGCAGCCCCAGGATTTATGCATCAGCACAGAATGCCGGGGCCGCCTTGCGGCCCTTTCGCGACGCAAGGCCGCTCCCACAGGCCGCTCCCACAGGCCGCTCCTACACAAATTGCGCAGTTTTCCGAAGATCAGTTGTAGATATCGAAGGCAAAGTACTTGCTGGCGATCTTCTGGTAGGTGCCGTTGGCAACGATCTCGGCCAGTGCGGTGTTCAGCCGCTGGCGCAGCGCGTCATCGTCCTTGCGCACGGCAATCGCAGCGTCGGCCTTGGTGTTGGCTACATCGCCAAGGATCTTGCAGCAGTCGCCGCCATTCTTGTTCATCCACTCGTGCAGCGGGAACTTGTCGGCGATCACCCCGTCCAGGCGGCCGGCGGCGAGGTCGGCGTTGGCCTCGTCCATGGTCGGGTAGAGCTTCACCTCGGCGCCGGCCTTGGCGTAAACGTCTTCGGCATAGATGGCCTGGGTCGAGGACGACTGGGCGCCGACGGTATAGCCGTCGAACGTGGTTTGCGCGTCGCTGATCTTGCTGTCCTTGGCCACGGCGACGGTCAGCGGGGTGCGGTAGTAGTGGTCGGTGAAGGCGATTTTCTTGCGCCGTTCCTCGGTGTCGATCATCGAGGCCACCACCGCGTCGTACTTGCGCGCCATCAAGGCGGGAATGATGCCTTCCCAGTCCTGGGCAACCAGGGTGCATTCGACTTTCATCTGCTCGCACAGGGCATGGGTGATGTCGATGTCGAAGCCGTGCAGCTGATTATCGGCATCGACATAGTTGAAGGGCGGGTAGGCCCCTTCGGTGGCGAAGCGCAGGGTCTCGGCGCTGGCGTTAGCGGCCAGCAGCAGGGCACACGCACCCAGCATTGCCATGGTCTTGTTCATCTCGCACCTCTTGCACTCTTGCTATTGTTGTTTGCCCGCGGGCCACGAGGTGTAGCCGACGAACTCGTTATGTAGAGCGGCAGTTGCTTCCAAGCGTTTTTCAACATCAGGCCCGAGCTTCTTGCAGACCTCGTTGACCATCAGGTGCACCCACGACAGCATGGTCGCGGTGGACTCCCAGAACAGGTTGAATTCGGTGGGGATGCGGAACACTTCGTCGGCATGGGCATCGGCCCAGTCGCAGAAGGTATCGGTCACCAGGGTGACCGGGATGCCGGCGGCGCGTGCCTTCTGGCACAGCTGCAGGGCGTGGCGCGAATAGCGGCGGGCCTCGAACACCACCAGCGCGGTGTCTTCACTGCGGCCGAGCAGCACCTCGCCGAAGTGCCCGGCGCTGCCATCGACCAGCTGCACGCCATCGCGCAGGTATTGCAGCAGGTGGCTCATGCACATGGCGATGCCGCGTTCGGTCTGGAAGCCGGCGATGCACACCCGTGGCTTTGCTGCCAGGCGCTGGGCCACGGCGTGCCAGGCGTCGCTCTGGCGGTATTCGTGGACGCGTACCAGCGCGGCGATTTCCCGCTCCAGGCTGCCGGCGTTGTCGCTGACATCCTGGTTCTGGCGGTATTCTTGCAGGCGATCACCCATCAGCCAGGGGCCGTCGCCGAGGTCGCTCTGCAGGTCTTGCTTGAGCGCCTTGAGATGGGCATAACCGAGGGAGCGGCAGAAACGCCCGACGCTGGACTCGCTGACACCCAGCTTGGCGGCAATGCTGGCCGAGGTCTGGAACGGCAGTTCGTGCAGGTTGGCGAGCATGTAGCTGGCGATCTTGCGGCCTGAGGCTGCGGCCCCTTGCAGGCTGTTTTCCAGGCGTTGCTTGATCGGTTGGCTCATGCTGCGGCTCCAGGTGAGGCGTGGAATAGAAAATGGCTGTTTTCTGTCATCGCGTCAACATTTGACAGATAGCTGTCACTTATCGGAAAGTTTTTGTCGTTGCATACGCTGTTGCCATTCCAATTCCAAGAAAGGAGCTACAGATGTCCGCACCTTCCACCAGCCCGCTCGTGCGCCTGCCCTTCGCCGAGCTGCAGGGGCTGTTGCAAGCGATCCTCCAGCAGCACGGTTGCAGCGAGGCGGTAGCCAACGTGCTGGCCCACAACTGCGCCAGTGCCCAGCGCGATGGCGCCCACAGCCATGGCGTGTTCCGTATTCCCGGTTACGTTTCGACCCTGGCCAGTGGCTGGGTCGACGGGCGTGCCATCCCCCAGGTAACCGACCTGGCGCCAGGCTACGTGCGCGTGGATGCCGCCGGTGGTTTCGCCCAGCCCGCCCTGGCCGCAGCGCGTGGGTTGCTGGTGGAAAAGGCCCGCAGCGCCGGCATTGCCGTGCTGGCGATCCACAACTCGCACCATTTCGCTGCACTGTGGCCGGATGTCGAGCCCTTTGCCGATGAGGGCCTGGTGGCGCTGAGCGTGGTCAACAGCATGACCTGCGTGGTGCCGCACGGTGCGCGCAAACCGCTGTTCGGCACCAACCCGATCGCCTTTGCCGCGCCGTGCGCCGGGCATGACCCGATCGTTTTCGACATGGCCACCAGCGCCATGGCCCACGGCGATGTGCAGATCGCTGCGCGGGCCGGCCAGGCATTGCCCGAGGGCATGGGCGTGGATGCCCAAGGCCAGCCGACCACCGACCCCAAGGCCATCCTCGAAGGCGGCGCGCTGTTGCCATTTGGCGGGCACAAGGGCTCGGCGCTGTCGATGATGGTCGAATTGCTGGCGGCGGCGCTGACCGGCGGGCATTTCTCCTGGGAATTCGACTGGTCCGGCCACCCGGGGGCGAAAACGCCGTGGACCGGGCAACTGATCATCGTCATCGACCCGAGCAAGGCCGAGGGTGAGCGGTTTGCCCAGCGCAGCCGCGAACTGGTTGAGCAGATGCAAGCCGCCGGGTTGTCGCGCATGCCAGGCGAGCGTCGCTACCGCGAGCGGGAACAGGCCGAGCGGGAAGGGGTGGCGGTGACTGAACAGGAGTTGCAAGGCCTGAGAGAATTGCTCGGCTGAACCGCCCCTTTCGCGGGTTTACCCGCGAAGAATCCAGCACGAATCCCCGGCTGTGCAAAGTTGCATAGACAACCTTGCACTTATGTGATGTTCCTTGGGCCTGACTCCGGGTATCCTCAGGGCAGTCTTTCCGAACTGTCCTGATCCAAGGAGCTGCACGCTGTGTTCAAACATGTCGATGCCTATGCCGGCGACCCGATCCTCTCGTTGATGGAAACCTTCAAGGCCGACCCGCGCGCCGACAAGGTCAACCTGAGTATCGGCCTGTATTACGATGAGGCCGGTGTGGTGCCGCAGCTGGCAGCGGTGGATGCGGTGGAAAAACGCATTGCCGGCCAGGCCCATGAAGCCTCGCTGTACCTGCCGATGGAAGGCCTGGCCAGCTACCGCCAGGCGATCCAGGCGCTGCTGTTCGGTGCCGACCACCCGGCCGTGACCGGCAAGCGCGTAGCCACCGTGCAGACCGTTGGCGGCTCCGGCGCGCTGAAAGTCGGTGCCGACTTCCTAAAGCGCTACTTCCCGCAGTCGGAAGTCTGGGTCAGCAACCCGACCTGGGACAACCACCGCGCCATCTTCGAAGGTGCCGGGTTCAAGGTCCACACCTACCCGTACTTCGACCAGGCCAGCCGTGGCGTCGACTTTGACGGCATGCTGCAGGCCCTGCAAGGCCTGCCGGCCAACAGCATCGTGCTGCTGCACCCGTGCTGCCACAACCCGACCGGTGCCGACCTCGAGCCGGCCCAGTGGCAGCAGGTGGTGGAAGTGGTCAAGGCGCGCCAGCTGATCCCGTTCCTCGACATCGCCTACCAGGGCTTCGGCGCAGGCCTGGTGGAAGACGCCTACGCCATCCGCGAAATGGCCCGTGCCGGCGTGCCGTGCCTGGTCAGCAACTCGTTCTCCAAGATCTTCTCGCTGTACGGCGAGCGGGTAGGCGGCCTGTCGGTGGTCTGCGATGACGAAGCCACCACCCAGAGCGTGCTCGGCCAGCTCAAGGCCACCGTGCGCCGCAACTACTCCAGCCCGCCCAACTTCGGTGCCCAGCTGGTGGCGGGCGTGCTCGGCGATGCCGCGCTCAACGCCCAGTGGGCCGCAGAAGTGGAAGTGATGCGCAAGCGCATCCTCGACATGCGCCAGGCGCTGGTCGATGCCCTGGCGGTGCTGCTGCCAGGCCAGGACTTCCAGTTCTTCGTGCGCCAGCGCGGCATGTTCAGCTACACCGGCTTCAGCGTCGAGCAGGTGCGTCGCCTGCGTGACGAGTTCGGCGTGTACCTGATCGACAGCGGCCGGGTGTGCATGTCTGGCTTGCGCCCGGCCAACCTGCAGCGGGTTGCCGAAGCCTTCGCCGCAGTACAGAAGTAAGGCTGCCGGGGGCTGCAGCGCAGCCCCCGGCACAACCTGCTTGTAAAGACAAGTGCAACCGCCTCTCGGAAAGGGGCTTCGCAAGTGCAACCTTTCGGTGCACAATCGCGCCCCTCTTTCCCGGTTGAGTTGGGCGATCACGCAATTTCGCCATTCTCAGCCTGTTGCAGTCTTGCGAGTGGAGCTTCACCCGGAATGAATGAGCAGGCCCCAAGCGTTGAACAACGCTTTGCAGAATCGACCCCCGCCACCCTCGGCAGCTGGTCGCGTAACGACACCACCTGGATGCTGGGCCTGTTCGGCACAGCCATCGGCGCAGGCACCTTGTTCCTGCCGATCAACGCCGGTCTGGGCGGCTTCTGGCCGCTGCTGATCCTGGCCGCGCTGGCCTTCCCGATGACCTATTTCTCGCACCGTGGCCTGACCCGCTTCGTGCTGTCCGGGCGCAGCGGCGGCGACATCACCCAAGTGGTCGAAGAGCACTTCGGCATCAAGGCCGGTGCGCTGATCACCGTGCTGTACTTCTTCGCCATCTTCCCGATCCTGCTTATCTATAGCGTGGCGCTGACCAACACCGTCAGCAGCTTCATGGAGCACCAACTGCACATGGCGCCGCCACCACGGGCAGTGCTGTCATTCGTGCTGATCCTCGGCCTGCTGGCGATCGTGCGCTGCGGCGAGCAGGCCACGGTCAAGGTCATGAGCCTGCTGGTGTACCCGTTCATCGTTGCGTTGGGGCTACTGGGCCTGTACCTGATTCCGCACTGGACCGGTGGTATCCTCGACAGCGCCGCCCAGGTGCCGTCGGGCTCGGCCTTCCTGCACACCCTGTGGCTGGCCATTCCGGTGATGGTGTTCTCGTTCAACCATTCGCCGATCATCTCGGCCTTCGCCGTCGACCAGAAGCGCAGCTATGGCGAACACGCCGACGAGCGCAGCGGCCAGATACTGCGCCGTGCCCACCTGCTGATGGTGGTGATGGTGCTGTTCTTCGTGTTCAGCTGCGTGCTCACCCTGAGCAGCGCCCAGCTGGCCGAGGCGAAGGCGCAGAACCTGTCGATCCTGTCGTACCTGGCCAACCACTTCAGCAATCCGACCATTGCCTTTGCCGCGCCACTGATCGCCTTTGTCGCCATTGCCAAGTCGTTCCTGGGCCACTACATCGGTGCCAGTGAAGGCCTCAAGGGCATCATCGCCAAGGCCGGTGCCCGCCCAGGCGCCAAGACCCTGGACCGCGTGGTCGCCGCGCTGATGCTGGTGGTCTGCTGGATCGTCGCCACCCTCAATCCGAGCATCCTTGGCATGATCGAATCGCTCGGCGGCCCGATCCTCGCCGTGCTGTTGTTCCTGATGCCGATGTACGCCATCCGTCGCGTGCCGTCGATGCGCCAATACAGTGGTGCGCTGTCGAACGTGTTCGTGGTGGTGGTCGGCCTGGTTGCGCTGACCTCCGTGGTGTATAGCCTGATCAGCTGACTCACTGCCTGAATCGGAAAAGGCCCGGGGTGGTTGTCGCCATCCGGGCTTTTTTTTGTCCACAGGAACAGTCCGGAGATAGAACAATTTCAATGCCCCCATAGGCACCCGGCCGCCTTCATGATTAACTCAGTGTCCTTTTCAAAACCCCGCATAAGGATTTCGTCATGGCTCAAGTGACCCTCAAAGGCAACCCGGTTCAGGTCAACGGCACTCTGCCGCAGGTCGGTGCCCAGGCTCCGGCTTTCTCCCTGGTCGGTGAAGGCCTGGCTGACAAGTCGCTGAAGGACTTCGCCGGCAAGCGCAAGGTGCTGAACATCTTCCCGAGCGTCGACACCCCGACCTGCGCCACGTCGGTTCGCAAGTTCAACGCCCAGGCCAACGACGTGGCCAACACCGTCGTACTGTGCATCTCGGCCGACCTGCCGTTCGCCCAGGCGCGCTTCTGCGGTGCCGAAGGCCTGGACAACGTGAAGAACCTGTCCACCCTGCGTGGCGCCGAATTCCTCAAGAACTATGGCGTTGCCATCGCCGACGGCCCGCTGGCCGGCCTGGCTGCCCGTGCTGTGGTGGTACTGGATGAGAACGACAAGGTGCTGCACAGCGAGCTGGTTGGCGAGATCGCCGACGAGCCGAACTACGAAGCAGCCCTGGCGGTACTCAAGTAAGGGTTGCCTGGGGTACAGGAACTCTTCTGCCTGGCCCCTCTCCAAGCAACACCCTGTAACGGCCCGGAACGCTTTCCGGGCCGTTTTCGTTTAAAGTTCAGCCTTTTGGCAACGTCAGGCAAAGGTAAACCTCTGGTAAAGGGCCTTTGCTAAAACAGTGCCAGTGCTTATCGTTCAACCTTCCCAAGCCGCCATTTCTGAACAAGGTTCGTTCAACCCATGCAAGTGTCCAATTCCCGATCCCCTCGTCGCTGGCTCGTCGGCCTGCTGATCCTGCTGCTGGTGGCCCTGCTGGCCTGGTGGCTGTGGCCTGCGGCAACGCCTGCCCACAAAGCGGCCAGCGCAGGGCGCGGCGGCAAGGGCATGGGGATGGGCATGGGCCGGCCGGGCTTCGGCGGCTCCACCGACCCGGTGCCGGTGCGTGTCGAGCCGGTGCGAGTGGGCGACTTCCCGCTCTACTACAAGGCCTTGGGCACTGTCACGGCGACCAACACGGTGAATGTGCGCAGCCGGGTGGCCGGCGAGCTGGTGAAAATCCTGTTCAAGGAGGGCCAGCAGGTCAAGGCAGGCGACCTGCTCGCGGAAATCGACCCACGCCCTTACCGCATTGCCTTGCAGCAGGCCGAAGGCACCCTGGCACAGAACCAGGCGCAACTGAAGAACGCCCAGGTCGACTTGGCGCGTTACAAGGGCCTGTATGCCCAGGACAGCATCGCCAAGCAGACCCTCGATACCGCCGAAGCCCAGGTTGCGCAGTTCCAGGGGCTGGTCAAGACCAACCAGGCCCAGGTCAACGATGCCCGCCTGAACCTCGATTTCACCCAGATCCGCGCCCCGATCAACGGCCGCGTGGGCCTGCGCCAGCTCGACCTGGGCAACCTGGTGGCGGCCAACGACACCACCGCCCTGGTGGTGATCACCCAGACCGAGCCGATCAGCGTCGCCTTCACCTTGCCCGAGACCGAGCTGAACACCGTGCTTGACCGTTACCGCAGCGGCGCCAGCCTGCCGGTCGAGGCCTGGGACCGCACCGACAGCAAACTGCAGTCGACCGGCGTGCTGGGCAGCATCGACAACCAGATCGACACCACCACCGGTACCCTGAAGTTCAAAGGCCGCTTCGAGAACAAGGACCTGGCCCTGTTCCCCAATCAGTTCGTCAACGTGCGTCTGCTGGCCGACACCCTCAAGCAGGTGGTGATGGCGCCGGCCGCGGCCGTGCAGTTCGGCAACGAGGGCACCTTCGCCTACGTGGTCAATGACCAGAGCACGGTCAACATCCGCAAGGTCAAGGTTGGCGCCAGCGATGGCCAGAACAGTGTCATCCTCGAGGGCCTCAAGGCCGGTGAGCGCCTGGTGCTGGAAGGCACCGACCGCCTGCGCGAAGGGACCAAGGTCGAAGTGGTCGAAGACAGCTCGCAAGTGCCGACCACCCCGGGTCAGCACCTGCAGGGCCAGGACGCCAAGGGATCAGCCCAGAGCGATGAGGCGCCTTCCGGCAAAGCGGCAGCCAAGGCGGGCGCATGAACCTGTCACGCCTGTTCATCCTGCGCCCGGTCGCCACCACGCTGACCATGCTGGCCATCGTCCTGGCCGGGCTGATCGCCTACAAGCTGTTGCCCGTTTCCGCCTTGCCCCAGGTCGACTACCCGACCATCCGGGTCATGACCCTGTACCCGGGCGCCAGCCCGCAGGTGATGACCAGTGCGGTCACCGCACCGTTGGAGCGCCAGTTCGGCCAGATGCCCGGCCTTGAGCAAATGGCATCGACCAGCTCCGGCGGCGCCTCGGTGCTGACCCTTCGTTTCAGCCTGGACATGAACATGGACGTCGCCGAGCAACAGGTGCAGGCCGCGATCAACGCCGCCAGCAACCTGTTGCCCAGCGACCTGCCTGCGCCGCCGGTATACAACAAGGTCAACCCGGCCGACACCCCGGTGCTGACCCTGGCCATTTCCAGCAAGACCATGCCGCTGCCCAAGCTCAACGACCTGGTCGACACCCGGGTGGCGCAGAAGCTCGCGCAGATCAGCGGCGTGGGCATGGTCAGCATCGCCGGCGGCCAGCGCCAGGCGGTGCGGATCAAGGTCAACGTCGACGCTCTGGCAGCCAACGGCCTCAACCTCGACGATGTGCGTACCCTGATCGGCGCGTCCAACGTCAACCAGCCCAAGGGCAACTTCGACGGCCCGACCCGGGTGTCGATGCTCGACGCCAACGACCAGCTGCGTTCGCCTGAGGAATACGCCAACCTCATCCTCGCCTACAACAATGGCGCGCCGCTGCGCCTGAAGGACGTCGCCGAGATCGTCGACGGCGCCGAGAACGAACGCCTGGCTGCCTGGGCCAACCAGAGCCAGGCCGTGCTGCTGAATATCCAGCGCCAGCCTGGGGCCAACGTCATCGACGTGGTCGACCGCATCAAGGCGCTGCTGCCATCGGTCACCGACAACCTGCCGGCCGGCCTCGATGTGTCGGTGCTGACCGATCGCACGCAAACCATCCGTGCCGCAGTCAAGGACGTGCAACATGAGCTGCTGATCGCCATCGTGCTGGTGGTGATGGTCACTTTCGTGTTCCTGCGCCGCTTCAGTGCCACGATCATTCCTTCGATTGCCGTACCGCTGTCGCTGATCGGCACCTTCGGCGTGATGTACCTGGCCGGCTTCTCGGTGAACAACCTGACGCTCATGGCCCTGACCATTGCCACCGGTTTCGTGGTTGACGACGCCATCGTCATGCTCGAGAACATCTCGCGCCACATCGAGGAAGGCGAAACGCCGCTGCAGGCGGCACTCAAAGGTGCCAGGCAGATCGGCTTCACCCTGATTTCGCTGACCTTCTCGTTGATCGCCGTCTTGATCCCGTTGCTGTTCATGGCCGATGTGGTCGGCCGGCTGTTCCGCGAATTCGCCATCACCCTGGCGGTGGCCATCCTGATTTCCCTGGTGGTGTCGCTGACCTTGACCCCGATGATGTGCGCGCGCCTGCTCAAGCGCGAGCCCAAGGAGGAAGAGCAGGGCCGCTTCTACCGCGCCAGTGGTGCCTGGATCGACTGGATGATCGAACACTACGGCCGCGGCCTGCAGTGGGTGCTCAAGCACCAGCCGCTGACCTTGCTGGTGGCCGTGGCGACCCTGGCGCTCACCGTGCTGCTGTACATGGTGGTGCCCAAGGGCTTCTTCCCGGCGCAGGACACCGGGGTGATCCAGGGCATTTCCGAAGCGCCGCAATCCACCTCGTTCGCCGCCATGAGCGAGCGCCAGCAGGCGCTGAGCAAGGTGATCCTGCAAGACCCTGCGGTGCAGAGCCTGTCGTCCTACATCGGTGTCGACGGCGACAACGCCACGCTCAACAGTGGCCGCCTGCTGATCAACCTCAAGCCCCACGGCGAGCGTGATGTCAGCGCCGCGGAAGTGATCAGCCGCCTGCAACCGCAGCTCGACAAGCTGGTCGGTATCCGCCTGTTCATGCAACCGGTGCAGGACCTGAGCATCGAGGACCGGGTCAGCCGCACCCAATACCAGTTCAGCCTGTCTTCGCCTGACGCCGACTTGCTGGCGCAGTGGAGCGGCAAGCTGGTGCACGCCCTGCAGCAGCGCCCGGAGTTGCAGGATGTGGCCAGTGACCTGCAGGACAAGGGCCTGCAGGTGTACCTGGTGATCGACCGTGACATGGCCAGCCGCCTGGGCATCAGTGTGTCGCAGATCACCAACGCCCTGTACGATGCCTTCGGCCAGCGGCAGATTTCCACCATCTACACCCAGGCCAGCCAGTACCGCGTGGTGCTGCAGTCGCAGGACGCGGCAGTCATCGGCCCGCAGGCGCTGGAATCGATCCACGTCAAGGCCACCGATGGCGGTCAGGTGCGGCTGTCGGCACTGGCGCGGATCGAGCAGCGCCAGGCGCAGCTGGCCATCTCGCATATCGGCCAGTTCCCGGCAGTGACCCTGTCGTTCAACCTGGCCCGGGGTGCGTCGCTGGGCGAGGCGGTCAAGGTGATCGAGCAGGTGCAGCAGGACATCGGCATGCCGCTCGGCGTGCAGACCCGCTTCCAGGGCGCCGCCGAAGCCTTCCAGGCCTCGCTGTCGAGCACCTTGCTGCTGATCCTGGCGGCCGTGGTGACCATGTACATCGTGCTGGGCGTGCTCTACGAGAGCTACATCCACCCGGTGACCATCCTTTCGACCTTGCCGTCGGCGGCGGTCGGCGCGTTGCTGGCACTGATCCTCAGCGGCAACGACCTGGGCATGATCGCCATCATCGGCATCATCCTGCTGATCGGCATCGTCAAGAAAAACGCGATCATGATGATCGACTTTGCCCTGGAGGCCGAGCGCAACCAGGGCATGAGCCCGCGTGATGCGATCTACCAGGCGGCGCTGCTGCGCTTCCGGCCGATCCTGATGACCACCCTGGCCGCGCTGTTCGGCGCCGTGCCGTTGATGCTGGCCACCGGTTCCGGTGCCGAACTGCGCCAGCCGCTGGGCCTGGTGATGGTCGGCGGCCTGCTGGTCAGCCAGGTGCTGACGCTGTTCACCACACCGGTCATCTACCTGTATTTCGACCGCCTGGCCCGCCGCTGGCGCCCGGCCGCTGATGCACAGCAGGCCGAGGCATGAACCTGTCCGGACCTTTCATCCGCCGGCCTGTGGCGACCATGCTGCTGAGCCTGGCGATCATGCTGCTCGGTGGTGTCAGCTTCGGTTTGCTGCCGGTGGCGCCGTTGCCGCAGATGGACTTTCCGGTGATCGTGGTGCAAGCCAACCTGTCCGGGGCCAGCCCGGAGGTCATGGCCGCCACCGTGGCCACGCCGCTGGAACGCAAGCTTGGCAGCATCGCCGGCGTCACCACCCTGACCAGCAGCTCCAACCAGGGCTCGACCCGGGTGATCATCGGTTTCGAGATGGGGCGCGACATCGACGGTGCCGCACGTGAGGTGCAGGCGGCGATCAATGCCACCCGCAACCTGTTGCCCAGCGGCATGCGCAGCATGCCCACCTACAAGAAGATCAACCCGTCGCAGGCGCCGATCATGGTGCTCTCGCTGACCTCCAGCGTGCTGCAGAAGGGCCAGCTGTACGACCTGGCCGATACCATCCTGTCGCAGAGCCTGGCGCAGGTCAGCGGGGTCGGCGAAGTGCAGATCGGTGGCAGCTCGCTGCCAGCGGTGCGCATCGCCGTGGAGCCGCAGTTGCTCAACCAGTACAGCCTGTCGCTGGACGAGGTGCGCACGGCCGTGTCCAACGCCAACCAGCGCCGGCCCATGGGCTTTGTCGAGGATGCCGAGCGCAACTGGCAGGTGCGGGCCAACGACCAGCTGGAAACCGCCAAGGACTACGAGCCGATCGTGATCCGCCAGTCCAATGGCACCATCCTGCGGCTGTCGGACGTGGCCACCATTACCGATGGCGTCGAGAACCGCTACAACAGCGGTTTCTTCAACGACCAGAGCGCCGTGCTGCTGGTGGTCAACCGCCAGAGCGGCGCCAACATCATCGAAACCGTCGACCAGATCAAGGCGCAGCTGCCGGCCCTGCAGTCATTGCTGCCGGCCAGCGTGCAGTTGAACGTGGCCATGGACCGCTCGCCCGTGATCAAGGCGACCCTGAAGGAGGCCGAGCACACGCTGCTGATTGCCGTGGTGCTGGTGATCCTGGTGGTGTACCTGTTCCTCGGCAGCTTGCGCGCCTCGCTGATCCCCAGCCTGGCGGTGCCGGTGTCGCTGGTCGGCACCTTCGCGGTGATGTACCTGTGCGGTTTTTCGCTGAACAACCTGTCGCTGATGGCGCTGATCCTTGCCACCGGCCTGGTGGTCGACGATGCCATCGTGGTGCTGGAGAACATCTCCCGGCACATCGAGGATGGCCAGCCGCCGATGCGTGCGGCGTTCCTGGGCGCCAGGGAGGTCGGCTTCACCTTGCTGTCGATGAACGTATCGCTGGTGGCGGTGTTCGTCTCGATCCTGTTCATGGGCGGCATCGTACGTAACCTGTTCCAGGAGTTCTCGGTCACCCTGGCCGCGGCGATCATCGTCTCGCTGGTGGTCTCGCTGACCCTCACGCCGATGCTCTGCGCCCGCTGGCTCAAGCCTCACCGCGCCGAGCCGACACGCCTGCAGCGCTGGAGCGACAAGGCGCACCAGCGCATGGTCGATGTCTACGATCGAAGCCTTGGCTGGGCCTTGCGCCACAGGCGCCTGACCTTGATCAGCCTGTTGGCGACCATCGGCCTGAACATCGCCCTGTACGTGGTGGTGCCCAAGACCTTGATACCGCAACAGGACACCGGCCAGCTGATCGGCTTCATCCGTGGTGACGACGGCCTGTCGTTCAACGTGATGCAACCGAAGATGGAAATCTACCGCCGCGCCTTGCTCGCCGACCCGGCAGTGGAAAGCGTGGCAGGCTTCATCGGTGGCAACAGCGGCACCAACAACGCCATGGTGCTGGTGCGGCTGAAACCGATCAGCGAGCGCAAGCTCGACGCGCAGAAGATCATTGAGCGCCTGCGCAAGGAAATGCCCAAGGTCGCCGGTGGGCGGCTGTTCCTGATGGCCGACCAGGACCTGCAGTTGGGCGGCGGTGGCCGCGACCAGTCCTCCTCGCAATACCTGTATACCCTGCAGAGCGGCGATTTGGCGGCCCTGCGCCAGTGGTTCCCCAAGGTGGTCGCGGCACTGCGCGCATTGCCCGAGCTGACCGCCATTGATGCCCGCGACGGTTCCGGCACCCAGCAGGTGACCCTGGTGGTCGACCGTGACCAGGCCAAGCGCCTGGGCATCGACATGGACATGGTCACCGCCGTGCTGAACAACGCCTACAGCCAGCGGCAGATCTCGACCATCTACGACAGCCTCAACCAGTACCAGGTGGTGCTGGAGATCAACCCGAAATACGCCTGGGACCCGAGCACGCTGGAACAGGTGCAGGTCATCACCAGTGACGGTGCGCGGGTGCCGCTGTCGACCATCGCCCGTTACGAGAACAGCCTGGCCAACGATCGGGTCAGCCATGAAGGCCAGTTCGCCTCCGAAGACATTGCCTTCGACGTTGCCGAAGGCTACAGCCCCGACCAGGCCATGGCTGCCGTGGAGCGGGCGGTTGCCAAGCTGGGTTTGCCCGAGGAGGTGATCGCCAAGCTCGGTGGCACGGCCAGTGCCTTCGCCAAGACCCAGGAAGGGCAGCCGTTCATGATCCTCGGCGCCCTGGTGCTGGTTTACCTGGTGCTGGGCATCCTCTACGAAAGCTACATCCACCCGCTGACCATCCTGTCGACCTTGCCCTCGGCCGGCGTCGGTGCCTTGCTCGCCCTGTACGCCACCGGCGGCGAGTTCAGCCTGATCTCGTTGCTGGGCCTGTTCCTGCTGATCGGCGTGGTGAAGAAGAACGCCATCCTGATGATCGACCTGGCGCTGCAGCTGGAGCGTCACCAGGGCCTGAGCCCGGAGGAGTCTATCCGCCGCGCCTGCCTGCTGCGCCTGCGGCCGATCCTGATGACCACCCTGGCCGCCATACTGGGCGCCTTGCCGCTGCTGATCAGCCGTGCCGAAGGTGCGGAGATGCGCCAGCCGCTGGGCCTGACCATCATTGGCGGCCTGGTCGTCAGCCAGGTGCTGACCCTTTACACGACACCGGTGGTCTATCTGTACCTGGACCGCCTGCGTCACCGATTCAACCATTGGCGTGGTGTACGCACCGACGCCGCCCTGGACACACCGCTATGAACTTCGCCCAGACCCGACTTCACCGTGCCTTGCAGCTGTTGACCCGTGGGCGGGGCTCTCGCCTGGCCGGCGCCGGTCTGTGCGTGGCCATGCTCAGCGCCTGTACCCTGAGCCCGGACTACCACCGCCCGCAGCTGAGCACCCCGGCGCAGTACAAGCAGGCCGAAGGCTGGACCCAGGCCAATCCGTCCGATGCCATTGCCCGTGGCGCCTGGTGGGAAATCTACGGCGACGCCGGGTTGAATGCGCTGGTCGAGGAACTCAACCGCAGCAACCAGACCGTCGCGCAGTCGGAAGCCCAGTATCGTCAGGCCCAGGCCCTGGTGCGCAGCAGCCGGGCGTCGCTGTTCCCCAGCCTGGACCTGAGTGCCAGCAAGAACCGCTCGGCACAAGGCACCGGCAGTTCCAGTTCGAGCCTGTCCAACAACAGCAGCGGCATCCGCAACACCTACAACGCGCAGCTCGGCGTCAGTTGGGAAGTCGACCTGTGGGGCAAGCTGCGCGAGACCCTGAACGCCAACGAGGCCAGCGCCGAAGCCAGCTTTGCCGACCTGGCCGCGATTCGCCTGAGCCAGCAGTCCGAACTGGTACAGAACTACTTGCAACTGCGGGTGATCGACCAACAGAAGCGCCTGCTCGAAGCCACCGTCGCAACCTACGAGCGCTCACTGCGGATGAACGAAAACCAGTACCGCGCTGGCGTCGCCGGCCCGGACGCAGTGGCCCAGGCGCGGACCCAGTTGAAGTCCACGCAAGCGGACCTGATCGACCTGGTCTGGCAGCGCGCACAGTTCGAGAACGCCATCGCCGTGCTGCTGGGCAAGGCCCCGGCCGAATTCTCCCTGGCTGACAGCCAGCGTATTCCGGCGCTGCCGCAGATCCCGGTGACGCTCCCGTCGCAACTGCTCGAACGCCGCCCGGATATCGCCTCGGCCGAGCGCAACGTGATGGCCGCCAACGCCAATATCGGCGTGGCCCGCGCCGCCTACTTCCCGGACTTGAGCCTGAGCATGAGCGGTGGTTATTCCAGCAGCAGCTTCAGCAACTGGATCGAACTGCCCAATCGCTACTGGTCGGTGGGGCCGCAACTGGCGATGACGTTGTTCGACGCCGGCAAGCGCGGCGCCGAAGTTGATCGCACCCGGGCGGTGTATGACCAGACGGTGGCGCAGTACCGCCAGACCGTACTCGACGGCTTCAAGGAGGTGGAAAACTTCCTGGTGCAGCTGAAGGTGTATGCCGACGAAGCCGTAGTGCGCCAGGAAGCGCTGGAGGCGGCCCGCGAATCGCTGCGTCTGACCGAGAACCAGTACCGCGCGGGCCTTATCGGTTACCTCGATGTGGTCAACGTGCAGACCACTGCGCTGAGTAACGAGCGCAGTGCACTGACCCTGCTGGAAGGGCGGCTGGTGGCCAGCGTGCAACTGATCGCAGCGCTGGGCGGTGGCTGGGATGCCGAGCAGGCGTTTGCCCGGCAGGAATGACCGGCTGACCCGCTCAGAGTGAGCGGGTCAGCCGACAAATGGCAATGTGCCTTCATTCTGCGTTGAAAAGGCTCTGACTCAAGCATTCCGAGGGTGCTTTTCATTCGTTGGATCCATTCCCATTCGCACAAAGCCCGTGCGTTTCGCCAAAGCTTGAGTACAATCGTCAGTTTTTTCGGGCCCCCTGTCCCGAGCTGGATTTCCCAATGTTGACCGGTACTTACTCCTCCGCGCTGGTGCTGATATCACTCTGCGTGGCGATCCTTGCTTCCTACACCGCTCTCGACCTGACTGGCCGTATCGCCACGGCCAAGGGCCGTGCCGTGCATCTGTGGATGGGCGGCGGCGCGTTGGCCATGGGCATCGGCGTCTGGTCGATGCACTTCATCGGCATGCTTGCTTTCAGCCTGCCCATCGCCCTGGGCTACGACATCGGCCTGACCGCGTTTTCGCTGCTGATTGCCGTGCTGTCTTCCGGCTTCGCCCTGTGGCTGGTCAGCCAGCCCAGCATGCCCCGGTTGCAGCTGGCGTTTGGCGCCCTGATCATGGGCACTGGCATCGCCTGCATGCATTACGTCGGCATGGCGGCGCTGCGCATGCTGCCCGGCATCGATTATGACCCGGCCTTGTTCGGCGCCTCGCTGGCCATCGCGGTAGGTGCCTCTGCGGCCGCGCTGTGGATTGCCTTTCGCCTGCGTCAGCACACCCCATACGTGCGCCAGATCCGCGGCCTGGCGGCGATGGTGATGGGTGTTGCGATCGTCGGCATGCACTACACCGGCATGGCGGCAGCGAACTTTCCCGAGGGCAGTTTCTGTGGTGCGCTGACCGATGGCCTGCAGGGCGATGGCCTGGTCTATCTGGTGCTGATCACCACCCTGGCGGTGCTGGCTGTGGTGCTGCTCACCTCGGTGCTGGATGCACGCCTTGAAGCCCGAACGGCAGCGCTGGCCCATTCACTGACCCTGGCCAACCAGGAGCTGACCCAGCTGGCCTTGCACGACACCTTGACCGGCTTGCCCAACCGCACGCTATTGTCCGACCGCATCGAGCAGGCGATTGGCAAGGTGGCGGAGCAGGGCGGCTGCTTTGCGCTGATGTTCATCGACCTGGATGGTTTCAAGCCGGTCAATGACGCCTTTGGCCACCATGTCGGCGATCTGCTGCTCAAAGCCGTCGCGGCCCGCCTGCGTGGCCACCTGCACAGCCAGGACACCCTGGCGCGGATCGGCGGTGACGAATTCGTGCTGCTGGTGGAGCTGCAGGAGCCTGAAGACGCCATGGATGTGGCGGCCAAGCAGGTCAACCTGGTGTCGCGCGCGTTCCGCGTTGCCGAGCATGATCTGCAACTGACCGCCAGCCTGGGTATCGTGTTGTACCCCGGCAATGGCCAGGACCAGCTTGAGCTGCTGCGCAACGCCGACGCCGCCATGTACCACGCCAAGAGCGCCGGCAAGAATGGCTACAGCTTCTTCGACGCCTCGATGAACAGTAACGCCCGCCAGCAGTTGCAGCTGTTGCAGGACTTGCGCACGGCCCTGGAGCAGGGCCAGTTCCGCCTGCACTACCAGCCCAAGTTCGCCGCCCAGGCCTGCCTGCCGATCGGCGCCGAAGCCTTGCTGCGTTGGGAACACCCACAGCACGGCCTGATGCTTCCGGACCGTTTCATTGGTCTGGCAGAAAAGACTGGCCTGATCATTCCGATCGGCGAGTGGGTGCTGGATGAAGCCTGCCGACAGATGCGCCAGTGGCTCGAGCAAGGCCACAGCGAATGGCGCATGGCGGTCAACTTGTCGGCCATCCAGTTCTGCCATGCCGGCCTGGTCGACAGTGTCGCCCGCGCCCTGCAGGAAAACGGCCTGCCGGCCAACCGCCTGACCCTGGAGATCACCGAAACCACTGCCATGCACGACGCCGATGCCAGCCTGGCCGTGTTGCAACGGCTTTCCGACATGGGCGTGGACCTGTCCATCGACGACTTCGGCACCGGTTATTCGAGCCTGATGTACCTCAAGCGCTTGCCGGCCAACGAGCTGAAGATCGACCGGGGCTTCGTGCGTGACCTGGAGCAGGACAGCGACGACGCCGCGATTGTCTCGGCGATCGTCGCCCTGGGCCAGGCGCTGGGCTTGCGTATCGTGGCTGAAGGCGTGGAAACTGACCGCCAGCAGGACTTCCTGACCCGCCTGGGCTGTGATTCGCTGCAGGGCTACCTGTTGGGCCAGCCGGTGCCAGCCGAGCAGTTCATGGCAAGGTTGCAAACCTTGCGCGAGGAAAGCGTCGCGGCTGTCTAGCCTGCGTCACGCAAGGCGAAGGCCGGTGCAAACGCATCCATCTCGGCTTCCACGGCTTCGATGATGCGTTCGACGTCCGCTGCGGCCATGATCGCCGTGCAGGGGATACCGGCAATGGCCAGCAGGGTCTCGCCGGTGGCCCGGTCGAACAGCCGTGCAACCATGCTGCGTGGGGCATCCATGGTGGCTTCGAAGCCCAGCGGATGGAAATGCCAGCGCATCACCTGGCAGGCGTTGGGGAACGTCATCTTGTTCATGCCAGCCTCCTTGTCCTTGCCTGGTCAGGGTGATGGGCAACCTTGCGCGGCTGCCGGGAAGGTAACCATAGCACCTGCCACAGCGCATGTTCCGTGTAAATCATGACAAATGTGCTAATGCATGACGGTGATCACAAGGTGAGCAATGGCGCCGACGGCAAGCAGAGCGCCGTGGCTAACGCTCTGTGACGGAGGGTGGGCGAAATCGCACTGGTTTTCGAGGATCCCCGGCCGCTTTTGTTTCGGACGAATGGCCTTGGACGCCGGCTGCCGTTCATTCAACCCAGCAGGCCTGCAGCGATGTTGATGGTGAAACCGAGAATCGCCGTGTTGAACACGAAGCCCACCAACGAATGCGCCAGCACCACCCGGCGCATGCCGCGCCCGCCGACACCGACGTCGGAGGTCTGCACGGCAACGCTGAGGGTGAACGAGAAGTAGTGGAAGTCCCAGTAATCCGGGTTGCACTCGCCGTCGGGGAAGCGCAGCGCCGGCGCATCGCGTTCGCCGGTGTAGAACAGGCGGGCGTAGTGCAGGCTGAAGATGCAACCGATCAGCAGCCATGAGCCGGCCACGGTCAGCCCGGTGTAAAGGTAGTGCAGCGCCTGTGCGTTGCCTTGCAGGCCACGGCTGGAAACCAGTTGCAGGGTCACGGCGGCCAGGCTGGCGATGGCGGCGATGCACACGGTGAACAGCACCAGGCCGGCGTTTTCGTCTTCGACCCGGGCGACTTTGCGCACCTTGTCGGGGGTGGCGCGGCAGGTCAGCCACAGCACCAGCAACAGGTACAGCCAGACGCCCAGGTTCCAGCCAGCAAGGATGCGCTGGACGATATCGTCGGCCGGGATCAGCCAGGCACCGAGCAGGCCGACCAGTGCGGCGATGCTCAGGCGCGGGTGAGTACGGGTCAGGCGGTGGAATACCATGGGGGCTCGCAGGTGAGGGCTTGGGCTGAACTCTAGACCACAGATCACTTGCCAAGGCGAGGGTTCGATCAAGTCGTCTGGTTTACGGTACCATTGCGCGCCGTTGCTTCGATTCGCTTCAGGATTCACGTTTTGTCCGACCTTTCACAAAATCCACTGCTGCAATACCTGGCCCGGCTGGCACCGTCCAGCCAGCAGACCATGCGTTACATCCTGCAGGATGCTGCCGACCGGCTTGGTTTCGTTGACTGCAACCTGGTCGACGTGCCGTGGCACCGGCTTGAGCCTGGCCATGTGATTGCGCTGGTGGCGGCATTGCGCGCCGATGGGTACGCGCCTAACAGTTCTTCGCTGTATGTCAACGCGGTACGCGGGGTGATGAACGAAGCGTGGCGCCAAGGTCTGATCGACCATGAACAGCTGTTGCGAATCCGTGAGGTCAAGCCGGCGTCCGGCAGCCGGCTGCCGCCCGGGCGCAACCTGCGTCGCAGCCTGATTCGCGAACTGATGGACCTGTGCGAGGCTGACCCACGGCCCCAGGGTGTGCGCGATGCGGCGATCATCGCCTTGCTCTACGGCACCGGCATGCGCAAGTCGGAATCCGTGGATATCGATCTCAGTCAGGTCGACTTCGAGGCGCGCAGCCTGCAGGTGACCGGCAAAGGTAACCGGCAGTTGATCAAGTATGCCCCGGCCTGGGCTTTCGAGAAGCTGCAGGCCTGGCTGGACCTGCGCCGGCAGGCGCTGCCCGAAGGGGCCTCGGATGACCCGTTCCTGTTCAACCGCATCCGCCGTGGCAACCACATCACCCGTGCGCGCATCACCAAGCATGCGATCTATTACATCGCCCGCCAGCGCGGTGCCCAGGTCGGAGTGAAAATCATGCCCCATGATTTTCGCCGCGCGTTCATCACCCGGGTGATCGAGGAGCATGACCTGTCGATCGCGCAGAAGCTTGCGCACCATGCCAACATCCAGACCACGGCCGCATATGACCGGCGTGATGACAACGAGCGGCGGCGTGCGGTGGACCGGTTCGACTACTGATCTGAAGCGGCCTCTTCGCGGGCACGCCAGCAAAGAGGCCGGTACCAGCTAGTGAATGCTTGAAGCCAGGTCGAAAATCGGCATGTACATCAGGATCACGATCCCGCCGATCAGCAGGCCGATGAAGGTCATCAGCAGCGGCTCGAACAGTTTCACGAACCACTCCACCCAGCGGCCGATTTCCTGATCATGGAAATCCGCGCAGCGTTCGAGCATCTCCCCCAGGTTCCCCGATTGTTCCCCGGCCCGCAGCAAGCGCAGTGACACCGGCGTGACCAACTGCCCGGCCTCCAGCGCGTCCGACAACGGCAACCCTTCACCGACGCGTCGGCTGGCCTGTTCAAGGCCTTGCGCCGAAGCGCTGCCGAGCAGCCCGTGGGCCATGCCCATGGCGGTAAGGATCGGGATGCCGCCCTGCAGCAGAATGCCCAGCGAGCGGTAGAAGCGCGCCAGTTCATACATCAGCAGGCGTTGATGCAAGGCTGGCAAGCGCCGCAGTTGTCGGGAGGCACAGCGCCGCACCAGGGGGTTGCGCCGCACTATCAGCAAGGTCCCGATACCGCCGGCAACCGCCAGTGCCAGTGGCATCTGCTGGGCATGCAGGAACAGCCCGACATCCATAAGCACCCGGGACAACCAGGGCAGTTCGCTGCCCATGCCCTCGAACACCAAACTGAAGCGTGGCACCACATAGCCGAGCAGGAACAGCACCACACCACCGCCCACCAGCAACAGCAGCAATGGGTAGACCGAAGCCCCCACCAGCTTCTGCCGAACCAGGTCCAGGCGCTGGCGATAGCCGATGTAGCGGGCCAGGGCGTCGCCCAACGCGCCGGTACGCTCGCTGGACTGCACCAGCGCCACGTACAGCGTTGGGAATACCCGCGGTTGCCTGGCCAGCGACTGCGACAGCGAGTGGCCTTCATAGAGCTGGCGTACCAGCTCGGTCAGGACCTTGCGCGTAGCGCCGATGGGGGACTTTTCCGCCAGGCTTTCCAGCGCATCGATCAGCGGCAGGCCAGCGTGCAGCAGGGTGGTCAGTTCCTGGCTGAACAGCACCAGGTCGAACGCCGCCGCACGGCGCCAGGCCAGGCCGCCCAGGGCTTTGCCCTGGCCGCGCACGCTGACCACCCGCAGCCCCTGGTTCTCGGCCTGGCGACGCGCGTGCTCGGCATCCTCGGCGTCGATCTGCAACTGCACGATGCCCTGTCTGCCGAGGGCCTTGAGGCTATAGCGCATGGCGGTTCTCCTCATTGCCAGCTGGTGATTTCGGCGTTTTCACCATCGCCGCCGGGCTGGCCGTCCTTGCCCATCGACAGCAGGTCGTATTCGCCGCCGTTTTCCCCGGGTTGGCGGTAGATGTAAGCGCGGCCCCAAGGGTCCTGCGGCACGGCCTTCTGCAAGTAGGGCCCCGACCAGTGCGCCTCGCCACTGGGGGCGGTGACCAGCGCCTGCAGGCCTTGCTCACTGCTGGGGTAATGGCCCACCTCCAGGCGATACAGGTCCAGGGCCTTGCCCAAGCCCTCGATCTGCGCCTTCGCCACCTTGGCTTCCGAGCGACCGAGCTGGCTGAAGTACTTGGGCGCGACGATACCGGCCAACAAACCGAGCACCACCAGGACCACCAGGAGTTCAAGCAGGGTGAAACCACGTTGGGGGTTGGATTTGCGCTGCATGGTGAAGCCCTCCGCTGCATGGGGACACAGGTTGCCCAGGCCCATGCAACAGCCGTGCACGTCTGTCACGGGGCCTTGCGCCATGCGCCATGGCAGGCGGCACGGTGCTTGCGTCGTAGCAGAAAAGCCCGGGTTCTCCGGGGCATTTCCCCCACATCGGGGGAGCACGGCGGGGAGGTAGCCGACATGCGTGTGGTGATCCTGGTAGTGACCTGGCTGGTGGCGGCAAGCGCCCAGGCCGACATGTACATTTCCATCGATGCCAACGGTGGTTATGTACTGAGCAACGTGCACCGGCCAGGACGCCATTACGAACGGGTGATCAGTGAATCGCTTGCCCAGGCGGGCCCGGTCGACGCGCAGATGATCACCGGGCGGCCCTATGCCGAACTGGTGGCGGCGGCCGCCCGTGACTACGATGTGCCGCTGGCGCTGCTGCATGCCCTGATCAAGGCCGAGTCAGGCTATAACCCGAAGGCCCGGTCGGCTGCCGGGGCGGTGGGGCTGATGCAACTGATGCCGGACACGGCCAGGGAGATGGGCGTGGAGGACCTGCTGGACCCCGAAGACAACGTGCAGGGCGGGGCGCGTTACCTCAAGCGCATGCTGACCCTGTTCGACAATGACATTACCCTGGCCGTGGCCGCCTACAACGCCGGCCCCGATGCCGTGCGGCGGCGCGGCGCGGTCCCCCCGTACGCCGAGACCCGCCGTTACGTGCCAACCGTGTTGCGCGAATACCGCAAGCTGCAGGGGCTGGCTGATGACTCGCCACTCTGAATGGGCCTTGCGTCGCGAAAGTGGCGCAACTCGTCCTCAAGCAATGCCATGGTTACCCAACTCTGGGCTATAACCTTTCAAAGGTGCCCGGCAGTGGAGTCCGTCATGGTCATCGCCCCCCGTTCCGAAGTACTCGAGGCGCCTGCGGGCACCGAAGCCGCTGCTGCGCACCGGTCATTCAACCTGTTGCGCTGGTACGCCTGGGTGAGTTTGGCGGTCATCCTGTCTGTGGCCGCTGGCCTGGGGCTGATCTCCAGTCGCTTCATCATCGATGAAAGCATCGAGCGAGACGCCTTGCTCACCGCGCAGTTCATCACCTCGATCGCCGACGCCGAAGTGCGCCATGTGGCGATCCCCAATGTGCGCACCATGGGCGAACTGCTTGACCCACGCACCGACCGTGCGGCAATGCCCGATGTCGACCCCGAAGCACGGCGCAAGGCTCGCGGTGAGTTCCTCGATCATATCGCCCACCTGCCAGACACGCTGCTGGCCAACATCTATGCCCCTGACCGGACGGTGATCTGGTCGACCAACCCGGCGCTGGAGGGCAAGCTGATCGAAGGCGATGGCGACCTGGACCGTGCCTTCGAATACAAGATGCGGGTCTCGGCCAGTTACCACAATTTCGAGCAGGCCCGTGCCGAGCAGAAGTTCGTGACCCCGCCGGAACAGCTGTTGATCGAAAACTACATCCCGTTGTTCGATGCCGACGGCGATACCGTCACGGCGATGGTGGAAATCTACAAGGAACCCCGGGACCTGATCGTGCGCATCGAGCACGGGCTGATTCTCATCTGGCTGGCCATCACCGTCGGTGCCGGGCTGGTCTATATCGGCCTGTACGGCATCATGCGCCGCGCCGCGCGGGTGATGGCGGTGCAACAGAAACGCTTGATCAACAGCGAGACCTTTGTGGCCCTTGGCGAGGTGTCCTCGGCGGTGGCCCACAGCCTGCGCAACCCACTGGCCAGCATCCGTTCCAGCGCCGAGCTGGCCCAGGCCTTCGATGAAGGCCCGGCGCAGCGCAACATCAATGACATCATCAGCCAGGTCGACCGCATGTCGCAGTGGATTCGTCAATTGTTGCAATCCTTGCGGCCGCTGAATGACGAAGCGGTGCCGGTCGATTTACCCCAGGTCCTGCAGGAAAGCCTGCAGAGCTTCGCCGTACCGCTGGCCCGCAGCGGAGTAACCCTGGACCTGCGGCCGTTACCGCCGGTGCAGGTGCTTGGCCAGCCGGCGTTGCTCGCCCAGATCTTCAACAGCCTGATCGCCAATGCCCTCGAGGCGATGGAGAACGGTGGGCGGTTGCGCATCGAGGTGGTCAAACGTGACCGGCGCAGCCTGACCCTGCGCCTTGCCGACACCGGCAAAGGCATGAGCGAGCAGCAGCAGCGTTTGGCGTTCCGGCCGTTTTTCAGCACCAAGCAAGGTGGCTTGGGTGTGGGGCTGGTACTGGTCAAACGCATCATGGAGCGCTTTGGCGGCTCGGTCCGCCTGAGCAGCAGCCAAGGCCATGGCACGCGGGTCTCGCTCAGCTTCAGGTTGGCGCGCTTGTGATAACGGGCATCAATAAAAACGTGCAACTTATTGATTTGTAAGTATTTACAGATTTATGGGTATACGGCACCCAAATGTGGGGGATGAACCTCGAACCTAAATCAATAATGCTGCTTAAGCTATTGATTTATAAAGATGTGACGATTGGTTATTGGGCGTGGCGAAGTTCTTGCAGGTGCTCTCGACAGGTAACGCGCGACATTGGCGGCACTAGCTGCCCGGGTGGGATGGCGTCAATTTGCTACTATCGGTAGCAATGCGATGACCACCTTCTGAACGGACTCCCTGTACGGGAACGACGCGATGCAGATGCTGGATGAAGATGTTCCCGTGAAACCCGCTGCACTGCCCGCTAGCAGTGGCCTGGCCGTACCGCTTCGCGAGTTCAACCTGCTGCGCTGGTTTTCACTGATCAGCCTGTTGATCATCGCTTCGGTGGCTGGCGGGCTGGGCTACGTGTCGACCCGCTTCGTGGTGCGCGACAGCGTCGAGCGGGATGCCATGCTTACCGCCCAGTTCATCCAGTCCCTGGCGGTGGCCGAAGTGCGTCATTCGCAGCTCCCCCCGGGCGCCACCATGGGCGAACTGCTCAACCCGCAGCTGGACCAGCAGCACCTGCAGATCAGCCCGGGCCTTGTCGCGGCGACCCGGGCGGAGTTCCTCGACCACGTCGAGCATTTGCCGGATACCTTGCTGGCCAATGCCTATGCCCGAGACCGCACCATCGTCTGGTCCACCAACCCCGAGCTGATCGGCAAGCGCATCGAAGACGATGGTGGCCTGAACCGCGCATTCAGCTCGCGCAAGGCGGTATCTGCCAGCTACCACAGGGTCGAAGGCGGCCGTGAGGAGCAGAAATTCCTCCGTGAACCCAAGTACCTGTTCATCGAAAACTACATTCCCTTGTTCGATAGCCAGGGCGAGCAGGTCCTGGCCATGGTCGAGATCTACAAGGAGCCGCAGGACCTGGTACGGCGAATCCAGCGCGGTTACGTGCTGATCTGGGCTTCGACGCTGGTGGGTGGCGCGCTGATCTATTTCGGCCTGTTCTGGATCGTGCGCCGCGCTGCATTCATGCTGAATCAGCAGCAGAACCGGCTGGTGGCCAGCGAAACTTACGTAGCCCTGGGCGAGATGTCCAGCGCAGTGGCCCATAGCTTGCGCAACCCGCTGGCCAATATCCGCTCCAGCGCCGAGCTGGCCGAGGGCATAGCCAGCCCGCTGGCGCAGAAGAACATCAATGACATCATCTGCCAGGTCGACCGCATGTCGCGCTGGGTGCGCGAGTTGCTGGTGTCGCTGCGCCCGGCCAGCGATACCGCGGAGGCCGTGGACCTGGTGGCAGCCATCGAAGATACCCACCAGGCCTTCGCCCAGCAGATCGAGCGCAACGGCGTGCGCTTCAGCTTCGAAGGGCCGCACGTGCAATGGGTGGCCAGCCAGCCCCTGCAACTGACGCAGATCCTCAACAGCCTGTTTTCCAATGCCCTGGAAGCCATGCCCAAGGGCGGCGTCCTGCATGCGCAGGTCAGCGTGCAGGATGGGCAGCGTGCGCAACTGGTGCTCAGCGACACCGGCAAGGGCATGAGCCAGCAGCAGGAAAGAATGGTGTTCAAGCCATTCTTCACGACCAAGCAGGGCGGCCTGGGTGTCGGCCTGGCCCTGGTCAAGCGGATCATGGAACGGTTTGGCGGCTCGGTCAGCCTGAGCAGCCGTGAAGAGGAAGGAACCCGCGTCAGCCTCACTTTCAATATCGCAGCGGGAGAGGACCATGGAGCACAGCATCCTGGTAGTTGAGGATGACGAAATCCTCGGCGACAACATTCGCACCTACCTGAGCCTCAAGGGCTTTGAGGTGACGCTCTGCAACAGTGCGGAGCTGGCGCTGGAACAGATCAAGCGGGCCCAGCCCGATGCGGTATTGACCGACAACTCATTGCCGGGCATGAGCGGGCATGACCTGCTACGCACCCTGGTGGAGCAGGCGCCGGACCTGAAGGTGATCATGATGACCGGGTACGGCAATGTCGAAGACGCCGTGCAGGCCATGAAAGAGGGCGCATTCCACTACCTGACCAAACCGGTGGTGTTGGCCGAACTCAAGTTGACCCTGGAAAAGGCCCTGGCGGCCGAGCGCATGGAACGCACCTTGTCGTTCTACCAGGAGCGCGAGGCGCAGAAGTCAGGGTTCCAGGCGCTGATCGGCGAATCGCCGGCGATGCTCACCCTCAAGCACACCTTGCATCAGGTGCTGGACGCCGAGCGGCGCATGGCCAGTGACGACCTGCCGCCCGTGTTGATCGAAGGCGAGACCGGGACCGGCAAGGAGCTGGTCGCCCGCGCGTTGCATTTCGACGGTTCGCGCAGCAAGGGGCCGTTCATCGAATTCAACTGCGCGTCGATCCCGGCCAATCTGCTCGAGGCCGAGCTGTTCGGCCATGAGAAGGGCGCGTTCACCGACGCCAAGGAGCGCCGTGTGGGCCTGGTGGAAGCGGCCGATGGCGGTACGCTGTTCCTCGACGAGATCGGCGAGATGGACCTGGTGCTGCAGGCCAAGCTGCTCAAGCTGCTGGAGGATCGCAGCATCCGCCGCATCGGTGCGGTCAAGGAGCGCAAGGTCGACCTGCGGGTGATCAGTGCCACCAACTGCAACCTTGAACAGATGGTGCAGCAAGGCAAGTTCCGTCGTGACCTGTTCTTTCGCCTGCGCATCATCGCCTTGAAAGTGCCACGGCTATACGCCCGCGGCCAGGATGTGCTGCTGCTGGCGCGGCATTTCCTGGCGCATCACGGGCGCCGCTATGGCAAGCCGAACTTGCGCTTCAGTGCCGAGGCGGAAGCCTTGATGTTGAGCTACAGCTGGCCGGGCAACGTGCGTGAATTGCGCAACATGCTGGAGCAGACCGTGTTGCTGGCGCCCAATGAAGTGATACAGGCGCATCAGCTGAACCTGTGCCTGACCTTGGTCGACGAGCCGCTGGTGGCTCAACCCACGGCGACGGTGTACGAACTGCCGCGTCATGAACCGGAGCCTGGCACCAGCCTGCCGGACATGGAGCGTGACCTGGTGTGCAAGACCCTTGATCGTACTGACTGGAACGTCACCAAGTCGGCGCGGATGCTGGGGCTGTCGCGGGACATGCTGCGTTACCGCATCGAGAAGCTGGGGCTGACCCGGCCTGACAAACGTCAGTGGTGACGCAAGGGGCGTCTGGCGCCCCTTGGACTTTATTGTTGACTGCCGCCTGAGCCCTTTCCGCCTTGTCGCCCGGAACCCTCGGAGCCACTGCCATCCATCCCCGGCAAGTCGCGGTTGTCATTCTGCCTGGCTGGCGGGCTTTCCGGGTCATTGCCCTGGATGCGCGGGTCGGTATCACGAGGCAGGGGCTTTTCGATCGGATCAAGGGTGCTGTCGACTCCCGGCTGCGGCGCCGGGTTGTGCGGGTCATCGGGGTAGGTTGGCCCGGTGCCGACTGCCAGGGCCAGCGGTGAAGTGAGCAGGGCAACCAGCAGCAAGGTTGAACGGGGCATGGCAAGCTCCTTTGCTTAGGGTAGGGCGCATACTTGCGTTGGGCCCTACCGGGTTGCTCAGGTGCCATCCCCCCGATCAGCGGTCACACCACCGTCGACAACGCCATGATGAAGATGATGCCGACGATGGACAGGATCGTCTCCATCATGCTCCAGGTCTTGAAGGTTTCCGCCACGGTCATGTTGAAGTACTGCTTCACCAGCCAGAACCCGGCGTCGTTGACGTGGGACAGGATCAGCGAGCCAGCGCCGGTAGCGAGCACCAGCAATTCGCGGTTGACCCCCGGCACCAGGTCGATCACCGGGGCGACGATGCCGGCGCCGGTGATGGTGGCCACGGTCGCAGAACCTGTGGCGATACGGATTACCGCTGCCACCAGCCATGCCAGCAGGATCGGCGAGATCTGCGCCTGTACGGCCATCTGCCCGATGACGTTGCCGACGCCGGTATCCACCAGCATCTGCTTGAAGCCGCCACCGGCGCCCACGATCAGCACGATGGCCGCGGTCGGTGCCAGGCTCTGGTCGAGCATTTTCATGATCTGCTGGCGGTTGAAGCCACGGGCCGAGCCGAAGGTATAGAAGGCCAGCAACAAGGCGGCGAGCAGGGCGGTGATCGGGTGGCCGATCAGGTCCATCCACTGGCGGACGATGTGCTCGGCCGGCAGCACCACGTCAGCCAAGGTCTTGAGCAGCATCAGCACCACCGGCAGCAGCACGGTGATCAGGGTGACACTGAAGCTTGGCAGGTTGTTCTGGTCCGACTCCTTGGCGATCTGGTCCATCAGCTCCTGTGACGGGCTGCCCGGAATGTAGCGGGCAATGAAGTTGCCGAACAGCGGGCCGGCGATGATCGCCGTGGGCAGCGCCACCAGCAGGCCATAGAAGATGGTCTTGCCGATGTCGGCATGGAAGATGCCGATCGCCAGCAGCGGCCCCGGGTGTGGCGGGACCAGGCCATGGACCACCGAAAGGCCGGCCAGCAGCGGGATGCCGATCTTGATCAGCGACACCCCGGAGCGCCGGGCGACAATGAACACCAGGGGGATCAGCAGCACGAAGCCGATCTCGAAGAACAGCGGGATGCCCACCAGGAAGGCGGCGAACATCATCGCCCAGTGCACGTTCTTCTTGCCAAAGGCGCGGATCAGGGTCTGGGCGATCTGGTCGGCGCCACCGGAGTCGGCCATCAGCTTGCCGAGCATCGTCCCCAGGGCGAGGACGATGCCGACGAAGCCGAGCACGCCACCGAAACCGTCCTGGAACGACTTCATGACCTTGGCCACCGGCATGCCGGAGGTCAGGCCGAGGAAGCCGGCCGCCAGGGTCAGGGCGACGAAGGGGTGGACCTTGAAATGGGTGATCAGCAGGATCAGCCCGACGATGGTGACCAGCGCGTCGAGCAGCAGGTAGGTATCTGTAGCCAGTCCGAACATGGTTTTGATGCCTCGGTCTTATCGTTGTTTTTGGCGTGCTTCAAGTGAATTTCAGAGACAGCGCTGTCTTTGGTGGGCAGGACAACCGCCGGGTCAGGCAGTGCGCGCCAGGTTCCGCTCACCGCAGGGCTTTAGCCAGGCGTCGACCGTTTCGGCAAGTACCGCAATCGGCTGAGTGGCATCCAGCGCCAGGGTCAGGGGCTCGCCACGGGGTGACTCGAGGGCGGCGAACTGGCTGTCGATCAGGCTCGCCGGCATGAAGTGGCCTGGGCGGGCGAGCACGCGTTTTTCCGCCTCGGCGGGTGTGAGTTCGAGGAACACGAACACCAGTTCGGGCATCGCCGCGCGCAAGGTGTCGCGGTAACGACGCTTGAGGGCGGAGCACGTGAGGATCGGCCGTTCGCCCGCTTTCACCGTCGCTTGCAGTTCCTGGCCCAGGCGCACCAGCCAACCGGCACGGTCGTCATCGTCCAGGGGGATGCCGGCGCTCATCTTGCGGATGTTTTCGGCAGGGTGGAATGCGTCGCCTTCGATCAGGCGACCGCCGCTTCGCTTGGCAATGGCATCGCCGACGCAGCTTTTGCCGCAGCCGGCCACGCCCATCACCACGATGGCGGACAGGGGAGAATTCATCAGTACCTCCTGCGGGGTGAGACAGCGCTGTCCCGTTGCAAACGAAACGCCAGCTCCCCGGTGTTATTGATCTTGTCCTTACGCAGTATGGACGCTTGGCAGCGTGCTGCAGTGGCCACTACCAAAGATTACATTGCCTGCGTCCTGAGACAGCGCTACCTTAGTGGCCGTTCCCCATTCCTGCAAGTAGTAAAATTACAACATCCATGTCCCGCACAGGCTCTCGCACCACAGGTCGTCCCACGCTGGCTGAAGTCGCCAGGCTCTCCGGGGTTTCCCCGATCACGGCTTCGCGCGCACTGCGCGGGGTCAGTACGGTTGCCCCTGGGCTGGTGGAAAAGGTCATGGCCGCCGCCACGTCCCTGGGCTATGTCGCCAACCCGGCGGCGCGGGCACTGGCGTCGGCACGCAGCCAGTCGGTGGTGGTGCTGATCCCGTCGTTGTCCAACCAGTTGTTCATCGACACCCTGGAGGCCATCCACGAGGTGATGCGCCCGCGTGGGCTAGAGGTGCTGATAGGTAACTACCACTACGATCTCGACGAAGAAGAAAACCTGATCCGCAACTACCTGGCCTATCAGCCGTGCGGCATGCTGCTGACCGGTTTCGATCGCAGCGATGCCGCGCGGCAGATGTTGGCAGCCAGCGGCGTGCCCTGCGTGCACATGATGGAACTGGGTGGAGAGGCTGGCGCGTTGTCGGTGGGCTTTTCCCAGCAGCAGGCCGGGCGGGCTGCGGCAACGCACCTGATCGAGCGCGGCCGACGGCGCCTGGCGTTCATTGCCGCGCAGCTCGACCCACGGGTGATGCAGCGCGCCGAAGGCTTTCGCCAGGCCCTGGCCGAAGCCGGCATGCAGGCCACCGAGCTGGAGATTCTGGCGCCGCAACCGTCATCCATTGCACTGGGCAGCGAACTGTTCAGCCAGTTGTTGGCACAGGCGCCGGATGTGGACGGGATCTTCTTCTGCAACGACGACCTTGCCCAGGGCGCGGTATTGCAGGCATTGCGGCAAGGGATCGAGGTGCCACGGCAGGTGGCCATGGTCGGTTTCAACGACTTGCCGGCTTCGGCGCACATGGTGCCGCGCCTGACCTCCATCCGCACCCCGCGGGCAGCCGTTGGTCGGGGCGCCGCCCAGGCACTCCTGGCACTGCTCGATGGCAAGCGGGTAGCCACCGAACAGCAGGACCTGGGCTTCGAACTGATGGTGCGCGAGAGCTCATGAAATGCCTGAAGAAACATCGCTAACTGGCTAATCACAACGTGATATCAAGTTGCTTGCACGCCATCAAAGCCGATCTATGCTCAGAAAACACTGGGCATCAAGGATCCTGGCGCCATGTTCGACTTCCACCGCAAATCTGACTTGATCGAGATTCAGCGCACCCGCAAGGCCCTGGCCGACGCCCAGGCCAAGCTCGCGGCGATAAGCCGCTGCATGGCGATGATCGAGTTCGCCCCCGACGGCACCATTGTTGATGCCAATGCCCAGTTCTGCCAGGCGATGGGCTACAGCGTGGACGAATTGCGCGGTAAGCACCATCGCCTGTTCTGCGACCCAACCTATGCCAAAAGCGCCGAATACCAGCAATTGTGGCGTGAGCTGGGGCAAGGCAAGGCCATCAGCGGTACCTTCGAGCGTGTCGACAAGGCAGGCCGCGAGGTATGGCTGGAGGCCAGCTACATGCCGGTGCTCGACGAGCAACAGCAGGTGACCAGTGTGATCAAGGTGGCGGCCGATATCAGCCAGCGGGTGAAGGACGAGCACGAGAGCGAAAGCCTGCTCAAGGCAATCGGGCGCTCCATGGCGGTGGTCGAGTTCACGCCGCAAGGCCGGGTGATCAAGGCCAACCCGAACTTCCTGGCGACCATGGGCTATCGCCTGGAGGAAGTCGTGGGGCGTCATCATGGACTGTTCTGCCTGCCCCATGAGCGCGAATCGGGCGCATACCGTGAGTTCTGGGCATCGCTCAACCGTGGTGAATATCACTCGCACCGCTTCGAACGCATCAACAAGCAGGGCCAGACGGTTTACCTGGAGGCCTCGTATAACCCCATCTTCGACAACAAAGGCCGCTTGTACAAAGTGGTCAAGTTCGCCAGCGATATCACGGCGCAGGTCAATACCCAGCAGAGTGCCGCCGATGCGGCCCATGCCAGTTCGGTGCAGACCGATGCCTGCGCGCGTAAAGGCACCGAGGTCGTCCAGCAGACCGTAGCGGTCATCGAGCAGATCTCCCAGGAGCTCAATGATGCTGCCCGCAGCATCGATGCGGTAAGCAAGCAGTCGGATGTGATCGGGCAGATCGTGCTGACCATCCGCGGTATTGCTGACCAGACCAACCTGCTGGCCCTGAACGCGGCCATCGAGGCGGCCCGGGCCGGTGAGCACGGCCGCGGCTTTGCCGTGGTGGCCGACGAGGTGCGCAGCCTGGCGGCGCGCACCAGCAAGGCGACACTGGAGATTGTCGATGTGGTACGGCAGAACCATGACCTGTCGTTGACCGCCGTGGCCAGCATGCAGTCGAGCCTGTCACGCACGGGGCGTGGCGTTGCCCTGGCCAACGAGGCGGGGACGGTGATCATGGAGATCCAGCAAGGCTCGCGGCATGTGGTCGATGCGATCAGCCAGATCAACTCGACGCTGCAATTGCACTGAGCGTGTCGCCCAGTTCACGCAGCAAGGCCTGCAGGCTCGTCTCCAGCTGCAGGTGCAGCGCGTCTGTTGGCAGCCCCTGGGCATGGGCCTGCTCGATGGCTTCGCAATCTTTCACCACCTCGCGTACCCGCAGCATCTTGGCCCCCCCTTTGATGCGATGGGCAAGGGTGCGCAATGCCTCGCGGTCAGTGGATTGATCAAGGGCTTGCAAGGCGTTGAGGTCTTCGCGGGCGCTTTGCGTCAGTTGCTCGAGCAGCTGCCTGGTCAACTGTGGGTCATCCTGGGTCAGGTTGCGCAGTTCGTCCAGGTTGAATCCGCTCGATAGCGGTACGGTGACGCGTATCTGCGACAGGTAAGCCTTCAGGGTTCGCAGCCCGATGGGCTTGAACAGGCAATCGTCCATGCCGCTTTCCTGGCAACGTTGGCGCTCTTCGGCCTGGGCATTGGCGGTCACCCCGAGAATGCAGCAGGCGGGCTGCCCGCGTTGGCGCTCCAACTGGCGAATCCTGCGGGTCAGTTCATGGCCGTCCATGAGCGGCATGCTGCAGTCCGTGATGACCAGGTCGAAAGCATGCGTTTGCCACAAGGCCAGCGCCGCTTCACCATGCTCGGCCAGCGTCACCCTGTGGCCTAGGTTGTCGAGCTGTTTTTCCAGCAACAGCAGGTTGGCCGGATAGTCATCGACCACGAGCACATTCAGTTTTCTGACGTCGGCTTCGTCGTCGGCTGCGTTGTGCATCACGGCTATGGGGGGCTCGCTTAGCGGCAGCGTCAACTGGACCTGCACGCGCGTGCCGACACTTTCAACGCTTTGCAGGTCGAGCCTGCCCCCCATCAGTTCGGCCAGGGTCCGGCTTATCACCAGACCCAAACCCGCCCCTTGACTCGCCCTTGGGCCTGAAACCTGGGTGAAGCTGTTGAAGAGCCGAGCCTGGTCCTGTGCGGCTATGCCGATGCCGGTGTCGCTCACAGCCAGTTCGACCATTGCGCTGTCGCCTGCCGTCGAGGCTTTGAACTTGACTTGGGCCAGGACCTCGCCACGGTCGGTGAACTTGATTGCGTTGCTCAACAGGTTGGAGAGGATCTGCTTGATTCGCAGTGGGTCAGCCAGGACCCAGAGTGGCCCTTCAGGCAGTTCGCCGCGCAGGTGCAGGCCCTTGATTCGGGCATTGCCCTCGAATACACGCAAGGTACTGCGGACCAGGTCCAGCAGGTCGGTTGCCACCGGCTGCAGCGTCATCTGCCCGGATTCGATGCGCGAGATGTCGAGAATGTCGCCGATCAGCCCGAGCAGGCCGACCGCTGAGTCGTGAGCGGTCTGCAAGGTTTGGGTGTCGCAGCGACTGGTACGGTTGTCTTCCAGTGCCAGTTCCAGCAGGCCGATTACCGCGTTCATGGGCGTGCGGATTTCGTGGCTCATGGTTGCCAGGAACGCGCTTTTGGTCTTGCTGGCCTGTTCGGCCTCGTCCTTGGCCTGGCGCAGTTGCTCCAGCAGCCCCCGGCTGAATGCCAGTTGTGTCTGGAGCGCCCGTTGAGCTTCGGTGCGCTGCTGGATCAGCTTGCGCAAGTAGCTGTTCCAGAACACTACGCCCGCGAGCAGCAGGGCTGAGAGCACCAGCACCTGCAGGGCCAGCCTGCGGTAGTCGCGCCAAGGGCTGTCGCTGACCAGGGTGCTGGTGTGCCAGCGGTTCAACAGCTGGTCCAGCTCATCGGGGGGAATGCTTATCAGTGCCTTGTCGAGGATAGCTTGCAGTTGCGGCTGGTCAGGGGCTACGGCGAATGCGGCGACGGCCGGCTCGTCGTCCATGACGCTGGCGATACGCAGCTGCCCCTTGAACACTTGATTGATGTAATAGGAGGCATTGATATAACTGCTGTAGGCAGCGTCAGCATCACCATTGACCACGGCCTCCATCAGGCCGAGGGGATTGTTGACCATCACCAGTGTCGCCTGCGGAAAGCGCCGCAATACCTCGGCACGCAGGTGCGAACCATGGAGGAGCGCGATGCGCTGCCCGTCGAAATTCTTGGCCTGCAATGGCGAGGGCCCTTGGTTGCGCGTCACCCACACCCTGGGGCTGACCAGATAGGGGCGGGTGTAGCGCAGCCGCGCCGCGCGCTCTGTGCCATAGCCCAGTGCGCCGATCATCTGTGCCCTGCCGTGGGTGACCTTTTCAACCATCTCCTGCACGGTGTCCTGCTCGATGAACTTGAATTGCAAGCCGGTGCGCAGGGTGATTTGCTTGAGCAGGTCGACGGTGATCCCGCTGACATGCTGCTGGGCGTCGTTGAACGTCAGCGGGGCAAGGGCCGTGTCGACCAGTACGGTCACGATCGGATGCTGGGCGATCCAGTTTTTTTCTTCCTCGGTCAGCGCTGACAGGTGTCGCTCCAGCAACAAACTGGTATTGCTGCTGCTCCAGCGGCGCAGGATGTTCAGGCGCTCGCTTTCGCTGATCCTGGCCAGGGCGCTATCGACCAGGCGGCGCAGCCGCAGGTTGTCATTGGCGAAGGCAAAGGCAAAGGTGCCGGACGCCATCTGGGAAAAGTGGTCGATCTTCACGGTGCCCTGGTAGCTTTTGCCAATCTGGTAGTCGGTGCTGATGGCATCGCCCAGATAAGCGTCGACCTGACCCAGGTCGACTGCTGCCAGGCCTGCCAGCGTGGAGCGATACAGACTCAGTTGCACCTCTGGATAGAGCGCCCGGACGGCCTCGCCCGGCAGGTAGTGATCGACCATTGCCAGGCGCAATCCGGCCAGCGCCTTGTCTTGCCTCAGCGGGGCATCCTTGCGTGTCGCGATAACAGGCAGGTCTTCGGCATAGGGTAGGCTGAGGCTGAGCTTGGCATCGGCGGCCTCGAAGCTGTTGGAACTGCCCAGCAGGTCGATCCTGCCAGCGCGCAGAGCGGCGATCGCCTCATGGCGGCTGGCGTAGCGCCTGACTTCCACCGGTACCCCCAGTTGTTCGGCAATCAGCCCGGCATAGTCGGCACTGAGGCCTTCGTAAGCATCCAGGCTGACGTTGATTTCGAAAGGGGGGTAATCCGGCCGTGAGGTACCCAGTAGCAATGCGCCGCGTCGCTGCAGCCACTGGCGGTCGGCATCATTCAATTGCAGCGGCTGTGCGGCGCTGGTGGCGCGTGCCAGCAAATGCCGCGGCTCACCGTCGGCGAGTGACATGAGCGGGCAGCCGAGCAGGGCGACGAACAGGATCAGGCCAGCCAGGACAGGTTTCATACGCGCCGCGCGCTCAGTTGACGTGGTTGCGTTTGGCCAGATCGACCATCTCCACCAATGATTCGGTCTTGAGCTTCTCCATGATGCGGCCACGGTAGGTGCTGATGGTCTTGGCACTGAGGTTCATGCAAGCGCCGATGTTCTTGTTGTTTTCACCACGGCTCAGGCGCCGCAGTACTTCCATTTCACGGTTGGACAGGCTGCCCAGGCGGGCGGGCTCGCTCTCCAGGGTATTGCTGTTGACCGCCATCTGGGGGAAGGTCGAGTAGCCCTTGATCAGTGCCTTGAGGGCGAACACCACAGCTTCCAGGTCTTCGCCCTTGGTGACGAAGGCACCGATACCGGCATCCAGGCAGCGGCGCACGTAAAGGTCGGTGGCTTGCCCGGTCAGCACCATGATTTTCGGTGCCGGCTCCTGTTGTTGCAGACGCTTGATGACCTCCATGCCATCCAGCCCGGGAAGCCCTATGTCCAGTACCACTACATCCGGGCGTAATTCACGCACCTTCTGTGCGACTTCACTGCCATTGTCCAGTTCACCGACGATACGAAAGCGCTCGCGCTCGAACAGTATGCGCAGGGAAAAACGAACGATGGCGTGATCATCAACGATCAGCACGGTTGTCATGTCATCAACTCCTGTCGGAATGTGGTCGGCTTCCTGAAGTAATCAGGGGGTACGTCTGCCAGCTTTTTCGGCTGTGCAGCACGATACGACCATTCCGGATCCGTAGTAATGGCGAGTATAGATGTGTTGAACAAGCGAGCCGGTATTGTGGAAATTTCCTACAAGAATGGTCTTACAGGCCTCGTTGCAAGCGGCGAGGCCTGTAACCGGCCGAGGGTCAGGCGCAAGCCGGGTGAGGCTTGAGCACGCGCTGGGTCGAGGCGGGGTTGTTGGTCAAGGCCTGGCCCACCCGCGTCGGGCGGGCCAGCAACTGGCCGCCGCAATTCGGGCAGCGGCCCTGCAAGCGGTGGTCAGCGCAGTGGCGGCAGAAGGTACATTCGAACGAGCAGATCATGGCGTCAGGGCTGTCGCCCGGCAGGTCGGCATCGCAGCATTCACAATTAGGGCGCAGCTCCAGCATGGATAGTCCTCCGGTGGTGGAAAGCGCAGTCTGCGCCGCCCTTCGCCGGCTTGGCAATGCTAGTCGCCGGGGCGGAACAAGTGCGCGTGGCCGGCGCGGTACAACGCTGACTCGGTGAAGGGGGCATCGCCGAGTACATGGCCGACGAGGATCAGGGCGGTGCGCCTGAAACCCTTGCTGGCGACCTGTTCGACGATATCGGCCAAGGTGCCGCGCACCGAGTCCTGGTCTGGCCAGGTGGCACGATGGACTACGGCGACCGGGCAGTCTGGGCCGTAGTGGGGAAGCAATTCTTCGACGATGCGCGGCAGGTGCTTGACCCCCAGGTGAATGGCCAAGGTACTGCCGTGCCGTGCCAGGTCGCCGAGCTGTTCGCCTGCAGGCATCGGAGAGCTGTCGCCGTAGCGGGTGAGGATGACGGTCTGCGCGACCTCTGGCAGGGTCAGTTCGCAGCCGAGCAGCGCCGCGCTGGCTGCGGTGGCCGTGACGCCGGGGACGATCTGGTAATCGATGCCCAGTTCGCGCAGGTGGCGGATCTGCTCGCCAATGGCGCCATACAGGCTGGGGTCGCCACTGTGCACCCGGGCCACGTCCTGGCCGTTGGCGTGTGCGGCGCGAATGGCGTCGATGATTTGTTCGAGGTGCAGTTCGGCACTGTTGATCACCTTCTCGGCCTGGTGGCCTTCGAGTACCGCTGCGGGTACCAGCGAGCCGGCATAGATGATCACAGGGCACTGGCGGATCAGGCGTTGGCCCTTGACCGTGATCAGTTCCGGGTCGCCGGGGCCGGCGCCGATGAAGTAGACCGTCATGGCAAATCCTTGAAAATAGAAGCAATTATCCGGCGCAGGCCAGCGCCAGGGTCGCGGGGCCACGCACCCGGCGGGCCACCTTGAGTGTAACGCTGGGGTGACTGAGGCTGGCCAGGGCCAAGGCGGTGCTCTCGGCGACACCCCAGCAACCGCTGTGCGCGAAGGCCACGGCGGAGCGGTGGCTGAGCTGGGGTTCGAACCGTTGAAGCTGCTCGGCCGCGAAAACCACCAAGGGCAAGGCGTGACGTGCGGCGAGTTGCTGCAAGCCCGGCTCGTCGGCCTTGCCAGCGATGCTGGCAAAGCCACGGAGTGCTGTGATGCTCAGGCCGTGATGTTGCAACACTGCTTGCAGCAGGGCTTCGAGCACGTCTACCGGGCAGCCCCGGCGGCAACCGAAGCCGGCGTACAGCACCGGCAATGGCGGGGCGGTCATCAGGCCAGGCTGGAGCGGCGATACAGCCAGGCGCTGAGCAAGCCCAAGGCCACCCAGAAGGCCGCGTTGGTCAGCCACGAAGCGATCATGAACTGGGTTTCCAGGGCGTGCGGTGCCAGGCTTTCGTGGACCTCCGGCTGCGGCGCGCCGATCACGTGCGGCACCACCAGCAACACGGCGCCCAGGGCCTTGAGCAGGCCATGACGTGCGAACACCAGCAGGGCCAAGCCCAGTGCCGTCGCGGCGGCGGTGCCGACCCACCAGCTCTGGCGCTGACCGAGATCGGCGGCGGCAGTGCCGGGCAGTTCGGGTGGCAAGCCCAGGGTAGGCGCGAGGCAGAACACGGCAAAACCGGCCAGCCCCCACAGTGCGCCCGTGCTGGTGCGGCCAGGCTCACGCAGGCTGTAGAGGGCGGCGAGGATCAGGGCGAAGCCGACGGCAACCACCAGATTGCCGCCAGTGGTCGAGAGGGTGCGCTGCCAGCCATCTTCTGGCGACCAGGCTTCTTCGCCATGGGTGTGGCCAGCGCCAGCTTCTTCGCCGTGGCTGTGGTGCGCGGCTGCCGGGCTGGCCGCTTCGTAGGTTTCCGCCTCAAGGATCAACGGTGCGACCCAAACGCTTTGCAGGAGGGTCAGCAACAGAGCAGCGAGCAGGCCGCTGAACCCGGCTGTGCGGGCAATACGCTTGATCATGGCAGCCTCAGTGGCAGGGGAAGGCAGCGCTATGGCGCGTGTCGTGCGCGGCGTTGTGCACGGCTTCGATGTGCGAGAACCCGGCGAAGTAGACCAGGCACAGGCCGAGCAGGCTGGCACCGACGGCGATGACCACGCGCTGGCTGAGGGTGATGGGGGTGGCGATGCCATGTTTGGCGCTGGTGATGGGCATGACGCGATCCTCTGCTTTTTTGTAAGGGCAACGGACAAGCGCGGCAGTCCCGGGGGCAAGGCGCCCGAGGAGATGCGACAGCGCCCGCCCACCGCGGGGTGTTCATGGACGACAGGCCGGTCTCCGGGCTTGCGAGGAGGAGTTGGGCTCCTTGAAAGGCATCACCTTCCCATGCCGGACTGCGTGGCACAGTGGTCTGGACGCTTCGCTCGCTTACCGTTGCGGGGGCAGCACCGGATTTGCCCGGCCCTGAAGGGCCTGCGACGCACCGATTTCCCGTTTCACCCCCGCTTGGGGGCACCTGACGCAAGGCGTAAGGAGAGCACGGGGCGAGGGAGACGTCAAATCTCATAAAGATGCAATGCTTGCTCTTGCTCTTGCTCTGCTTTTGCTTTGGCTTCTAAGCGCGCGATAGTCCAGGCGACGCTGAGTGCGACTTCAGGAGGCCGAACGCAGGCGTCTGGAGGGCCAGGGTGCGCAGCACCCCTTCGGCGCAGCCGAAGGCGCGAGATGTAGACTTGCGCAGCAAGTCGTAGGCCGCGCGGGCCCGGAAGGCGCCGGAGTGAGGGGACCCCGGAGCGCAGCGTAGGGGCCGGATGATGGGAGCGGGGGTTTTTGCCTACTTTTTGCCCAGTCAAAAAGTAGGTCGCCGTAAAGGCGAAAAGCTGATTCAGCGCCACCATGGCGAATGAATGTTGACTTGATTTGAAAGCCCACTTCCAAAAGCCAAAAGCCAAAAGCCAAAAGCCAAAAGCCAAAAGCCAAAGCTGGACAGCGATGGTTTTGATTGAGTCGAGTGCATTCATTGGCGGTGGTGACGCACAGTCACCTTTCCGCCCTTACGGCGGGTCACTTTTTGTCAAACGCGACAAAAAGTAACCAT
>NZ_JABWRP020000080.1 GCF_014269035.2 Pseudomonas vlassakiae
GCAGATAGGGGTTTTGCGAAATGAATCTTGACGATGACCTACTCTCACATGGGGAAACCCCACACTACCATCGGCGATGCATCGTTTCACTACTGAGTTCGGGATGGGATCAGGTGGTTCCAATGCTCTATGGTCGTCAAGAAATTCTGTTGCCAGAATGTCTTTTGAACACTCTTGGCTAATTCGGATATGTGAATTTGTGGT
>NZ_JABWRP020000009.1 GCF_014269035.2 Pseudomonas vlassakiae
ACATGCAGGTAGGGGTTTTGTCTTTCTGGCCCAGGAAACGTTCAGCCCCGGGCCAGTTCCGCCAGGTGTGCCGTCGCTTCTTCGCTCTTGAGCACCAGCACATCGCTTTCCAGCGAATCGAGCACCACTTCAGCGGTATTGCCGATAAGGGCCCCGGAAATCCCTGTGCGGGCGACAGTGCCGATCACCGTGACCACGGCACCGAGCTGCTTCTGCAAATGGGGAATCAACACATCAGCTGGCCCTTCCGCGACATGCAGGCGGTCTTCACTGACATCGTATTCGGCCTGGAACGCACTGCAGGCCTCGCGATAGCGCTTCTCGATGGTTTCACTCAGCTGATAAACCGGGTCTGACGCCGACAGCATGGGGGAGGGGTGCGCACTGACGACATGCAGGTCGCCTTTGGCCAACCCGGCAATCGCATAACCGTGGTCGATAATGCTGGCATGCAGGCGACGATGATCCTCGTCCTGGTTGCCGACATCCACCGCGGCCAGAATCACGCCACCGGCCCAAGGTCGTTCGCTCTTGACCATCAGGACCGCACAGGGGCACTGGCGCAACAGCTTCCAGTCGGTAGGCGTCAGCAGGGCCTTTTTCAGCGGGCTGTCCGGCCGGTGCTCTTTGATCACCAGCTCGCAACCCTCGGCCTGCTGCACGGCGATGATCGATTCATGCAAGCTCTCGTGCCAGTTCTGCTCATGGCTGACATTGTCATAGCCATCATCATGCAATTGGCTGCTGAGCAAGCTGAGCAACGCACTGTGGTCATGCTTCTTGTCACACATCAGCAGGTGCAGGCGAGCACCCGTTACGCTGGCAATCAGCTTGGCCCGGGTCAGTGCACGGCTATGGGCATGTTCCGGGTCGAGGACAACGAGGATGCTGCGGACCGCTTGCATGGGCGTGAACTCCGTTCAAAGGTTGCGACCAATGCCTGACTATAGTCGGCGCTTCCCGCGTCGCCGTTTGATGTACATCAAGCATAGTCACTGGTGATACCCGCCGCCCTCGGTATAATCGCCGGTCTTGCCTGTCCAGTGTGGTTGTTCGCTTATGTCGCTGATCCCCGAAATCGATGCCTTTCTCGGCTGCCCGACCCCAGATGCCTGGATCGAAGCGGCACTCGCCGACCAGGAAACCCTACTGATCGATCACAAGAATTGCGAGTTCAAGGCGGCCAGCACTGCCCTGAGCCTGATCGCCAAGTACAACACCCACCTGGACCTGATCAACATGATGTCGCGCCTGGCCCGCGAAGAGCTGGTGCATCACGAACAGGTACTGCGGCTGATGAAGCGTCGTGGTGTGCCATTGCGGCCGGTCTCGGCAGGGCGCTATGCGTCTGGCCTGCGCCGTCTGGTGCGTGCTCACGAGCCGGTGAAGCTGGTGGATACGCTGGTGGTCGGGGCATTCATCGAAGCCCGTAGTTGCGAACGCTTTGCTGCCTTGGTGCCGCACCTCGATGAAGAGCTCGGCACCTTCTATCACGGCTTGTTGAAAAGCGAAGCACGCCACTATCAGGGTTACCTGAAACTGGCCCAGCAGTACGGTGACGAGGCGGATATCGCCCGCCGCGTCACCCTGGTGCGGGAAGCAGAAGCCGAACTGATCCTGTCACCGGACCAGGAGCTACGTTTTCACAGCGGCATCCCGATGGCGCTAGCGGCCTGACGCTCACTAGCGGCGCCCCAGCAGCAGGCCGACCACCAGGCCAAAGCCTGCAGACACTGCCACGGTCTGCCATGGATGGCCACCGATGTAGTCCTGGGTGGCGTCCACCACCGGTTGCGCCTTGGCGCGCACCTGGCCGGCGGCCTGGCGAGCCTGGCGCAGTTTCAGGCTCACCTGGGCACGCAGCGTCTCGGCTTCTTCGCCAACCAGTGCGGCGCTGTCGTTCAGCAGTTTTTCCGATTCTTCGATCAATGCCTGCAGTTCACTGAAGACTTGGTCCTTGATCTGATCACTGTCTGCCAGTGCGGCGGTTTTCTTGGCCATGAACACGTCCTCGTCGATGGGATTGTTAGAACAATGGATGCCTGCGCGGCGGGAAAGTTGCGAAGGCTTTGCCGATGATCCGGCGCCTGAGTGTAAGATAGCGGCCATTTCCAACAGGCAGGTACCTTCATGACTTTCAATCTGGCCAACATGAGCTTCGAGGAACGGGCACAGATCGAGGCGGAAAAGGCCCGGCTGTTCGAGCTGTGGCAGAACAACCTGGGCAAGGCCAAGGGTGAAGCTGCGCGGCTGATCGCTGAAAAGCCGCGCCGCAAAGGCAAGTGGGCTGAGTGGGTGCGTGGCGAGCTGGACGCGATGTCGCCGCCAGAATTCGCCAGTATGGTCCGCAGCGAGGTCAACAAGATGATGGCTGCCGCCAGCGCCAGTCGCTGATCCCTTGCCCTACCAATACAGGCTGCCATCCTTGGGCAGGTCCAGCTTGCCCTCATCGGTGAAGCGCACGGTGCCAAACGGCCCGCTGGCCAGCTTGCCACGCAGCTTGTAAGGCATCCCTTGCAGTGAATCGAGCTTGCCCAGGCCATAGGCCTGGCGCAGGAACGCGAACGCCGTGATGCTCACTGGCACCACGATCACGGCTTCGTCATAACGGCCGATGCGCCCTTGCTGATCACTGACCCCAGACGCCAGCGGCTGGCCATTCACCTCCAGGTTCAACGCAACGCCGTTATAGTCGATGGGCGACTCGTTGGGGTTCTGCACTCTCATTTTCACCGCCATGCGCATTTCCAGCTCCTGCCCCGGCAGTGGCTCGATGCCGATCACGCTGATAGTGAGCGGGTCGCGGGCCTGGAACAGTGCGCAGGCGTTGAGCCCGCCAGCCAGCATCAGCACCAGCAGCAGGCGAAGGGAACGGCGCAAATGGGCAGCCATGGAAGGTCCTTACCGACGAAGTGGTGCCTGCAGTGTGGCAAAAGCACGACAGCGTTGAAAGCACAGGGTGTTATGAAAGATACTGTTTCTCATTAACGCCCGATAATTTCTCCTACTGGCAGTGCTTTACCCCATGCTGACGTCTCCCGTGTCCGCTCTGCTGGCAAGTTTCCAGGAGCACTACGACGACCTGCTGCAGTTCCTCACCCGGCGCATGAGCGATCGGCAGCGTGCCGCCGACGTGGCGCAGGAGACTTACCTGAAACTGGTCAAGATCGACGAGCAGGCGGTGCCGGTGCTGCATGCGCGCAGCTTCATCTTCCGCGTGGCTGGCAATCTGGCCATCGATGCGCTGCGCCGCGAACAGCGTATCGCCGCCAGCCATGAGGGCAGCGATGGCGCAGGGGAGGTGGCCTGCCCGGCGCCGGCGCCGGAGGCGACGCTGTTGGCCCGGGAGCGCCTGCAGATACTCGACGAAGCACTGCTGCAGTTATCCAGCAATGCTCGCCAGGCGCTGCTGCTGAACCGTGTCGAAGGCCTGACCCAGGCGCAGATCGCACAACGGTTGGGCGTTTCCGAGAGCATGGTGGCAAAATACATCGGCCAGGCCCTGCGCCATTGCCGCGACTGGCTCAAGCACAACCATGACTGAAACTTCGACCATGCACGCTCCGCAGCCGATCAGTGACTTGTCCGACGATGCCCTCGACTGGCAGGTACTGCTGCACTCGGGCCAGGCCAGTGCGACCGATCGGGCACGCTATCGGCGCTGGTGCCAGCTCAGCCCGGCGCATGCCGAGGCGGCACATGAGGCCGAAGCGCTGTGGCAGGATCTGGGGCATACACAGGCTGCCCAAGCGTTGCAAGCCGCGCCCGGGCGCAGCAGCAAGCGCCACTGGGCGGCAGGCATCGCTGCCGCGCTGGTGCTGCTGATGGCAGGTTACGGCAGCTGGCAACAGGTGCCGGTGTGGCTGGCGGACTATCACACGGGCATGGGCGAGCGGCAGCGTATCACCCTCGCAGACGGTTCGCGGGTACTGCTCAACAGCGCCAGCGCCCTCAATGTGGCCTTCAGCGCCAACGAACGCCGGGTGACGCTGCAAGCTGGCGAGGCATTGTTCGAAACCACCGATGACCCACGCCCCTTCGTCGTCGAAACCGCCGGTGAGGCCGTGCAGGGCAGCGCGGCCACCTTCAGTGTGCGTCGTGACGGCCACGTGGTGCTGGCCAAAGGGGCAGCCCGGCTCGGCGATCGCAACCTGGCCATCGCCGTCGACGCCAGCGCGCAGACGGCCTGGCAACGTGGCAAGCTGATCTTCAATGGCAAACCGCTTGGGCAGGTACTGGCCGAACTCGAGCGCTACCAGCATGGCCGCATTCTGCTCTCCGACCATACCCTCTCGGCACTCGAAGTCAGCGGTGTGTTCGATTTGAACGAGCCGCAGGGCCTGCTGCGCACCCTGGAGCAGCGTTATGGCCTGAAAGTCACCTATCTGCCCTGGCTGGCCGTCGTGCACTGAGCCTGTAAAAAATAATCGAAATTTTTTTCATTTGGCGCTGCAAGTTCGTGCAAGCCAGAACGTCGTAGTGGGACTGATCAGCAACCCATTCTCATTCACGACTTGTCTGGAAGCTCATTCGTGCCTCTCTTGCCCAAGCCCAACTACCGTCGCAGCGGTCGCCTTCACCATGCCCTGATGTCCTGCAGTGCCCTGGCCATGTTCGCCGGCTCCTTGCAGGCGTGGGCCGCCACAGACGTGGCAGCGCAGGTTCAGGCGCGCCAGGTTCGACTGGACCTGCCAGCACAAACGCTGGATCAAGCCCTGACCGCATTTGCCGACCAGGCGGGCCTGCACCTGCTGTACACCACCGGGGATGTGGCCGGCCTGAGCAGCCCGGCGCTGCAGGGCAGCTACAGTATCGAGCAGGCGCTGCAGCTGCTGCTGGCAGGTAGTGACATGGCCTGGCAATTCAGCGATGCCGGCACGGTCACCCTGCGCAAGACCGTGCCCGCGCCGCAGGCGGTCAACCTCAAGCCCATCGAAGTCAGTGTCGCCTCGCGCACCAGCACCGCCATCAGCGAAATCCCCGGCACGGTGTGGGTGGTTGAACAGCAGCAGCTGCGTGAACAGATCGACAGCGGCGTCAGCCTCAAGGAGGCGATCGGCAAGCTGGTGCCGGGCCTCGACCTGGCGCCCGAAGGGCGCACCAACTATGGCCAGAACATGCGCGGGCGCAATGTGCTGGTGATGATCGACGGTGTCAGCCAGAACAGCTCTCGCGGCCTGTCGCGCCAGTTCGACAGCATTTCGCCGTTCAACGTCGAACGCGTCGAGGTGCTGTCTGGCGCCAGCGCCATCTACGGCGGTGGCGCCACGGGCGGCATCATCAATATCGTCACTAAAAAGGGCGAAGCGGGCCCGGCACGCTTCGAGACCCAGCTCGGTGCCAGCAGCGGTTTCAACAATAGTGATGACCTGGCCACTCGTTTCGCACAGTCGATCAGTGGCGGCAACGACCGGGTCAACGCGCGCCTGGGGATCTCCGGGGAGCAGAACGAAGCCTTCTACGATGGCGCGGGCGAGCAGATCTTCATCGATAACACCCAGACCGACCTGCAGTACAACCGCACTGTGGATGTGCTGGGCACCCTCGGCCTGAAATTCACCGACGAGCAAAGCCTCGACCTGCTGGCCCAGTACTACGATTCCGGCAACCACGGCAGTACCGGCATCTACTTCCCCAACCTCAACTACAACGCCCCCTCGGACCTGGAGGACGCCGAACTGCGCAGCGGTTATTCTTCTGACCTTGAGCCACGCACCCGGCGCCTGTTGCTCAACGCCAATTACCACCACACCGACGTGCTGGGCCAGGACTTCTACTTGCAGGCCTCGTACCGCAAGGAAGACGACAATTTCTATCCGTTCCCGTACTACAACCGTGCCACTCCGAGCGGGTCGCGTGGCGTGTATTTCGCTGCCTCGCAACAGAACTTCGAAGTCACCAGCCTCAAGGGGCTGTTCGCCAAGCAGTGGGACAGCCTCAAGCTGACCTACGGCGTCGACCTGGATCGCGAGCGTTTCAACGCCGACCAGACCACGTTCGATGCGCTGACGTCCTCCCAGAGCGGGGGGCTGGACCTGGATAAGCAAAGCAAGGCCGAGCGTTACCCCAGCTATCGGGTCGATGGCGTTTCGGTCTACGCCCAGCTCGACTGGCATGCCAGCGACAACCTGACCTTGTCCGGCGGCGCCCGGCGCCAGCAGATGGATGTGGATGTCAGCGACTTCAAGGGCGTGCCCGGTGGAAGTAACGACTATGAGGTCAACCTGTACAACGTCGGCGCCATCTACGACTTCAAGAACGGTCATCAGCTGTGGGCCAACTATGGTGAAGGTTTCGACCTGCCAGACCCGGCCAAGTACTACGGCAAGCCTGGCCTGAGCGTGGCGGACAACCCGCTGGCCGGTATCAAGAGCCGCCAGGTCGAACTGGGCTGGCGCTATGCCGACCTCGACTGGGACGCGCAGGCCGCGCTGTACTACATCTGGTCGGACAAGATCATCAACGTCGACTCGCAGACGCTGACCATCGACGTCGAGGATCAGAAAAGCCGCGATTTCGGCTTCGAGGGCGCATTGACCCGGCACTTCCAGACAGGCTGGGAGGCGGGTGGAACCCTGCACCTGACCCGTTCCGAGGAAGAAGATGCCGACGGCGACTGGATCAAGCGCGACGCCCGCTATGCCTCATTGTCCAAGGCCACCGCATTCGTCGGCTGGAAGGGCGATGGCCGCAGTGCGCGGCTGCAGGCCAACCACGCCTTCAATCTGAAGGACGATGCCGATCATGAAATCGACGGCTACACCACCTTTGACTTGCTGGCCAGCCAGGACAGCGGTTTCGGCACGTTCAGCGCGGGGATCCAGAACCTGCTGGACAAGCAGTACAGCACCGTGTGGGGGCAGCGGGCGACGCTGTTCTACTCGCCGACCTACGGGCCGGCCTATCTGTATGACTACCAGGGCCGGGGCCGCACCTACACCCTGACCTGGAGCATGGCTTACTGATTGTCGTTGCCTGAGCCGGCCTCTTCGCGGGCACGCCCGCTCCCAAAGGGATAGCGCCCAAGCTGACGGAGCGGGTGTGCCCGCGAAGAGGCCATGTCAGGAGAACGCGGCCAGCAGATCCTCCACAAATGCCGCCTGCGCCTCGCCAGGTGCCTGTGCCCGATGCCGAGCCAGGGTGAACGGCACCACGAAATCCAGCCCCGTATCCAGCGCCCGCAACATTCCCTGGTCTTCCCAGCTTGCCGCGCAGTGACAGGGCAGGTAGCCAATATGCTGCCCCGACAAAATGAACGTCAGCACGCTCTCGATCTGTTCCGCCACCGCCATGCTGCGTCGGCTCTGGAACGGCTCGCCGCCTTTGAGAAAGCGGTACGGGTGGCGCACCTGGTCCGCCTCCAGCAACTGCTCGTGCGTCACCTCGGCCTTGTCGAACAGCACATGCCCCTTGCCGCAGTACAAGCGCTGGCGCTCTTCGAACAAAGGCTGATAGTCGAACGCCGCCTGGTTGCCGGAAAAATAGCTGATGGCAACGTCGAGCCGTTGCTCCAGCAGCAGTCGCTCAAGCTCCGCCGGTGGTGCGCTGACCAGCTCTAGCTGCACGGCTTCTTCGCGCCGGCGAAAGCGTGAGATGGCCGTGGCCAGGCGCAGGCTCACGGGCGCATCCTGGTTCTCGGCCATGCCCACCCGCACCGTCCCCAGCAAGCGCCCGGCGACGCCGTTGGCCTGCTGACGGAACAACTCGACGTTCAGCAACAGCCCGCGTGCCGCTTCCAGCAGCAACTCGCCCTTGTCGGTCAGCCGAAAACCGCCTTTGCCGCGGCTGCACAGGCGGTAACCCAGGCGCGTTTCCAGCTGCGCCATGCGCTGGCTGATGGTGGGCTGGCTCAGCCCCAGTACGCCCTGGGCGGCACTGAAGCCGCCGGCCTCTACTACAGTGACGAACAGCCGCAGCAGGTGCAGGTCGGGGTCGTGCAGTTGTCCGAGCATCACATTGCTCCTGATGAATGTCAGCTTTGCAAACTTGCCATTCTTGCAATGTTACCCGGATGGCATGCTGGCGGCATCCACCCACTTGCCGAGGTGCCCGTCATGCGTCGATCGCTGTGCCTGTTGTCCTTGATCCTGGCTCTGCCGCTGCAGGCCGAAGAAAAGGTCGTCAACCTCTACAGCTGGGCCGACTACGTCGCGCCGCAAACCCTTCAGCGCTTCGAAAAGGAAACCGGCTACAAGGTGCGTTACGACACCTTTGACACCACTGAAGTCCTGGAAACCAAGCTGCTCACTGGCGGCAGCGGCTACGACGTGGTGGTGCCGTCAGCCACCGTGCTGGCCCGGGCGCTGAAGGCCAATGCCCTGCAACCGCTCGACGCGCAAGGCATGCCCGGCTACGTCAACCTTGACAAGGACCTGCTGGCCAAGCTGGCCGAGACCGACCCAGGCAACCGCTACGCGGTCCCCTACACCTGGGGCACCTTGGGCCTGGGGGTGAACGTCGAGGCGGTGCGCCAGCGCCTGGGCGATGTACCGCTGGATAGCCTCGACCTGTTGTTCAAGCCGGAGTACGCCAGCCGCCTCAAGGCGTGTGGCATCGCCATGCCGGACTCGCCACAGGAGGTGATCGGTGTTGCCCTCAACTACCTCGGCAAGGACCCTTACAGCCAGGACAAGGCCGACCTCGCGGCGGCGCAGGACCTGCTCAACCAGCTGCAGCCGTCGATCAGCTACGTCGCCAATGGCCGACAGATCAGTGACCTGGCCAACGGCAGCGTGTGCCTGGCGCTGACCTACAACGGCGACGCGGCCATGGCCGCCGACCAGGCGCGCCGCGCCGGCAAGCCGTTCGAGCTGATCTACCGCATTCCCCGTGAAGGCACGCTGGTGTGGCAGGACAACCTGGTCATCCCCAGGGACGCCCCGCACCCGGAAGCTGCCCGGGCATTCATCGCGTTCATGTTGAAACCGGAGTCGGTGGCTGCGCTCACCAATACGCTGTTCTTTGCCAATGCCAACCAGGCCGCGACGGCTCTGGTCGATGACGCCGTGCGCAATGGCCCGGATATCTACCCGCCTGCCGACGTGCGTGAGCGCTTGTATGCCGACCGCAGCATGGCGCTGTCCGACCTGCGTCAGCGCAACCGGCTGTGGACGGCCTTCCGTAGCCGCCAGTGACCGATAAACACAAAGGAGCCCAACCGTGGAACAAGCCCAGAACAACGACCAGGCCATGACCCGTGACAGCCTGTACGGTACTGCAGCGGAAAGTACCTACGCCGGTATTACCAGTTTCTCCCGTCGTCGCTACAGCCGCGACCTGCGTGGAGTGGATGTTGTTGTCAGCGGTGTGCCATTCGACACCGCCACCAGCAACCGCCCCGGGGCGCGTTTCGGGCCTCGCGCAATCCGTGCCGCCTCGGTGCAGCAGGCCTGGGCGCGCCACTGGCCCTGGGCCTTCGACCCGTTCGACCACTTGGCAGTGATCGACTACGGCGACTGCGCTTTCGACAGTGGCGCCCCGCAGTCGGTCCCGGCGAGTATCCAGGCCCACGCCGAGCACATACTTGAAGCCGGTTGCGCCATGCTCACCCTGGGCGGTGACCATTTCATCAGCTACCCGCTGCTCAAGGCCCATGCCCGCCGCCACGGCCCGCTGGCGCTGATCCATTTCGATGCGCACAGCGACACCTGGCCGGACGAAGAAGGCCGCATCGACCATGGCACCATGTTCTGGCATGCCGCCCGCGAGGGCCTGGTCGATCCATCCTGCTCGGTGCAGGTCGGCCTGCGCACCACCAATGACGACAGCCAGGGCTTCGCCATCCTCGATGCCCGGCAGGTTCACCGCCAGGGCACCGAGGCGATCATCGCGGCGATCCGCCAGCGGGTCGGCGACCGGCCGGTGTACCTGACCTTCGACATCGATTGCCTCGACCCGGCCTATGCGCCAGGCACCGGCACCCCGGTATGCGGGGGGTTGAGCACGCTGCAGGCGCTGGAGATCCTCGGCGGCCTGCGCGGTATCAACCTGGTAGGGATGGACCTGGTGGAAGTGGCGCCAGCCTATGACCACGCCGATATCACTGCGCTGGCCGGGGCTACCCTGGCCATGGAGATGCTGTGCCTGTACGCGGCACGGCACAAGGTCGGCGCCGCCCGGTGATCGGCGGGCCTGATGCACCGTGCCATCAGGCCCATACTGAAACATCAGGAATCGCATTCACACTTTTGCCGCGAACCCTTCGCGCCTTAGGCTATCCAAACCCACATGGCGCGCTTTTCGTACAGGAGGTGAAGCATGAAACTCAGGGTGCCAGCCTTGTTCTTCGGCTTGACGCTAAGCCTGTCGGTACCGGCTGCGCCTGCGCAGTCATTGCAGCTCGCCGCCAGCAACAACAACCCCTACAACAGCCCGATCCAGCGTGCCAACCCCAACAGTCGCCAGGGCAGCATGCCGGCCACACCGCCCGTTCGCGGCCCGTCCACCCAGCCCATCTACCGTACGCCAAGCCTGGACAACCGCGGTATCGGCAATGGCGACAACCTGCGCCGCCAACAGCAGGCCCCCAATCTGGAGCCGACGCGGCCAGCGCGTGATGGCCAACGTGTGCCCTGATCCATCGCCTGATCCTCAGAAAGGAATCCTGCATGACCCGAATCAACTGGCTGACCACCCTGACCGCTGCGGCGCTGTTGCCACTGCTGGCCCACGCCGCCCCTGAGCAGCAATTTCCCAGCGAAGAGGGCCAACTTACCGTCAGCACGGTGGCCGATGGCCTGCGCAACCCCTGGGCGCTGGCTTTCCTGCCGGGTGGCAAGGACATGCTGGTCACCGAGCGCCCCGGCAACCTGCGGGTGGTAAGCGCCGAGGGCAAGGTCGGCCCACCCATCAGCGGCGTGCCCAAGGTCTGGGCCGAAGGCCAGGGTGGCCTGCTTGATGTAGTGCTGTCGCCTGAGTTTGCCAAGGACCGCACGGTGTACCTGTCGTATGCCGAGGAGGGCAGTGATGGCAAGGCCGGCACGGCAGTGGGCCGTGGCCAGCTGTCCGAGGACCGCGCGCGGCTGGAAGACTTCACTGTGATCTTCCGCCAGCAGCCCAAGCTTTCCGAGGGCAATCACTTTGGCGCGCGGCTGGTATTCGACCGCGACGGTTTCCTGTTCATTGCCCTGGGCGAGAACAACCAGCGCCCGACAGCGCAGGACCTGGACAAGCTGCAGGGCAAGGTGGTGCGGATCCTGCCGGACGGCGAAGTGCCAAAGGACAACCCCTTCGTCGGCAAGCGGGACGTGCGCCCGGAAATCTGGTCGTTTGGCCATCGTAACCAGCAGGGCGCAGCGCTCAACCCGTGGACCGGCAAACTCTGGACCCATGAACACGGCCCGCGTGGCGGCGACGAGATCAACATCCCGGAGCCGGGCAAGAACTATGGCTGGCCGATCGCTACGCACGGTATCAACTATTCGCTCATGCCGATCCCTGAGGCCAAGGGCAAGCATGTCGACGGCATGGTCGACCCGCACCATGTCTGGGAAAAGTCGCCTGGCATCAGCGGCATGGCGTTCTATGACAACCCGACCTTCAAGGCCTGGGATCACAACCTGTTCGTCGGCGCGCTGGCGGCTCAGGAATTGATCCGCCTGCAGCTCGACGGTGACAAGATCGTTCATGAAGAGCGCTTGCTCAGCGACTTGAAGGCGCGCATCCGTGATGTGCGGGTGGGGCCGGACGGCTACCTGTATGTGCTCACCGATGCCAAGGATGGGACACTGCTGAAGGTCGGCCTGAGCGAAGGCTGAAACCGCTTTTTCCTGAACAGGCCTTTTCGCGGGCTTGCCCGCGTAAGGGGCAGTGCAGACAATGGAGCGCTAACTGTCCAAGCCACCGACTATGCCTCTCGATCCGCAGTCCCTCTATCTTCAGGCGCTCGCCGAGCAAGGCTTCGCCCATGACCCTGCTCAAGCCCAGGCGGTCACGGCCCTGCAAAGCTGTTTCGAAGCCCTGGAAAGTGGCCATGCTGCCCAGGGCCTGTACCTCTGGGGCCCGGTCGGCCGCGGCAAGACCTGGCTCATGGACCTGTTCCACCGCTGCCTCAGCGTTCCGTCCCGCCGCCAGCACTTCCACCACTTCATGGCCTGGGTCCACCAGCGCCTGTTCCAGCTCAACGGCACTGCCGACCCTTTGAAGGCATTGGCGCGGGAGCTGGCCGGGCAGATCCGTGTGTTGTGCTTCGACGAGCTGTTCGTCAGCGACATCGGCGATGCGATCATTCTCGGCCGGCTGTTCCAGGTGCTGTTCGACCACGGCGTGGTGGTGGTCGCTACCTCCAACCAGCCACCGCAACAGCTGTACCGCGACGGTTTCAATCGCGAGCGCTTCCTGCCGGCCATCAGCGCCATCGAGCGGCACATGCAGGTGCTGTCGGTGGCCGGCGAGCAGGACCATCGCTTGCATCCCGGCGCACAGTGCCAGCGTTACTGGGTGGCCGAAGCGGGGAACAAAGGCGGCGCGCTTGAAGCCGTTTTCCTCCAGCTCAGCGCGGGTGAGCCCGGTAGCACTGCGCCTTTGCTGATTGGCTCGCGGCAGGTCGAGGTGATCCGGCGCAGCAACCAGGCGGTCTGGTGCCACTTTACCGAACTCTGTGAACGGCCCTTGGCTGCCATGGAGTTCATGGCCTTGTGCGACCAATTTCCGGCGATTCTGGTCGAGGGTATTCCGGCCTTGGGCGGTGAACAGCGGGCCGGGCGCATTGCCCGCGGCACCGAAGATGGCGCCGCGCGTGTCGTGGCAGGCGACCGGGAATTGCCGATGCTGTCACCCAGGGATGACGCGGTGCGCCGTTTCATCGCTTTGGTCGACGAATGCTACGATCGGCGTGTGGCCCTGTACCTGGAGGCGCAGGTGCCGCTCGATGCGCTCTACACTCAAGGGTATCTGGCGTTCCCGTACCAACGCACCCTGAGCCGGTTACGGGAGATGCAACTGCAACGCTTCGCCTGAAGGAGCCGAATCATGCAGCCGCTGTCGCATCATCTGCTGACCCAGGCCTACAACAATGGCTGGGCCAACCACCGCCTGTACAAAGCCTGCCTGCAACTGACCTTTGATGAGTTCGTCGCCCCCCGTTGCAGCTTCTTCCCGTCGATCAAGGCCACCCTCAACCACCTGCTGACGGTGGACTGGTTCTATCTGGACATGCTCGAGTGCGAACAGCGCGGTGAAACGCCGAACCCTGACGGCGAGCGCTTTTTCGAGCCGGAGCAACCGTTTGCCACCTGTACCGACCTGCATGCCGAGCAGGCCCAGGCCGACCACCGGCTGATCGCCTATTGCAGGCAGTTGCAGGACGATCAGCTGGCGCGCTACGTGAGCATCGTGCGGCCTGGGCGGATCCAGCGCGAACAGCGCTTGCGCCTGCTGGCGCATGTGTTCCAGCACCAGATCCATCACCGTGGGCAGGTGCATGCGATGCTCAGTGACACAGCGGTGCGGCCGCCGCAGCTGGATGAGTTTTTCTGTGAAGAGGAGGCCGACCTGCGCGCCCTGGACTTCGCCGAACTCGGCTGGAGCGAAGCGCAGGTCTGGAAGGGCTAGCGCCCGAGCCACTCCACCAGTGTCCGGTTGAAGCGCCGCGGCTCCTCGATCTGCGGCGCATGCCCCATGCCCTCGAAGGTCACCAGCTCGCCGTGTGGAATCAGCTTGGCCACTTGCGGCCCCAGTTCCTTGTACTTGCCCAGCCTGGCCTTTACTTCAGGCGGGGCGATGTCGCTGCCGATCGCCGTGGTGTCCTGGTCACCGATCAGTAGCAGGGTCGGCATCTTCAGGTCCTTGAATTCGTGATACACCGGTTGGGTGAAGATCATGTCGTAGATCAGCGCCGAGTTCCACGCCACCGCCTCATGCCCCGGCCCCTTGTTCAGGCCCACCAGCATCTGCACCCAACGCTCGTAATCAGGCTTCCAGCGCCCCGCGTAGTAGGTCTTGCGCTCATACTCGCGCACGCCTTCGGCATCGAGCTTGAGCTCGCGGGCATACCACTGATCCACCGTGCGGTAGGGCACGCCGAGGGCTTTCCAGTCCTCGAGGCCGATCGGGTTGACCATCGCCAGGCGCTCGACCTGCTGCGGATACATCAGCGCATAGCGAGTGGCGAGCATGCCGCCGGTGGAGTGGCCGAGCACGATGGCCTGCTTGATGCCCAATTGTTCGAGCAGGGCATGGGTGTTCACTGCCAGCTGCTGGAAACTGTACTGGTACTGCGCCGGCTTGCTTGAAGTGCAGAAGCCGATCTGGTCTGGCGCGATGACCCGGTAGCCAGCCTGGCTCAAGGCGTCGATGGTGGTCTCCCAGGTGGCCGCGCAGAAGTTCTTGCCATGCATCAGCACCACACTGCGGCCATTGGCCTGGCCCTGGGCTGGCACATCCATGTAGCCCATCTGCAGGGACTGCCCCTGGGACTGGAAGTCGAAATGCTGGAGGGGGTGAGGGTAGGTGAAGCCTTCGAGCTGTTTGCCGTAGGTGGGCGATTCGGCAGCGATGGCCGGGGCGCCGACGAGGCAGGCCAGGGCCAGGGCGGTTGCGCGCAGCATGGGGGGCACTCCATGTAGGACCATGTAGGAATTGGCGACTGTAGCAGTCAGTGGACCACCTTAAACGTTAAAGGTGTTACCAGGCATGAAACCAGCCCAGGGTAATCATCGTCACGACGATATAGCGCCCGCCCTTGGCCAGGGTCACCAGCAGCAGAAAACGCCAGAACGGTTCACGCATGATGCCGGCAATCAGCGTCAGCGGATCGCCGATCACCGGCATCCAGCTCAGCAGCAGCGACCACTGCCCCCAACGCTGGTAGCGCTGTTGCGCGCGTTGTAGCTGGCTGGCGCTGAACGGAAACCAGCGCCGGTCGCGCAGGTGCTCGATGGCCCGGCCGAGCAGCCAGTTGACCAGCGAACCGAGCACATTGCCCAAGGTGGCTACCAGCAGCAAGGTCACCCAGGCGTCGGGCTCGCGCAGCAGCAGGCCGACCAGCACTGCCTCCGATTGCAGCGGCAGCAGGGTGGCGGCACCGAAGGCGCTGAGAAACAGCGCCCAAAGGCTCAGCATCAGTAGCGGGCGACCACGGTGTCCTGGCCATCCTGGGTCACGCCGATGACCTGGTAGGCATCCTTATGGTCACCCATTTCCATGCCGGGCGAACCCATGGGCATACCCGGCACGGCCAGGCCCTTGAGGTCGTTGCGCTTGGCGAGCAGGCGCACCTGCGCGGCGGGCACATGGCCTTCGACGAACTTGCCATCGATCACCCCGGTGTGGCACGACGCCAGGCGCGGCGCCACGCCCAGGCGCTGCTTGACAGCGCTCATGTTCGGCTCGACGTGGTCGTTGACGGTGAAGCCATTGTCGCGAAGGTGGCTGATCCAAGCCTTGCAGCAGCCGCAGTTGGGGTCGCGATAGACATCGATGGTTTCGGCGGCCTGCGCCAGGCTGGTGATGGCCAGCAGGCCAAAGGTGAACAGGTGTTTACGCAGCATGGTCGAACAACTCCTTAGAAACGCAGGCGAATGCCTGCCACCAGACGGGTCTGGCCGAGGTCTTCGCCGTCCTCACGGGCCTGGCTGGCGCGGTTGCCGTGCAGGCGCTCGAAGCTTACCCCGACATAGGGCGCGAAGCCTCGGCTGATTTCGTAGCGCAGGCGCAGGCCGACTTCGCTGTCGGCAAGCCCCGCGCCCTGTTCGCGCCCGGCATCGTTGCGGCCGTAGAAGTTGGCTTCCAGGTTCGGCTCGAGGATCCAGCGGTTGGTCAGCAGGATAGCGTAAGCGGCCTCCAGGCGCAGTGCGCTCTGTTGTCGCTCGCCGGCATAGGCGGTGGCTTCCAGCTCCAGGCCATACAGCGGGGTGCCCTGGATGCCGAAGGCGGCCCAGGTCTGGCCGTTGGCCGGCTTGAAATCCTCGCGCAGGCCGCCGACCAGCTCCCACCAGGGGCTGATCGCGTGGCCCCACAGCGCTTGCAACTCTGCCTTGTGGGTCTTGCCTTGTTGCCGTTCACCCTCGGTGCGTAGCCACAGGCGGTCGATGTCGCCACCGACCCAGGCCGTGGCGTTCCACTTGAGGGCGTTGCTGCTTTCGAAGTTCTGGTATTCCAGCTGATCGACGATCACCGCCCAATTGACGGCGCGGTCATGCACCTGATGGCCGGGCAGGGGCGGGAAGGCGGCCTGGCGGTCGGCGTCGGTCAGCACGGGGAGCGGTGTGCGGGGTTGGCTTGGGGCTGTGCCGTGGTTCATTTGACTGTGGTCCATCGGCATGGCGCCATGGTCCATGTGCTCCATGCTGGTGGCCGTGGCCCGTTCGCTGGCCAGCAACGCGGCCAGGGCGACGCCCGTGATCAGGCGCCGGTTGCTGATCTCATTCATCGACCCGTACCTCGCGGAACATGCCGGTCTCCATGTGGTAGAGCAGGTGGCAGTGGTAGGCCCAGCGACCCAGGGCGTCGGCGGTGACCCGGTAGCTGCGGCGACTGCCAGGCGGCATGTCGACGGTGTGCTTGCGCACCAGGAAGCGCCCGTGTTCGTCCTCCAGATCGCTCCACATGCCGTGCAGGTGGATGGGGTGGGTCATCATCGTGTCGTTGACCAGGGTGATGCGCACCCGCTCGCCGTAGGCCAGGCGCAACGGTGCGGCATCGCTGAACTTGACCCCGTCGAACGACCAGGCGAAGCGCTCCATGTGCCCGGTCAGGTGCAGCTCGATATCCCGTGAAGGTTCGCGGCCATCCGGGTCCGGGTAGGGGCTGCGCAGGTCGGCATAGGTCAGCACCCGGCGGCCGTTGTCCCGCAGACCGATGCCGGGGTCGGCCAGGTTGGCGCGAGGGGCCATGGTCTGCATATCCACCAGCGGGTTACCGGACTCGCTGGCGGGGTGGCCTTGCATGCTGCTCATGCTGGCGTGGTCCATGCCGGCCATGTTGCCGTGATCCATCGCAGCCATGTGGCCGTGGCCCATGTCGGCCATGCTCAGCACGGGGCGCGGGTCAGGCTCAGGCACCGCTGCCTGCAGACCGCTGGCACGGGCCAGGGTGCCGCGGGCGTAGCCGCTGCGGTCCATGCTTTGGGCGAACAGGGTGTAGGCGGGCAGGTCGCCGACGGTCACCAGCACGTCGTAGGTTTCGGCCACCGCGATACGCAGTTCGTCCACGGTCACCGGTGTCACCGGCAGGCCGTCGGCGGCGATCACGGTCAGCGTAAGGCCCGGAATGCGAAAGTCGAAGTAGGTCATTGCCGAGGCATTGATCAGGCGCAGGCGCACGGTTTCGCCGGGCTGGAACAGGCAGGTGAAGTTGCCGCCCGGGGGTTGGCCGTTGAGCAGGTAGGTGTAGCTGGCGGCGCTGATGTCGGCCAGATCGGTCGGGTTCATGCGCATGCGCGCCCAGGCCAGGCGTTCGTCGACGGTAGCGCCCCAACCGTTGTCGGCAACGTCGGTGACAAAGTCGCCGAGTGTGCGCTTGTGGTAGTTGAAGGCGTCGGACTGTTTCTTCAGGGTCGCCAGCAACGCTTCGGGTGCCTGGTCGGACCAGTCGCTGAACAGCAGCACATGGTCGCGCTGGTAGGCATGCGGCTCGGGCGCGCGTGGCTCGATGACGATCGCGCCATACACCCCGGCCTGCTCCTGCAGGCCGGAATGGCTGTGGTACCAGTAGGTACCGCTCTGGCGCAGGGTGAACTGGTACAGGTACTCGCCACCCGGGGCGATGCCGGCGAAGCTCAAGCCCGGTACACCGTCCATGTTGGCCGGCAGGAGGATGCCGTGCCAGTGGATCGAGGTGTCCTGTTCGAGACGGTTGCGCACGCGCAGGGTCACCGTGTCGCCTTCGCGCCAGCGCAGCAGCGGGCCGGGCAGGCTGCCATTGATGGTCAGCGCGGTGCGTGGCCGGCCGGTGATGTTGACCGGCGTCTGGCCAATCGACAGCTCGAAGTGCTGGCCGGCCAGCTCGCGGCCATCGCTGGCCTGGGCCAGCGGCCGCCACAGGCCCAGGCCGGCCAGTGTGGTGGCGGCGCCCAGGCCTTTGACGAAGGTGCGGCGTGTGGGGTTGCGCAACATGGCGTGGCCTCATGCGTGGGGAGCCACGATCCTCGCCGGTTGCGCCTGTCAGCTGGCTGAGGCGCAGATTACAGCCTTGTCAGGCAGCCTGTTCGGCATCGCCCAGGTCGCGCATCAGCAGGCCGTACTCCAGCGCAACCTGCTCGGGAATCGGCAGGTACACCACATGGCCGTCGCCGGGCGCGACATCGATCGCGTGCTGTTGGCGGTCGAACAGGCGGTGCAGGTCGAAGTGGTAGTTGCCACGCGGGGTCATCAACTCCAGGTGGTCACCCAGGGCGAAGCGGTTCTTGACCTTGACCTCGGCCAGGCCATCGACGCGCAATCCCGTCAGCTCGCCGACGAACTGCTGGCGCTCCGACAGCGAGTTGCCACGCAGGTAGTTCTGGTATTCGTCGTGCACATGGCGACGCAGGAAGCCTTCGGTATAGCCGCGCTGGGCCAGCGATTCGAGGTTGTCCATCAAGCCCATGTCGAACGGCCTTCCGGCTGCTGCGTCGTCGATGGCCTTGCGGTAGGACTGCACGGCCCGGGCGCAGTAGAAGTGACTCTTGGTCCGCCCTTCGATCTTCAGCGAGTGCACACCCATGGCCGCCAGGCGCTCGACGTGCTGGATGGCGCGCAGGTCCTTGGCATTCATGATGTAGGTGCCATGCTCGTCCTCGAAGGCGGGCATCTCGCTGCCTGGGCGATTGCTCTCCTGCAACAGGAACACCTGCTGGGTCGGCGCGCCCAGGCCCAGGGTCGGCTCGACCTCACGGACGATGTCGCCGGTGGTGTTTTCCGTGGCTGGGGTGGCCTGGTATTTCCAGCGGCAGGCATTGGTGCAAGTACCCTGGTTGGCATCGCGCCTGTTCAGGTAACCCGACAGCAGGCAACGGCCGGAGTAAGCCATGCACAATGCGCCGTGAACGAACACTTCCAGCTCCATGGCCGGTACCTGCTGGCGGATTTCCTCGATCTCCTCCAGCGACAGTTCACGCGACAGGATCACCCGGCTCAGGCCCATCTGTTGCCAGAACTGCACGCTGGCCCAGTTGACCGTATTGGCCTGCACCGACAGATGCACCGGCATCTGCGGAAAATGCTGGCGCACCAGCATGATCAGCCCGGGGTCGGACATGATCAGCGCATCGGGCGCCATCTCGATCACCGGTGCCAGGTCCTTGAGGAAGGTCTTCAACTTGGCATTGTGCGGCGCGATGTTGACCACCACGTAGAAGCGCTTGCCCAGGGCATGTGCCTCGTTGATGCCCAGCGCCAGGTTGGCGTGGTCGAATTCGTTGTTGCGCACCCTCAGGCTGTAACGCGGCTGGCCGGCGTAGACCGCGTCGGCACCGTAGGCGAAGGCATAGCGCAGGGTCTTGAGGCTGCCGGCGGGGGCAAGCAGTTCGGGCTTGGCAGGTAGGGTCATGGGCGCACCGGGGCAAAGGCGCGGATGCTAGCGGCTGGCCGGGGCCGTCGTATTGATTTGAATCAACGGCAGGGTGGCACTTTTGCCCAGGTGGCGTGCACTAATGACCATGACCCCTGAGGAGTTGCCATGAACCAAGACGCCCTGCAGAACAAAGCCATGGCCGTGCTCCTGACCCTGGTGACCATCGCCTTCGTGTGGATCTTGCTGCCGTATTACGGCGCCATCTTCTGGGCAGTGATTCTCGGCATCCTGTTCGCGCCGTTGCAGCGTCACCTGCTGATCCGCTTCGGCCGCCGCCGCAACCTGGCGGCGGCCTGTACCGTGCTGGTGTGCCTGCTGGTGGCCGTGCTGCCAGTGATCATCACCAGCGCCTTGCTGGTGCAGGAAGGCGCCACGCTGTACCAGCGAATCGAGAGTGGCCAGCTGGACATCGCCGGCTACGTCGAGCGCGGCAAGGACATGCTCCCGGCCTTTGCCCAACACGGTCTGGACCGCATGGGCATGGGCAACCTGGACGGGCTGCGCGACAAGATCACCAAATGGGCCACCCAGGGCAGCCAGGTGCTGGCCAGCCAGGCATTCAACTTTGGCCAGGGCACCTTCGAGTTTGTGGTGAGCTTCGGCATCATGATGTACCTGTTGTTCTTTTTCCTGCGCGAGGGGGCCGATGTGGCGCGCCGGGTGCGCCTGGCCGTGCCGTTGCCGGAACACCAGAAGCGCCGCCTGCAGTTGAAGTTCAACCGGGTGGTAAGGGCCACGGTCAAGGGCAATGTGCTGGTGGCCATCACCCAGGGTGCACTGGGTGGTTTGATCTTCTGGGTGCTGGATATCCCCAGTGCGTTGGTCTGGGCGGTACTGATGGCGTTCCTGTCGCTATTGCCGGCGGTCGGCGCGGGAATTGTCTGGGCGCCGGTGGCAGCCTACTTCCTGTTGACCGGGGCGATTCTGCCAGGGGTGATCCTGACCGCGTTCGGCGTGCTGGTGATCGGCCTGGTGGACAACCTGCTGCGGCCGATCCTGGTGGGCAAGGACACGCGGATGCCCGATTACCTGATCCTGGTGTCCACTCTGGGCGGGCTGGCGGTATTCGGGCTCAACGGCTTCGTGATCGGGCCGTTGATTGCGGCGTTGTTCGTTTCCAGCTGGGCGATCTTCGCGGCGGCCAAGCCGCAGGTGCAGTTACCGTCCTGAGACGGTATCAGCGGAAGCTGTACGAAACCCCGGCATACACGCCGAAGCCTTCGCCCGGTGTCGAGCGGGCAACGTCCTTGCCGGCATCGTTGTACCCTGGCGTAACGGTCGCCGCGTAGCGCTGGTTGGTCAGGTTGCGCAGGTCCAGCCAGGTCTGCCAGTCCTGCTTCGGCGAATCCCAGCCCAGCCGCGCGCCGAGCACGGCGTAGGCGTCGGCGTGGTAGCTGTTGGCGTAGTCGACCTGCACCTGCGACGCCATCTGCGTGTTGACCCCGGCGTAGAACCCGCTCGGCCAGTCGTAACGCAGTTCCGCCTGGTAGTAGTGCATGGGGATGCCGGGCAGGCGGTTGTCGCCGAATGTATCGTCGTCGCGGTAGTGGAAGTCGCTGAAGGTGTAGGCCTGGCGCAGGCTCAGCTTGCCCGTGCCGGGTTGCTCCCAGAGGAGGCTGTCCAGGCCGGCTTCGACGCCTTGGTGGACGGTGGGGCTGGCGTTGAACTCCTTGAACGGCAAGCCTTGCACGACTTCCACGTTGAGCAGTTCGTGACGTACCTGCGAGTAGTACCAGGCCAGATCCCAATGCCCCAGCGCCGAGTCGCCGCGGGCGCCCAGTTCCAGAGTGGTGGCGGTCTGATTCTGCATCTTCATGGGCTGATTGGTTACCGGTGCACTCCAGACCAGCGACCACGGGTGCGGCGGCTCCACCGAGCGGCTGAGATTGCCGTAAACCTGCAGGTCCGGGCGAATGTCGTAACGCAGGCCCACACGCGGGGCGTAATCCCAGGCATGCTGGCTGACTTTGCCGCCATCGGCGGGGTAAGTCACATCGCTTTCACGGCGGGTATAGATCATCGCAAGGCCCGTGGTCAGCCACAGATTGGGGACCAGTTCCAGATCATTGCCAAGGTGCAGCACGGTGTCCGAACCCTGGTAGGTGAAGTCACGCGTGCGCGCGCCGACCACGTCGTTGATCCGGGAGAACTGCGAGGCGCCACTGTTGGGCAGGTGCTTGGTGGTGCGCCAGCCAACGGTGGTCTTGCTCTCATGGCCAAGCAGGGTGTCACGCCGGAAGTAGTTCAGCGTGCCGCTGACATCGGTGTAGGCCACCTTCAGGCGCATGGCGCCCTCGCGCAGGTCCATCGGGTAGTCGTGATAGACCAGCCCGGCTTCAAGGCGTGAGTCATCGTCGAGGAAGAAGGTGGTCTTGTTGCCCACCCAGGTGCTGCCCGGTTGCGGGCGGCTGTCGTTGCGCGACAGGTAGCCTGGGTTGGCAGCGCGAGGGTCATGCTTGATCTGGTCCTTGGTCAGGCGCCCGGCCAGTTCGTTTTCGGTTTCCCGGTAGCGCAGGTAGAAGCGCGTTTCCAGGTTCGGGTTGAAGCGGTAGCCGACATTGGCGGCAATGCCTTTCGAGCTGCCGCTGCTGTGGTCCTGATAGCCGTCGTACTCCGAGTCGGTCAGGGCCACGTAATAATCGAGGTTGCCCAGTACTTGCCCGGAACTGATCTGACGGTGCCGGTAGCCGCGGCTGCCGGCTTCGTAGCGCACCTGCAGTGGCGCGGCGTCGTAGCCGGTATGGGTCACGTAATTGATGGCCCCGCCCAGGGCCAGCGAGCCTTGATCGAAACCGTTGGCCCCGCGCAGTACTTCGGCACGGCTCAGCCACAGGGGTTCGAACAGCTCGTAGGGCGTACCGCCCGGGCCTGTCAGCGGCAGGCCGTCGAACAGGGTGTAGACCCCGGAACCATGGGCACCAGGTGCACGGTTGATGCCCGAGCCGCGGATCGACAACTTGATGCCGTCATTACCCGCGGACTGGGCGAACACGCCAGGTTGATAGGCCAGCACGTCCTGATTGCTGGCCACCCGTCCTTGCCCCACCTTGTCCATGTCGACCAGGTTGCTGGCGCCTGGGATCTCACGCAGACGCTCGGCGGCAGTCTCCAGTTCGGTCTGTTGCTGATCTTCGATCAGTACCTGGTCGAGTTCGATACTGCCAGCGGCCTGGGCGGCGCTGGTGACCAGCAGGGCCAGCAGCGAAAGGGGGAGGGTGGGGCGCATTTCAGGGGTTCCAGATCGATAAGCGGGATTCTGACGCTGCAAGTGTCAGACGAAGCACAGCTTTCGTTGTGGAACCGGAAAAAGAAAAACCCCGCCGAGGCGGGGTTTTGCGTATTGCCGAGTGATCAGCCCAGCAGTTGCAGGCCGGCGTGCTGGACCATGTCCAGCAGAGGCTGCGGGTATACACCGAGGACGAAGGCGAGGATGGCGATGGCCAGCAGCATCACGCCACCGGTGCGCTGTTCCCACTTCAGCGGGGCGTCGTGGCGACGCAGGTTCGGCTCGACCAGGTACAGGGTGACCATGACGCGCAGATAGTAGTAGACACCGATGGCGCTACCGATCACCAGCGCACCGACCAGCCACCACAGCTGCGATTCGACGCCGGTGGCGATGATGTAGAACTTGCCGATGAAGCCAGCGGTCAGCGGGATGCCCGCCAGCGACAGCATCATCACGGTCAGCACTGCGGTCAGGTACGGGCGGCGCCAGAACAGGCCGCGGTATTCGTACAGGGCGTCGGCGTCACGGCCGGCGTAAGGCGACGACATCAAGGTGATGACACCGAACGCACCGAGGCTGGTGATCACGTAGGTGACCAGGTACACGCCCATGGCTTCCAGGGCCAGGCCTTTGCTGGCGACCAGGGCGATGACCAGGTAGCCGAAGTGGGCGATGGACGAGTAACCGAGCAGGCGCTTGAGGTTGCTCTGGGTCAGTGCCAGCAGGTTACCGATCAGGATCGACGCTACCGCGATCACTGCCAGGACGGTGCTCAGCACGCCGCTGCTGGCAGCGGGGGAGAGCATGAACAGGCGCACGACCACGGCGAATACCGCAACCTTGCTGGCGGTGGCCAGGAACGCGGCGACCGGCGCCGGTGCGCCTTCGTACACGTCCGGGGTCCACAGGTGGAACGGTACCAGCGACAGCTTGAAGGCCAGGCCGACCAGCATCATGCCCAGGCCCAGCTGGGCCAGCAGGCTAGGCATGCTGGTGGCGGCCAGGGCCTTGCCCAGCTGGTCGAAGGTCAGGCTGCCAGCGTCGGCGTACAGCAGGGCCATGCCGAACAGCAGGAAGGCGGAGCCTGCGGCCGACAGCACCATGTACTTGATGCCGGCTTCCAGCGAGCGCTTGTTGAAGAAGGCGTATGCCACCAGGCCGTAGACCGGTACCGACAGCAGCTCCAGGCCGATGAACAGGCCGGCCAGGTGGTTGGCGCTGACCAGCACCAGGCCACCGAGGGCAGACATCAGCAGCAGCAGGTACAGCTCTTCACGGTTGCCCGGGAAACCCTTGGACCCTTCGCCGAGGTAGGCGTGGGCGAGGGTGACGCAAGCCAGCGTGGCCACCAGGATGATCGCCATGTACAGGCAGGCGAACTTGTCGATGGTGACCAGGGAGGTCACCGCCAAGGGCGCGACTTTCAGTGCTGGCAGGATCGACAGCAGGGCCAGGTTCAGGCCCACGGTGGACAGCAGGAAGGTCTGCGAGTGGTTGCGCTTCCAGGCGATCGCCAGCATCACCACCACGGTGGTGACGGTGGTGATCAGCATCGGCGCCAATGCGATAAAGTGTTGAGTGGTGAATTCCATAGCGCTCTTACCGGGCCGAAGCGAGTTGAGTGAAAGCGGAACCGAGCCACTGCTGCACGCCGGTCATGGTGGCGGCAGAGGTGTCGAGGAACGGCTGCGGATACACGCCCAGCAGGATCAGCAGTACCGCCAGGCCCAGCACCATGACCAGCTCGCGACCGTCCATGCCGGCCAGCACGGTGTCGGCCTTGGCCGGGCCGAAGTAGGCGCGGTGGATCATGATCAGCGAGTACACCGAACCGAATACCAGGCCGGTGGTGGCGATCACGGTGATCCACGGTACATGCACGAAGCTGCCGATCAGGATCAGGAACTCGCCGACGAAGTTGCCGGTACCTGGCAGGCCCAGCGACGCGGCGGCGAAGAATAGGCTGATGGCTGGGAGGTAGGCAATGCGGTGCCACAGGCCGCCCATCTGGCGCATGTCACGGGTGTGCAGGCGCTCGTACAGCTGGCCCGACAGGATGAACAGCGCGGCAGCCGACAGGCCGTGGGCCAGCATCTGGATCACCGCGCCTTGCAGGGCCTGCTGGCTGCCGGAGTAGATACCGATCAGCACGAAGCCCATGTGCGAAACGCTGGAGAAGGCGATCAGGCGCTTGATGTCGGTCTGCGCGAAGGCCAGGAAGGCGCCGTAGAAGATACCGATCAGGCCCAGGGTCATGGCGATGGGGGCAAACTCGGCCGAGGCGTTCGGGAACAGCGGCAGGGCGAAGCGCAGCAGGCCATAGGCCGCGGTCTTCAGCAGGATACCGGCCAGGTCCACGGAACCTGCGGTCGGCGCCTGGGCGTGAGCGTCAGGCAGCCAGGAGTGGAACGGCACCACCGGCAGCTTCACCGCGAAGGCGATGAAGAAGCCCAGCATCAGCAGGTACTCGGTACCGGCCGGCAGCTCGGCCTTGAGCAGGTCGCTGTAATTGAAGGTGATCACACCAGTGTTGCTGTAGTTGACCAGCACCAGGCCCAGGATCGCCACCAGCATGATCAGGCCGCTGGCCTGGGTGAAGATGAAGAACTTGGTCGCCGCGTAGATCCGGGTCTTCTTGCCATCTGCCGAGCTGTGACCCCAGAGCGCGATGAGGAAGTACATCGGCACCAGCATCATTTCCCAGAAGAAGAAGAACAGGAACAGGTCCAGGGCCAGGAACACACCGACCACGCCGCCGAGGATCCACATCAGGTTGAGGTGGAAGAAGCCGACGTGGCGCTGGATCTCTTTCCAGGAGCACAGTACCGACAGCACACCGAGCAGGCCGGTGAGCAGGATCATCAGCAGCGACAGGCCATCGAGGGCCAGGTGGATACTGATGCCGAAGCGCTGGATCCACTGGACTTTGTATTCCAGGGCCCAGGCAGGCTCGCCACCCGGAGCGGGCGCCAGGGTGTAGTCGCCGTTGGCCCACAGGTACAGGCCGATGCCGAGCAGCAGGGACATGGTCAGCAGCGCGATCCAGCGCGGCAGGGTGGCGCCGAAGCGCTCACCCAGCCAGCACAGGAGGCCGCCGATGAAGGGGATCAGGATCAGCCAAGGCAAAATCATGACGGGTTGGTTTCCTTTCGCAGAGTCGCAAGGTTCGCAAAATTCATGGTCATACCGCTGCCACTACTACAGCGCCGAGTACCAGCACTGCGCCAACGGCGATCGAAGCGGTGTACCAGCGCAGCTGGCCGGTCTCGGTCTTGCTCATGGCGACGTTGCCGCCGCGAGCCAGGCGCGGGATCAGGCCGATGCTGCGGTCAACCGGATCCTTGCGCAGGACGTGGCTGATCAGCAGGTAAGGTTTGACGAACAGCTTGTCGTAGATCCAGTCGAAGCCCCAGGCAGCGAACCACCAGGCCGACAGCACACGGCCGATGCCGCTGTTGGCGACCGCGCTGACGAAGCTGCGCTTGCCCAGGAACAGCAGGGCCGACAGCAGGATGCCGGCGATGGCGATGGCACCCGAGGTGATCTCCAGCGCGTGCTTGGCTTCGCCACCGGCATGGCCGGCGCTCTCCGGCAGTACACCGGCCAGCGGCGGGGTGATCCAGGCGCCGACGAAGGTCGACAGCACGATCAGCACGCCCAGCGGCAGCCAGTGGCTGATGCCGTGGCCAGCGTGGGCTTCGGTCTTGGCTTCACCGTGGAAGGCGATGAAGATCAGGCGGAAGGTGTACAGCGAGGTCATGAACGCACCGACCAGGCCGGCGTACAGCAGGCCGGTGTTGCCGCTGGCGAAGGCTTCCCAGAGGATTTCGTCCTTGGAGTAGAAGCCCACGGTCACGATCGGCAAGGCTGCCAGGGCAGCACCACCGACCACGAAGCTGGCGTAGGCCAGTGGCAGTTTCTTCCACAGGCCGCCCATCTTGAAGATGTTCTGCTCGTGGTGGCAGGCAACGATCACCGCACCGGAGGCCAGGAACAGCAGGGCCTTGAAGAAGGCGTGGGTCATCAGGTGGAAGATCGCCGCGTCCCAGGCACCTACGCCCAGGGCGAGGAACATGTAGCCGATCTGGCTCATGGTCGAGTAGGCGAGGATACGCTTGATGTCGGTTTGCACCAGCGCGGCGAAGCCGGCCAGTACCAGGGTCACGCCACCGACCACGCCTACCAGGTGCAGGATGTCCGGCGCCAGCAGGAACAGGCCGTTGGTACGGGCGATCAGGTACACGCCCGCAGTCACCATGGTCGCCGCGTGGATCAGTGCCGAAACCGGAGTCGGGCCCGCCATCGCGTCGGCCAGCCAGGTCTGCAGCGGCAGCTGGGCCGATTTACCGACCGCGCCACCCAGCAGCATCAGGGTCGCCAGGACCATCCAGGTGTCGCCAGCCTGGAACTTCTGCGGTGCCAGCACCAGCAGTTCCTGCACGTTCAGGGTACCCAGCTGGGCGAACAGGATGAACAGGCCGATGGCCATGAACACGTCGCCGATACGGGTGACGATGAACGCCTTGAGTGCCGCGTTACCGTTGTTGCGGTTGCTGTAGTAGAAACCGATCAACAGGTACGAGCACAGGCCCACGCCTTCCCAGCCGAAGTAGATGAACAGCAGGTTATCGCCGAGGATCAGGAACAGCATGCTGGCGATGAACAGGTTGGTGTACGAGAAGAAGCGCGAGTAACCGGCTTCGCCACGCATGTACCAGGAGGCGAACAGGTGGATCAGGAAGCCGACACCGGTGACCACGCCGAGCATGGTGACCGACAGGCCGTCCAGGTACAGGGTGAAGTTCGGCGCGAAGCCGTCCACCGACATCCACTGCCACAGCAGCTGGCTGTAGGCGCCACCCTCAGGCGGGGCGACGTTGAACTGCCAGATGACGTAGGCGGCGGTGGCGGCCGACAGGCCCACCGAGCCGACGCCGATCAGGGCGGACAGGTTCTCCGAGAACCGCCCGCGCGAGAACGACAGCAGCAGGAAGCCGACGAGGGGGAAGACGAAAGTCAGGAAGAGAAGGTTCATCCGCGCATCTCACTGGCAGCATCGATGTCGAGAGTGTGGAAGCGGCGATACAGCTGCAGCAGGATCGCCAGGCCAATGCTGGCCTCGGCGGCTGCCAGGCTGATCACCAGAATGAACATCACCTGGCCGTCGGGCTGGACCCAACGGGCACCGGCGACGATGAACGCCAGGGCAGAGGCGTTCATCATGACTTCCAGGCTCATGAGCACGAAGAGGATGTTGCGGCGGACCATCAGGCCAACCAGACCTAAGCAGAACAGGATGCCGGCGACTGCCAGACCATGCTCGAGAGGGATAGCACCCATGATTTACTCCTTCGCCTCGTTGCGGCCCAGGTGGAAGGCGGTGACGGCTGCAGCGAGCAGCAGCATCGAGGCCAGTTCGACCACCAGCAGGTACGGGCCGAACAGGCTGATACCCACTGCTTTCGCGCCGACGGTGGTACCGCTGATGGCCGCGCCGCTCGGCGCGACGAACAGCACGTACAGCAGCTCCAGCAGCAGCAGGGCGGCCAGGATCACCGGCCCGGCCCAGATGCCGGGCTTGAGCCAGCCCCGTTCCTGGGCGACCGAAGCCGGCCCGAGGTTGAGCATCATCACCACGAAGACGAACAGCACCATGATGGCGCCGGCGTAGGCGATCACTTCCAGGGCGCCGGCAAACGGCGCGCCCAGGGCGAAGAAGATCATCGCGACGGAAATCAGCGAGATGATCAGGTAAAGCAAGGCGTGCACGGGGTTGGTGCCCGTCACCACCCGGAGGGTGGAGACCACGGCGATCCCGGATGCGAAGTAGAAAGCGAATTCCATCTTTCTGTCCTTATGGGAGCAAGCTCTTCACGTTGATCGGCTCGGCTTCGTTCTGCGCAGCGCCCTTCGGCTTGCCAGCGATCGCCATACCCGCAACACGGTAGAAGTTGTAGTCAGGGTTCTTGCCGGGGCCGGAGATCAGCAGATCTTCTTTCTCGTACACCAGGTCCTGACGCTTGAACTCGGCCATTTCGAAATCCGGAGTCAGCTGGATCGCGGTGGTCGGGCATGCTTCTTCACACAGGCCACAGAAGATGCAGCGCGAGAAGTTGATGCGGAAGAACTCCGGGTACCAGCGGCCGTCCTCGGTCTCGGCCTTCTGCAGCGAAATGCAGCCGACCGGGCAGGCCACCGCGCAGAGGTTGCACGCTACGCAGCGCTCCTCGCCATCGGGGTCGCGGGTGAGGACGATGCGGCCGCGGTAGCGCGGCGGCAGGTACACGGGTTCTTCGGGGTACTGCAGGGTATCGCGCTTGCGGAACCCGTGGGAGAACACCATTGCCAGGCTGCGCAGCTGGGTGCCGGTGCCCTTAACGATGTCGCCGATATACTTGAACATGGGTCAAATCCTCACTGGGCCGCGACGGCTGGCGTGTTGTAGAGCACGATCGCAGCGGTCACCAGCAAATTGATCAGGGTCAGCGGCAGGCAGAACTTCCAGCTGAAGTCCATCACCTGGTCATAGCGTGGGCGCGGGATCGAGGCGCGCAGCAGGATGAACAGCATGATGAAGAACGCGGTCTTCAGGGCGAACCACAGGAACGGCAGTTGCGGCAGGATGCCGAACGGGCCGTGCCAGCCGCCGAAGAACAGGGTCACCAGCAGCGCCGAGATGAGGATGATGCCGATGTACTCACCGACGAAGAACATGCCCCATTTCATGCCGGCATACTCGATGTGGTAGCCGTCGGCCAGTTCCTGTTCCGCTTCCGGCTGGTCGAACGGGTGACGGTGGGTCACGGCGACGCCAGCGATGAAGAAGGTGCAGAAGCCGAAGAACTGCGGAATGATGAACCACAGGTTCTGAGCCTGGTATTCAACGATGTCGCGCATGTTGAACGAGCCCACCTGCACCACCACGCCCATCAGCGCCAGGCCCAGGAACACTTCGTACGACACGGTCTGGGCCGAGGCACGCAAGCTGCCCAGCAGGGCGTACTTGTTGTTCGACGACCAGCCGGCGAACAGCACTGCGTAGACCGACAGGCCGGCCATGGCGAAGAAGAACAGCAGGCCGATGTTCAGGTCGGCGACGCCCCACAGCGGGGTGATCGGGATCACGCAGAAGGCGATCAGCAGGGCACTCATGGCCACCACTGGCGCCAGGGTGAAAATCATCCGATCGACGAAGGGCGGGTTCCAGTCTTCCTTGAAGAACATCTTCAGCATGTCGGCAGCGATCTGGAACATGCCGAACGGGCCGACGCGGTTCGGACCGTAACGGTCCTGCCACCAGCCCAGCAGGCGCCGCTCGACGAAGCTGAGCAGCGCGCCGCAGACCACCACCGCGAGCAGGACCACGATGGCCCGGACCACGGTGAGGATCACATCGATCACTTCGGGGGTGAACCAGCTCATTGTGCTGCCTCCTGCAGACCTTCGACGGATGCACCGAAGATGGCAGGCGGGATGCCGGCCAGGCCTTTGGGCAGGGCAACCAGGCCAGCGCCCAGTTCTTCATTGATGCGCAGCGGCAGGCGCAGGGCCACGCCCGCGACGTTCAGGCTCAGCAGGGCGCCGTCGTTGACCCCCAGGCGGTCGGCTTCGGACTTGGCCAGCGCCACGTAGGCGGACGGGATGCGCTCTTGCACCGGGGCGGCGCGCGAAGAACTCTCTTCGCTGCCGAACAGATGGAAGAACGGTACCGCAGTCCAGGTCCCACGGGCCGGGTTGAACGCGCCGGGGATGGCGGTGAACCAGTTCAGGCGATCGCCTTGCGATTCGATCAGGCGTACGCCCGGGTCACCGGCACGCAGGTGACCACCGACCTCGTCCTGGAACTTGTTCCAGGCTTGCGGCGAGTTCCAGCCTGGCGACCAGGCGAACGGCACCTGCTGACGCGGTTCGGCCGAACCCGAGTAACCTTCCATGGAGAAGGCGAATGCGGTGTCCTTGTCCTGCGGGGTACGAGGCTCGTGCACGCTGATGTTGGCGCGCATGGCGGTACGGCCGGAGTAGCGCAGCGGCTCACGGGCCAGCTTCATGCCCTTGATGCGGAACGCGGCGCTTGGCGCGGCGTTGACGATGCCAGCCAGTTGCGGGGCAGCTTCGGCGCAGGCGCTGGTGACATGGTCCAGTTGGGTCCAGTCGACCGGCTTGTTGAGCAGGGTGGCACGCAGGGCGTGCATCCAGCGCCAGCCTTCGTGCACCAGGATGCTGCTGTCCAGGTACTGCGGGTCGAACACCTGGAAGAAGCGCTGGGCGCGGCCTTCCTGGCTGACCAGGGTACCGTCGCCTTCGGCGAAGGATGCAGCCGGCAGCACCAGGTGGGCGCGGTCGACAGTGGCCGTCTTGGAATGGTCGGCGACGATCACCACCTTGGCCGCAGCCAGGGCTGCGTCGACCTTGGCGGCCGGTACGCGGGCGTACAGGTCGTTCTCCAGTACGACAATGGCGTCGGCCTTGCCGCTGATGACGGCATCCAGTGCGGCATCGACCGACTCGCCACCCAGCATGGCCATGCCGAGGCTGTTGGCCTCAGGCACTACCAGGCTCAGCGAACCGTTCTTCTCGCGCAGTTTCAGGGCCTTGGCGATGTTGGCGGCAGCTTCGATCAGTGCCGGGTCGGCCAGCGAGGTACCGGCCACGACCAGTGGGCGCTTGGCGGCGACCAGGGCATCGGCGATGCGTTGGGCCAAGGCATGGGCTTCGTCGTCCAGGCCGGCGACTGCCGGTGCGCTCGGGTCGATGGCGTGGGCCACGGCGAAACCGATGCGGGCCAGGTCGGCCGGGGCGGCGTGCACGCATTCTTCAGCGACGTCGTCCAGCTTGGTTTCCGCCAGCGAGGCAATGAACAGCGGGTACAGCGCGTGCTGGCCGATGTTCTTCACGGCAGCGTCGAGCCACGGCTGAACCTTCATCGCCTCGGCCATGGCCTCGGCCTTGCCCTTGGTGGCCTGGCGTACGGCCAGGGCAACCCGGGCTGCGGTCTGGGTCAGGTCTTCACCGAGCACGAACACGGCGTCGTGGTCTTCGATGTCGCGCAGGGTCGGGACTGGCAGCGGGCTGTTGTTCAGCACATCCAGGACCAGGCGGACGCGGGCCAGTTCGCCTGCTTCCATGCCGGAGTAGAAGTAGTCGGCGCCGACCAGCTCACGCAGGCCGTAGTTGCTTTCGAGGCTGGCGCGTGGCGAACCGATACCGACGATGGTGCGGCCGCGCAGCAGGTCGGCGGCCTTGTCCAGGGCAGCGTCCAGGCCCAGCTTGGTGCCGTCGGCCAGGTGTGGCTGGCGCGGGCGGTCCTTGCGGTTGACATAGCCATAGCCGAAGCGGCCGCGGTCGCACAGGAAGTACTGGTTGACCGAACCGTTGAAGCGGTTCTCGATGCGGCGCAGTTCGCCGTAGCGCTCGCCCGGGCTGATGTTGCAGCCGCTGGAGCAGCCATGGCAGATGCTTGGGGCGAACTGCATGTCCCACTTGCGGTTGTAGCGCTCGGAGTGGGTCTTGTCGGTGAATACGCCGGTCGGGCAGACCTCGGTCAGGTTGCCGGAGAACTCGCTTTCCAGCACGCCGTCTTCGACGCGGCCGAAGTACACGTTGTCGTGGGCGCCGTAAACGCCCAGGTCGGTACCACCGGCATAGTCCTTGTAGTAGCGCACGCAGCGGTAGCAGGCGATGCAGCGGTTCATCTCATGGGCGATGAACGGGCCAAGGTCCTGGTTCTGGTGGGTACGCTTGGTGAAACGGTAGCGGCGCTCGTTGTGGCCGGTCATCACCGTCATGTCTTGCAGGTGGCAGTGGCCGCCTTCCTCGCACACCGGGCAGTCGTGCGGGTGGTTGGTCATCAGCCATTCGACGACGCTGGCGCGGAACGCCTTGGACTCTTCATCGTCGATGGAAATCCAGGTGCCGTCGGAGGCAGGGGTCATGCAGGACATGACGATACGACCACGGGTGTCGTTCTCGTCGGTGTACTGCTTGACCGCACACTGCCGGCAGGCGCCGACGCTACCAAGCGCCGGGTGCCAGCAGAAATAAGGGATGTCGAGGCCGAGCGACAGACACGCCTGTAACAGGTTGTCTGCACCGTTGACTTCGAGCGCTTTGCCGTCTACGTGGATAGTGGCCATTGTTCAAAGTTCTTCGTTGGCCCGCGTGAGCGGGCGTGGCTAATGGAAATCGGTGAGCTTGCGACACGCCACGATCGACTCGGGCCTGTCAGCTGGCGAGCGGCTCGGGCCACCCGCCTTGTCATCTTGTTATGCGCCGACCACGATCGGTTTGGCCAGGTCAGGGCGCAGGGTGCCTGCAGCGGACGCTGGCGCGACACCCGCCTCGAACTCGGACCGGAAGTATTTGATAGCACTGCCCAACGGCTCGACGGCACCCGGTGCGTGAGCACAGAAGGTACGGCCCGGGCCGAGGAAGTTGACCAGGCCCAGCAGCGTCTCGATGTCTTCGGCGCGGCCCTGGCCTTTCTCCAGTGCGCGCAGCATCTTCACGCTCCACGGCAGGCCGTCACGGCACGGGGTGCACCAGCCGCACGACTCGCGGGCAAAGAACTCTTCCATGTTGCGCAGCAGCGAGACCATGTTGATGCTGTCGTCGACCGCCATGGCCAAGCCGGTACCCATCCGGGTGCCGACCTTGGCGATGCCACCGGCATACATCTGGGCGTCGAGGTGCTCGGGCAGCAGGAAGCCGGTACCGGCGCCGCCTGGCTGCCAGCACTTGAGCTTGTAGCCGTCGCGCATGCCACCGGCGTAGTCTTCGAACAGCTCGCGGGCGGTAACGCCGAACGGCAGTTCCCACAGGCCTGGGTTCTTCACCTTGCCGGAGAAGCCCATCAGCTTGGTGCCGTGGTCTTCGCTGCCTTCACGGGCCAGCGACTTGTACCAGTCGTTGCCGTTGGCGACGATGGCCGGGACGTTGCACAGGGTTTCGACGTTGTTTACGCACGTTGGCTTGCCCCATACGCCAACGGCGGCTGGGAAGGGCGGCTTGGAGCGCGGGTTGGCGCGGCGGCCTTCGAGGGAGTTGATCAGCGCGGTTTCTTCACCGCAGATGTAGCGCCCGGCGCCGGTGTGCACGAACAGTTCGAAATCGAAACCGCTACCGAGAATGTTCTTGCCCAGCAGGCCGGCGGCCTTGGCTTCGTCGATGGCGCGGTTGAGGTTCTTCGCCGCGGTGGTGTATTCGCCACGCAGGAAGATGTAGCCACGGTAGGCCTTCAGGGCGCGGGCGCTGATCAGCATGCCCTCGACCAGCAGATGGGGCTGTTGCTCCATCAGCATGCGGTCCTTCCAGGTGTTCGGTTCCATTTCGTCCGCGTTGCACAGCAGGTAGCGGATGTTCATGGATTCGTCTTTGGGCATCAGGCCCCACTTCACGCCAGTGGGGAAGCCCGCGCCACCGCGGCCCTTGAGGCCGGAGTCCTTGACGCTCTGCACGATGTCGTCGGCGGACATGTCGGCCAGCGCCTTGCGCGCGGCGGCGTAGCCGTTCTTCGACTGGTACTCGGCCAGCCAGACCGGCTCGCCGTCATCACGCAGGCGCCAGGTCAGCGGGTGGGTTTCGGCCGAGCGCGCGATGCGGTTGGCCGGGCCGAAGGAAGTCATGGTCATACGTAACCCTCCAGCAGTTTGGAAACGCCAGCCGGCTGCACGTCACCGAAGGTGTCGTCGTCGATCATCAGCGCCGGGGCCTTGTCACAGTTGCCCAGGCAGCACACCGGCAGCAGGGTGAAGCGCCCGTCCGCGGTGGTCTGGCCGAGGCCGATGCCCAGTTCGCTCTGGATCTGGCTGACCACCGATTCGTGGCCACCGATGTAGCAGACCATGCTGTCGCACACGCGGATGATGTGGCGGCCCACCGGCTGGCGGAAGATCTGGCTGTAGAAGGTGGCCACACCCTCGACGTCGCTGGCCGGGATGCCCAGCACTTCGCCGATGGCGTGGATGGCGCCGTCCGGCACCCAGCCACGTTCCTTCTGGACGATCTTCAGGGCTTCGATGGACGCCGCGCGCGGGTCCTCGTAGTGATGCATTTCGTGCTCGATGGCCGAGCGCTCGGTTTCGCTCAGGGCGAAACGGTCTGTCTGGATAAGCGTGCTGTTCATGCTTAGCGGTCCACGTCAGCCATAACGAAGTCGATACTGCCCAGGTACGCAATGAGGTCGGCGACCATGCTGCCTTTGATCACCGAAGGGATCTGCTGCAGGTGCGGGTAGCTCGGGGTACGGATCCGGGTGCGGTAGCTCATGGTGCCGCCATCGCTCGTCAGGTAGTAACTGTTGATGCCCTTGGTCGCCTCGATCATCTGGAACGACTCGTTGGCCGGCATGACCGGGCCCCACGAGACTTGCAGGAAGTGCGTGATCAGGGTTTCGATGTGCTGCAGGGTGCGCTCTTTCGGCGGCGGCGTGGTCAGCGGGTGGTCCGCCTTGTACGGGCCTTCCGGCATGTTGCGCAGGCACTGGTCGATGATGCGGATACTCTGGCGCATCTCTTCGACACGGACCATGCAGCGGTCATAGGCATCGCCGTTGTGGGCCAGCGGTACTTCGAACTCGAAGTTCTCGTAGCCGGAGTAGGGGCGCGCTTTGCGCAGGTCGAAGTCGCAGCCGGTGGCACGCAGGCCGGCACCGGTGGTACCCCAGGCCAGGGCTTCCTTGGTGTTGTACGCGGCAACGCCAATGGTACGACCCTTGAGGATGCTGTTGCGCAGGGCGGCCTTCTCGTACTCGTCGAGGCGCTTGGGCAGCCATTCGACGAAGTCCTTGACCAGCTTGTCCCAGCCGCGTGGCAGGTCGTGGGCGACGCCACCGATGCGGTACCAGGCCGGGTGCAGGCGGAAGCCGGTGATCGCCTCGATCACGGTGTAGGCGCGCTGGCGGTCGGTGAAGGTGAAGAATACCGGGGTCATGGCACCGACGTCCTGGATGTAGGTACCCAGGAACAGCAGGTGGCTGGTGATACGGAAGAACTCGGCCAGCATCACGCGGATGGTGTCGACCTTCTGTGGCACCTTGATGCCGGCCAGCTTCTCGACCGCGAGCACGTACGGCAGGTTGTTCATCACCCCGCCGAGGTAGTCGATACGGTCGGTGTAGGGAATGAAGCTGTGCCAGGACTGGCGCTCGGCCATTTTTTCGGCACCACGGTGGTGGTAACCGATGTCCGGCACGCAGTCGACGATCTCTTCACCGTCCAGCTGCAGGACGATACGGAAGGCACCGTGGGCCGAAGGGTGGTTCGGGCCGAGGTTGAGGAACATGTAGTCCTCGTTGGCGCCCTGACGCTTCATGCCCCAGGCTTCGGGGTTGAAACGCGCCGATTCCTCTTCAAGCTGCTGCTTGGCCAGGGTCAGGCTGTACGGGTCGAACTCGGTGGCGCGGGCAGGGTAGTCCTTGCGCAGCGGGTGACCTTCCCAGGTCGGCGGCATCATGATGCGGCTCAGGTGCGGGTGGCCGGCAAAGTCGATGCCGAACATGTCCCAGACTTCGCGCTCGTACCAGTTGGCGTTGGGCCAGATGCCGGTCACGGTCGGCAGGTTCAGGTCGCCTTCGCTGAGCGACACCTTGATCATCACGTCGCTGTTACGTTCGATCGACAGCAAGTGGTAGAACACGCTGAAGTCGGCAGCGGGCAGGCCGCGGCGCTGGGTGCGCAGGCGCTCGTCGACGCCGTGCAGGTCGTACAGCATGCTGTACGGCTTGGCGACGCCGCGCAGGAAGCTCAGCACCTCCTTGAGCTGGGCGCGCTTTACCCACAGCACTGGCATGCCAGTGCGGGTTTCCTGGGCGACGAATGCGTCGGCGCCAAAACGGTTGTGCAGTTCGACGACCACATCCTGGTCGTCTGCCTTGTAGGGCGGAATGAAAATAGCGTTGTCCGCTGTCATGGTCTCGGTCGCTTTGGGTCAGCGTTAAGAATGAAGCCAGGCCGCCGGCTCTTTCGGGAGCGGGCGGCAGGTCGCTGGATCAGACTTCGTCGGGGCTGCGCAGGTTGGTTACCGCAATGCGCTGTTCACGACGCAGGTCCTTCTGGGCTGGCATCTCGGCACGGTAGATGCCTTGATCACCAACCACCCAGGAAAGCGGGCGTCGTTCTTGGCCAATCGACTCCTGCAGCAGCATCAAGCCTTGCAGGAAAGCCTCAGGGCGCGGCGGGCAGCCAGGCACGTAGACGTCCACGGGGAGGAACTTGTCGACCCCCTGAACGACCGAGTAGATGTCGTACATGCCACCGGAGTTGGCGCACGAACCCATGGAGATGACCCACTTCGGTTCGAGCATCTGCTCATACAGGCGCTGGATGATCGGCGCCATTTTGACGAAGCAGGTACCGGCGATGACCATGAAGTCGGCCTGGCGCGGCGAGGCCCGGATGACTTCGGCGCCGAAGCGGGCGATGTCGTGGGGCGCCGTGAAGGCCGTGGTCATTTCCACGTAGCAGCAGGACAGGCCGAAGTTGTACGGCCAGAGGGAGTTCTTGCGACCCCAGTTGACCGCGCCACGCATCACATCTTCAAGCTTGCCCATGAAGATGTTCTTGTGGACCTGGTCCTCGAGCAGCTGGTCGGTGACGGTTTCCCGATCACCTACCGGGTATTGCTCGTTGGGCGCATCCGGATCGATTCTGGTGAGATTGTATTGCATTGCCAAAGCCTCATTGTTTCAGCTTCGCTTGCCGCTTGCGGCGACCTTCGGGTGCCCAGTCAAGGGCTCCGACGCGCCATAGGTAGACAAGACCAGCCAACAGAATTGCTATGAAAACGAGTGCTTCGACGAATCCGGTCCAGCCACTTTCGCGGACGGACACAGACCATGCATACAGGAAGAGGGCTTCGATATCGAAGATCACGAACAGCATCGCGACCAGATAGAATTTGGCGGACAGGCGCAGGCGGGCGCTGCCGACGGGCAGCATGCCGGATTCGAAGGGTTCGTTCTTGGCACGGCCCCAGGCCTTGCTACCGAGCAGGCTGGACAGGCCGAGCATGAAGGCACACAGGCCGACGACACCCAGGAGGAAGATGGCAAAGCCCCAGTTGTGGGCGATGAGTCCTGCCGAATCGGACATGCTAGAAATCCTTATACAGAGACCCAGCTCTGCAGTCTGAAATAAGTAGAGCGGCGACGTGGTGTCGCAGGTGCAGTGACCAAATGTCGCAGCTGAATCAATCGGGCTGATTTTATGGGTAAACCCGGTGCAAGTAAAATTTCCGTTGCAAATTTATTCGTAGGATTTAGAACAAAACCCGCGCCTAACTGGCTGAAAGCCTTGAGATTCGGGCATTGCATGCGGTTTTGTTAATTATGTTTCTTGCGACTGGTAACGAATTACAAACTTCGTAATGATAATTAATATCATTTGACCTGATGCCTTCTAATTTGGCTCTTCTGTGCCTTGTAAAGTTCATCTGCAGATTCCCCCTACTTGTAAATGCGAAAGACTCGTGTTCTAGCAGCTTCCGACGCCACGTGCACCGCTCTGGGTCAATACTTTATCGGTTGCGTGATGACGTGCTGACGAAGCGATCGCCCACTGGCCGAGCCAGTAGGCGAGGATGATCAGGTACGGTGCGGCGGCAAAAGGGCTGACGAAGCGGTCGATGCCGATCAGGCTGTCGGAGAATACGAACAGGCAGGCGCCCAATGCGGCGACGCCGCCACAGGCAAGCGCGCGCCAGAGCATGGCGCTGATGGCCAGGGCATAGACCGAAACCGGAAACAGCAGGGGCCCAAGGCCGTGCTGCGCAAGCACGCTGAACAGGGTGATGCCGGTGATCGCGCTCAACAGTAAGGCGGGCAGGGCGGGGCGCAGGGTCTTGCCGCAATAGGCGCGCAAGTAGGTCAGGTGGGCGCAGAGGAAAGCGGCCAGACCGAACACGAACAGGTCGGTGGGGATGGCCAGGAGGATGTCGCCGAGTGCGGAGAACGCCAGGCCGGTGGTAATCCAGCGGCGGTAGGGCGTTATTGGGGCGCTGTATAGCCAGGCAATCAGTGCCATGACCGGAATAGGCTTGGCCAGCAGGCCGAGCAGGGCGTTGTCGTTGGCCAGTGCATATATATAGAAGGCAGCGGCGGCCAGGGCGAGCATCATCAGGTGGCGTGGACGGAGCATGGGCGGTCCTTGCTGCTGGGCTGCCACAAGCATAGTCCTTATCGCGAAATCTGCTTTGCCTGTACCGGCCCCTTCGCGGCTAAAGCCGCTCCTGCAGGTACTGCACAGCCTTCTGATTTTTGTAAGCGGCTTTAGCCGCGAAGGGCCGGTACAGGAAAAAAGAAAAGCCCAGGGCTTTCGCAAGCCCCGGGCCTCAATCAGCAATCCACGATCAGTGGAACTGCTCTTCCTCGGTCGAACCGGTCAGTGCAGTCACCGACGAAGCGCCACCCTGGATCACGGTGGTCATGTCGTCGAAGTAGCCGGTGCCGACTTCCTGCTGGTGCGCCACGAAGGTGTAGCCCTTGCTGGCGTCGGCGAATTCCTGCTCTTGCAGCTTCACGTAGGCGGTCATGTCGTTGCGGGCGTAGTCGTGCGCCAGGTTGAACATGCCGTGCCACATGTTGTGGATACCGGCCAGGGTGATGAACTGGTGCTTGTAACCCATGGCCGAGAGCTCGCGCTGGAACTTGGCGATGGTCGCGTCGTCCAGGTTCTTCTTCCAGTTGAAGGAAGGCGAGCAGTTGTACGACAGGATCTGGTCCGGGTACTCCTTCTTGATCGCTTCGGCGAAGCGGCGGGCTTCGTCCAGGTCCGGCTTGGCGGTTTCACACCAGATCAGGTCGGCGTACGGGGCATAGGCCAGGCCGCGGGCGATGGCCTGGTCCAGGCCGGCACGCACCTTGTAGAAGCCTTCACGGGTACGCTCGCCGATCACGAACGGCTGGTCGTACGGGTCGCAGTCGCTGGTCAGCAGGTCGGCGGCGTTGGCGTCGGTACGGGCCAGGATGATGGTCGGTACGCCCGATACGTCGGCAGCCAGTCGCGCAGCCACCAGCTTCTGTACGGCTTCCTGGGTCGGTACCAGTACCTTGCCACCCATGTGGCCGCATTTCTTCACCGAAGCCAGCTGGTCTTCGAAATGCACGCCGGCAGCGCCTGCCTCGATCATGTTCTTCATCAGCTCGTAGGCGTTCAGCACGCCGCCGAAACCGGCTTCGGCGTCCGCCACGATCGGCGCGAAGTAGTCGATGTAGCCTTCATCGCCCGGGTTCTTGCCGGCTTTCCACTGGATCTGGTCGGCGCGGCGGAATGCGTTGTTGATGCGCTTGACCACGGTCGGTACCGAGTCGACCGGGTACAACGACTGGTCAGGGTACATGGATTCGGCCGAGTTGTTGTCGGCGGCCACCTGCCAGCCAGACAGGTAGATGGCCTGGATGCCAGCCTTGACCTGCTGCACTGCCTGGCCGCCGGTCAGGGCGCCCATGCAGTTGACGAAATCTTTTTCTGGGCGGAAGGATGGGTGGGCACCTTCGGTGACCAGCTTCCACAGTTTTTCTGCACCCAGGCGGGCCAGGGTGTGCTCCGGCTGCAGGGAGCCACGCAGGCGAACGACATCAGCGGCGGTGTAGGTACGGGTCACGCCTTTCCAGCGCGGGTTCTCGGCCCAGTCTTTCTCGAGGGCTGCAATTTGCTGTTCGCGTGTCAGTGCCATGGAAATAAACCTCGTCGCATCGATCTTGGGGTAATTGTGCTGATGCTCGGGGCCGATCAGGGAAGCTGGCGGCTGTCCTGTTCGTGGAAGTGCGGCGGCGAACGTGAAGGCTCGAAGGGGAAGGAGGTGCAGGTCAGGCGCAGGTGCGCTCCGGCAGGTCGGCTCGTGGTTGCCTTGCTGCGGTGCTACGCGATTGCCAGAACTGCGGTGATGCGCTTCCGTCCCTCGGGACAACTTCTTCGTTGCAGTCGCAATCCCGTCGAACCGCCTTGTGGGCCGTATAGACACGAGGTGCCTCCAGGGGTGGGAGGAGGGCGCCTCGAAGGCCCTTGCCAGGGCCCCTGATTAGCGGGAGCGAGGCCATCATGCCCTTGGCAAAAAGACCCTGTCAAATGTTTTGTAGTGATTTTTTTCACTTACTACATCTTTGGTCTAATGCGACTTGGCGGTCAGTTTCAAGGCCTTTGGTCGAGGCCTTGAATTGCCTGGGATCAGTCCAGAAGGTCGACTTTGACGCGCAACGTCATGTTTTCACCCCGTTGCGTGCTGTAGGTGCGGCTTGAAGGGTTGCGGTCGGCTTGGCTCTGCTGGTTGTAGCCGGCCAGGGTGATCCACTCGCCGAGCCTGCCGGTGATGGTCGTGTCGGTACTTTGCACCTTCACTACATCGGCACGTTCCTGGCTCATTCGGTCATTATTGGTGCTTATTTGCAGACGAACCGTATCTCCGCTCAAGCTCGGCGTGACGTAGAAACCCTGGGTCACATTGCGGTATTCGGTGTTGCTCTGGATGCGCCCATAGCCGTCGGTGCTGGTGCTGGTGATCGGGATGCTCTGGCCGATCTGGATCAATGCCGGCTGACCTTCGCTGGCCTGGATTTGCTGCAAGCCGCCGTCGCGGTTGCTGGTGCCGTAGCGGATGACCTGGCCGTTGCCGCGGTTGTCCTGGTAATTGCTGTCGTTGTTGTCGACGCTGATCAGCAGGCGCTTGGGCGCGGTGTCCAGCTGTTGCAGCAGGGTGCGCAGGTCATCGATGCGCTCGGGGCTGGCGTTGACGATCAGCTTGTTCTCGAAGGCGCTGACCGTGCCGTCGCGGCCGATGAAGGCCTGGGCGGCGGGCAGCAGTTCGGCGCTGCTGCGATGCTGCAGGGGCACCACCTCGGTGGCGGCCTGGGCGGTGAGGCTGGTGGCCAGCAGCAGGGCAGTGAAGAGGGGGCGTAGCGGCATGTCCATGATCTCCGCAGATGGAATCAACATGATGGCAAATTTGTCAGCAGTTTGCCGGGCCTGGATCACAGCTACCCTTTGCTTGTTTGCCATGGAAGGGAGGAGGATGTTTTATCTTCTTTTATCTTGTAGGCTATAAATTATAGTTGGAAAGATAATTGAGGATAATGGCATGTCACCTTCCCGTCCGCTGCTGCGTCGCGATCAGTTGGCGAAGACCCTGGCCCAGGACCTGGCCGGCGAGTCGCTGGTCGATTACAGCTCCGGCATGTTCCTGGCTGCGCCTCGGCGTACCGGCAAGAGCACTTTCCTCAATAATGACTTTATCCCCGAGTGCGTGCAGCGTGGCTGGCTACCGGTGTATGTCGACCTGTGGTCGGACCGCGATGCCGCCCCGGCCGACCTGATCAGCGGCGCGATCGGCACCGCGCTGGGCAGTTTCGAGAGTGCGCTGGCCAAGGCCGCGAAGAAGGCCGGCATCGACAAGATCAACCTGCTGCGCACCCTCAGCTGGGACTTCACCCGCCCGCAACTGCCCGCCGGCACCACCCTGGCCCAGGCGCTGGCGGTGCTGCACCAGGTATCAGGGCAGATGGTGGTATTGATCATCGATGAAGCACAGCACGCGCTCAACAGCGAAGACGGCCTCAATGCGATGTTCGCCCTCAAGGCGGCGCGTGACCAACTCAATCGGGGGGCCGGCCCGGACGGCTTGCGCCTGGTGTTCACCGGCTCGAGCCGTGACAAGCTCGCCAACCTGGTGCTCAAGAGCAAGCAGCCATTCTTCGGGGCCAGCATCACGCCTTTCCCGTTGCTCGGTCGCGAGTATGTCGGTTTCATCACCGAACTGTGGAACCGCCGCCTGGCCGAGAGCAACCAGTTCAAGGCCGAGGATCTGGAATATGCCTTCGAGCTGGTGGGCCGACGCCCGGAAATGCTCAACAAGTTGCTCGCCGAGGTCAGCGTCGGCTTGGGTGAGGCGGCCAATCTGGGTCAATTGCTACGCACCGGGGCGCTCAACCACCAGGCCGGGGTGTGGAGCGACTACGAGAGTGCCTGGAACGAGCTGTCGCCCTTGCAACAGGCGGTGCTCGAAGTCATGGCCGAGCGAGCACAGGGCCGCCAGCCGTTCTCGCCGTTCACCGAGCAGACCTTGATCGATGTCGCGCGCAAGCTGGAGCAGGCCGGGGCCGACGTCAACGCCAGCACGCCCAATGTGCAGAAGGCCCTGGATGCCCTGCGCGACAAGGAACTGGTATGGAAGGCCAACCGAGGCGAGTACGCCCTGGAGGACGCGTCCATGGCGCAGTGGCTGACCCGCACAGGCCGATGACACGCCTTGCGGTGGCCGCTGTCAGACAAATTCCGTAACATCGCGCCCCTTGTTTTTTCGTACCGTCCGCCCGGACCGCACCACAGGATGCCCATGAAACCCGCCCGACTACGTGCCGACCTGCTCGCCGGCCTGACCACCTCGTTCGCCCTGGTGCCCGAGTGCATCGCCTTCGCCCTGGTGGCGCACCTCAATCCATTGATGGGCCTTTATGGCGCCTTCATCATCTGCACCCTGACGGCGCTGTTCGGCGGCCGCCCAGGGATGATCTCCGGTGCTGCTGGCTCCATGGCGGTGGTGATCGTCGCCCTGGTGGTGCAGCACGGTGTGCAATACCTGCTGGCCACGGTACTGCTGGGCGGGGTGGTGATGATCCTGTTCGGCCTGCTGCGTTTGGGCAAACTGGTGCGGCTGGTGCCGTACCCGGTGATGCTCGGCTTCGTCAACGGCCTGGCGATCGTCATCGCCCTGGCCCAGCTCGAGCATTTCAAGGCCGGTGGACACTGGCTCAGTGGCACACCGCTGTACCTGATGATCGGCCTGGTGGCGCTGACCATGCTGGTGGTCTATGTGCTGCCGAAGCTGACCCGTGCGGTGCCGCCTGCGCTGGTGGCGATTCTCGGTGTTGGCGTGCTGGTGTATCTGCTCGGCCTGCCGACCCGCACCCTCGGTGACATGGCGCACATTGCCGGTGGCCTGCCGCAGCTGGCCCTTCCGGCGGTGCCCTGGAGCCTGGAAACACTGAAGATTATCGTCCCCTATGCCGTGCTGATGGCCATGGTCGGCCTGCTGGAAACCCTGCTGACCCTCAACCTCACCGATGAGATCACCGAGAGCCGTGGCTACCCGGACCGCGAATGCGTGGCGTTGGGGGCGGCCAACATGGTCTCCGGCCTGTGCGGTGGCATGGGTGGTTGCGCGATGATCGGCCAGACCGTGATCAACCTCAGCTCCAATGGCCGGGGCCGGTTGTCAGGCGTCGTAGCGGGGCTGATGATCCTGCTGTTCGTCCTGTTCCTGTCGCCGCTGATCGAGCGTATTCCGCTGGCGGCGCTGGTCGGGGTGATGTTCGTGGTGGCCCAGCAGACCTTTGCCTGGGCCTCGCTGCGGGTGCTGCACAAGGTACCGGTGAGCGACGTGCTGGCGATCGTCGCCGTGACCGTGGTGACGGTGTTCACCGACCTGGCCGTGGCGGTGCTGTTCGGTATCGTGATCGCGGCGGTCAACTTTGCCTGGCAGCATGCCCGTGAGCTGTACGCTGACAGCCACGAGGACGGGGAAGGGGGCAAGCATTACCAGGTGCATGGCACGCTGTTCTTTGCCTCCACCACGCAGTTCCTCAATCAGTTCGATGCGGCCAGTGACCCGGCCAAGGTCACTCTGGATTGCCAGCATTTGAGCTTTGTCGATTATTCGGCGATTGCCGCGTTGAAGACCCTGCGTGAGCGTTATGCCAAGGCGGGCAAGCATCTGCGCGTGGTACACCTTTCCGAGCGCTGCAAGAAGCTGCTGAAGCGGGCCGGGGAGCAGCACTGAACAGGTGTGCTGAAATGTGCCGGCCTTATCGCGGCTAAAGCGGCTTCTACAGGGATTGCATCACCCTTGTAAAAGCGGCTTTAGCCGCGATGAGGCCTGCATAGGAGACCGTCATTCCCCGCGGTTCTTCTTGACGATGGCATCGGCAATGCTAGCCGGTGCCTCGGCATACCGCGTGAACTCCATCGAAAAGCTCGCCCGCCCTTGGGTCATCGAGCGCATCGAGGTGGCATAGCCGAACATCTCGCCCAACGGCACTTCGGCGCGGATGACCTTGCCGGCGGGTGTCTCGTCGCCATCCTGGATCATCCCCCGACGTCGGCTCAGGTCGCCGAGGATATCGCCCTGATACTCCTCCGGTGTCACCACCTCGACTTTCATCACCGGCTCCAGCAACACCGCACCGCCTTTCTGCGACAGCTGCTTGGTGGCCATGGATGCGGCGATCTTGTAGGCCATCTCGTTGGAGTCGACGTCGTGGTAGGAGCCGTCGTACACCGCTGCCTTCAGGTTGATCAGCGGGTAGCCGGCCAGCACGCCGTTCTTCATCTGCTCCTCGATGCCTTTCTGGATCGCCGGGATGTACTCGCGTGGCACCACGCCGCCGACAATCTCGTTGATGAATTCCAGGCCTTCCTTGCCTTCATCGCCAGGGGCGAAGCGGATCCAGCAGTGGCCATACTGCCCGCGCCCGCCGGACTGGCGAACGAAGCGGCCTTCGATTTCGCAGGTGTTGCGGATCTTCTCGCGGTAGGCCACCTGCGGCTTGCCGATGTTGGCGTCGACGTTGAACTCGCGTTTCATGCGGTCGACGATGATGTCCAGGTGCAGTTCGCCCATGCCAGAAATGATGGTCTGGCCGGTTTCTTCATCGGTGCGCACACGGAACGACGGGTCTTCCTGGGCCAGCTTGCCCAGGGCGATGCCCATCTTCTCCTGGTCGCCCTTGGTCTTCGGTTCCACCGCCACCGAGATCACCGGGTCAGGGAAGTCCATGCGTTCGAGGATGATCGGCTTGTCGATGTCGCACAGGGTGTCGCCCGTGGTGACATCCTTCATGCCGATCAGTGCGGCGATGTCGCCGGCGCACACGTCCTTGATCTCGGCGCGCTGGTTGGCGTGCATCTGCACCATGCGGCCGATGCGTTCCTTCTTGCCTTTGACCGAGTTGAGCACGGCGTTGCCTGAACTGAGCACACCGGAGTACACCCGGGCGAAGGTCAGGGTACCGACGAAGGGGTCGGTGGCGATCTTGAAGGCGAGGGCGGAGAAGGGCTCTTTATCGTCAGCGTGACGCTCCAGGTGCTTTTCCTCGTCGTCCGGGTCGGTGCCCTTGATGGCCGGGATTTCCGAAGGTGCAGGCAGGTAGTCGATCACCGCGTCGAGCATCAGCGGCACACCCTTGTTCTTGAACGACGAGCCGAGAATGGTCGGCACGATCTCATTGGCGATGGTGCGCTGGCGCAAGGCTGCCTTGATTTCATCGACGCTCAGCTCCTCGCCCTCGAGAAACTTCATGGTCAGTTCATCATTGGCTTCGGCCGCGGCCTCGATCATGTGCGCGCGCCATTCGTCGGCAAGCGCCTGCAGTTCGGCGGGAATCTCTTCTTCGCGGTAGCTGGTGCCCTGGTCGTTGTCGTTCCAGTAGATCGCCTTCATCTTCACCAGGTCGATCTGGCCGATGAAGTTCTCTTCGCTACCGATGGCCAGCTGGATCGGCACCGGGTGATGACCCAGGCGCTGATCGATCTGTTTGACCACACGCAGGAAGTCGGCGCCCTGGCGGTCCATCTTGTTGATATAGGCCAGGCGCGGCACGTGGTACTTGTTGGCCTGGCGCCAGACCGTCTCGGACTGTGGCTCGACCCCGTCGGCGCCGCTGAACACCACCACCGCGCCATCCAGTACGCGCAGCGAGCGCTCCACCTCGATGGTGAAGTCGACGTGGCCGGGGGTGTCGATGATATTGAAGCGGTACTTGTCGGCGAACTGCTTGGTCGAGCCCTGCCAGAAGGCTGTGGTCGCCGCCGAGGTGATGGTGATGCCGCGCTCCTGTTCCTGCGCCATCCAGTCCATGGTCGCGGCGCCATCGTGCACCTCGCCCATTTTGTGGTTGACCCCGGTGTAGAACAGGATGCGCTCGGTGGTCGTGGTCTTGCCAGCATCCACGTGGGCGACGATGCCGATATTGCGGTACAGCTCGATGGGCGTTGTACGGGCCATGACGGACTACCTGCAGATGGGCGGATTCCCCCACGGTAGCAGAGCGGGGGAATCCTGCCTGACCGCCGGGCCGTCAGTCAGCCTGGGCTTGCAGCATCCACTGGCCGTCGATTTCGCGGGCCAGGCCGCTGGCCGGCAGCAGGGCCAGCAGGCGCTCGTGCAGGGTGACCTCAGTGAACGTCTTGAGGGTGGTGAGGTCCAGCGCGCCGAGCAGGGTGAGGTCGGCCTTGGTGTACGACAGCCAGGCCTTTTTCAGGACCTGGGCGACGTCGCTGCCGGCGGTGCTGGCGAAGCGGCGATGCCGCGGGCGGCCTTCGAAGGTGAACGTATGGGCGTGGCTGTAGCTGCTTGGGTCGCTGCCTTCGGTGCAGCGGTGGCAGCGGCACGGGCCTTCGCCAAAGGCGTTGCGCAGGAAACTGTTGAAATCCACGACGGGCTTGAGGGTCAGGCGTTTGTCGACCTCGAACAGGTCGGCGATCAGGGGTTCTTCGGCGCTCACTCAGGTGTCCTCGTGTGGTGTGGCGTGCATCGGCGGGCACCCTAACAGATCGGGGCATCTTTTGCAGGCCCGGCCTCTTCCGCGTACTCTACGCGCCCATCTACCCAGACACCCTTTTGAGGTAACCCCGCTTGAGCATCAAGTACCCTTACACCGCCACCGTGACCATCAGCGCCGAAGACCGTGGCGGTGACACCGAAGCCTCGGAAAACCCGGGCATGCGCGTCGGGCTGGAAGCGGTGACCGAAACCCTGAAGAAGGTGCATTTCGTCGGTACGCTCGCGGCCCCCGAAAAATCCGCCACGCACATCTGCGTGACCTTGGAGAATGGCCTGACCTACTACGGCCCGATCGTCAACGGCCACGCCGAACTCGAAGGCGGCTGGATCGCCTTCGAGTCCGACATGCTCACCCCTGAAGAACTGGGCCTGTAACCCTCAGCTCAGTTCAGCCAGGCACTGCTCGAGGATATCCAGCCCTTCCTCGAGCACCTCGGCCTCGATGGTCAGCGGCGCCAGCAGGCGAATGATGTGCCGCGCCTTGCCGCTGGGCATCAGCAGCAGCCCCTTGGCTCGCGCCGCTTCGATCACCTTGGCCAATTGCACCGGCGCCGGGCTGCCGTCGGCATTGACCAACTCGATGCCGCGCATCGCGCCCGTACCGGTCAGGCGGCCGATGTACGGGCTCAGGTTCGAGGCCTTCCAGCGGGCATGGCGGCCAACGATCGCCTGTTCCTGGCGCTCACCCCAGGTGGCGACGTTTTCGTCGGTCATCTGTGACAGGCTTGCCAGTGCTGCCGCGCAGGCGATCGGGTTGCCCGAATAGGTGCCCCCCAGGCCACCCTTGGGCAGTGCTGCCATCACGTCCTGACGCCCGACCACGGCGCCCAGCGGCATGCCGCCGGCGATGCTCTTTGCCAGCAACAGCAGGTCCGGTTCGATCCCCAGGCGCGGGAAGGCGAAGCGCTGGCCGGTACGGCCAAAGCCGGACTGGATCTCGTCGATGATGATCAGGATCCCGTGGTCATCGCAGAACCGCCGCAGCGCCTGGGCGAACGCTGGGTCCAGGGCGAGGAAGCCGCCTTCGCCCTGCACCGGTTCGAAGATGAACGCCGCCACGTCCTCTACCGCCAATTCGACGCTGAACAGGCGGTCCATGGCCTTGAGTGCCTGCTCGCAGCTGACGCCGGTATCGGCGCTGGGGTAGGGCAGGTGGTACACCGGCCCCGGCAATTCGCCGACCCGCTGCTTGTAGGGCGCGACCTTGCCGTTGAGGTTCAAGGTGGCCAGGGTGCGGCCATGGAAGCCGCCGTCGAAGGCGATGATGGCGCGTTTGCCGGTGGCACCGCGGGCGACCTTCAGGGCGTTTTCCGCCGCTTCCGCACCGCTGTTGGTGAGCATGCCGGCCAGCGGGTAGCTGACCGGGACGAACTGGCGCAGGCGGTCCATCAGCTCCAGGTACGGGCCATGGGGCGCGGCGTTGAACGCGTAGTGGGTCAGGCGGCTGGCCTGGGCCTGGATCGCCTCGACCACCGCCGGGTTGCAGTGGCCCAGGTTGAGCACGCCGATACCGCCGACAAAGTCGATGTAGCGTTTGCCGTCGGTATCCCAGACTTCGGCATTACGGCCATGGGAAAGTGTGATCGGATGAACGATGGCAATGGATTGACTGATACTTTCCAGTTTCATGGGCACGCGGACCTTGTTCAAGTTTCTTAATATCCAAGCGCGCCGCGGCATTATCCCGCAAACGAATTATTCGATTGCGGTCATTCCTCTGATTCATGAAGTTGCCCCTTCGCGAGTGCAGGCAACCTCAGTCTCCCTCGGCAACCCGCTCGCGAATCCACTGCACGAAGGCCTTCACCTTGGGCACTTCGGCAGCATGTTCGGCATGGGCGATGAAATGCCGGCCATTGCTCGCCACCGGGTGGTCCCAGGCCACTACCAGCTTGCCTTCGCTCAGTTCTTCAGCCACCAGATAGCGCGGAATCAGGGCAATGCCACAGCCGGCGATGGCCGCGCGGATGCACAGGTAGAACGTGTCGAAACGCGGCCCGTGGTAGCTGTTCTGGCTGTGCAAGCCCAACCCCAGGAACCACTCGTGCCAAGCCTCCGGCCGGGACGCGCACTGCAACAGCCGGTGTGCGGTGAGCGCCTCGGCGCTGTCGAAACGGTGCCGGGCCAGCAGCTCGGGCGCACACACCGGCACCACTTCCTCGCTGAACAGTTCGATGCAGGTGGCCCCCGGCCAGGTGCCCTGGCCGAAGAAGAACGCAATATCGGCCTTGGCCTGCACCAGGTCGAACGGCTCCAGTTCGTTGCGGATGTCCAGGTGGATGCGCGGGTGGCGGTCGCCGAAGCCCTTGAGCCTGGGCACCAGCCAGCGCGCGCCAAAGGTCGGCTGGGTAGCGATGCGCAGTACCTCGGTCTCGTCGCCGTAGCTGAGGATGTAGCGGCTGGAGATGTCGATCTGGTTGAGGATCTTGTTCACTTCGGCGAGGTACAGCGCGCCGGCCGGGGTCAGGTGCAAGCGCCGGCGAATACGCTGGAACAGCGAATGCGAGAGCATGTCCTCGAGTTGCGCAACCTGCTTGCTGACGGCGCTCTGGGTAAGGTGCAGCTCCTGTGCCGCACGGGTGAAGCTCAGGTGTCGGGCGGCAGCTTCGAAGCACTGCAGGGCGGTGGTCGAGGGCATCAGGCGTTTGGACATGGCAGGCGCGTACCGAGCAAAAAAGGATGAAGTTCATTCCGTATTGGAATCATGTGCTTCGAAAAGGTCGTTTGTTGACCTCGTCTTATAGATTAATACTGACCTCGATCAACGATGACAACCGGTACAGCGAAGAGGAGGTAATTGCGCGACCGGCGACCTACAACAACAAAAAAACAGCACAACGACTACCCGAATTCTGCTCCAACTTTTTCAGCTGGCTGCGGCACTTCAGCTGCCTGCCGGCCGACCCATTCGAGGGTTCTCCATGGCTTCGCTACACAACAACAAACAGCGTTCCTTGCAGCACGGCCTGACCTCGCGTCAGGTGTCCATGATTTCCATCGCCGGCATCATCGGTGCCGGCCTGTTCATCGGTTCTTCCAACGCCATCGCCACGGCTGGTCCGGCCATTCTCATCTCCTACGCCATGACCGGCCTGCTGGTGCTGCTGGTCATGCGCATGCTGGGTGAAATGGCCATCGCCAACCCCAATAGCGGCTCGTTCTCCACTTATGCCTCCGAGGCCATCGGCCCATGGGCCGGTTTCACCATCGGCTGGCTGTACTGGTGGTTCTGGGTGCTGATCATCCCGGTCGAGGCCATCGCCGGCGCCGATATCCTGCATGCCTACTTCCCAGGCGTGCCGTCCTGGCTGTTCGCCTTCCTGATCATGCTCGTGCTGTCGGGCAGCAACCTGGTCAGCGTGAAGAACTTCGGCGCGTTCGAGTACTGGTTCGCGCTGGTCAAGGTGGTCGCCATCATCGCCTTCATCGCGGTCTGCAGCCTGGCCGTGTTCGGCTTCTGGCCGCTGGCCGAGGTGTCCGGCATCAGTCGCCTGTGGGCCAGCGGTGGGTTCATGCCCAACGGTTTCGGGACCGTGCTGGGTGGCGTGCTGATCACCATCTTCTCGTTCTTCGGCGCCGAGATCGTCACCATTGCTGCCGACGAAACCGCCAACCCGAAAGACAAGATCCGCCGTGCCACCAACCTGGTGGTGTACCGCATCGCAATCTTCTACCTGGCGTCGATTTTCCTGGTGGTGTCGCTGGTGGCCTGGAACGACCCTGGCCTGAAAGCGGTGGGCTCGTTCCAGCGCGTGCTGGAAGTGCTCAACGTGCCGGGCGCCAAGCTGCTGGTCGACCTGGTAGTGCTGGTGGCGGTGACCAGCTGCATGAACTCCGGCCTCTACACGGCTTCGCGGATGCTCTACTCGCTGGGTGCCCGCGGCCAGGCGCTGAGCATGACCAAGCGAATCTCCGGTGCTGGCGTGCCGACCGTGGCGGTGCTTCTCTCGACCCTGGCCGGCTTCGCCGGTTGCTTCGTCAACTATGTGCTGCCGGGCAAGGTCTTTGGCTTCCTGCTGTCCACCACCGGGGCCATCGCCTTGCTGGTGTACCTGGTGATTGCCGTGTCGCAGCTGCGCATGCGCGCCCGCGCCGAGCGGGAAGGGCGCTCGCTGGAGTTGAAGATGTGGCTGTTCCCGTGGCTGACCTGGCTGGTGATCGGCACCATCGTCATGGTCCTGGGCTACATGCTGTTCAGCGACGCCTACCGCTACGAGACACTGATGACCGTGGGCGTGACCTTGTTCATCCTCGTGGTGTCGCTGACCCAGAAGGGCGCCAAGGTGGTTGCCCAGCCGGCCTGAGCTTTGTGTTTAAATGGGGGCGTTTCGCGCCCCCAATTCCAACAAGCACAGGCTGCGCATGAACGAATATCCCCTTTCCCTCCAAGCCCTCGCTGCCCCCGAAGGCACCTGCTTCGGTTGCGGTTGTTCCCACCCCTCCGGCCTGCACCTGCAGAGCCACTGGGATGCCGACGGTATTCACCTGCTGTGCCGGCACTCACCCGACAGCACCTACATCGGCTGGCCCGGCCTGGTCTATGGCGGCCTGCTGGCGATGCTGGTCGACTGCCATTCGAACTGGACCGCCATGGCCTACCACTACCGCGCCGAAGGCCGCGAAGCGGGCAGCCTGCCGCGCATCGATTGTGTCACCGGCAGCCTCGGGCTCAATTACCTCAAGCCCACGCCGATGGGCGTAGAGCTACTGCTCAAGGCGCGTGTGGAAGGTGAAGTCGGGCGCAAGACCCGGGTCGTCTGCGAGGTCTGGGCAGGCGATGTGTTGACGGTCAGCGCCGACTCGGTGTTCGTGCGGGTGGACACCGAAAAACTCAAGCTCAAGGCGCATGGTCAGGCCAGCTGATCAACGCTCGGTGATGGCCAGCGAGCCGGGATGTCTCTAGAGTGACAGCTTCCCATCCAAGCCCAAGGTTGACCATGATTGATCTGAGCGCTTTCCCCATCACCCACAAATGGCCTGCGAAGCATCCTGAGCGCCTGCAACTGTACTCGCTGCCCACGCCCAACGGCGTCAAGGTGTCGATCATGCTGGAGGAGATCGGCCTGGCCTACGAGCCGCACAAGGTCAGCTTCGACAACGATGACCAGCTGAGCCCCGAGTTCATTTCGCTCAGTGCCAACAACAAGATCCCGGCGATCCTCGACCCCAATGGCCCAGGCGGCCAGCCGTTGCCGCTGTTCGAGTCGGGGGCGATCCTGCAGTACCTGGCAGAAAAGAGCGGCAAGTTGCTGAGCCAGGATCCGGCCCAGCGCTACCAGACCCTGCAGTGGCTGATGTTCCAGATGGGCGGCATCGGGCCGATGTTCGGCCAGGTCGGCTTCTTCCATTTCTTTGCCGGCAAGGAATACGAAGACAAGCGCCCGCGTGACCGTTACGTCAACGAATCGAAGCGCCTGCTGGGTGTGTTGGACCGCCACTTGAAAGGGCGTGAGTGGATGGTCGATGAATACAGCATCGCCGACATTGCCATCTTCCCTTGGGTGCGCAACCTGGTGGAACGCTATAACGCCCGCGAGCTGGTGGGCTTCGATGAATTCAAGGACGTGCAGCGGGTGCTGGCGAAGTTCCTCGAGCGGCCTGCGGTGCAGCGTGGCCTGAAAATTCCCGGCTGATCAAAAAACCTGGCTCAGCAGCCAGTACAGGCTGCCGGCCAACAGCATTGCCGCCGGCAGGGTCAGCACCCAGGCCATCAGCAGGTTGATCAGCGTGCGCTGCTGAATCCCCGAGCCGTTGGCGACCATGGTCCCGGCCACCCCCGAACTCAGCACGTGGGTGGTCGACACCGGCAGCCCGAACATGTCCGCCGCACCGATGGTGCACATTGCGACCACTTCGGCCGAAGCCCCCTGGGCATAGCTCAGGTGAGTCTTGCCGATCTTCTCGCCCACCGTCACCACGATACGTCTCCAGCCGACCATGGTCCCCAAGCCCAGGGCGATGGCCACCGCCACCTTGACCCACAGCGGGATGTAGCGGGTTGCGTCGTCCAGTTGCGTCTTGAACGCCAGCACCTGGCTGCGGGTGTCGGCGTCAAATGCCACCAGCTGTTTCTTTTCGATCAGGCGGATGGTTTCGCTGGCCAGGTACATGTCGTTGCGCACGTTGGCCATGGCTTCGGCTGGCACGCGCTTCAGTGAACCGTAGCCTTTGACCTGGTCACCGATCTGGCCGGTGAGCGCGGCCAGTGCCGGTACCAGTTGGGGGGTGGCCTTCGGTTCGGCGATGAAGGCGGTCAATGCCTGGCGCGGGTCGCCGGAGGCCGGCGTGGGCGCGGTGTCGACCAGCACCTGGCGGGTGACTTCGGCAACGGCAGAGAACTGCAGGGCCTGCTCGCTGGGCATGGTCTTGTTCAGGGCATAAGCCATCGGCAGGGTGCCGACCAGAATCAGCATGATCAGGCCCATGCCCTTCTGCCCGTCGTTGGAGCCATGGGCGAACGACACGCCGGTGCACGTCAGGATCAGCACCCCGCGGATCCACCACGGTGGCGGCGTGCGGCCTTCCGGCGCCTGGTACAACGCCTTGCGCTTGACCAGCGCGCGCAGCGCCAGCAGCAGCACGGCAGCACAGGCAAAGCCGATCAGCGGCGAGAACAGCAGGGCATAGCCGACCTTGCTGGCCTGCGCCCAGTCGACCCCGCTGGTGCCGTCACGCCCATGCATCAGCGCGTTGGCCACGCCGACGCCGATGATCGAGCCGATCAGTGTGTGCGAAGAGGACGCCGGCAGCCCCAGCCACCAGGTGCCGAGGTTCCAGATGATCGCCGCCAGCAGCAAGGCAAAGACCATGGCGAAGCCAGCCGAAGAACCAACCTGTAGAATCAGCTCTGCCGGCAACAGGGCGATGATGCCGAACGCCACCGCGCCACTGGAAAGCAACACGCCGAGAAAGTTGCACAAGCCGGACCAGACCACCGCCACCGGTGCCGGCAGTGAGTGGGTGTAGATCACCGTGGCCACCGCGTTGGCGGTGTCATGGAAACCGTTGACGAATTCGAAGCCCAGGGCAATCAGCAGCGCCAGGCCGAGCAGCAGGAACGGCGTGACGGTAGTGATCGCCGTACCACTGGCAGTCACGTCCTGCTTGAGGCTCCAGGCGGTATAGGCGATGCCGGCCAGCAGCAAGCCGAAGAACAGTACGAGGGTGGCGCGCCCGGGTTTATGGGAAAGTTGCGGGCGGGAGTCGCGGTGGGCCAGTGGCGGCTGGCTGGCCAGGGACGGGGTTGCCATGGGGGCTCCGATTGGCGTCGGCGAGGGTGGCTCTGAGCATAGAAACAATTCCCCGGCTGGGCGTGACCTCGGTCAATGAATTACCTAGGCTCAAGACAGACGGTCATGGCAGGAGACCCCTATGATTCGCTGCAAGCGCGTCTACGGCGCGCCAGACAAGCAAGATGGCCAGCGCGTGCTGATCGCCGCGAGCGATGCCTGGCGCACGTTTGCCCGCGACCTTACGCGTCGGGCGATGTTGCCGTACTACCGCGAGTTCGACCTGTTGTGGATCGAACAAGCGTTCGATGAAGCCTGGGGCTGGCGCGAACAGTGGCTGGTGGTGGAAGGCGAGACCGTGCTGGGTTTCTGCAGCCTCAGCCAGGACCGCCAGGCGTTGTTCATTCGTGAGTTGCACCTGCTGCCGGAACAGCGTGGGCGTGGGGTCGGCAGCTGGGTACTGGAAACGCTGATCGACTGGGCGGTGCAGCGGCGGCTGCCGTTATTGCGGTTGATGGTGTTCAAGAGCAACCCGGCGCGGCAGCTTTACCTGCGCCACGGGTTCGTCGAGATGGGGGAGGATGACTGCTTTGTGAGAATGCAGCGAGTAATCGGTTGACCTGTGCCGGCCTCATCGCGGGTAAACCCGCTCCTACAGGGACCTCACAACATTCAGGCCTGTGGTGACCCTGCAGGAGCGGGTTTACCCGCGATGAGGCCTGTGAAGTCACCCCAAGTGCCGGATCATTGCTGCCTCACCCGCACCGTCTCACCTTGGCGAACCGTGGCCTCGAGCAACTGTCCCTGCAACGGCAACAAATCCCCGATCAACAGGTTCTGCAGCAACGGCTTGCCCTCGAAGCGGTTGCCTCCGAGCACCACATCGCGCATTCCCTCCACCCGCACCAGCGCCTTGCCGACCCGGCCCAGGCGATTGCCGCTGAGCAGCAAGGGCCCGGCCAGTGGCGTGGCATTGCGCAGGCTGATGGCATATTCCGCGGTATTGCCGATGCGGTTGTCGAGCAGCGCCACCGCGGCGACCTCGCTGGCATCCACCGCGCTGCCCTGGCTGCTGGCCAGCAGGTTGTCGTCGATCACCAGCGGCGCCGCCACGGTGGGTGCCAGGTTTCGCAGCTGGATGGCATTGCCCCGGCTGTCGCCGATGCGGTTGCCGGCCAGCAGCACTGCGCCTTGTTGCTCGCTGACTTCGATGGCGGCCTTGGTCGCGCCGAGGATCAGGTTGCCTTCGACCAGGGCGCGGGTCTGGCCACGCAGGCGCACGCCACTGTTGTTGTCGATGCCCCGCAGCTGGTTGCCCTGCAGCCTGACCTGGCTGTTCTGCACGTCGATGGCGTACTGCTGCGACTGCCCGAACTGGCTGCCGGTGATGGTCGCCTGGCTGTGTTGCAGCTCCACCGCGCTGGACATCTCGCTGAACTGGCTGTCGCGGATGAGCAGCGTGGCCGGGCGCGTGCTGGCCGCCTGTTGGGTGCTCAAGGCCGTGGTCAGGCCACGGGAAAGATTGGCGTTGTAGCCCAGGCGCTTGAGCGTCGAGCCGATCACCTGGGTGTGGCTACCGGCCCAGGCCACCACGAAGGGCCGCCAGGCCCTGTCGGTGCTGCCCGGCTTGTCGCCGGCCATGCTCTCCAGGCTGGACTGGTTGAGCCCGAGCCAGCCCTGGTTGATCAGCGCCGTGCCGGAGAAACTCGAGAGGTACAGGCTGGTGCCTTCGAGCACCAGCCCCGCATCGCTGGCGATCATCAGCGGGTAGCTGAGCAGATAGCCGTCCTTGTAGCGCTTGAGGATGCGTGGATCGTTCAGGGCGTCGTGCAACTGCGCCAGGGTGATGCTGCCACCGCGCAGCATCACCACTTGCGGGTGGTGCGCCTGGTAACCGGCGATGGCGCGGAACAGGCCATTGTTGACGAATGGCTCGAACGGCCAGCTGCCCGCCTGGGACGAGAACATTGGCTGCAGGCTGACGCTGGCGCGCCCGGCCGGGCGTGGCCGCTCGGCCTGCTGGAAGGCCACGGCCTGGCGCACCTGCTGGCGCAGCTGTTCGGCCTTGAGCTGGCGTTGCTCACCGGGCAGGGTATCCACGGTCTGGTTGACCGGCAGCGCTTGGCTGGCGGCGTGGGCAGCGCCGGCCAGGCACAAGGCGGCCAGGCAGGTGAAGGTAAAGCGGGCGAGGGCGGCCATGGGTCAGCTCCTTGATCCGGGCAGAGGGGGGTAGAACGGTTTGATCGGGCCACCGAGCTGGCTGTAGTTGTCCACCTCGCCATCTTCGTTGTCGTACAGCTGGCGTGCCAGGGCATGGCCGGGGTTGCGCTGCAGGAACGGGATCAGCCAGGCCAGCTTGTAGGGCGCGACATCCACCTGGGATTTGCCTGCGAGTTCGGGCAGGCCATCAGGGGCGAGCACGCTGCGCGCGGCGAAGTTGGCCAGCAGGTCGAGGGTCTGCTGATCGTCGGCGCTCCATGGCAAACCGTTGGCGCGAGCCGATTCGGCCAGCAGCACCAAGGGGACCAGCGCGTACTGGCTGTAAGTGGCGGCCAGTTTGCCGCGCTCCACTTCCAGCGGCAGATAGGCGTAGCTGGCGTCAGCGGAGCGCACGGCCTGGGCCAGGCCGCGGCGCAGGTTGCCGTCGGCCCACTGGATGAAGTCGTCGCGCCCCACCAGCATGCCGGTGGCGGCCACCGCCCAGGCCGCCCAGTAGTCGTGATTGTTGAACTTGATCCGGGTAGCGCTGCGCCGGGGGTCGTACTCGGCGATCACTTGCTCGGCCAGGCGGCTGAACCAGCTGCGCTGTGCCGGGCTCAGTTGCAGCTTGCCGTCGGCTGCGGACTGGGTCAGCAGCACGGCGCCGGCCATGGCGGCCAGCGCCCACTTGCGGGCCGCCATGCCGGTACCGCTGGCATCGGGGTTGAGCAGGGCACCGGCTGCCGCCCATGCCTGCAACCATTGGTCCTGGCAGGCCAGGGCCATGTTGGCGTCCTGCGGCTTCTTCGCCCGCTGAAAGCGTTTGCTGGCATAGATCAGGCCACCGACGAACTGCTTGACCTGCTTGGCGATCTGCTCGCTGTCGGCGTCGGGGCTGCTGCGCAGGGTCGACTTGCTGGCGTCGCGCTGGTCGTACTTGCTTTCCAGGTGCAGGCTGCCAGTGTAGGGCGCTGGCGGCTGCTGGCTGCAGGCCAGGGTGCGGTAGTCGGCGATCATGGCTGACTGTGGCGTGCTGTGGGCGGGCCAGATGGACTGGGCCGCCTGAGATTGGGGGCTCAGTAGGCACAGCGTGAGCAGGATTGGGGCCGCTTTGCGGCCCATCGCGGGCAAGCCCGCTCCCACACCGATTCGTGTGGCTGACGCGGTCGGGGTAGGAGCGGGCTTGCCCGCGATGGGCTGCAGAGCAGCCCCATCAATGGAGGTCAAAGGCACAGGCGAGTCTCCACATCGGTCGCCGTGGTCCCGGGCTTGGTCGGCTCCATGAACACCGACAGCAGGTTGGCCCCGGCAAACTCCGGTGCCTTGCTCAGCTCCAGGTAGTACTGGCCACCGGTCACCACCGCGTCGCGGCGGAACCACACCTTGTCCCGCGCCCCATTGTCGTAATAGACGATGATGTAGAAGTCCTTGACGTTCTTGTCGCTCAGGCGAATGTCGAGAAAGCCCTTCGTCAGCGCCTGGCGCCCGCTGCCGGCATTGCTCAGCAGCTCGATGCGCTCACCCACTTTCAATGCCGGGCGCTGCAGTTTTGCGCCGAGCACTTCCCGGCCTGCCGAACAACCGCCCTGGACTGCCGGAACCAGCTGGCGGTACATCAGCGGCGAGTCGAGCCGGTAGTTGGCCGGCAGCTCCCAGACGATCAGCTTGGGCGGTGCCTTGGGCTTGTAGTCGCTCGACAACAGGTACTCCAGCAGCGAGCCATCCTCGCCCACCCCAGGCAGGGCGTAGTTGAGGATGTCGACGTTCAGGTACTGCTTCAGGTAGCCATCGAAGTTGAACTGCTTGCTCTCGTCTTCACGGGCCGCGGCGTTACTGTCGCCGACCAGGATGACCTGCGGGTCCGGTGCTTCATCGAACAGCGCGTCGGCGCCAGCCGCCACCGGGATGGTCTGGTAGCCGCGCACATACTGGAAACCGTAGTTGTTGCCGCAGATGCTGCTCAGTGCCAGGTTCATCGTGCCGTCCTTGGGCACCATCACGCCCGGCTCGGTACGGTATGCCTTCTTGGTCAGCCCGGCATAGAACGGCTGGCGGCGGATTTCCTCGGCCATCAGTCTGGCCGTGGCCTCGGCGCCGCTGGGCGTCCAGTGGTGGTCGCGGCGGAAGAAGTACTCGCCCTTCGGCGGCTGTTGCACCAGCTGCATCATCGGCGCCACCACCGCGCCGCCCTGGCGCAACTGGCCGAGGAAGTTACCAAGATTGTTGCTGGCGCGGGCGTAGTCGAAGCCATGCAACTGGTCGGCGAACAGCTTGTCGCGGTGCATCAGCCCGCGGGTCGGCTGGATCGCCATGGCCACGTGGATGCCCTGACGTTCGAAGGCCTGCATCAAACGGGCGAACTCCGGGCGCATCGGCGCGGGGATGCCGAAGTCATTGGTCAGGTCGACGGCCGAGCGGAACAGCCAGCGGTCCTTGCCAGGGACGATCTCGCGCATCAGTTTCATGCGCCCCTCGGCATAGCGTTGCGGGTCGCTCAAGGCCGGGCAAACCATGCACTGCAGGTTCTCGCAGCCTGGCCCGGCCACCTGGGCAGCCGGGGCTGGCTGCGCGGCCAGGGCCGGCAGGCTGAGCAAGGCCAGGGCAGCGCTCAGGCCAAAAGGAACAAGGGTCTTCATGTGCCATTCATCCTTGCAGGGCATTCATCACTCGGTCGGGTCGATGCTGTTGGCGATGGTCATGCTGCGGTTGCCGGGTAGCAGCACGTAGCTGTACGAACGGCCCTTCTTGAGGAACTGCTCGTCGAAGCTGGCGACCTTGGTGTCCTGCTGGTAGGCGGCGAAGTCGATCTTGACCTCGTTGACCATCCGCGTGCCGGTCTCGCCGTTGCCGAGTGCCTCGACCACTTCGTGCTTGCCATCGGAGGTCTTCAGCGCGGCCTGGTTGGCGGTCAGGTTGTAGAACGCGATCTGCGCCTTCTTCGGCTCGTTGACGTACTTGTCGCTGATCAGTTTCAGCTGCTTGCCGTCGTAGACCACCGTGCTGGCCGCATTGGCCTTCAGCTGCGGTTCGATCGACTGGCTGCCGACGGCGATCTTGTGCGGCCCGGCAGGGGTGAAGCGGTAGCCGCTGAGCTGGCCGGCGGCAACCCGTTGCGGATTGACCTTGCCGCTGAGGGTGACGTCGATGTTGCGGTCGGACAGGTTCAGCACCCGGACGAACGCCGAGTCGGCCGGGGCCACGGCATCGTACAGGTCGGCGTTGCCTTCGGCGGCCAGGGCAGCCTGGCTGGCGGCGGCTAGGGCGATGGCGGTGAACAGTGGGGCAAGTTTCATCAGGCTCTCCTTGAATCGTCAGAAATGCTGGGGCGCCGCGCTGCGGCTGAGCGAGCCGGGGCGGTGGGCGAGCAAGGTGCGCAGGGGGAATTCCCAGACCACGGTGTCGATCTGCGTGTTGGCCAGCTCGTCACTGGCAAGGAACTGGTTCATCGCCTCGAACGGGCCGCGGGCTTCCACGGCAATGCTCAACAGGTCGCGGTTCAGTGCCTCCTTGAGGAAGCCGACAAAGTTCCAGTCGTCGATCTTGCTGTAGCTGGTGCCGACCAGCAGCAGGCTCTGGTTTGCCTCGGCGAACAGGTCGTCGGCGCCTTGTTCGGCCTTGAGGGTTTCGTACAAGGCGATCGGGTTGGGGCCGAACTGCGGCGCCAGGCGCGCATGGTCGAACTGGATGTAGTTCATCAGGTCGCCCTTGATGCTCTTCTCACCGGCCTTGCGCGACACGTACACCTGGTCGCCCAGCAGTTGCGGGCGCTGGCGTGCCAGTTCGTAGGCTGACAGCCGCGCGCCTTCCGGGCTCCAGTGGGTGTCGGACTTGAGGAACAGCGGCGGGCCTTCGAGGTTGGCGAGAAACGCGGCGCGTAGCGGTACCACGTCCAGATGGCGGTCTTGCAGCTCACCGACGAAGTGGTCGTAGAGGCTGGTCACCCGTGGGTCGAAGGCATGCTTGGCATGCGCCGCGTACACATCCAGCTTCATCGGCAGCGGCAGGATCACCAGCTGCTTGCCGTGCTCGGCCAGTTGCGTGCGGACCTTGGCGATCTGCTCCAGTTGGCTGGCGACGTTGGCGTCAAGGTCGTTGGGCACGCGGTATTCCTGGTTGGTGTAGAGCCAGCCATCCTTGCCCAGCACCACACCCTTGGTGCCTTCGCCGAACAAGTGGAACTGGGCATCGGCCCACAGTTCCACCGACGGCTCACGCAGGAAGAAGCGCTTGTCGTAGGCCTGCTCGAACTTGCGCAGCAGCTTGCCATCGACGAACAGGTTCCAGGTGTCGGTCGAGGTGCGGGCAAAGCTGAACACCGGCGGCAGCGAATAGATGAACATCGCCGCCAGCACCACCGCGAACAGAATGCCATTGGCCTTGCTGGCCGAATTCATCACCGGGTACATGGCAGGCTCCTAGAACTGGAAATACAGGAAGGGTGAGAACGAGTTGGCCGCCAGGCTGCTGAGCGCCAGCAGGAAGCCGCCCCACAGCAGCACACTGTGCAGCGCGCCGACGTGGCGCATGAAATAGCCTTCCTTGTTGCCGGCGTAGAAACGCACGTTGTTGATCCCGGCCAGCACCAGCCAGGCCAGCGCCACCAGGGCAAAGGCCATGGCCATTTTCGAGGCGCCGAGCACGTACAGTTCCAGCGAGCCGAAGCCGTTGAAGCCGAACAGTGCCTTGTAGATGTCGATGCTGTGGCGCAGGTCCATGGTGAAGAACAGCGGCATGCTCAGCAGGATCAGCACCCCGGTGCGCAGGTTGCGGCCTGGGTGGTAGGGCGTGGTGACCTTGGTCGCCAGGTTGAACTTGCGTTCGATGACCATGCCCACGCCGAAGAACAGCCCCCAGCAGATGAAGGCGAAACTCGCGCCGTGCCACAGGCCCGACAGCAGCATGGTCCAGATCAGCGCCGGCAAGGCGCCGGCCACGCGCTTGCGCACCAGCGGCATGTACACGTAGTCGCGCAGGAAATGCGCCAGGGTCATGTGCCAGCGTGCCCAGAACTCGGTAATGCTCTGCGCCACGTAGGGCTGGTTGAAGTTCTCCGGGAAGCGGAAGCCCATCATCAGCGCCAGGCCCAGGGCCATGTGGCTGTAGCCGGCGAAGTCGAAATACAGCTGCAGGGTGGAGATCACCAGGCCGAACCAGGCATCGCTGAACTGCAGCGTGCCTTCGCTGACGAACAGCACGTTGATCGGGGCCAGGCGGTCGGCGATCAGCACCTTCATGATGAAGCCGAGCATGAAGCGGCACACGCCCAGCGAGAACAGCTCCAGCGAGTGGGTGCGTTCGCGCAGCTGCGGCGCCAGCTGGCTGTAGCGCAGGATCGGCCCGGCTACCAAGTGCGGGAACAGCGCGACGAAAGCGGCGAAGTCGATGAAGTTGCGCGTTGGCGTGGCGTCCTTGCGGTAGATGTCGACGATGTAGCTCAGGGCGTGGAACACGTAGAACGAAATGCCCAGCGGCAGGAAGATGTTTTCCAGCGTCCAGGTGTTGATGCCCAGCGGCGCCAGCAGCAAGGCCAGCACCTCGGCGCCGAAGTTGGCGTACTTGAAGTAGCCCAGGGTCGACAGGTTGCCGGCCACGCCGACCCACAGAAGACGCAGGGCCAGGCGCTTGTCGCCGGCATCCAGGCGTGCCTTGATGCGCAGGCCGAACCAGTAATTCCAATAGGTGATGCCGACGAACAGCAGGAGGAAGTCCGGCCGCCACCAGGCGTAGAAAATGTAGCTGGCGGCCACGATCACCGTCGAACGCCACTGCGCCCTGGCCAGGAAATACACGGCCAGGAACAGCGGCAGATACAGGAACAGGAACACATTGGAGGCGAAGATCATGGCACGGCCCTTCCTTAGTAACTGATCACCACGCCGACGCTCAGCTGGTAGTCATCACCGGTTTGCAATGCACTGCCGGCATTGAGGTAACTGGCACTGACCAGCGCGTTGACGTCCAGGTGCTTGCCGTCGATAGCCACCGGAAACATCTTCCAGTAGTAGTTGAGGTCGATCATCTGCCCGACATTGCGCCCGTTGCCATTGCTGCCCTGGTTGATGGCGCGATTGCGCTGCGAACGCTGGTCGCCGTTCATGCGGATCGGCAGGGTACCGTCGGCATCGCGCAGGTCCAGCTGGGTCACCCGCAAGTCCAGTGCGCTGCGCGGGGTAGGGCGGGTCTCCACGGCAAAGCCGTAGTAGCTCAGGTTGCGCAGGTCGAGGGCGACGAACGAGCTGGTCAGGCGGGTGCTGTAGGAACCGGTGCGGGTGATGCGGTCGGACTGGATGGCGTTCAGGCGGAAGCCGTCGTTCTCGTCGCTGGGCTTGTCGGTCAGGCCCCCTCGCAGTGCCACGCGCGGGGTCCAGGCCAGATCGTCAAAGCGCTTGCCGACTTCGCCGAGGACCGCCCAGCCCTTGCTGCTGTGGCCGGTGGTGGTGACGCCGTTGCCGTCGGTGTTGTCCATCTTGCCGTCCAGCGCCGCCAGTTCCAGGTGGTAGTCGCTGAGCACTGGGTAGGCGAGGTTGTCGCCCTTGAAGAACAGCCCGTAGCGCATGCCCTTGAAGTCGTAACGGTCGCCGGCGTCGTGGCCGCTGTGGTCGTTCTCGTGCATCAGGCGCACACCGACCTGGTTGTTCTGGCTCCAGCGGTAGGCGTACTGGCCCATCAGGTAGGTGGTGCGCTCCTCGCTGTCGGCCAGGCGGTTGACGTCGGTGTTGTAGTTATGGAACTTCTGCCCGACGGCGAAGAACGCCTCGCTGAAGGTGTCCTGATAGTTGAAACGCAGCGACTCGAGGCTGTCGTCCCACCAGATGCCGTAGTCGTCATAGAAGCGCTGGCGGCCGAACGATGCAGAGAAGCGCGGGTCGTCGCCGATCAGGTTGCGCTTGACGTACAACTCGCGCAGTTCGGCGTACCAGCCTTCGGGCTGCTCGCGTTCGTTGGCGTTGGATGCCTCGTTGGTCAGGTTGCTCGACTGGCTGGAGTCGTAGTTCAACCACAGGCGGCCGTAGACCGTCCACTTGGCCCAGCGCTTTTCCGGCGAGTACCAGGCGAACGATGGCTCGTAACGCAGGCTGTAGAACATCTCACGTTCGCTGCCGACCTGGGAGTCTTCAGGGCCGTAGCCGGTCTGCACGGTGAGCTTGTTGAACACTTCCGAGGTGATCACCGGCTCGCTGCCATCCCGTGCAGTGACGCGCACCGGTTCGTTGCTGTCGGCCTCGGGGCCGGTGATTTCTTCTGCGGCGAACGCCGCCGGCAGCGGCGCCAGGGCCAGCAGGGCGCCGAACAGGGGGTGATGCGCTTTCACAGGGTGGCCTCCTTGAACAGCCCGTTGCGAGCGGCCAGGGCACGCTCGATATCATCCTTTGGCAGGGTCTTTTCCAGGCGCCTGATCAGGCTGCGCGCGCTGCGTTCACCCAGGTCGAAGGCGACCCGGGCATAGGTGTAGGCCTTGACCGGGTCGTGGCACAGGGCACGGCCATAGGCGTGCAGGGTGGCCATGCGGTACCAGGCGGCGGTGTTGCCCTTGTCGGCTTCGGCCTGGAACAGCGCCAAGGCCTTTTCCTGGTCAGGCTGGTCTTCGACGCCCTTGCTGTAGTACTCCCCCAGCAGCAGGCCGGCACCGGGGTAGCCGTTGGCGCGCAGTTCATCGATCAGGGCGCGGGCTTTGTCCGGGTCCAGGGTCAGCCAGTTGTTGACCATGTAGAACTGCGCCTGCAAGGCTTTGGCCCGGGTGGGTTCGCGCTCGCGCACCTGGTCGATCAGCGCCTGGGTTTCCTCGGCGTTGTGCTCGGTCGGGTTGGAGATCATGTAGTTGGCCTTGGACACCATGGCCGGCACGAAGCCGTGGGCCACGGCCACATCGCGCCAGCGCTGGACGCGGGCGGTAGCCAGGTTCAGTGCCTCGTCCTGGGCCTTTTCGCGGGCCTGTTGCTCGGGCGTCGGTGGCAGCTTTTCGGTGCCGGGTGCGCTGGCCTGGTTCTCATAGCGGTCGGCTTCCTGTTCGGCGCGCTGCACGCTGGTAATGCTGTCGAGCAGCGCGGCGACGCGGTGGATGATCTCCACCGGCAACTGCTCGCGCTCTGGCTCGAGCTGGTCGGCGAAGGGCGGGAACAGGCGGTCCTGCTGTTCGCCGAGGAACGCGTAGTAGCGGTCCAGGGCACGCACGTCCACGCGCACCGCCTGGCGATACCAGCGCTCGGCGCCGGCACGGTCACCCTGGCGTTCGGCAAGCACGGCGTGGTACAGCGCAGGAAGGCAGTTGAGCAGGCAGGCCTGTTCGTACAGGGCCAGCAACTGCGCCGCCTGGGCGGTGTCGACCAGCTCCGGGTAGGTCAGGAACACTTCCAGCGTGGTGCTGGTGTTGCGCGGGTCGAGGTTGGCCGGGTAGCGCGTCAGTGCCTGGGCCATCCACGGCCGCAGCGCCTCGCGCAGGCTTGGGGTGCGGTCGATCAGGCGGGCCAGCGAAGCCAGTGCCGGGACCATGCCATGGCCGTCGGCAAAGGCCTTCTGGTACAGCGCCACCACTTCCGCGCGGCTGGCATCTTCGCGCCCGGCCAGCACATCACCCAGCAGCAGGGTACTGGCCAGGTCGCCACGGGCAGCCAGTTCGCGCAGGTCGGTAGTGACCTCGGCCGACGGGTCCTTGTACAGCGCGTAGCGGATCTGCTCCAGGCTCTGCCCGGCGCTGGCCGAGCTGGCGCAGGCCAGCGCCAGGCCAGCCAGCAAAAGGCGGGGGGGCATATTGGCGGTCATGGCGTCATCGTCCTCGGCCGTTTAGCGCGCTGCGCCGAACGGCAGGCCCATGAACAGATCGACCGCTACCGCTTTCTGGTAGGCCGCCGCCGGCAACGGGCTGTCAGGCTTGATGGTCAGCGCCAGGTTGCGGTTGACCTCATCGACCCGTGCGTCGACCACCTTGCCGCTGTAGTGCTGGTCGAGGCCGAACACCTGCATGTCCACCGACTTCACCCGGTCGACATCGGCGAGCTTGTCGAACGGCACATTGGCGCGTACGAACAGGCCCTGGTCCTTGGGCAGCAGGTGCATCAGCGCGGCCTCTTTATAGCCGTAGCCGTCCAGGCGTTGGTTCGGGTAGTAGACCGTGCAATCGCACGGGCTGTTGATCACGGTCTCGATGGTGGCGCGGCCGAGCAGGGTCTGCAGGTCACCCGGCGACAGGTCGGCGACCGCCTTCATGTCGGCCGGGCTGGTGAAGCTGGTGGCCAGCTGCGTGGAGATGCTGGCCAGCGGCTGGCCGGCCTGCACTTCGGTGGCGCCGGCAGGCAGCAGGTACTTCACATAGCCGTTGTCGGGCATGCTGATGACCTGGGCGTTGGTCGCCACCTGGGCCTGCAGCGCCGGGATGCGGAAGAACAGCAGGTAGCCCTTGTAGCCGACGAAGGCCAGCGCGGCGACGCCAGCGGCGGTGTACAGCAAGGTGCCGGTCAGGGCCTTGAGGCGGGCGCCCGGGGTGCGTGCGCTGGCGTACTTGTGCTTGCGTTCCTTGATGTAGTTCTCGCGCTGCATGACATTGAACAGGCCGTTGATGTCGGCGATTTCGCCGGACATGTAGGCGCTGATCAGGTAGCGCAGGATGTCGCGCTTCTGTGCATCGAGTTCGACGAACTGCGCGCCCACTTCGCTGCCACGCTGGGAGACGATGCGGATCTTGCTGTCGATGTTCAGGTCGACCTGGTTCAGGCGCAAGCGGATCGAGGCGTCGTACAGCGTGCCGACGTTCAGCGGCGCGTCGTGGATCAGGCCCAGCCCGCCCAGGGAAATATCCTGCAAGGCGACTTCGAACGGGGCCTGGCCGGCACTGGCCAGGCGCACCCGTGCGTTCATCCGGGTGCGCACGTACTGGCGCTCGTCGACCGCCTCGTGGACGATGTTGGCCGCTGTCTTGCCCGGGGCCGCGGGAATGTTCGTGGTACTCATGTGCAGGCGCCTTTCCTTAACGTTGCGAGAGTTCTAGGAGAACGGTGATGACCCCGAAGAAGATCGCGATCGACGAGCACAGCATCGCCTTCGAGGACCAGCGGTTGAGGCTGGCGTCGAAGTCGACGCTGCCAGTGGCCAGGGTGGTCTTCTGTCGCGTCCAGCTTTGCTGGTCCATGTGGAACATCGCGTAGACCTTCATCAGCGAACCGACGATCTGGTTGTAATAAAGAACGAAGGGGTACATCGGGCTGACCGGGTGGCCGGCGAAGACGAACAGCACGGTCACCAGGCTGCGCGAGATCAGCACCCAGAACAGGTACACCAGCAGGTACTGGATACCGAACACCAGGCCGGCCACCACCGAGGCGGTCAGGCCCATCAGGCAGGTCCACATCGACACGCGCTGGTCGAGCAGCACGTACAGGGTGAACAGCCCCAGGCGGGCCCGGCCGAGCAGGGCAGTGGCGCGGAAGTTCTGCCGCAGCGAGTTGCCGTACCAGCGGAACATCAGCTGGCGGGTGGCGATCCAGAAGCTGTCGCTGGGCGGGTGCTCGACGGTCAGGGTATGGCTGTCGGGCACGTAGAAGGTGTTCCAGCCAGCGCGCATCAGGCTCAGCCAGCTCGACTTGTCGTCCCCGGTAAGGAACTGGAAGCGGCCCAGGCGCCAGTGTTCGAGGAAGTCGGCCTCGACGTCGCGGATGAACTCGGGGTCGGTCATCACTTCGGCGCGGAAGAACGACAGCCGCCCGGTCAGGGTCAGCACACGGTGCGACAGCGCCATCGAACACATGTTGATGTGGCGCTGGACGAAGCGCATCGAGTGCCACTGGCGCATCCAGCGGCTGCCCTCGACTTCGCAGAATTCGTTGGTGGTCAGGCCACCCACGTCTGGCAGCACGGCGAACAGCTTGACCGCTCGCTCGACACAGCCAGGCAGCATCATGGTGTCGCCGTCGACCACGCCGACCACGGCGTCACTCAGCGGCATCTGCCGCGACAGCGCGCGGAACGCATGGGCCAGGCCGTCACGCTTGCCGGTGCCCCGGGCGCGGACGATCACCAGCTTGATGTCGTCACGGTCCTTGACCTCGTTGCGCATGATCTGCTTGATGAAGGTCTCGTCGCCTTTCTCGACGATCGAGGCGATCACCGTGCAGGGCACGTTCAGCCGTTGCACTTCCTGGAACACCGACTGGTAGACCTTGAAGGTGGTGGTGGTCGGGATGCGGAAGCTGGTCACCACCATGAACATGTGCGAGGGCAGCGCGGCATCGCCCAGGCGGTCGACCTGCCGGCGCAGGCGCGGAAACTTCCAGTGCAGGAAGTACATGCCGCGCAGGTAATGGACCACGGCATTGCCGTAGCGCCACATGCCCAGCGTGCCGATGATGAAGATGAACAGGTGGTGGTCCGGGTCCAGGTACTGCGGCGCGACCATCTCCGACGCCAGCGCAATCAACCCGGCGAGGCACGCCCAGCCGAAGAAGCTGGCGCCTGCGCGCAGGTAGCCGGGGGCCACGAAGGGCGGTTGCTGTCGATCCATGTCGGCTTGACTCCTGTTTTTGCGGTGCCCGCGCGCCACCCCGCCGAGGCCTGAGCCAATGGCGGGTGGTGCGCGGTGGGTGCCGGGTCGGTTACCAGCAGATGCCTTGGCTGTGGCTGTCGCTCAGGCCGGGCATGAAGCCGACCAGGTCGATCACCTGCTTGCCGTGGCCGCTTTGCAGGGCGCTGGCGAAGCGTGGGTCGTTGTTCCCCAGGACGATCACCTCGGCGTCATCGATCACCTGCTGCAGGTCGCTGTGCAGCAGCGACGAAACATGGGGGATCTTCGCTTCGATGTAGTCCTTGTTGGCCCCGTGCACGCGGGCGTATTCGACGTTCTCGTCGAAGATGTGCAACTGGTAGCCCTTGCCGATCAGGCGCTCGGCCAGTTCCACCAGCGGGCTTTCGCGCAGGTCGTCGGTGCCGGCCTTGAAGGCCAGGCCCAGCAGGGCGATCTTGCGTTTGTCCTGGCGCTCGATGAGGTCGAAGGCGTTTTGCACCTGCGAGGCATTGCTGGCCATCAGCGAGTCGAGCAGCGGCGCCTTCACATCCAGGCTGGCAGCGCGGTAGGTGAGGGCGCGCACGTCCTTGGGCAGGCACGAGCCGCCGAAAGCGAAGCCCGGGCGCAGGTAGTAGCGGGACAGGTTGAGCTTGTGGTCCTGGCACACCACATCCATCACCTCGCGGCCATCGACGCCGGCAGCCTTGGCAATGTTGCCGATCTCGTTGGCGAAGGTGACCTTGGTCGCGTGCCATACGTTGCAGGTGTACTTGATCATCTCGGCGACTTCGATCGACTTGCGGATCACCGGTGCCTCAAGGCCGTTGTACAGCGACTCGAGCAGGTCACCCGACTGGCTGTCCAGTTCGCCGATCACGGTCATGGCCGGGAAGTCGTAGTCCTGGATGGCCGTGCTTTCGCGGAGGAATTCCGGGTTGACCGCCACGCCGAAGTCGACGCCGGCTTTCTTACCCGAGTATTGCTCCAGGATCGGGACCACCACGTTCTTTACCGTGCCTGGCAGCACGGTGCTGCGGACCACCACGGTGTGGCGGTTGGCCTTGTCGCGCAGGGCGGTGCCGATTTCCCGGCAGACCGCCTCCATGTACACCAGGTCCAGGTCGCCGTTCTTCTTGCTCGGGGTGCCGACGCACAGCAGCGACAGGTCGCTGGCGAGGATCGCTGCCTGCACGTCGGTGGTGCCGCGCAGGCGGCCTGTGCTGACACCGTCTTGCAGCAGCTGTTCCAGGCCTGGCTCGACGATCGGCGATTTGCCCTGGTTGATCAGTTCGATTTTTGCCGGAGAAATGTCCACCCCCAGCACGTGATGGCCGCGGGCCGACAGGCACCCCGCACAGACTGCGCCTACATAGCCAAGTCCAAAGATACTGATGTTCATACGTCCCTCTCCCTGGGGCACGGCAAAGCCGGCCGAGATACATCGTTCATGAAGTTGTCGAATGGCAGACGCGCAGAAGTAAGCCGCGCTCGAAGTGGCGTTGCAGGCTGTTTCTTAGTGGTCTTTTTACAGCCTAAGGGCGTTTATATTTTTATTGCAAGCGCTGATATTGGGTTGTTTGAAATTAATTTAATTCTTTCCTGTTAAAGTTTAAAAACTCTTATAAATCAATAAGTTAAAGTTGCTGTTAGTTGGGCGTCAAAAAAATGATAACCCCCTGAATGGCGGTAAAGTGACGCCAAGGACGTGGCGTTTTCCGGGTTTCTCTCTCGGCGTGGTCAGCCTGAACTGCACCGCTGGGACGGATAAAATCCCTGTAAATCAAGGCCTCGCAGGGCGCGGTGGTGGCGCAATACTGGCTTGCGACGAAGGTCGACGATGGGCATAGTGACCGCACAGTCTGCAGCTGCTCTCAGGATTGTGAGCAGGTAGCCCATGACGGCACAGGAACAAGGAGAACGTCATATGAAAGGAATCGGCCCACGGCTGCGAGAAGAGCGTGAACGGCTGGGCATGACCCAGCGGGTATTTGGTGACATCGGCGGCGTCGAACCCAACGCTCAGGGCAAATACGAAAGTGGCGAGCGCACGCCTCGCGCGGATTACCTGGCAGCGCTGGCGACCAAGGGCGTGGATGCGCTGTATGTGCTCAGCGGGGAGCGCACTCCGGCGCCGCTGGAAAGCCTGTCGGCAGATGAAACCGGTCTGCTGGGCGCGTTCCGGCGGTTGCCGGCGGCTGACAAGGCGGCGTTGTGGCATCTGCTGGGGCGCCTGGTGGGTGAGGGCAGTGGGGGGGAACCGGCACGACAGCTGCGTCATGAGCGTCAGACGTTTCTGTAGGAAGTTTTACGCTAGGTCCGCCGTGAAAAATTTTGTTAAGGTGGCGGGATCCAATCGCCCTGTTGACGAGGTGTCTGCTTGATTAGGGTTCTAGTGGTCGACGATCACGATCTGGTTCGAACCGGTATTACTCGCATGCTGGCTGATATCGACGGCCTGCAGGTGGTGGGTGAGGCGGATTCGGGCGAGTCGGCGCTGAAACTCGCCCGGGAACTGAAACCTGACGTCGTCCTGATGGACGTGAAGATGCCCGGGATCGGCGGCCTGGAGGCCACCCGCAAGCTGCTGCGCAGCCACCCCGACATCAAGGTGGTGGCGGTTACCGTGTGTGAAGAAGACCCGTTCCCCACCCGCCTGATGCAGGCCGGCGCCGCCGGTTACCTGACCAAGGGCGCCGGCCTGGACGAAATGGTCCAGGCCATTCGCCTGGCTTTTGCCGGCCAGCGTTACATCAGCCCGCAGATTGCCCAGCAGCTGGCACTGAAGTCGTTCCAGCCGCAAGCGTCGCCGTTCGACGCGTTGTCGGAACGGGAAATCCAGATCGCCCTGATGATTGTCGGCTGCCAGAAAGTGCAGATCATCTCCGACAAGTTGTGCCTGTCGCCCAAGACCGTCAATACTTACCGCTATCGGATTTTCGAAAAACTCTCGGTCACCAGCGATGTCGAACTGACCTTGCTGGCCGTTCGCCACGGTATGGTTGACGCAAGCCTCTAATCCTTCATGTCACAAGTCTTTGATGCCAGCGCGTTCCTGGCGACCTGCAGTGGTCGCCCAGGCGTATACCGGATGTTCGACGCCGAGGCGCGGCTGCTCTATGTGGGCAAGGCCAAGAACCTCAAGAAACGCCTGGCCAGCTACTTCCGCAAGACCGGCCTGGCGCCGAAAACCGCTGCGCTGGTGGCGCGCATCGCCCAGGTCGAAACCACCATCACCGCCAACGAGACCGAGGCGCTGCTGCTCGAGCAGAACCTGATCAAGCAGTGGCGCCCGCCGTACAACATTCTGTTGCGCGACGATAAGTCCTATCCGTACGTGTTCCTGTCGGAGGGTGAATTCCCGAGGCTGGGCATCCACCGCGGGGCGAAGAAAGCCAAGGGGCGGTATTTCGGGCCGTACCCCAGTGCGGGCGCCATTCGCGAGAGCCTCAGCCTGCTGCAGAAGGCCTTTTCCGTGCGCCAGTGCGAAGACAGCTACTTCGCCAACCGCACCCGCCCCTGCCTGCAGTACCAGATCAAGCGCTGCAAGGGCCCGTGCACCCAGCTGGTCACGCCCGAGGAGTATGCCGAGGATGTGCGCCACTCGGTGATGTTCCTCGAAGGCCGCAGCCAGCAGCTGGGCAACGAACTCAACGAAGCCATGGAAAAGGCGGCAATGGCCCTCAACTTCGAGAAGGCCGCCGAGCTGCGCGACCAGATTGCCTTGTTGCGCCGGGTCCAGGACCAGCAGTACATCGAGGGCGGCTCCGGCGATGTCGATGTGGTGGCCGCCTTCGTCAACCCCGGTGGTGCCTGTGTGCACCTGATCAGCGTGCGCGGTGGCCGGGTGTTGGGCAGCAAGAACTTCTTCCCCCAGGTGGGCATCGAGGAGGAGGTAGCCGAAGTCATGGCTGCGTTCCTGTCGCAGTACTACCTGGGCAATGCCGAGCGCGAGCTGCCCGGCGAGCTGATCGTCAACGTGGTGCACGAAGACTTCGAGGCGATCACCGAAGCCGTGCAGAGCCTGCGCGGTCGCGAGCTGAGCATCAGCCACCGGGTGCGCGGCACCCGCGCACGCTGGCAGCAACTGGCGGTGACCAACGCTGAACAAGCACTCAATGCTCGCCTGGCCAACCGCCAGCACATGGCCGCGCGCTTCGAGGCCCTGGCCGAAGTGCTTGGCCTGGATGAGGTACCGCAACGCCTGGAATGCTATGACATCAGCCACTCCAGCGGCGAAGCCACGGTCGCCAGCTGCGTGGTGTTCGGCCCGGAGGGCCCGATCAAGTCGGATTACCGTCGCTTCAACATCGAAGGCGTTACCGCTGGCGATGACTATGCCGCCATGCACCAGGCCCTGACCCGCCGTTACGGGCGGATCAAGGATGGCGAGGGTAAGTTGCCCGATGTGCTGCTGGTGGACGGCGGCAAGGGCCAGCTGAACATGGCGCGCGAAGTGATGCAGGAGCTGGCCTTCACCGACCTGACCCTGCTCGGCGTGGCCAAGGGCGTGACCCGCAAGGCCGGCTTCGAGACCCTGTACCTCAACGACGTGACCCATGAGTTCACCCTCAAGGGCGACAACCCGGCGTTGCACCTGATCCAGCAGATCCGCGACGAAGCCCACCGTTTCGCCATCACCGGCCACCGCGCCCGGCGCGGCAAGGCTCGCCGCACGTCGAGCCTTGAAGACGTCGCCGGGGTAGGGCCCAAGCGCCGCCGCGACTTGCTGAAACACTTCGGCGGCCTGCAGGAGCTCAACCGCGCCAGCATCGATGAGATCGCCAAAGCGCCCGGCATCAGTAAAAAGCTCGCCGAGTCGATTTATGCCAGCCTGCATAGCGAGTAGAATGCCGGGTTCAACCCGCAGCCAGTCGTACCGATGAATATTCCAAACCTGCTCACCGTTCTACGCGTCCTGCTCATCCCGATCTTCATCCTGCTGTTCTATGTGCCCTATCACTGGAGCTACATGGCCGCCAGCACGGTGTTCGCCATCGCCGCCGCCACCGACTGGCTGGACGGCTACCTGGCGCGTCGGCTGCAGCAGAGCACACCCTTCGGCGCCTTCCTCGACCCCGTGGCCGACAAGCTGATGGTGGCCGTGGCCCTGGTGTTGCTGGTACAGGTGCACGCCAACTTCTGGCTGACCCTGCCGGCAGCGGTGATCATCGGCCGTGAAATCGTCGTTTCGGCATTGCGCGAGTGGATGGCCGAACTGGGCGCGCGGGCGCATGTGGCGGTATCCAGCCTTGGCAAGTGGAAGACCGCGGCGCAGATGCTGGCGCTGGTGATCCTGCTGGCCAACCCGCCGGTGGTAAACTTCTGGGTCGTGTTGGGCTACGGCCTGCTGTTGGTGGCGGCGGCGCTGACCCTGTGGTCGATGGTGCACTACCTGCTGGCTGCCTGGCCGCACCTGCGCGAAGGCTCCGAGCAAAAATAAAACTTTTTTGAATCAAGGGGTTGACGCCGTTTCAGATATCGCTAGAATGGCACCCATCACGACGCGGGAATAGCTCAGTTGGTAGAGCACGACCTTGCCAAGGTCGGGGTCGCGAGTTCGAGTCTCGTTTCCCGCTCCAGATTGGCCTTAACGAATGCTTTCGGTAAGGCAAGAAAGAAGGCCCTTCGGGGCCTTTTTTCGTTTCAGTCGAATCCGCACAGATCCACGGCCATCCGGCCTTTTCCAGTCCCGAAATGACTACACCCTCGGCCAGCAAAGGCGGGAGGGCCTTCCCTACGCTGCAGGCGTTCGGCCACTAGTACACGCGTGCTAATCGACCTTGGCGAGGCAGCTTTCGTATAGTCCGTGCCGGATTACAGCAATCGGGACAGGACTTCCATGAAAGACAGACTTCTATCCTCAAGCCGCTGGTTGGCCATCCTGGCCATGGCGTGTAGTGCGACGGCCATGGCCGATCAAGCGCCGGGTGACTACTGGATCATCTACGGCAAAGGGGAACGTCTGCACAACGAAGTGTACGTTGCCGACAGTGCCGGCATCATGCAAAAGGCAGGTGGCGTGCAGTCGGCGCAGGTCATGCAGCTGTTCGAAGACCCCGCTTATCCAACCCTTGTCGCCTATGAAGTCCAGGTCAAGTGTAAACAGCGCCAGATACGCCTTGACAGCGCCCGTGCGATACGGCGCTTCGACGGCGCAGTGAAGGATGTGAAAACCAATGCCCGCAGCTGGGTCGCACCGAAAGACTACTGGTTGAAGCGTACCTTCGCCTTTGTTTGCGCCCCTGAAAATCGAGCACGCAATCAGATGCTGCCGATCGGCAAGATGCCTCCTGCCCAGATGGTTGCTACCGTCCAAGCCATGTTCATCCAGTTGGTGGGTGTGCAAGCCAACAGCCAGGCGGTGCAAGAGTTGGACGACATGCTGAGCAAAAGCCCTTGATGACCCTCCGTACTGGGCTGCTCGGCCTGATGCTGCTTACGCTCACCGGGTGTATTCCGACCCTGCCGGAGCTGCGTGCCAGCCATCAATGGCAGGGGCGTGACGCCAAACAGGCGATTGACTTCTTCGGCCCGCCCGGGCGCATGGAGCCATTGCCTGGCGGAGCGGGGGTGCAGCTGGGCTGGTACCGCGACACCACTTACGTACGCCAGGAGGTCGTCGGCAGCACCGCTGAAATGCAGGGCAACGTGATGGTCCATACCAACTACTGGGATGACGTGACCCATCCGGGTGGCTGCACGATCCTGATGAGGGTGGACAAGGCGCGGCTGATCAGCGACTTCTCTACGAAGGGGCGTTGTAACGGCGTGAGTCTGGCGCCTTAGTCCTTTTTTTGGGAGGCGTGCGTGCTTGCCTGCAATAATCACACTTCCCAAGCAGTTCAGGTCGACTCGACAGGCGTGGCAGAGGGCGACGGCGAACTGCCTGGTCGGGTTTCAGGCAATGCCACCAGCACCAGCACGAAGGCGACTGCGGCAATGGCCGCCAAGGCAAGAAACGCTGCGTCGTAGCCAGCGGCCTGCAGCACCAGCCCGGCGATTCCAGGGCTCAGCGCCGCGCCCAGCCCGAACGTCGCCGTCAGCGCGCCGAGGCTGACATTGAAGCGCCCGCTACCTTCGGTCAGGTCCTTGACCACGATGGGTAACAGTGCGCCGAAGATGCCCGCGCCAATACCGTCGAGCAATTGCACGCCTACCAGCCAGAACGGGTTGTCGGAAACCAGGTAAAGCGCACCCCGTATCGGCAGGATGAGAAAGCCGGCCAGCAGGAACGGCTTGCGCCCCCATTGCTCGGCCTTGGCCCCGACCAGCAGCGCCATCGGCACCATTACCAATTGCGCCGCGACAATGCAGGCAGAGGTGAGCGGGGTGGCCAGGCGCAGGTCGATCTGTGACAGCTTCTGGCTCACCAGCGGCAGCATCGCCGCGTTGGCAAGGTGAAACAGCGCGCAGCACACGGCGAAGATCAACAGGGTACGGTTGTGCAGCAGCAGCTTCAGCCCGGCAGGGTGGTCAGCCGCCATCGGGCCATGGCCAAGGCCGCGCGCCAGCTGGTGGTCGATGGCCGCAGCGGGTACCCGGGCCACGGTCACGATGCTGGCCACGGTCATGATGGCCATCAGGTAGAACACCACCACCGGGCCGAACAGGTACGCCAGGCCGCCGGCCAGCAGCGCCGAGCAGGCATTGCCGGCGTGGTTGAACGTTTCGTTGCGGCCCACCCGGCGGGTAAATGCCCTTGGGCCCGTGATGCCAAGCGATATGGCGGCAATCGCCGGCGCAAACACCGAGCCTGCAAGGGCCGCGATCGTCTGGGTCAAGGCTACCCCGGCGAACGACGATAGCCACGGCAGCAGCAGGCAACTGCCGGTCACCAGCACGGCGGCAATCACCACCACTGCGCGCTTGGCCCTGGTGCTGTCGATCAATGCACCGGCCGGGGTTTGCGCCAGCAGCGCCACGATACCCGCCACGCTCATCACCAGGCCGATACTCGCGGGTTGCCACTGGTGCACGGCAAGCAGGTAGATGGCCAGGTAGGGCCCCAGGCCGTCGCGCACGTCGGCGAGGAAGAAATTCAGCCAGTCCAGGGCACGGTGATGCGAGGCGAGGGGCTTTGAAGGGGTCAACACTGCAATCTCGTGAAAGCCAGGGGGGCGCGATCGGCGGCCAATATGCGCAGGGCTGACCGCTCTGGTTAAGGACTGCCAGTGTAGCCGACAGGTTCCTGGCCCAGGCGCGCACCATGGCATCAACCCACCGGTCAGCCGCCTGAGTATCGTGGCCCGTGGCAAGTAACGTCCACTACCGGCATGCCCGCACGTCGTGCGGCCTGCAACCCTTGTTCGCTGTCCTCGAACACCAGGCACTGCGCAGGTGCCAGCCCCAGTTCCCGGGCGGCCTGCAGGTGGATGGCGGGATCGGGCTTGGCCTTGCCGACATCGTCGAAGGTGACGAGGGTGTCGAACAGTTCGGCCAACCCCAGGGCGGCCAGTGAACTCAGGACGATCTGCCGAGAGCCGCTGGACGCCACCGCCAAGGGCTTGACCCCGGCGAACCGCCTGGCGATTGCCGTCACCCGGGTAATCTCCCGCACCTGTAGCGACAGGTTGGCCAGGTAGTGCTGGCGCATGGTCGCCACCACCCTGGGGCGATCCAGCGTGACCTGATAGGTGTGTTCGAATTGTGCCATCAGTTGCGCCTCGCACAGGCCGCAGCGGGCAGCGTGCCATGCGCCGTCCATGACGTTGCCAGACCCGGCGAAGGCCTCGCGCCAGGCAGCGGCATAGGCGGGCAGGCTGTCGATCAGGGTGCCATCGCAGTCGAAGATCAGGCCGTCGGCGGCCTGCAGCAGTGCTTCCAGCGCGGCGTCGGACAGGTCGTTCATGGCGCCTCGCCCTGGCCGGGATAGCGGGTCTGCAACACCACCGCGAGCGCATCCGGGCGCCAGAACTCCTGGTCGAATTCGACCGGCTGGCCGCGTTCGCCGAAGCTCAGCCGTTCCAGGTAAAAACTGCTCGAGCCTGGGGAGACCTGCAGCAGGTCGGCCTGAAAGTCGTTCATCGTCTCGGGGTGCATGCACAGTTCGCTGCGCGACTGCACGCGGCCGAAACGTTCGCGCAGCAGGGCGGTCAGCGAGGTGTTGAGGTCGGCGTCGAGCAACCTGGGGCACCAGTCAGCCACCAGCACGTTGCACTCCAGCAGTACCGGACGCTGGTCGACCCAGCGCCGGCGCTGCAGGTAGAACACCGGCTCCTCCGGGTGTTCCAGGCCCATGCGCTTGGCCAGCCAGGCCCCGGCCGGGCGGCGTTCGGCGTGCAGGCACTCGGTGCGTGGCGTGCGGCCCTGGGTGGCGACATATTCCATGAAGCCGATGATGCCGGTCGGGTCGTAGCGGATGCGTGGCGGGCTGACGTACCAGCCGCGGCGGTCCTGGCGGTAGATGACGCCGTCGGTTTCCAGCAGCTGCAGGGCCTGGCGCAGGGTCACGCGGGTGCAGCCGAAGCGCTCGGCCATGTCCCGTTCAGCGGGCAGTTTGCTGTCGGCAGGCAGGCAGCACTGGGCCAGCTCGCTGGCCAGTTGATCGCGGATGCGCAGGTAATGGGGCTGGGAGGCGCGCCAGGTGGCTTGCGGTTGCGACTCGCTGACGAACGAGGTACGGAACGGGTTCATTGCACCCCCTCGACGCCCGCCGGCAGTGGCCGTTGCCGGGCCCGCAGCTCGTTGCGCCAGGCCAGCAGGCCGTAGCCGGCCAGTACCACGAAACCGGCGTACAGGGCGGCCGTCAGTTGCAGGTCCCTGGACAGGAACAGCCCGACGTAGGCGCTGTCGAGCACGACCCACAGCCCCCAGCTGGCGACATACTTGCGTGCCGCCCAGAAGCTCGCCACCAGGCTCAGCGAACTCAGCAGCGCGTCGATCCAGGGCGCTGAAGCATCGGTGTAACGCTGCATGAGGGCCCCCAGCACCGCTGCACCGGCAAGCCCGGCCACCAGGCTGATGATGGCTTCGCGGCGTGGCAAGCGTTGCACCTCGACCTTGCCGGCGGCACTGTAGCCTTGGCTCCAGCGCCACCAGCCGTAGCCCTGCAGCACGGCGAAGACCCACTGCAACAGCATGTCGCAATACAGCTTCACTTCGAAAAAGATCCAGGCATAGAGCAACACGGCCACCACGCTGACCGGCCAGCACCAGCGAATGCGCTGGGTGGTCAGCCACACGCCGAGGATGTTGAACAGCACGGCGATGATTTCCAACGGTGACATAGGCACCTCCAGGGCCGTTCAGAAATTCACGGTTGCAGACAGGCGGGCGGTGCGCGGCGCTCCCTGGAACAGGTAGCCGTCACCCATGTACTCGCCCACATCGCGCCAGTAGCGCTTGTCGAACAGGTTGTCCACGCTCAGGCGAAACACCGTTTCATAGCCCTCCAGGTCGAGGGTGTAGCGCGCGCCGGCATCGAACACGGTGTAGCCATCGACCTTCACGTTGCCGGCCTGGCTGGCATACTTGCTGGCGCTGTAGCGCAGGCCGCCGAGCAGGGCCAGGCCCTTGACGCTGGCGATGCTGTAGTCGGCGTGCAGGCTGGCGCGCACCTTCGGCACGTTGATCGCCTGATGGCCTTCGTAGCGGTCGGTGCCGCTGTCCTCGACCCGGGCGCGAATGGCCGCGGCACTGGCAGCCACCTGCAACTGCTCGGTCAGGCGCCCGTTGGCGGAAAGTTCAAGGCCGATGTTTTCCTGGTCGCCTTGTTGTACGTAGGTGAAGCTGCCGTCATCGTTGGGGCGCGAGTACTGATAGGCCTTGCTGATGCGAAACAGCGCGGCGCCGAAGCTCAGGCCCTGCCAGTCACGCTTGGCGCCGAGCTCCAGCTGGCGTGACACCGTGGGTGGCAGGATCTCGTAGGCATTGGTGGTGAACCAAGCCGCTTCGCCGCCCAGGGACAAGCCCTTGCTGTAGCTGGTGTACAGGGAAATGTCCGGGCTGGGTTTGTAGATCAGTGCCACATTGGGCAGGAACTCCGAGCGCTGGGTATGGCGCGTGGTATTGCCGTCGATGTCGAAGGTTTTCTCGTCGAGGCGGACCTGGCGGCCGCCGAGAATGGCCTGCCAGTGTTCGCCGTAGCTCAGCCGGTCGGTGAGGAACAGGCCGTACTGGCGGCTGTCCAGGCGTCGATAGGTATGCCCCAGTGGTGCGCTGCTCGGCGCAAAGTCGGGTACGGGCTGGTAGATGTTGGCGGTGCCCACCCATTCGTTGACCGCGTCGCGGCGGTCGACGAGCCGGCGCAAGGCGCTGCTGCCAAGGGTCAGCTCGTGCTGCAACGGGCCACTGTCGAAGCGCCCGCTCAGGGTCGCCTGGAGCTCGTCGTTGCGGCGGGTGTCGTCGGGGCTGCGGAAGTCGTAGACGTCGTAGTCGCCTTCGGGGCTGAAGTAGTTGGGCACGGCGGAGCTGGCGCAGCTCGGGGCGCCATAGCAGCCCCAGGCGAAGGCACTGTAGTCGTCGATCACCACCCGGCTGCGCGAAGCGCTCAGGTTGGCGCTCCAGTCATCGTCGAAGCGGTACTCGAAGCGGCTGCCAAGGTTGAGCGAGTCGATACCCACCGGTTTCGACCAGTGCTGGTCGGCCAGGCGGTCCTTGGGGTCGATGCCGCTGGGCACCACGTTACCGCCAAGCAGCTGGTAGCCTGGCACCGAGCGTTGTTCACGGGTCTGGTATTCGGCATCCAGTTGCAGCAGGGCGGCGTCGCTGAGGCTCCAGTCCACGGCCAGGGAGGCGAAATCACGTTTGCCGTCGGAGTTGTCCACATAGGTGCGGATGTCTTCATGGGCGAAGTTGGCGCGTACGCCCAGGCGCTGCTCGCTGTCGAGCCAGCCGCCAAGGTCGGTGGCCAGGTAACGCTCGCCCGACTCATTGCTCGCCACGGTGACCGAACGCACATTCTGCGGGCGCTTGGTGACGTAGTTGACCAGCCCGCCCGGCTCGGAAACACCGCTCTGCAAGCCAGACAGGCCTTTGAGCAGCTCGACCTGCTGTTTGTTTTCCAGCGCGACGTTCTGTTCGCCGGTGATGGTGCTGCCGTTGATCTTGTAGCTGTTGGCGGCGCTCAGGGAAAACCCTCGGACCACGAAGTTCTCGTAGTAGCCGATGGGTGCATAGCTTTCGCCGGTCGAGGCATCGTTGCTGAGTACTTCGCTCAGCAGCCGGGCCTGGCGATCCTTGAGCAGTTGTTCGGTGAACACCGCGACCGAGGCCGGGGTATCGAGCAGGGGGGCCTCGCCGAAGCCGCTCACTGCGGCAGTGCTGGCGTGGTAGCTGTCGGGTTGCTCGGCCGTGACCGTGACGGCCTCCAGCAGGGTGCTGTCCGCCCATGCCAGGGCAGGGCTGATCGACAGGCTCAGCAGCCCTGAGAAGAGGCCGTGGCGGTGTTGCAGGGACAGGGATGAAGCCATGGACAAACTCCTGGGTGACCAGCGGCGTGCTAGCGGAAAACGGGTAGACGGGTGCTCGCGATGTCGCGCGGGCGCATCGTACGGTTCACTTTTGCAAGGGGGAAGCCTCAATGCGCAGTGGCACCGTGGTCATTGGCAATGCAGGGTCGGCGGCCCATTCCTGGAGCGAGCCGTCGTAGATCGACATGCTCTGGCGGCCCAGGCGCGTGAGGGCCAGTGCAGTGGCGGCAGCGGAAATGCCGCCACCACAGTAGAGAATCAGAGGTTGATCGTCTTCGAGCAGCAGCGAGCCGAGGGCGTTGGCCAATGCCGTTGGTGGCAGGTAGCGGCCCTGTTCGTCGAACAGTTCGCGGGCTGGCCGGTTGAGGCTGCCGGGGATATGGCCGCGTCGGGCATAGCGGCTCACCGCGCTGCCCTCGAACAGCCCTTTGCCGAGTGCACATACCAGCAGGCCCGGGGCCTTCCCCTCGAGCACGGCCTGCACGTCTTCGCGGCTTGCCCAGTAACCTGCCTGAATGGTCAGGGTGGTCTGGGAGCACGGTGCCGTGCCTTGGGCCTGCTGGCCTTGGGCGAGCGGCAGGCCGGCCAGGCGCCAGGCCTTCAAGCCGCCGTCGAGCACCGAGGCGGTAATGCCCATGCTGCGTAACATCCACCAGAGGCGCGCCGCCCAGAAACCCTCGTGCCGGTCGTAGATCACGATCTGCCGGGCACCGCTGATGCCCAGGCGCGCCAGTGCAGCCTGGGCAGCCGCTGGCGAGGGCAGGGCAAAGCTGTAGGAGACCGAGGTATCAGCCAGCTCGCGGGTCAGGTCGGCATGCCGTGAGCCTGGGATATGTTCGGCCAGCCAGGCCGCATGCCCGCTGGCCACACGGTAGTCGCCATCGAAGCGCGCGGCGGCCAGTTCGACGCTGGCGTCGATGACCACCAGCCCCGGCTGCTGCAGGCGCTGTTGCAATGCGGCGGGTGAAATGAGGATGTCGGGCATGGCGGGCTCCTGTCAGCGCGTGCGGGCGATGCGGTCGAGATGATCGAGCAGGCGCAAGCCTTCGCTGCCGCCAAACCATTGGCCATGGCCGATCAGGTAGTTGTGGTAGGCGATGTCGGCGTTACTGCGGGAGCCGACGATGCCCTGGAAGTAATCGATTTCCGCGAGGGCGAAATCCACATGCACCAGCGGCAGCAGTGCTTTTAGCGTGAGCAGGTCGGCCTGGGTCAGCGCACGCTGACGGTGATAGCCCTCCAGCAGCGCATCGACGGCGTCGAGGTCGGCGCTGGCGCGGCCGCCAGCATCGAGTTCAAGCCAGGGGATGCAATTGCGCTCCAGTGCGGTCGCCAGGTCGAACAGGGCGAAGGTCAGGTCGCTCAGGCCGAAGTCAAGGATGCTCTGTACCTGGGCGCTGCTTCCCGGTTCGGTCCACAGCAGGTTCGACGCGTGCCAGTCGTTGTGCGTCCACAAGGGGGCCTGCTGCGCGAGCAGTGGCAGCAGGGTCCGGTGATGGGGCAGATAGAGTTCGCGAAGTGCCTGCTGCCAGTGCTTGCCCGCGAGGTATTGGCTCAATGCCGGCCGTTGTGCCAAGGCCTTTTCGATCGACGTCAGTGGGGCGCTGCTGCCGAACAGGCGCAGGTTGGCGACCAGCACCGGAGTGCGCCGGGCGCCTACGGTGAAGCCTTCTGCGGCCTGGTGCAGGCTAGCGAGGGCCGCACCCGCCGCGTGGGCATGCGCCAAGGTAAGGAACGGGGTCCACGACAGTGCCTCACGGTACAGGTCCTGACCCTGGGCAAGCGGCAACACTTCGTAGGTCCATTCACCCAGGGCGATGGCGCTGCGTTCGTTGCGGTCGAACAAGGGCGTGACAACCGGGGCGCCACGCTGTTCGAGGTAATGAACGAAGCGGTGTTCCTCCAGCAGCCAGGCGGGCTGGCGGACACTGCGGTGGTGGCGCTTGACGAATACTTCACCGTGCGCAGTGCGCACCTGAGCGGCCGCCGAGAAGGGGCGTGGGCTGTGCCAGTGCAGCGAGTGCACCGCACCCACTTGCGGGAAGTGCTGAAGCACGTCTTCGACATCCTGTTGTGACAGGGCCGGCCAGTCGGCTGCTACCGGTTGCAAGCCCATGCCGTGGGCGATACGCACGGGCTCGCTCATGCCTGCGGCTCCGTCAGGTAGCGGTTGCTGGTAGCACCGCGCCAGGCGTCGGCATCGGCCAGTACGCCATGGCGGTGCAACCAGTGGGCGTAGGGTGCGATCAGCTCTTCACGTTGCTGGCCCCAGCGCCCTTGGTGCAGCCAGGTGGGGGCGATGTGCTGCAGCGACTGGCTGAGCAGTTCACCCGGAAAGTACGGCGTGGCGGCCTCATAGGCGCCCAGGGCGCTCTGCGGGTCTTCGGCTGCCGCGCGAAAGCCGCGCTCGGTGGCGGCGAGAAAAGCCCGGGCGGTCTCGGGGTTGTCCTCGAACCAGCGTTGCTGGCCGCCAAGCAGGTAGCTGTGGTAACGCGGTGCGCCGATCTCATCGACCGGCCATACGACGCGGCGCTCGGCCGGAATCGGGCTGTCCATCAACGCCTCCCAGGCCCAGTAGCCGCCGAAACTGGCATGGGCGATGCCCGCCGCCAGGTCCTCGGGACGCAGCTCGCGCACTTTGCTGTCGACGATGATGACGGCATCCGGGTCGCCACCATCCTCGGCCACCAGATGGCGGACCATCGCCAGGCCACGGGGCGTAGGGTTGAGCGCCAGGCGTTTGCCAGCCAGGTCCCGGGGGCGGCGAATGCCGAAGTCGGTGAGCGTCTGGATTGACTCCAGACCCTGGTGGTTGATGGCCGCGACGCCCAGCAGCGATTGGCCAAGGCTGCGCCTGACCAGCAAGCGGTTGCTGGGAAACACGCCGACGTCTGCCTTGCCTTGGAGCAGGTGTTCCAAGGTGTCGCCGTGGAAGGGGTCTGGTACAGCAAGGTGTACCGACAAGCCGGCATCCTGATACCAGCCGCGCTCCCTGGCGAGGTAAAAACCTGCCGAATTCGGCCAGGGGTGAAAATATTCCAGCATTACCCGTACGGCGATCATCCTGTCGTGCTCCTTGGTGCCCTCAGGGCTCATGGAGCGATTTAACGGGGAGGTCTCTGGTATATACCAATACCCGTGAGCTATAGAGATATTTCTATTAGAAATAACTGTGGTCTTTTTTATTTCTTTATTTGGGTGAAGCGGTGGCGATTCCCAAGGGTTGCTCCTCGTATATTGTTATTCCTAAGTATTATTAGAGTTATTTTTTATATTCCTACTTAATATTTGAATAGCTGTCTGCTTGGCTGTGACGCCGTTTACTACAGGAACCTTCATGTCCGATCCGAAACCCCTTTTGTTCGCGCTTTACGAGCAGGCCAGCGTTGGCTGTGGAGGCGCACCGAGTCTGTGGACGCATCCGGCTGATGAGCGCCTGGCCGCCAATACGTTCCAGTTCTGGGCAAACCAGGCGCGCATCGCCGATCAGGCCAACCTCGACATGCTGTTCTTCGCCGATGTGCTGGGCTTCTACGATGTGTTCGGCGGCAACGCTGCAGCCGCCGTGAAGTGGGCCGTGGAGGCGCCTGCCAACGACCCGCTGATGATCATTCCGGGCCTGGCTGCGATCACCCGCAACCTGGCGTTCGGCGCTACCGTATCGACGACCTACGAACACCCGTTCAGCCACGCCCGACGCTTCAGTACGCTCGACCACATGAGCAATGGCCGGATCGGCTGGAACATCGTGACCTCTTATCTTTCCAGCGCAGCGCGTAACTTCGGCCTGGAACAGATGATCAAGCATGACGACCGCTATGAACGGGCCGAAGAGTTCATGGACGTGGTCTACAAGCTTTGGGAAGGCAGCTGGGCGGATGACGCCGTGGTGGCGGACAAAGCGCGGCAGGTGTATGCCCGGGGTGAGGGCGTGAAACCGATCAACCACCGGGGCGAACGTTATCGGGTGGCCGGGCCGCACCTTAGCGCCCCGTCGCCACAACGAACACCGCTGCTGATACAGGCTGGCTGGTCCGGCAGGGGACGGGAGTTCGCGGCCAAGCATGCCGAACTGATCTTCATCGCCAAGTCGAACCCTCACGAAATCCGCCAGGGCCTGGAGGAAATCTGGCGCATGGCCGAAGCACGTGGGCGCGCACGGGCTGATGTGCAGTCGCTGACCGTGCTGCGGATCGTCACGGCAAAGACCGAGATCGAGGCGCAGCGCAAGTACGAGGCGTTGCAGAGCCACTATCACCTGGAGGCCCAGCTGGTCAGCTACGCCGGCGATACCGGTATCGACTTGAGCCGTTATGCCGACAGCGATGCCTTGGCGACCCATACCGAAGGCCTCACTTCCTACATGATGCGCCCCGATGGCAGCGGCAAGCCGTTGACGGCAGGTGATGTCCGCCAGCGCTTCGCCAACGTCACCCGGGGCACGGACCTGATCCTGGTGGGTACGCCGGCGCAGGTGGCCGATCGCATTGAAGAACATGCGCGCATTTCCGGGACCAGTGGCTACATGCTCAACCCGCTGACCAGCCCAGGTACGCTGGAGGATTTCGTCGAATGGGTAGTGCCAGAGCTACAGAAGCGAGGGCTCTACCGTACCCAGCCGCACAGCGGAACGTTGCGTTCCCGGTTGAGAGGCGACGGAGCCAGCCGTTTGCCCGCCACCGCGTATGGCGCGTCGTTCCGCCAGGTAGACGCTGACTGAGGCAGTAGTTGCCGGCCCGGCGGGGGGCTTTGCCCGCCGAAAGGGCTTCATGGGGCTCGACGGCGGGTGCACAATGGCGCCCCGGCCCTCAGGACACGAGCCCGTATGAAAACCCCCGGTGGCGTGCTGCTCAGTGGCGTCGCGCTCGACCGCGACAGCCAGGTCCCGCTGTACCGCCAGCTCTACCTGCAACTGCGCAAGCAGATCCTCGCTGGCCGCCTGGCCGGTGGCACACGCCTGCCGTCCACCCGCACGTTGTGCAAGGAGCTGGGGCTGTCGCGGATTACCCTGCTCAACGCCTTCGACCTGCTCACCGCCGAAGGCTTCCTGGCCGCGCGCACCGGGGCGGGGACCTATGTGGGCAATGACTGGCAGGGCCGGGTCGCCCAGGCCGATGCCCCCGGCAAACCGCCACGCCTGTCGAGCCTGAGCCAGGCCGTGCATTCGCTGCGCAGCGAGCACTTCAGCGGTATTTCCTACAGCGGTTGGGATGCCCAGCGCCCGGTGTCCCTGCTGCCCAGCCATCCGGCCTACGATGCCTTTCCAATGCCGGTGTGGAAGCGCCTGATGAACCGCCACCTGCGCAAGCCAGACAAGGCGCAACTGGCCTACGGCGAGCTCAAGGGCCTGCAGCGCCTGCGCGAAGCGATCGCCGAGTACGTGTTCGATGCCCGTGGCATCGAGTGCAGCCCGGAGCAGGTGGTGATCACGTCCGGTGCCCAGCAGGCCTTCAACCTGCTCGGCATGCTGTTGCTCAACCCGGGTGACCGGGTCTGGATGGAGGACCCTGGGCACATCGCCGCGCGTATTGCGTTCCAGGCACTGGGTTGCCAGTTGGTGCCGTTGCGCATCGACGAGCAAGGGCTCGATGTACAGCAAGGGGTTCACGAGTGCCCGGACGCGCGGCTGGCGTTCACCACGCCCTCGCGGCAGCATCCGCTGGGCACCACCATGAGCTACCCACGGCGCCAGGAGCTGATCGACTGGGCCGCGCGCAGCCAGGGCTGGATCATCGAGGACGACTGCGACAGCGAATTTCGCTATAGGGGCCGGCCACTGCCAGCGCTGTATGCGATGGACCCGGGGCAACGGGTGATCTACGTCGGCACCTTCAGCAAAGTGCTCTACCCCTCGTTGCGCCTGGGCTATGTGATCCTGCCGGAGGCGCTGCTCGAACCGTTCTGTGCGATCCGCGCCGTGATGGACCGCAGCCCCTCCACGTTGCACCAGGCAACCACTGCCGACTTCATGCTCGAGGGCCATTTCCTTGGCCACATCCGCCACATGCGCGCCCTCTACCAAGAGCGCCAGGCCAGCCTGCTGGAGGCGCTGCAGCGCGAGCTGTCGGGGTTGCTGTCGGTGGCGCCGGTCGAGGCGGGACTGCACCTGATCGGCTGGCTGCCTGAGACGGTGGACGACGATGCCCTGGCGCGCGGGCTCGGCAACCATCAGATCTACACCTATGCACTGAGCGACTACTGCCTGCAGCGCTACCTGCCGCCGGGGCTGCTGCTGGGTTTTGCCGCCACGCCGGCCGAGCAGGCCGCACGGCGGGCGAGTGAGCTGGCCAACGCCCTGGCTGCATTGGGCATACGCGGCTGAACAGCGCGGCAAAATGGCTATAAGAACAAAAAATTAATGGCTCTATGGATGAGGCCACTTCAGAGCGATAAAAGCAGCGCCGGGCTTCCCGGCCTCGCTCTGAGGACAATGACAATAATGAATGCCATCCAAACCCGATTCGCTGGCCTGATGGGCCACAACGTGCCGGGCGACTGTGCGCCCATGCTGCTCACCGCCGACCTTGCCCGCCGCTTGCTGTCACGCCTGGACAGTCTGCGGCTGTTCGCTCACGGCTACCCGCTGCTGACCAACCTCAGCCACGGACGGGTCTGCCCCGAAGACCTGCTCGAATTTGCCTACCGGCATGCCCTCGATGGCCTTTCGCTGCACCTGCTCGACGGTGAGCACAACAGCCTGTCGCGCATGCCGGCCGAGCGCCTGGCGGCATTCGCCGCAAAAGCCAGGGCCTTGGGGCTGGACGTGCACCTGGAGATCAGCAGCACGCTGCCCGAAGACGTCGACCAGGCGGTGGCCGTGGCACGCGCCATCGGCAGCCGCAACATCCGCGTCTACTCGCGTTACGAGGGCAGCCTGTCGCGGGTGATGGGCATGATCGAAGACGACCTGCACCGCCTGGCACGCCTGGCCGATGAGCACGACCTCAACTTCGACTTCGAGCAGCACGAGGAACTCAAGAGCGACGAGATCGCCGCCTTGCTGCGCCGGGTAGGGCACCCGCGGCTCAACGCCCTGTTCGACTTCGGCAACATGATCAATGCCTGCGAGCAGCCCTTGCCGGCGCTGGCCAACCTGGCGCCGTTCATTCGCCAGGTGCACCTCAAAGGTGTGCGCGTAGTGCCTGAAGCGAACGGCTTCGGGCACTACGGCGTGCTGCAGGGCAGCGCCGAAGACCAGCTCCCCAGCCCGCGCATGTTGCTGGAACTGCTGTTGCTGGGTGAGCCCGCGCCGCAGGTGGTGGCGTTCATTCTTGAGCAGGAAAACCACTACAACGCCCCGGCGTTCCGCCAGCTGGGCGAGGGCGCCGATCCCTTCATCGCCTACCGCGAAATGAGCGAGACCCCATTGCCACCGGGCTACAGCCTGGAGCAGATGCTGGCTGACGAGCACCGCTGGGCCAATGACCAGGTGCGTTACGTGCGTGAGCTGCTGGCCGAGATCCGTCTGCTGGCGGAACTGACCCTGGCCTGACCCCTTAACCCGGATACCGTGGAGAATAAAAATGACAGCATCGGTCAAAGCCAAGTGGCTGCGCTTCCTGATCCTCGTCCTGGGCGGCGGGACCATCTACAAACTGTCCAACCTCAAGGACGCCTTCTATATCCCCATGCAGGAGCACATGGGGCTGAGCCACACCCAGATCGGCACGCTGCTGAGCGTCAACGCCATCGTCGCCACCGCGCTGTTCGTGCTGGGCGGCTTTCTGGCCGACCGTTTCGAGACGCGCAAGCTCATCCCCCTGGGGCTGGTCGGCATCGGTGGCCTGGGCCTGTACCTGGCAAGCTTCCCAGGCTACGACCAGTTGTTGATCATCTTCGGCCTGCTGGCGGTGTGTGCCGACTGCATCTTCTGGCCATCCTTGCTCAAGGCTATTCGCAACCTGGGCGATGACCAGGAACAAAGCCGCCTGTTCGGCCTGCTCGAAGGCGGGCGCGGCGCAGTGGACACACTGGTGGCGTTTTCCGCGCTTGGCGTGTTCGTTGCCCTGGGCTCCGGTGCGGCCGGGCTCAAGGCGGCCATCGCGTTCTATGCGCTGATCGACATCGGCGTTGGCCTGCTGGCGTTGTTCCTGCTCAAGGACACCCGCCAGGCCAGCGCGCCCCGCGAACCCATCGGCCTGGCCGGGCTGCTGGAGGCGGTGCGCATGCCAGGGATCTGGCTGGTCAGCCTCAACGTGTTCATGGTCTACATCGTGTATTGCGGCCTGACCTACTTCATCCCCTTCCTGAAGGACATGTACCACCTGCCGGTGGCCCTGGTGGGCGCCTACGGGATCATCAACCAGTACTTCCTCAAGGTCCTGGGTGGCCCGGCAGGCGGCTACATCGCCGACAAGCAGTTGAAGAGCTCCAGCCGTTACCTGAAGTGGGCGTTCGTTGCCTTGCTCCCGCTGATGCTGGTCATCATTGGCATCCCCCGTGGCGAGAGTTACATCTACGCGGGCCTGGCGGCGACTCTGTCGTTTGCCTTGGTGGTGTTCACCATGCGTGGGGTGTTCTGGGCGCCGATGAGCGAAGTGGGCATTCCCTCGCGCATCACCGGCTCTGCGTTTGGCATCGGCTGCCTGATCGGTTATGCGCCTGGGATGTTCGCCTATGTGATCTACGGCGCACTGCTCGACCACTACCCGGGTGAGCAGGGCTACACCTACGTCTTCAGCCTGATGAGCCTGCTGGCGGTGGTGGGCGTGGGGGTGTCCAGCCTGTTGCAGCGTATGGTGAAGCGCCATCGCCAGGCAGTGGCGAGCGAAGCGCTCGCCTGACGCGATGGTGAGCGGTTGCGTGGCCCTGTGCGGCGCAACCCGCTCAGCCTTGAGCTGGCCCAAGGCAGGATCGTCGCCATCGGCAGCCACGCATAGCAGCATGGCAGATTGAGACTATAGTAACGTCTTAAAAGCCGGGTCAGTGGGTGCCATGTCTACGATCGATCTGTCGTCCTCGCAAAGTCTTCGCAAACGCGTGTTGTTGGCTGGGGCGCTGAATATCGGCTCCATCGTGGCCTCCCAGGTCATACGCCTGGGCGGCAACCTGATCATCACCCGCTTGCTGTTGCCAGAGATGTTCGGCCTCATGGCCATTGCCACCACGGTATCGGTGCTGCTGCTGTTGCTGTCCGATGTCGGCCTGCGGCAGAACATCATCCAGAGCCCCCGCGGCGACGAGCCGCTGTTCCTCAACACGATCTGGTCGCTGCAGATCATTCGCGGCCTTGGGCTGTTCGTGGTGATGCAACTGGTGGCGTTGGCCTCCTGGGTATCCCAGCACTTCGCAATGTGGCCGGCACATTCCACCTACGCCGCCCCGGAGTTGCCTGCGGTGCTGGCCGTCACTGGCTTTTTCGCGATCATCTTTGCCTTCCAGTCGACCAAGATCGATGTGGCCATCCGCACCTTCCAGCAGAAAAAGGTGGTGCTGGTCGAGCTGGTGTCGCAAATCGCCGGCCTGGTGGTGATGCTGGTGATCGGCTACCTCACGCGGTCCATCTGGGCGCTGGTGGCAGCGGGTCTGGTCTCGACCCTGGTCACCACGGTGCTCAGCCACCTGATCTTCCCGGGCCACAAAGACCGCCCGCAGTGGGATCCGGCCGCGCTGCGCGAGATCGTCAACTACGGCCGCTGGGTGTTCCTGTCGTCTGCGGTCGGCGTGCTGGCCATGCAGGGTGACCGGATCTGGTTCGGCGGCAGCATGACGGTGGCGCAGCTGGGGGTGTATTCGATTGCGGTGGGCATTCTGGCGGCCTTCCAGCTCAGCCTGCAGCGGCTGGCCGGGGCAGTGGCCTTGCCGGCCTTCAGCGAGGCGGCCAGGACCGGTGACATGGACCGCCTGCGCCACCTGTATTTCCGTTTCAGGCTGATCTTCGATGTGCTGACCCTGTTCACCTGCGGTTTCCTGTTCACCGCCAGCCCGCTGATCATCCACTGGCTTTATGACGCCCGGTATCAGGAGGCCGGGCAGATGATGGCGATCCTGTCGTTGTCGCTGTTCACCTTGCGCTATGGCCTGACGCAACAGATATGGATGGCCCTCGGGCTGACCAAGTACATGGCCATGGACAACATCATTCGGGTGGTGGCGCTGTTCACCCTGATGCCGTTACTGCTGGCCATCGGCGGGGTGACCTATGCACTGTGGGGCGTGGCCTTGCATACCTTCTTCACGCTGTTCCTGATCTTCAAGGTCAGCCATCAGCTGGGCATGCTGAGCATCAAGCGGGAGCTGGTGGTGCTACCAGTCATGTTGTTTGGCGCCCTGTGTGGCCAGTTCATCAGCCATCTGTTCGCCTTCTGATCGGCTGCGCCAAGGACCTGAACGATGAATGTGATCGACTTCTTTGATCGGACCCGAATCATCAACATCCCGTCCAGAACGGACCGCCGCGAAGAAACCGAGGCCGAATTCGCCCGCAACGGCTTCCACATCGATGACGAAAAGATCGGCTTCTTCCCTGCTGTGACGCCCACCGATCAACAGGGCTTCCCCAGCATCGGCGCCCGGGGCTGCTTCATGAGCCATCTGCAGATACTGGAAGAAGCCGTGCGCCTGAATGTCGACAACATCCTCATCATGGAAGACGACATCCAGTTTTCCCGGCGCATAGGCCCGTTTGGCAAAAAGGCCATCGAATCCCTGCAAGGCATGGACTGGGACATCGCCTACCTCGGCCATTCCTGTGAAGGCAATTCCGATAACCCCGGCTGGGCACCGGTCGATCGTCCCATCCACCTGTCGCACTTCTATGCGGTGAACGGCAAGAGCGTGGGCAAGCTGCGTGACTTTCTTGCGCAGATCCTGCAGCGCCCGCCCGGGCACCCGGACGGTGGGCCGATGCACTATGACGCGGCCCTCAATACGCTGATCCACACCGACAAGAACATCCAGGCCTACTACTTCACCTGGAACCTGGGTTACCAGAGGCCTTCGCGCACCGACCTGCATGCCCTGTCGGTATTTGACCGGCTGGCGCTGCTGCGGCCGGTGATGGCCTTTTACCGGCGCTTGAAGGCAGAAAAACTCAGGCGAACCCGCTAGCCGGCGTCACCTGCCTGTCATGCGAAGTTGATAGTGTTCGGGTCCCTTTTCGTGGCACAAGGTGTGCGACACGGTGTATCCCGGCACGACCCGCAAGCCGTTCATGCTCCGCTCCAGCGACATGCGCAGCGACGAATTCGCCGCCTTGTTCACCCAGCTTTACGGCAACCTGTATGCCGACATGCCGCCGCTGGGCGATGGCATTGCCATCGGTGGCGTCTATGGCCGCTTCGACGGCATGAGCGTGCGACGCATGCATTATCAGGGCGATTTCACCCTCGTCCTGCCAGCGCCGCAGGATCACCTTTGTGCTGCCCACTGCGGGCAGGATCATTTTCGACCACCGCGGCGAGTCGATCGGCGGTGCTCAGGTCGGCCTGGCGGTGGACAAGCTCGACATCCGCTCGGTGCGCATCAGCGACGGGCATGCTCAGTGCGGCATGTCGATCCGCCGTGGCGCGTTCGCCGAACGGCTGTCGACCCTGCTCGAACAACCCTTGCCTGCGCCGATTCGCTTTGCGCCACAGGTTGACCTGGGCAATTGCGCACTGCCTGGCATCCGGGCCTTGCTCGAACTGGCAACCGGCACCGAGTTCGATCAACTCATCAGCACGGGCCTGCTGATGCCTGTGCGCTTGCAGGAGATGCTGGTCGACGCGCTGCTGGAAACCTGGCCACACAACTACAGCGAGGCGTTGCGCAGCCCGGTGCCGGCCATTGCGCCGCGGCACGTGAAACTGGCCATGGCCTACCTGCGCGAACACCCGGCCAGGCAGGTTAGTGGTAGCGAGCTGGCGGGGTTGGCCAATGTCAGCCTGCGTGCGTTGCAGGAAGGCTTCCGGCGTTTTGCCGGCACGTCGATCGTCAGCTATCAGCGGCAGGTGCGGCTGGAGCAGGCGCGAGCGGTGCTGGCGCGCGGGGAGGGCGGGTCGGTGGCGGAGGTTGCCTTGCGCCATGGTTTCAGCAATCCCGGGCGGTTTGCCCAGTACTTCAAGCAGGCTTTCGGGATCAACCCCGCCGATCTGCGGCGCCGCTAGTCGGGGCCGCCCAGCGGCCCCCATGATCTTCAGAACGCGTAGCTGGCCTTGAGGCTGCCACTGACCCCATGGCTGTCACCCCCACCCATGGCTGCCACCTCGGCCCCGACACTCAGCGCCCCAAGGTTGGCCACCAGGTTGACGCCGCCCGTGAACTGGTCGCGATTGTCGAAGGCCGCCCGCTGCGCGATATCAAGCCCCAGCAAATGGCCTTCGCTGTCGACCTGATGGTCGCCCAGCACATGCTCGTAACCCACCTCGACGCCTGGCACCAGCTGCCAGCTGCCCATGGCGACTGGCGCGAACGAGGCCTTGAGGTTGGCCACGGCGGTGCGCCGGGTTTCTTTCAGGTCATCGACCTGCAGGGCCAGTTCGCTGCCTTTTTCGGTGAAACCCTCCACGTCAACGCGACTGACCCGCAGCCCCAGGCTCGGCTCCAGCACCAGGGCGGCGGTGGGCAGGCGATAGCCCAGTGTCAGGCTGCCGCCAGCCAGTGTGCCGTGGCTGTCGCCCTTCGCCGTGCCCAGGCCGCCACCGAGCTCACGCTTGCTGGAATAGTCGAGCCAGCCGGCGCTGGCATCGGCGTCGATGAACAGGCCACGTTCCAGGCCATTGGGTGCAAAGCGCGCCCCCAGGCTGAGGAAGGTCAGGTCGGTGTCCGCCTCGCCACCGGCCCCGCCGACATTGCCATTGCTGTAGCCGAAACCGGCATGGGCGCTCAGCTGCTCGGAGAAGCGCTGGGTCAGCCCGACCATCAGCCCCTGGCTGTGCTCGTTGCTGCTGGCCGCGCGGGAGGAACCGTCGGTGCCCAGGTAGCCGGCCAGCGCGGTGCTCCACAGGCGCGACTGGCCGACCTTGAGGTCGCTGCCATCGGCAAACGGCGCGGCCGCACGGTCGATCATCGCCCCCTGGCGCAGCAGGAAGCTGGCGGCGTCGGCATGCACCTGGCCCCCCACGGTCGACTCGACGCCCCCCAGCGTGCCGGCGTCGATGGCCGACTGCAGGTAGTCGTTGTAGGCGCTGTAGGTGCCCGACAACGGGCTGTCCTGCAGCTGCCGCAGCAGCTGTGCACCGGCAGCGGCGTTGCCCAGCAGGCCGGCTTCGCCTGGCAGCGTGCCGTAGCGCACCATCTTGCCGCGCAGCACATAGAGGGTTTCTTGCGACAGCCCAAGGCCTGCCTTGAGGTAATTGTCCATGCTCCCGTACTCGGCGGTGACCTCATCCAGCCCGGCCTGCAGATAGCTGGCTTCGACGCCGAGCAGCGGGGCGTAGATGGCGGCCATGCTCGCCGGCATGGCCGCCAGCGTCGCGGCCACGCGCGTGGCGGTGTAGTCGTTGGTGGCCAGGTAGTTGTTCATGATGGTCGCCTCGTCGACCCCGGCAATGCTCAGCAGCACGGCTGCGGTCCAGCCGGTGCGGTCCTTGCCGGCGGTGCAGTGGAACAGCGCGGCACCGTCGGCGTTGGCCAGTTCGTTGAACAGTACGCTGAACTGCCCGCGCATGCCGGCATCGCTGACGAAGGCGCGGTTGGTATCCTGCATCATCGCCCGCGCCTGGGCTGCGCTGGTGAACGAGATGTTGGTGATGTTCGAGCCCGAGGTGGTGCTGCCGATGATGTCGATGTTGGTGTAGCTGGCGCCTGTTGGCAGGGTGTCGGGCGTGCTGGCGATTTCGCTGGGGGTGCGCAGGTCGTAGACATTGCTGATGCCCAGGCCGTTGAGGATTGCGAGGTCGGCCGCCGTAGGGGTCAGGGCGTTGGAGCGGTAGAACACCCCGCTGCGCATCACGCCATCGTGGCGGGTGGTATAGGCGCTGGTGGTGCCGGCGATATCGCGGAAATTGTCGATGCCGGCCAGGCGCGGCGTGTCGAGTGAGTCGGCGGCATGGGCCGCGGTAACGGCCAGGGTGAGCAGGGACACGGAGCAGAACAGACGTTGCAACACGGCAGTAGCCTCGATCAGGTGCGTTGGGCTGGCTACTGTCGGCGGGCAACATGAAACTGAATGTTACAAGTAGCCGCGCAGCGTCAATGGCTGCGCGTTCTGTCCGTTGTGTGCGTTTTCTGGCTACGCCGCCCCCAAGAGGCTGGTGCATACCGCGTGGCTCTCCAGGATCCGGGCGTAATCCAGTGCCAGGTTGCTCAACGACAGTGCATGCACATCCTCGGCAGGCCAGAGCCGGCCTTGCCAGTCTTGCTGGTCGAAGGTGAAGCAGGCGTCTGCCACGACCACGACATCGAAACCGAGATTGCCTGCCGAGCGCGCCGTGGATTCCACCGAGTTGTTGGTGATCACGCCGGCAATCACCAGTTCGCCGATGCCGCGAACGTGCAGCCAGCGCTCCAGGCCCGAGTTGGCAAAGGCGTCCGGTACATGCTTGTCGAACACCGTTTCGCTCGCCAGCGGCGTAAACGCCGGCTGGAACTCACAGCCCGCCTGGCCCGGCCAGAATACCGAGTCGGGTGAGCGGGACACATGCCGCACATGCACGATGGGCCGCCCGCCCAGGCGCCATGCCGCGAGCAGTTCGCCCATGCGCAATTCGGCCTCGGGGTTGTTGCGCCGGCCCAGGCGTGGGTGATGGATACCGACCTGCAGGTCGATCAGCAACAATGCGGCATTGGCGGCGATGGCAGTCATGCGAAGCTCCTTGTCTGCGAGCATCTGACCGTAGCACAGGCGACAAGCCGAGGGGCGAGCGGGTCATCTGATCCGCTTTTTTTCCTCGAACCTGAATCTGTAACCGTATCAGCCTGAGGCGCACAATGCTGTTCGTCCCTGCTATCACACTGAAGAGGTTCCGATGGGCAAGCTCGCGCTGTTTCTGGGTGGCTTTCTGCTGTTGACCGTTCTGATCGGCTTGCTGGGCACCATTCCGCCAAGCTGATTCTTCTCACCCCTTCCGGCCCGTCTGCCTCGTTGGACGGGCCAGACCGCTGCCAGATCCTGGCCGTCCTCGCCCGGCTGTACCGCTGGTACGTTGTCTCGGCGATCACTGTGCGATAAGTCCTTAATTGTCCGGGGAAATCTGTCCACAAAAAACGTGGGTAGGTCTGTGGATAAAGTTCTGCAAGCCAGGTGATTTGCGGGCTCTGTTAAATTGAGCAGAAATTGAGCAGCCGCTACCTGGCGCGTTCAGAGGCGGCTGAGCCGGCCTGGCGCAAGGCCAGCAGCAACTCACGCACGCGGGCAGGCAGCTCGCCAGAGGGGTACACCGCGTGCATCTGCGGGTCCTGGCCGGTGCTTGAGGTCAGCCGGTAGTCCGCGCATACCCGCACCAGGCGTCCGGCCTTCACCTGTGCTTCTGCCACCCAGTCTGCCAGGCGTGCGATGCCGGCCCCGGCCAAGGTGCTGTGGTACACCGCGTCGCCAGAGCCCAGGCGCAAGCGCGGATGAGGGCGCAGGCTGGTGATCTGGCCGTCACGGCAGAAATGCCACGCTTTGAGGATGCGCGGCGCGGTGTGCAGGATCAGGGCATGCTTGTCCAGCTGCTCGGGCCGTTCCGGCATGCCGGCGCGGGCGACGTAGGCCGGGCTGGCATACAAGTGGCGGTGATAGCGCCACAGTGGGTACCCAATCAGTTCGCTCGACTGCGCAAAGGCGCCGCGGACCACGAAATCGAACTTGCCGTGCAACGGGTCGAAGGCGGCATCGCCGTATTGCACGTCGAGGGTCACTTGCGGATGGCGCTGGCTGAAACTGGCCAGCACACCAGGCAATACGTGCTCGCCGAGCAGTTGCGGCGCGGCAAAGCGCACCCAGCCTTGCGCAGTACCCGTGAGCGCAGCCAGTTCATCGGCCGCGTCGCGTTGCACATCCAGCAAGCGCTCGGCATGGGGCAGCAGGCGTTCACCGGCTTCGGTGAGTGTAACCGCGTTGGCGTTGCGTTTGAGCAGCTTGCACCCGCTGCTGTCTTCCAGGGTTTGCACCGCGCGGGTTACCGCGCTGGGCGAACGGCCCAGCGCACGGGCGGCGGAGACGAAGCTGCGCTTGTGCGCAACACTGACGAACGCCTGGATTTCGCGCAGCATGTTCAATGCCATGAAGTGCTCCTGATTGCAGTTTTCGCAATGCGGCATTTCAACACAAGCGCGCTGGATTGATTAGCCTTGCGGTCTGTTTTCACTGCCAGGGCCGCACCATGATGGATATCGCCGTACTTTCTCTGTTCGCTTTCGCTGCCGGCCTGATCGATGCCGCCGTCGGTGGCGGTGGGCTGATTCAGATCCCGGCGCTGTTCAACGTGCTGCCCACGGCACAGCCGGCGGCGCTGCTGGGCAGCAACAAGCTGGCCTCGGTGTGCGGCACGGCCTTTGCGGCTCGTTCATTCATTCGCAAGGTGACCCTCGACTGGGGATTGATCGTGCCGGCGGCGCTCAGTGCCTTTGTGATGGCGTTTGCCGGAGCGGCCACGGTGTCGCGGGTACCGCCGAGCGTGATGCGCCCGGCGGTGCTGGTGCTGATTGTGCTGATGGCGATCTACACCTTTTGCAAGAAGGACTTTGGCACCTTGCACAAGCCGGCCAGGATCGGCCGCCGGGAGCAGTGCCTGGCGGTGCTGATCGGCGGTGCGATCGGCTTCTATGACGGCTTGTTCGGCCCGGGCACCGGCAGCTTCCTGATCTTCCTGTTCATCCGCTTCTTTGCCCTCGACTTCCTGCATGCCTCGGCCTCGGCGAAAGTGGTCAATATCGCCACCAACCTGGCAGCGCTGGTGTTCTTCGTGCCGTCGGGCAATGTGCTTTACGCCATCGCCCTGCCGATGGCTGCGTGCAATATCCTCGGTGCTCTGACCGGGACCTGGCTGGCGGTGCGCAAGGGCGCGGGCTTTGTGCGCGGGCTGTTCCTGATCCTGCTGTGCGTACTGATCGCCAAGCTGTCCTGGGACCTGCTGAGCTGACTCAGATGACCTGGCGCTGCACCTCGGCCTGCTCGACGCGGTTGCGGCCATGCGCCTTGGCCCGGTACAGCGCCTGATCGGCGCGCGCCAGCAGGTCGTCCAGGCTCGGCGCGCTTTGGTCCGCGGCGCAGCCAGCCAGGCCAATGCTGACGGTGATCTGCAGGCGCGTATCGCCCTGGGCGGCATGCAGGTCCTGCACGGCGCGGCGCAGACGCTCGGCGGTGAACGTGGCCTGTTCCGGTGGCAGCCCCGGCAGTACCACCACGAACTCTTCACCGCCCAGGCGAGCCAGCAGCGCTTGGTCGTGCAACTGCTCCTGCAGGGTACTGGCGAACTGGCGCAGGACCTGGTCACCGACTGCATGACCATGGCAATCGTTGATCGACTTGAAATGGTCGATGTCGAGCATCATCAAGGTCAGCGGCAGCCCATGCTGCTGACGGCTGTCGAGCAGGGCATTGGCGCGCCGGGTAAAGGCACTGCGGCTGAGCAGGCCGGTGAGGTGGTCGATGGTGGCCTGATGCGCCAGGCGCGCCAGCAGGCTGCGATTGGCCTGGCTGACGCAGGCGACGACCAGTGGGCCGAGGACCAGCATGGCGATCCCCAGGCGCGCCGACATCAGCGTGGTGACTCCGGGTTCGCTCTGCGGCACGCTGAAGTGCATGAGGTTCTGCGCCACCGCCACGATCAGCGTGCTGCCAGCGGTAAGCGCCAGCAACGAAACCAGAAAAGGCGAGTACGTCCAGGCACACCACAGCAGCGCGGCAATCGGAAAGGCGATGGCGCCAGGGCCGCCGAAGGCGATGCTCAAGGCCAGCGAGGCCAGCAGCACCAACAAGGGCGCCAGGCGGATGGCCTGGGCGCCGCTGCGCATCAGTACACGGGTCGATGGGGCGGTGAGCAGCACCGGCAGCATCAGCACACTGGTCGAGAACTGTTCGCTGAACCAGGCCAGCCAGGTGGCCTGCAACGACTTTTCGAACCACGGTGTAGCCATGACGCAGGCCATGCTGGCCGCCACCACGGCACCCGCTGCGCAGGCTCCGAACACACTGAGCACGCCATGCGGGGTACGCATCCGTTTGTGCAGGCGGGGCAAGCGCGAAAGCAACCACCACACCGTCACCACCACGCCGAGGTTGCACAGGTTGAACCACAGGGCGGGAGCCCAGGCACTGCCACATGCCAGGTCGGCGGCGACCATGGCCAGCCACACCAGGCCAAAGCCCACCCAGCTGGCCTGGCGCGGGTAACGCAAGAGCACCCCGGCCAGCACCGCATTGACCGGCCAGAACAGCGACAACGATTCGATCGGCCGGGCCAGGATCCCGCCGAGGGTCAGGGCGAAGGTCAGGGCGAACAGGGCAAGGTAGGGCAACAAGCGCGATTGTGCTGGAAAAACCATAGGCTCGACCGACAAGCGGAAACGAAATCCAGGACAACGGCTATAAGCACCTGGGGCATTGGCGTGTCAGTGTGTTGGCACCGGGTGCTTGATGTCAATCTGCCGTGTTCGTGCAAGTTGATGTCAAATAGCCTCCAATCCTCGCCATATTGCCTAGAGACCGAAGAACCAGGGCACCATCAGCACCGTGACCAGCATCACCAGTACGGTGAAAGGCACACCAATTTTGACGAAGTCGGCAAAGCGGTACTGGCCCGGGCCGAGCACCAGGGTGTTGACGGGTGAAGACACCGGCGTCATGAACGCTGCCGATGCTGCCAGGGCGACGGTCATGGCGAACGGGTAGGGCGACAGGCCCAGCTGCGTGGCCGTGCTGATCGCCACCGGGGCCATCAGCACGGCGGTGGCGGTGTTGGAGATGAACAGGCCGATAATGGCCGTGACCATGAACAGGCAGGCCAGCATGGCCAGCGGCCCGGCACCGCCCAGCAGGCTGACCAGGCCACCGACGGCCAGGTCGATGCCGCCGGTTTTCTGCAGCGCCTGGGCGAACGGCAGCATGCCGACGATCAACACCAGGCTCTGCCAGTGAATGGCCCGGTAGGCGCTGTTCATGTCGATGCAGCGCCCGGCGCCCATCAGCAGGCAGCCGATCAGCGCGGCGATGACATTGGGTACTGCGCCGCTGACCATCAACCCGACCATCACCGCCAGGCTGAGCAGGGCATGCGGTGCTCGGGCGCGGGCTGGCGCTACCTGATCGATTTCGGCCGGCAGGCTCAACACCAGAAAGTCCTTTGGCTGGCTCTGCAGCTGGCGCACGGCTTTCCATGGGCCGACCACCAGCAGCGTATCGCCAAGGCGCAGCTTCTCTTCCACCAGTTGTTCTTCAATGGCCGCCTGCTCGCGGCGCAGGCCAACCACGTTGAGGTCATAGCGGGTGCGGAAGGCCAGCTCCAGTATGCTCTTGCCGATCAGCTGCGAGCCCGGCGGCAGCGACACCTCCGCCATGCCCAGGTCCTGGGACTGGTCGATGAAATAGGCGGCCTTGAAATGCAGCGGTTCCAGGTGCATGGTCTGGCACAGGGTGCGCAGGTTGTCGCGGTTGGCGAACAGGTCGAGCAGCAGCACATCGCCTTGCTGCAGGACGGTGCCTGAGTCGGCGGCGATCACCCGGGTGGTGAACTTGTGCTGGCGTTCGATGCCGATGACGTTGGCGCCATGCCTGGTGCGCAGTTCCAGCTCGCCCAGGGTATGGCCGATCAGTGGCGATTTGGCTCGGATGCGCAGGCGCCGTTCGCGGCCGTTGAGCTTGTAGTCGAGCACCAGGTCCAGCAGCGTGCGGCGGCTTTCCACGCGGCCGTCCTTGCGCGTTTCGCCATTGAGCCAGTTGCGGGTCAGCAGCATGTAGCCGATGCCCAGCAACAGCACCACCAGGCCGAACGGGGTGAAGCTGAAAAAGCTGAAGCCGGGCGCGCCATGGCGTACCAGTTCGCTGTGCACCACCACGTTGGGGGGCGTGGCCACCAGGCTGAGCATGCCGCTGATCAGGCCGGCGAAGCTCAGCGGCATCATCAACCGGCTGGGCGACAGTTTCAGGCGTGCGGCAATGCTGAGCACCACCGGGATGAAGATGGCCACCACGCCGGTCGAACTCATCACCGAGCCCAGCCCGGCCACCGAGACCATCAGCAAGACCAGCAGCCGTGCCTCGCTGTTACCGGCCTTTGCGCTCATCCATTCACCGATGCGGTAGGCGATGCCGGTGCGTACCAGCCCTTCGCCGATCACGAACAGGGCGGCGATCAGCACCACGTTGGGGTCGCTGAAACCGGCCAGGGCCTGTTCCACGGTGAGGATGCCCGACAGTGGCAGGGCGAGGATCACCAGCAGGGCGACCACGTCCATGCGCGGGCGGTTGATGACGAAGAGGATGACGACGACAGCCAGCAGGCCGAGTACCCAGAGCAATTCCTGGTTCATGGGGCGAGGGTGTTCCTTCACTCAAGGGGTCACGAAAGACAGTAGCAGTCAGTGTGGCAGCTTGCGGTGAAGGTGGTGTTGATGTGCTGCAGGGTTTGCAGCCATAGGCAAATGAAAAGGGCCGCACGATGCGGCCCTTTTGCTTGACGTCACTCAGTGGTGACGATGATGGCGGTGCTTGCTGCTGCCACCGTTGTCGCCCATGTGGTTGCCCAAGGCGCCACCGGCCGCGCCGCCCAGACCTGCACCGATGGTAGAGCCGGTCCTGCCACCTACTGCGCCGCCCAGCAGCGAGCCGCCGGCCGAGCCCAGGCCACCGCCAATGGCGGCTTCGGTACGGTTGCCTTTCTTCGCCGCTACTGCACTACCGGCGGCACCGCCGAGACCGGCGCCGATGGCTGCGCCAGTGCGGCCGCCCATCTGCTGGCCGACAACGTTGCCCAGGACGCCACCCAGGCCACCACCGATGGCGGCAGTACCGTCACCGGCGAAAGCGCCCTGGCACAGCAGCAGGCCAAGGGCGAGGGAAGGTAGAGTCAGACGCATGATTGGAACCTCAGAGGAATCATCAGGTTAAGGTGCCGCACGGTTGGGCGGCGGGTCAGGGTAGGGAAGACGCTTCAGCGATCGTAACGGTCACTACGCCATTGGCGGTCGTCGTCATCGTCGCGATCGTGCCGGTGGTGGTGACGGTGGCCGCGGTCATCATCGCGCCAGCCGCCGTCATCACGGTAGTGGTGGTGATAGCAGCCCGACAACAGCAGGAAAGCGGCGATCAGTGAAAAGCTTGCAAAGCGGGTCATCTCGATATAGGTCCTTGATCCGCATAGGTTTACGGGACACTAACTGAGACTGGGATCGATCCATTTGGTTTCCTTGACCCGCAAGATTTTGCTGCGCGAGCGATGAATGGCGCTCAGGAGGCAGGGTGGATGGCAAGCACTACGCCATTAGTGGTCTGAACCAGCACATAGTGATCCCCCATGCGCACCCAGTGGCTTTCCTTTTCCGGTGCGGGCAGGCCCTTGGCTTTCCAGTCGCTCAGGGCCGCGTCGTCGCGTTTGTATTGGTCGGGCGCCTTGTCGCCGACCTTGAGTTCGCGGTTGTGGGTTTCCGGTGCCTTGATGCTTTCCTCGGCCGAAGGGGCAGCCAGGGTCATCATCGGCAGGCTGGCCAGCAGTAGTGCAGGCAGAAGGTGGTTGGCTTTCATGGCAGTCTCCTTGAGGGGGGTATGTACCAGATGGACAGCGGCCCGCTTGGGACAATTCATTTGCGGTGCTAGAGTCGCTTTCTTTTTTGCCCCGAGGATGGAACATGCGAGCAATTCTGCCGATGGCTGCGGCGCTGGTGTTGGTCGGTTGCGCGAGCGCGACCATGGATGCGGCACGCGCTGGCAAGCCGACAGCCCAGCTCGACTCGCGCAAGGCGCCGGAGCTGGTGGCGCAGTGCATCCAGTTCAGCTGGCAGAAAGAGGATGTGTTCGGCGACGACGCCAGTGGCTACCTTGAGCCGCGCAAGCAGGGCGGGTTGACGGTTTATACCCGCGAGGCGGAGTCGTTCGTGGATGTGTACCCGCAGGCGGGCGGGACGCGGGTGGATTACTACGCGCAGAAGAATGACGGTGTGGCCCTGCAGCGCCGGGCGGCGGCGGCGACCTGTTTGTAAGATTTGAGTCTTGCAGTGGTGCAAATATCGAGCGCCGCCCGTGCGGCGCTCGATATCCGAGCCAATACATCTCGAGCGTCAGGACAAGAACCCACCGTCGACATTCAGCGCGGTACCGGTGGTGTAGCTGGAAGCATCGCTGGCCAGGTACAGCACGGCACCGGCCATTTCCTTGGGGTCGGCCACGCGCTTGAGCGGGATCTGCTGCAGCGCGGCATTGAGGATGGCGTCGTTCTTCACCAGGGCCGAAGCGAACTTGGTGTCGGTCAGGCCCGGCAGCAGGGCGTTGCAGCGAATGCCGAACTGCGCGCACTCCTTGGCGAACACTTTGGTCATGTTGATCACCGCCGCCTTGGTCACCGAATAGATGCCCTGGAACAGGCCCGGCGAAACGCCGTTGATCGACGCGACGTTGATGATGCTGCCACCACCGTTTTCACGCATCAGCTTGCCAGCTTCCACCGACATGAAGAAGTAGCCGCGGATATTCACGTCGACGGTCTTCTGGAAGGCACTCGGGTCGGTGTCGAGCACGTTGCAGAATTGTGGGTTGGTGGCTGCATTGTTGACCAGGATATCCAGGCGCCCGAACTGTTCACGGATGCCGGCGAACACCTGCTGGATCTGCTCCAGTTCACCAATATGGCAGGCCACCGGCGTGGCCTTGCCACCCGCTGCAATAATGGCCTGCGCGACCTGTTGGCAACCCTCCAGCTTGCGGCTGGAGACGATCACGTGGGCGCCTTGCTGGGCCAGCAGATGGGCAATGGCCTCGCCGATGCCACGGCTGGCACCGGAGACGAAGGCAATCTTGCCGTCGAGGTCGAACAGTTGGGTCTTGGACATGCTGTTTTCCTTGTTGTCTGGCATCAGAGCGTGGACTTGCCGATGACCTGCAGGCTCATCTGCTCCAGCAGCCGGTTCATGTGAATGAACTGGGCGAAGCGTTTGTCCTGGGTCTGGCCGTGGTAGTAGCGGTAGTAGATCTGCTGGACGATGCCGGCCAGGCGGAACAGGCCGTAGCAATAGTAGTAATCGAAGTTGTCCAGGTGGATGCCGGCGCGCTCGGCGTAGTAGTCGACGAACTGGCGGCGCGTGAGCATGCCTGGGGCATTGCTTGGCTGGCGGCGCATCAGTTGCACCGGCGCCGGGTCGCTGGCCTCGATCCAGTAGGCCAGGCTGTTGCCCAGGTCCATCAAGGGGTCACCGAGGGTGGCCATCTCCCAGTCCAGCACCCCGATGATGCGCATGGGGTTGTCGGCGTCGAGGATGACGTTGTCGAAGCGGTAGTCGTTGTGCACGATGCCTGGGCGCGGGTGGTCGGCGGGCATCTTCTCGTGCAGCCAGGCGATCACGTTCCCCCAGCGTGGCGCATCGGGTGTCAGGGCTTTCTCGTAGCGGCTGGTCCAGCCCTCGATCTGGCGCTGCACGTATCCTTCCGGCTTGCCCAGGTCGGCCAGGCCACAAGCGTGGTAATCCACTTGATGCAACTCGACCAGGCGGTCGATGAAACTTTTGCACAGGGCCTCGGTGCGGCCGGCGTCCAGGCCCAGCTCGGCGGGGATGTCCGAGCGCAGGATCACGCCCTTGACCCGTTCCATCACGTAGAACTCACCCCCGATCAGCGACTCGTCGGTGCAATGGACGTAGGCCTTTGGGCAATACGGGAATCCGCTGTTGAGCTGGTTGAGGATGCGGAACTCGCGGCCCATGTCATGGGCCGACTTGGCCTTGTGACCGAAGGGCGGGCGGCGCAACACGAATTCACGGCCCGGGTAGCTGACCAGGTAGGTGAGGTTGGACGCGCCCCCCGGGAACTGGCTGATGCTCGGCAGGCCTTCGAGGCCGGCGATGTGGCCCTTCAGATAAGGATCGATGACGGCCGCGTCGAGTTCTTCGCCGGGGCGTACCTGGGTGGACTGGTCGGTGAGCGTCATGCGATTTCCTTATTATCTGGTGCAAGGACTATTGGCTAATCTAATGGCCTGGCGGCAGTGGGACAAGCGTGCCAGGGGCCATATAGGCGAGGGTGTTGCCGGTCGATCACTGCACCGAATGCCAGGCAAAAAAAAACCGAAGCCGGCCAGGCTTCGGTTCTTTGATTCTGCGTTGTGCCCGGCACTCAGGAAGGGAACAGCTCGCTGAGCTTCATCGACAGCATCATGTCGCCTTCGACGCGCAGCTTGCCGCCCATGAAGGCCTGCATGCCGTCGGTTTCACCGCTGACGATGCCTTTCAGGGTTTCGCTGTCCAGCACCAGGGTGCAGTTGGCATCCGGGTTTTCACCTTCCTGGATGTCGCAGGTGCCATCTTTGACGATCAGCGCGTATTGCTTGTTTTCGTCGGTGATATTGAAGCCGAACACCAGGTCCAGGCCTTCAGCAGCCGCTGGGTTGAATTTTGCTTTCATCGCTTCGACGGCTTTAGCTACATCGCTCATGGTGTTTTCCTTGTTAAGTGATATTCGCGTCCGTAAGGACACAACGGGCCGGGCTCAACGGTAGGTGATGAGCTCCGGGGCCCTCAACAGCTGCACATGGGCTTGGCTGTTGAAGGAAGCCAGTGCCACGTCGCGGCCGCGGAATTTCAGCTGGCTGAGCGACGTGTTGATGATCTGCCAGTTCAGCGCAAAGGCCTGGCTGGGCGTGATTCGGGTAACCAGGTGAAGCAGGGCGGCGATGGTGCCCCCGGATGTGAACACGGCGATGTTTTCGCCACTGCCCGCAGTGCCCAGCAGACGCTGCAGGCCGGCCTCGACCCGTGCGGTGAAGGCCTGCCAGGTCTCCAGGCCGTCATCGGCATGCTCGCCCGCGTGCCAGCGCTGCACCATCAGCGCGAACAGGCGCTGGAACTCGCTGCGGTTCCGGGCACCGTTGCGCAGGATCTCCCGGGCATGCGGCTCCTCAGTCAACAGGCCAGGCAGCAGGGCACGAATCACCCCATCGGCGTCGAACTCATTGAACGCCGGGTCGGTCTCAATGGCCGGTACCGGGCAACCGCTGGCGTTCATCGCCTGCAGTGCGTGCCGGGCAGTGTCCTGCTGCCGGCGCAGGTCACCCGCCACGCAGCGGTCCAGGTGCAGGCCGAGCTGGGCGAGGTGTTCGCCCAGGGCTTGGCTCTGGCGCACACCGACAGGGGAGAGGACGTCGTAGTCGTCTGCACCGAAGGAAGCCTGGCCATGTCGGATCAGGTAGAGATTGCCCACTGCGGTATCCGGCGTTGAAGGTTGCTGCGAGGTTAGGATGCGCCAGACAGGCTGTCAACGAAAAAACATACAAGCGTTTGAAAAGGTTGTTTGAACTGTGTTGCCAGCGTTTACCTCGGCTGGCGAGGGCACGGGCGCAACGGTATGCTTGCAGCAGTTTCGCGCCGATCGGGCGCAGGTTCATAAGGAGTCAACGTGGAGTTTCTTGCCGAATACGCAAGCTTTCTCGCCAAAACCGCCACCCTGGTGATTGCCATCCTGGTGGTGTTGTCCGCCATCGCCGGTTTGCGCGGCAAGGGGCGGCGCAAGGCCGGTGGGCAGTTGCAGGTCACCCGCCTCAACGAATTCTATAAGGAGCTGCGCGAGCGCCTGGAAAGCGGCTTGCTCGACAAAGGCCAGCTCAAGGCCCTGCGCAAGCAACAGGCCAAGGCGGAAAAACAGCAGAAGAAGGGCAAGGCTGAGGAAAAGGGCCGGGTGTTCGTGCTCGACTTCGACGGTGACATCAAGGCCTCCGCCACCGAGAGCCTGCGCAACGAGATCACCGCTCTGCTGACCCTCGCCACCCCTCGCGATGAAGTGGTGCTGCGCCTGGAAAGCGGCGGCGGCCTGGTGCACAGCTATGGCCTGGCGGCCTCGCAACTGGCGCGCATCCGCCAGGCCGGCATCCCGCTCACCGTGTGCATCGACAAGGTCGCGGCCAGCGGCGGTTACATGATGGCGTGCATCGGCGACAAGATCATCAGCGCGCCCTTCGCCGTGCTGGGCTCGATCGGTGTGGTGGCGCAGTTGCCCAACGTCAACCGCCTGTTGAAGAAGCACGACATCGATTTCGAAGTGCTGACCGCCGGCGAGTACAAGCGTACCCTGACCGTGTTTGGCGAGAACACCGAGAAAGGCCGTGAGAAGTTCCAGGAAGACCTGGACATCACCCACCAGCTGTTCAAGGACTTCGTGGCCCGCTACCGCCCGCAGTTGCACATCGATGAGGTCGCCACCGGTGAAGTCTGGCTCGGCATTGCCGCATTGAACCGCAAGCTGGTCGATGCACTGCAGACCAGCGACGAGTACCTCAGTGAGCGCGCCCGCACGGCCAGCCTGTTCCACCTGCACTATGCCGAACGCAAGAGCCTGCAGGAGCGAATCGGCATGGCCGCCAGCGGCACGGTTGAGAACACCTTGGTAGGTTTGTGGAGTAAACTCGGGCGCTTGCGCTAACACCTTGAACCCGTTGAAATTTTTTTTCGTTCAGGGGGTTGCAAGGTGAAAAGAATGCGGACATAATGGCGCCCATCGAAACGCAGCAAACCTTGAAAAGGTGCGGTGTTTCAAGGAGATAGCGAAGCGCAAGCTGCTAGATCCGAACTTTGAGGCCGAGTAGCAAAGTGGTTATGCTCCGGATTGCAAATCCGTCTACGCCGGTTCGATTCCGACCTCGGCCTCCACTCTTCGAAAACCCCGCAGATGAAAATCTGCGGGGTTTTTCATTTTGCCCGGCATTTAGCCATGGCTCAGCGAAAGGTCGCTGATGATGCACACTGAACCATCATCGGCCGGCGTGGTGTCGGTGTAGTCGACCTGGTTGTAGACCCCGCCATGGAACTCGAACAAGTGGGTGTCCCAGGTATCATCGAGTTGCAGTTCGCTCGATGACTTGGAGACGCCGTTGCACCTGGCGGTCACCTTGACCATGCCGGCAGAGGTGGCGTGGATGATCACGTCGAATTTCGTGCCGAGCGGCACGCCCTGCAGGAGGGTGCTGTTCACCGGGTTGGTCTGGTTGTAAGACGTCCGGAAGCCGATGGTGATGTTGCCCTTGTTCCAGAACACCTTCACTGGCGGGCTGTCGTCCCCCCTGACGTGCATCTGGCTGATGACGACCTTTTGCGCCGAGTTGACCTTGGTCAACGTCATTGTCTGGCGATTCCAGTGGTCTGGGGCGCTGGCCAGCGTCCAGTTCTGGGTCTCTGACCACTCGCAACGGGTTCTATGGGTGCTCTTGCTCGAAGCGCCTTTGGTCGGTGCTGTGAACTGGACGGACCCGTCGCTGAGCACTTTGACCACGCTCGGGAACTCGGCGATGGCGACAGCGCCGTTGAGTTCAAGCGCGACGGGGTTCGTTGAAGAGACGGCTACGGGGGTAGTGATCGTTAGATTACTGATATTTACGGTCATAAATACTCCTGACGATAAAATCATTGGCCTGGCACGATTGCCATCCAACCGTGATGCGTTCCTCCGCATCCGGCTGGGCACTCGTGAATGCGCAGGCGGATGATTTGGAAGTCACGATGACTGTATGTATATACAGTACATTTGAGTGACCTTTTTTCAACCCCCGCAAGCGTGTACAGCGAAATGACGGGTAAGCAAATGGCACAGACCTGCAGCTGGCAGCTCTGTAAAAGCCCCGCTCAATGCCGGGCTTCCCTCATTTTTTCGGGCGTTTCTGGTTTCGACTGCTGCGGTCAGCCAAGTGATGCGACTACTTTCGGTACGCATTTCACATCCCCGGAAAAAGAAAAACCCGCCAACCAGTGGCGGGTCCAAAGAAAGTACGGAGCAGGGTCAGATTGTCAAAGTGCTTGTCATAAACTCGTGAAGTTCACGTTGGCGGTGTGTCGATACCCGGTGCGCATAAAAAAGCCCGCCATCGAGGCGGGCAACGAACGTTTTGAAGGGAGAGCTTTCAAGCTGAGGCCCGCTGATTAAGTCAGCATTAATGGCGCGCCATTGACCACGGCGAACGATGCGCCTATAAGGCGTGCCAGCATTCCAGGAGCCACCATGCGCGACGAAGACGACCTGCACGAACCCGAACATGATCATCTGCTCGATCACGAATTCCTCTATGAAGACTACGACCCTGAAGCGGACGCTCAAGGCGCCGAGGACGAAGTCGAGGAAGACGAGGCGCTGCTGGATGACCTCGATGACGAAGCGTGCGATCACCCAGCCTGGCACGACGACCTGGACGACTGAATCAGCGCCCGTCGACCGAGTAGCGCCCTGGGCCGCTGACTGCCAGTGCCAGCAGGCCGCCGCAGATGCTGAGGTTTTTCAGGAACTGAGTCATGTTCGCGGCGCGCTCCGGGTCGATCATGTTCCAGAAGGGATGACCCAGCAGCCCGGTGCCCAGCACGAACAGGGCAAACAGGAAGGCCAACGGACGGGTGTAGAAGCCCAGGATCAGCAGGATGCCGACGATGAACTCCATGAACACTGCAACCGCTGCCGCGAGCATCGGGGCAGGGGCGCCCAGCGAGGTCATGTAGCCGACCGTGCCTTCAAAGCCTGTGAGCTTGGCCCAACCGGACAGCAGGAAAAGGATCATGAGCAGCACGCGAGCGATCAGCAGCATGATGTCGCGTTGACCATCGAACAGGGAGTAGCGCATGGCGGCATACCGGTGAAGGGGGACAAGCTCCACTCTAGCAGTTGCCCAGGGGATTGCTGCCGGGCAGCAAAAAGGCGCCGCAAGGGCGCCTTTTCAAAGGAGTTTGGTGCGAGTGGCGGGACTCGAACCCGCAAGGCTCACGCCGACAGATTTTAAGTCTGCTGTGTATACCAATTCCACCACACTCGCACGCTTGAAAGGGTCGTGGCGACCGGCGCGCTTCTAGGCAGAAGGGCCTGACAATCAAGTGCGCTTTATAACCCATTGTTATAGTTGAGTCAAACGCAGCGCCTATGATCAAAGGAATGAGGGGGTCGATCGAAAGGGCAATTGACACCTTGCTGTCATTACGCCACTGTTGCCCACTTCATTGGATCCAATGAGTGTGACGCCATGTCCCAGGCCACTCCTTCGGTTCTTCCCGGGCGTGCTGTTCGTCCCCGGCTGTTCTGGCGCCTGCTGTTCGCGCAGGTGTTGCTGCTGGGCGCTTTTCTGTACCTCAGCCTGATCACCCTCGGTAGCTACCTTCTGCTACTGGGGTTCGATGGCGAGCAGCAGCAACCGCAGCGCCTGATGGCGTTGGCAGGTGGCGGCCTGATCCTGCTGGTGGGCCTGTGGCTGTTGAAAGTGGCGATGCCGAGGCGCATCAGCCTGGTCATGGTCGAACCCGAGCGCTGATAATCTGTTACAGCGCGTGCTGTTGCAGAAGGGTACGCTTGGCTAAGCTAATCAGGCCCCCCTGCTGTGCCTGTGGAGTATGCATGGTTTCAGCCGACTGTATCGATCACCCGGTCATGCCCGCCAGCCGCTATGAGCAACTGGTGCAATCAGTGGTGGATTACGCCATCTACATGCTCGACTCCACCGGCCATGTGGTGTCCTGGAATGCCGGCGCCCAGCGGATCAAGGGTTACCGCGCCGAAGAAGTCATAGGCCGGCATTTCTCGCTGTTCTTCACGCCTCAGGATTGTGCCGAAGGGCGCCCGGAGCGCCTGCTGAAAATGGCCCTGGAACAGGGCGTGGCGCAGGACGAGGGCTGGCGCGTGCGCAAGGACGGCACGCAATTCTGGGCCTTGGCTGCGCTCGATGTCATCCGCGACGAGCAGGGGCAGATCATCGGCCTGGCCAAGGTCACCCGTGATATCACCGACCGGCGCGAATCGGCGCTGCAGCTTGACGCCGTGCGGGCCCAGTTGTTCCAGGCGCAGAAGCTCGAAGCGCTGGGCCAGCTTACTGGCGGCCTGGCGCACGACTTCAACAACCTGCTGACCATCATCATCAGCTCGGCGCGCCTGGCCCAGGCCAGCCAGGACCCGGCGCGGGTGCAACGCATGCTCGAACATATCCTCGATGCCGGGCAGCGCGGCACCGAGCTGACCCAGCAGCTGCTCAGTTTCGCCCGCCACCGGCAACTCGATGTGTCACTGATCGCCCCGGCCAAGCTGCTGGATTCCACCCGTGGCCTGCTGGAGCATGCGCTGCCACGTGAGATCGCGTTGCAGGAATACCTGCAGCCCGATCTGCCACTGATCGAGGTGGATGCCGGCCAGCTGCAGATGGTGCTGCTCAATCTGCTGTTCAATGCGCGCGATGCGATCGGCGAGCGGGGCACGATCGACCTGGCGGTGCTCACGGTCGAACTGGCAGGGGAAGTCGAAGGGCTGCATGGCACGTTCGTGTGCTTCGAAGTGAATGACACGGGGGAGGGTATCGACCCGCTGGTGCTGCCGCGTATCTTCGAGCCGTTCTTCACCACCAAGGCTTTCGGCAAGGGCACCGGCCTTGGCCTCAGCCAGGTCTACGGTTTTGCCAAGCAGAGCAATGGCGCCATCCGTGTCGACAGCACGCTCGGCCAGGGCACGTGCATGCGCCTGTATCTGCCGGCCTATCAGCCCGATGCGCGGGCACAATCCGACAGGTAGCCACCATGGTTCAAGCACTCAAACGGCTGGTCACGGGGATCGAAGGGCTCGATGCCTTGCTCAAGGGCGGCCTGGTTGCGGGCGCTTCCTACATCGTTCAGGGCCCGCCCGGTGCGGGCAAGACCATCCTGGCCAACCAGTTGGCCTGCGGCCACGTGCGGGGCGGCGGCAAGGTGCTGGTGGCAACGTTGCTCAGCGAGTCCCATGAGCGCTTGTTCCAGTACCTGGCGACGCTCGAATTCTTCGACCCAGGCATGGTGGGTGACCAGATCCAGTACGTCAGCGCCTTCGACACCCTTGAACAGGAGGGGCTCGATGCGGTGGTCCGGTTGCTGCGCCAGGAAATCGGCAAGCAGCAGGCGAGCCTGCTGATCGTCGATGGCGTGCTCAATGCCCGGGTGCGTGCGGAAACGGCGCTGGATACCAAGAAGTTCGTCTCGGAGCTGCAAGGGCACGCGGCTTTCGCCGGCTGTACCGTGTTGCTGCTGACCAGTGCCCGGCTGGATGACAACAGCCCGGAGCACACCATGGTCGATGGCGTGATCGAGTTGGGTGAGCAATTGGTCGGTAGCCGCGCCGTGCGCCACGTGCAGTTGCGCAAGACGCGGGGCAGCGGGGCGTTGTCCGGCCGCCACGAGTGCCTGATCGATGAAGCCGGGTTGCACGTCTACCCGCGCCTGGAATCGCTTTACAGCCACCCCAGCCAGCTGGGCTCCGCCTCCTTGAGCCGGGTGTCCACAGGTGTCGAGACGTTGGACGAAATGCTGGGCGGGGGGCTGACGCTGGGCTCGGTCAGCCTGCTGATGGGGCCCTCGGGGATTGGCAAAACCTCGATTGGCCTGGCTTTTCTGGCCGCAGGTAGCGTGGAGCAGCCGGCACTGCACTTCGGTTTTTACGAAACGCCTGCCCGCCTACGCCTGAAGGCTGCGGCGCTGGGCTACGACTTTACCGCCCTCGAGCGTTCCGGCGCCTTGCACCTGTGCTGGCAGCCGACCACCGAAGGCCTGCTGGACCAGGTGGGGGCTCGTCTGCTCAGGCAAGTCGAGCAGCACGGCAGCAAGCGTGTGTTGATCGACAGCCTGGGCGCGTTCAGCCGCCTGGCGGTCGACCCGGCGCGGCTCAATGCGTTCTTCCGGGCTTTGACGGGTGAGTTGCGGGCGCGGGACGTCAGCGTCATGCTCACCTGGGAGATGCGTGACATTTTCGGTTCGGAAATCACCGCCCCGGCGCCGGACTTGTCGAGCATCGTCGACAACCTGATGCTGATGCGCTTCGTCGAGCTGGATTCCCAGCTGCAGCGCATGCTGTCGATCCTGAAGGTGCGCGACAGCCACCACGACCCGGCGCTGCACGAACTGCGCATCGGCCCGCAAGGTATCGACCTGCGCAAGGCGTTCGAAGGTGCCACAGGCGTGCTTTCGGGTACGCCGGTCGCACAAGGGGCTGGCTGACGGAGCCTGCCGATGAACACCATCCTGATCGTCGATGACGAGTACCTGATCGCCGATATCCTCGGCTTTGCCCTGGAGGACGAAGGTTTTCTGGTGGAAAAGGCGAGCAATGGGCGCAAGGCGCTGGAGGCGTTGCAGGAAAAGCGCGTGGAGCTGGTGATCACCGACTACATGATGCCAGTGCTCGACGGTGGGGAACTGGCGCGGGCCATCCGCGACGAACTGGGGCTCAATGACTTGCCGGTGATTCTCATGAGCGGCGCGCAGGCCAGCAAGGCCGACCCAAGGCTGTTCGCTGCGGTCTTCGACAAGCCGTTCGACATGGACAAGATGATCGCCAAGGTGCGCGAGCTGCTCGGCACCTGAGGTTCAGGTTGTGGCTTGTGCCAGTCGGTCAAGCGCGTCCGTGCGGCTTGAAACGAGGCTCGGGTCAGTGTTGGTCGTCGTGCTTTTCCGGCGCCGGGCTGCCGGCCTGGATGCGCTTGAAGATCTCTTCCCGGTGCACCTGGACATCTTTTGGTGCATCGATGCCAATCCTCACCTGCATCCCTTTAACGCCCAGAATGGTGACTTTGATGTCATCGTTGATGACGATACTTTCGCCAACCTTACGGGTGAGTATCAGCATGTAGTTCTCCTTGGTAATGTCGAAATCCGTCGGGCCATTGGACCGCAACGGTGGGAGCTGGTCCCTCTTCCTTCTCATTAAAGACGCTTTCGGCGGATAGTAATTCCCCGGAAGACAAATTCTGTTGCGTGTCTTTAGTTGCAGGTGCCGAAGAAAATGCTGCAAAGCAGGTCGGCGAGGTGCTCGACGGCAAGAATAGGGGGCTTCGGGCTTTATGGGAAATTTCTCTGCATGATGGGCTGGATAGTTCGGCTCAATCATCGTCTTGTGTTTCCAGTGCTTGAAGAAACAGCAGCAAGGCCACTTCTTCAGCATCCAGCCCCTTGCGCACGCGGCGCTCAGGCAGGTCGGCGAGGCGCCCGAGGGCGTAGTGTTCAAGTACGGCCGGGTGGATATAGCAGCGCCTGCACACTGCCGGGGTATTGCCCAGGCGTGCGGCCACCTGCTTGACGATGGCCGCGACCTGGCGTTTGGCTTCACTCTCCGGCTCCCAAGCCAATGGCCGCAGCAGGCTCAGCGCCAGGCTGCTGCCGGCCCAGGTGCGGTAGTCCTTGGCGGTGAAGTCGGCGCCAGTGAGTTGCTGCAGAAACTGGTTGACTTCGCTGGAGCCGATGCTGTGCCGCTGGCCGTTCTCGTCCAGATACTGGAACAGCGCCTGCCCGGGCAGTTCCATGCAGCGCTTGAGCAGGTTGGCCAGGCGCCGGTCGCGCAGCGTGACATTGTGCTCGACACCACGCTTGCCGCGGAACTGGAAGCGTACGGTGCTGCCCTGCACCTGAACGTGGCGATTGCGCAGGGTGGTCAGGCCGTAGGACTGGTTGTCGCGCAGGTAGCGTTCGTTGCCGATGCGGATCAGCGTGTGATCGAGCAGGCTCACCACCAGCGCCATGACCTTTTCCCGGTCCAGGCCCGGCCGGGCCAGGTGCGTTTCCAGTTGTGCGCGCAGTTTCGGCAGGGCCTGGGCAAAGGCCAGCATGCGCCCGTACTTGTGCTGGTCGCGCAGTTCGCGCCACTGGGCGTGGTAGCGGTACTGCTTGCGGCCGCGGGCATCGCGGCCGGTGGCCTGCAGGTGACCTTGCGGGTCGGCGCAGATCCAGACATCGGTATAGGCCGGTGGGATCACCAGGGCGGCGATGCGGGCCAGGGTTTGTTGGTCGCGGATGCGCTGCCCCTGGGCATCGAGGTAAATGAAACGGTCGCGCCAGCGGCGCCGGGTCAGGCCCGGCTGGCTGTCGTCGACATAGTGCAGGTTGGGTGGCAGGGGGCAGTCGAGCATCGGCGGCGGGCCTCGATCAGGTCACTGATCAATGGACAACGGCCGCTTCGATGATGCTCAACCCAGCAGTGCCACCGACTTGATCTGCGCGAACAGCGCCTGGCCGGTGTGCAGGCCGAGCTGGTCCGCCGAGAACCGGGTGATGCGCGCCAGCAAGGCATTGCCGCCGGCGTCCAGGCTCACCAGCACATGCGCCGGGTTGTCTGCCGGGCGCGTTTCGCGCACCCGCACCGCTAGCCGGTTGAGAATGCTCGAGGTGCTGTCGGCGCGCAGTGCCAGGCTCACGTCCCTGGCCTGGACCTTGATCCGCAATGTGCTGCCCATGCTGTGCGCCGGGTGGGCGATACGCAGCAGCGGCGCTTCATGGCCGGGCAGGCGCAGGTCGAGCAGGCCGTAGTGCGGATCGTGGCCGACCACGATGCCCTCGAAGACCACCCCGGCATCCTCGCCCTGGGCCAGTGACAGGTCGAGGCGGGCCAAGGTCTCGCCGATCGGCCCGCTGGCCATGGCCCGGCCTTGTTCCAGCAGCACCAGGTGGTCGGCCAGGCGCGCCACTTCGTCCTGGGCATGACTGACGTAGACCAGCGGGATGTCCAGCTCGTCGTGCAGGCGTTCCAGGTATGGCAGGATTTCGCGCTTGCGAGGCCCGTCGAGTGCGGCCAGCGGTTCGTCCATCAACAGCAGCCGCGGGCTGCTCAGCAGGGCGCGGGCTATGCCGACCCGTTGCGCCTCGCCACCTGACAAGGTGGCCGGCTTGCGTTCGAGCAGGTGGCCAATGCCCAGCAACTCGCGGGCCTGTTCCAGGCTGACCCTGCGCTCGGCAGGGGCGATGCGCCGCCAGCCGAATTCCAGGTTGCCGCGCACCGACAGATGCGGGAACAGGCTGGCCTCCTGGAACACATAGCCCACCGGGCGCAGGTGCGCAGGCAAAAAGTAGTTGCGGGCGCTGTCTTCCCATACCTTGCCGTTGACCTCGATGTAGGCACTGGCTGCCCGCTCGAGCCCGGCCAGGCAGCGCAGGCATGATGTCTTGCCTGAGCCCGAGTGGCCGAACAGCGCGCTGATGCCGCGGCCGGGCAGGTCCAGGTCGACGTCCAGGGTGAAGTCGTCACGCGCCAGCTTCAGCCGCGCCACAATCGATCCGCTCATTTCAGCTCCAGCCAGCCTTGCTACGGCGCCCGGTGTAGAGCAGGAGCAGTACCAGGAACGAGAACACCAGCATGGCACCGGCCAGCCAGTGGGCTTGCGAATATTCCATGGCCTCGACGTGATCGAATATCTGCACCGAAACCACGCGGGTCTTGTCAGGGATGTTGCCACCGATCATCAGCACCACGCCGAACTCGCCCACGGTATGGGCAAAGCCGAGGATGCTGGCGGTGATGAAGCCAGGACGGGCCAGCGGCAGCACCACATGGACGAAGGTGTCCCAAGGGCTGGCGCGCAGGGTCGCGGCCACTTCCAGCGGGCGCTGGCCGATGGCGCCGAAGGCATTTTGCAGCGGCTGCACCACGAAAGGCATGGAGTATACCGTCGAGCCGATCACCAGGCCGCTGAAGCTGAACACCACGGTACCCAGGCCCAATGCCTGGGTAACCTGGCCGAGCCAGCCATGCGGGCCGAGGGCGATCAGCAAGTAGAAGCCGATGACCGTTGGCGGCAGCACCAGGGGCAGCGCCACCACCGCGCCCACCGGCCCGCGCAGCCACGAGCGCGTGCGCGCCAGCCACCAGGCGATGGGCGTCCCGACGATCAGCAGGATCAGCGTGGTCAGGCTGGCCAGTTTGAGGGTCAGCCAGACCGCGCCGAAGTCACTGGCGTCCAGCGGCATCAGATTTCATAACCGTAGGACTTGATCACCGCAGCGGCTTTCGGGCCTTTGAGGTAGTCGACCAGGGCTTTGGCAGCCGGGTTGTCCTTGCCTTTGTTGAGGATGACCGCGTCCTGCAGGATAGGCTCGTGCAGGTTGGCCGGGACGATCCAGGCCGAACCGCTTGCCACCTTGCCGTCCTTGTAGATCTGCGACAGGGCGACGAAGCCCAGTTCGGCGTTGCCGGTGGAGACGAACTGGTAGGCCTGGGTGATGTTCTGGCCTTCGACGATCTTGGCCTTGGTGGCCTCGGTCAACTTCAGCTTGTCCAGCACCTGAGTGGCAGCCAGGCCGTAAGGGGCGGCTTTCGGGTTGGCGATGGCCAGGTGCTGGAACTGGTTGTTCTTCAGTACCTCACCCTTGTCATCCACGTAGCCCGGCTTGGCCGACCACAGGGCCAGGGTGCCGGTGGCGTAGGTGAAGCGCGAGCCCGGGACGATTTGCTGCTCTTCTTCCAGCTTCTTCGGGGTGCTGTCATCGGCCGCGAGGAACACTTCGAATGGCGCGCCGTTCTTGATCTGCGCATAGAACTGGCCGGTGGCGCCATAGGCGGCGACCAGCGTGTGGCCGGTGTCTTTTTCGAAGTCCTTGGCGATGGCCTGGATCGGCGCGGTGAAGTTCGCCGCGACAGCTACCTGCACCTCGTCGGCCCAGGCGCTGTTGAGTGTGACCAGGCTGGCCAGGCTGGTGGCGGCCAAGTGGGACAGGCGGATACGCATGAAGACAGTTCCTTGGGATGGTTATCGTTATGGTGTGAACTATATAGCGATAGACCATTTGCCGGGAAGGGGCTGGAGGAAGGGTTATAGCCTGGAAGAATTTCGGCTGTCCGTGCCTGCCTGTTCGCGGGCACGGAGTCAACACCTACTGCTGGATCTGCGCCAAGGCCTTGCCAGCAATCTGCCGGGTCAGCTGCTCGGCCGGCATGTGCCTGCCCAGGCGCAGCGCCTGCCCTGACCACAGGTTGCTGAAATCGCTGTTGCCTTGCGCATCGGTAATCGCCCGCAGTGGCATCAATGCACCACCGGCCAGCGGGAAGCGCGGCGCCAGTTCGCTCATCGGCCCCAGCTCTCGCATGATGCGGTTGTTGATGCCACGTGCCGGGCGCCCGGTGAACAGGTTGGTCAACGCGGTGTCGCTGGCCGCTGCGCTGTCCAGTGCGCGGCGGTGGGCAGGGGAGACCTTGGCCTCCGGGCAGAACAGGTAGGCGGTGCCGATCTGCACCGCGCTGGCGCCCAATGCCAGGGCTGCCACCAGGCCGCGGTGGTCGCCAATGCCGCCGGCAGCGATCACCGGCAGGCGCACGGCATCGGCAACCTGCGGCACCAGGGCGAAGGTGCCGATCTGGCTGGTGATATCGTCGCTGAGGAACATGCCGCGATGGCCGCCGGCTTCATAGCCCATGGCGATGATCGCATCGCAGCCATTGGCTTCGAGCCACTGCGCTTCTTCCACCGTGGTGGCGCTGGACAGCACCTTGGCACCCGTGGCCTTGACCCGCTGCAGCAGTGCCGAGTGCGGCAAGCCGAAGTGGAAACTCACCACCTCCGGGCGCAGTTGCTCGACCAGCAGGCAGCTCTGTTCATCGAAGGGGGCGCGATTGGAAACAGGCGTAGGCGCATCGAAGTCGGCACCGACTTCGCTGTAGTACGCTTTGAGGGCCTGTTTCCAGCGGGCGTCGCGCTCGGGGTCCGGCGCTGGCGGCTGGTGGCAGAAGAAGTTCAGGTTCAGCGGCTGCCCAGGGCAGGCCGTGCGGAAGGCCTCGATCTCGCTACGCACCTGCTCGCCCGTGAGCATGGCGCAGGGCAGGGCACCCAGGCCACCAGCCCGGGCCACGGCAATGGCCATGGCCGAACCCGTGGCACCGGCCATTGGCGCTTGAAGAATGGGCAACTCGATGCCCAGCAGATCGAGGATACGACGGTCGGGCCAGTTGCTCATGCGCTTCTCCTTGTCGCCGCTGCCTTACAGTGCTTTGCTCACCTGGATGTCGCTGATCTTTTCGGCGTCTTCGCCGTGGATCTTGCGCAGGGCTTGCATGGCCTGTTCGTGCGAGGCGTCGGCCATCACCGCGAAGTCCCAGCGGCGCTGGCCGTCGAGCTTGTACTTGATGACGTATTTGATGTTCTGGGTCATGGTGGGCCTTATCCGAGTTTCGACGACGAGCGGCGGATGATCTTGATCTTGTGGGTCAGGGTCGGCTTGCGCGTGACCGAGATCGGCCGGGTGGTCACCGTATCGATGGTGATGTTCCAGAAACCGGTGCTGGGCACGGTGATCTTGGCCGGGAAGCGATCGAAGTGGCCACCATGGTAGGTGTGCCGGCCGCCGTTCTTGAAGCTGCGGAAGTTGGCGTCGTTCATCAGGCGGATGTTGCAGCGCTGGGAGCACTCGATGACGACGATGTCGTCCTCGTTCAGGTGCTCGCGCTGGTGTACGAATTTCATGGGGTGCTCCGCAAGGATTGGTTCTGCAAAGGCGAACGATACCACGATGTCGGCTTGCGCTGCCGCGCCTGATGGCCGCTGGCGGATAAAACGGCCAAAGCGGGGAGCAAAACCGCCTCGCTGTTGTCCTACGCTCTCTTGTCATTCGAGGTGCGGCAAATGAAGTGGATGGTGGCGGCGTTGTTCCTGGCGCTGGGAGGGTGTGTCAGTGTGTCGGAACTTGAGCAATCCCATGAAACCATGGATGTGATGTCCGGCAAGACGCCGCGCGAATATGCCGATTGCATCAAGGCGCACCTGGCCAAGAGCCGTGATCCTCTGGTAGAGGAGCAGCGCGACGACGGCCTGCGTCTGATCGTGCCGCAAAAGCTTACGGCAGGTTCCGGGCCGGCAGCGTTGCTCGACATCCACAAGCGGGGCAGCGGCAGCAGCATCAAGCTGCATGAGCGCCTGAACAACTTCCCGCTGCGCCCGGGTGACGTACGCGAGGCCACGACCCAGTGCATCTCGGGGAGTTGATCTGGCTCAACGGATCGGCGCATAGCAGGCCATTTGCCAGCCGGTGATCGACTGGGGCGTTGTTGCGAATTCCCTGACGGGGCTAGTATCCATTTGCTTATGTTTTTTAAGCCTAAGCTTATAACAAAAGAAATGGAGATTCGTGATGACACCGTTGAGTCGCGTCGTGATCGGCAGCCTGCTGATCCTGGCCTGGCCCGCGGCGCATGCCGCCGATGGCCAGAAAGTCTTTACCCAGGGCGGGGCCAACCCCGCCGCCATGGCCTGCCTGGGCTGCCATGGCCCGGACGGCAAGGGCATGGCCGCCGCAGGGTTCCCCCGCCTGGCTGGCCTGCCGGCCGGTTACCTGAGCAAACAGCTGCACGACTGGCGCAGTGGCAGCCGCCAGCAGCCGGTCATGGCGCCGTTGGCCAAAGCCCTGAGCATCGATGAGATCGAGGCCGTCAGCCAGTACCTGGCCGCGCTGCCGAGTGATCCTGCCCCGGACTGGCGTCGCCAGCAGATCGCGACCAACCCCACTGAACGCCTGGCCCTCTACGGCGACTGGAGCCGGCAGATACCCGGCTGCGTGCAGTGCCATGGCCCAGGCGGCAGCGGGGTTGGCGAGCACTTCCCGCCGCTGGCCGGGCAGCCTGCGGCGTACCTGATGGCGCAGCTCAACGGCTGGCGCGACGGCAGCCGCAGCAACGACCCTAATCAGCTGATGGCAGGCGTGGCCAAGGCCATGACCGACGCCGAGGTCAAGGCAATTGCCGAGTACTTCGCCCACCCCGCCAGCCCGGAGGTCAAGCCATGAAAACCCTGTTGCCAACCTTGCTGCTGCTGGCCAGCGGCAGTGCCTTTGCCGGTCAGGCACCCATCGCCATGGAAGACCAGTCGCAACTGAAAGTCCCCGATGCCCAGGCGGCGCCACGGTTCGCACCGCCCGCCGAAAGCGCGCTGCCGGACAATGCCTTCGGCAAGATGGTCCGTGAGGGCCACGCACTGTTCGTCGACACCCGCCGGTTGATGCCCGAGGCGGTGGGCAATGGTATGAACTGCAGCAACTGCCACCTCGATCAGGGCCGCCTGGCGCATTCCGCGCCGTTGTGGGGCGCTTACCCGATGTACCCGGCCTACCGCAAGAAGAACGACAAGGTGAACACCTTCGCCGAGCGTATCCAGGGCTGCTTCCAGTTCAGCATGAACGGCAAGCCGCCCGCCGCTGACAGCCCGCAGATGACGGCGCTGGCTGTGTATTCATACTGGCTTTCGACCCAGGCGCCCACCGGCGTGGAAATCGCCGGTCGCGGTTACCCCGAGGTGCCACAGCCAAAAGGTGGCTACGACTTCAAGCGCGGCCAGCAGGTCTACCGTGAACAGTGCGCTATCTGTCACGGTGACAACGGCGAGGGGCAGAAGGTTGCCGGTGACTATGTGATGCCACCGCTCTGGGGCAAGGACTCCTACAACTGGGGCGCCGGCATGCACCGGATCAATACCGCAGCCTCGTTCATCAAGTACAACATGCCACTGGGTAAACCGGGCAGCCTGAGCGATCAGCAGGCGTGGGATGTGGCTGCCTGGGTCAACCGCCACGAGCGCCCCCAGGACCCTCGCCTGGTGGAGGGTTCCGTCGAAAAGACCCGGCTGAAGTTCCATGCCAACGACGGCGTCAACCTCTATGGCCAGCAGGTCGACGGGGTGCTGATCGGGCAGGGCACAGGTAGCTGAGCGGGCGTCGCACCGGCCCTTTCTCGGCTGCTTACGCAAGGGCCGCGCAAGGGCCGGATGACGGGATTTTCACGAACTTTTTGGAACTATCTACACTGGGTTGTCTCTATCATGGCAACGGTCGTCGCAGGCAAGGCATTGTAAGCTGCATGCCGCCTGATTAGACTGCGCCGAATTCCACAGGCTTCGCCTATGTTTAAGGATGTTTATGATCAAGAAATGCTTGTTCCCGGCAGCCGGCTACGGCACTCGCTTCCTGCCAGCTACCAAAGCCATGCCCAAGGAGATGCTGCCGGTGGTCAACAAGCCACTGATCCAGTATGGCGTTGAAGAAGCATTGGATGCTGGTCTGAACGAGATTTCCATCGTCACCGGCCGCGGCAAGCGCGCGCTTGAAGACCACTTCGACATCAGCTACGAGCTGGAAAACCAGATCAAGGGCACCGACAAGGAAAAATACCTGGTCGGTATCCGTCGCCTGCTCGACGAATGCTCGTTCTCCTACACCCGCCAGACCGAAATGAAAGGCCTGGGCCACGCCATCCTGACCGGCCGCCCGCTGATCGGTGACGAACCGTTCGCCGTGGTCCTGGCGGATGACCTGTGCGTCAACCTCGAAGGCGAAGGCGTGCTCGCGCAGATGGTCGCGCTGTACAAAAAGTACCGCTGCTCGATCGTTGCCATCCAGGAAGTCGATCCGCAGGAAACCAACAAGTACGGCGTCATCGCCGGTGAAGAAATCAAGGACGGCATTTTCCGCGTCGACTCCATGGTCGAGAAGCCGAAGCCGGAAGACGCCCCGTCCAACCTGGCGATCATCGGTCGCTACATCCTGACCCCGGACATCTTCGAGAAAATCGAACAGACCGAGCCAGGCAAAGGTGGCGAGATCCAGATCACCGACGCGCTGATGAAGCAGGCCGCCGAAGGCAACGTGATTGCATACAAGTTCAAGGGCAAGCGTTTCGACTGCGGTGGCGCCGAAGGCTACATCGAGGCGACCAACTTCTGCTTCGAGAACTTCTACAAGGCCGGCAAGGCGTACTGATACGCGATTGCGGGTTCAAGAAGCCACCCTTCGGGGTGGCTTTTTTGTGCGCGCAAGGCAACGGCGTTATGCTGGGCGCCTGCCTAGGAGAGTGAATACATGGCCTACGATTTTGATCTGTTCGTGATTGGCGCCGGTTCCGGCGGTGTGCGCGCAGCGCGCTTCGCTGCGGGCTTCGGTGCAAAAGTGGCAGTGGCCGAGAGCCGCTACCTCGGTGGCACCTGCGTCAACGTCGGCTGCGTGCCGAAGAAGCTGCTGGTCTACGGCGCCCACGTCGCCGATGAACTGGAACAGGCCGCCGGCTTCGGCTGGACCCTGGAAGAGGGCCATTTCGACTGGGGCACGCTGATCGCCAACAAGAACCGCGAGATCGAGCGCCTCAATGGCATCTACCGCAACCTGCTGGTGAACAGTGGCGTGACCTTGCTGCAAGGCCATGCCCGCATCACCGGTGCCAACGAGGTGGAGGTGGACGGCCAGCGGTTCAGCGCCGAGCACATCCTGATTGCCACCGGCGGCTGGCCGCAGGTGCCGGACATTCCGGGCAAGGAACTGGCCATCACCTCCAACGAGGCGTTCTACCTCAAGGAACTGCCGCGCCGCGTACTGGTGGTTGGCGGTGGTTATATCGCCGTCGAGTTCGCCGGCATCTTCCAGGGCCTGGGCGCCGACACCACCTTGCTGTATCGCGGGGAACTGTTCCTGCGGGGCTTCGACGGCTCGGTGCGTACCCACCTCAAGGAAGAGCTGGAAAAGCGCGGCATGAACCTGCAGTTCAACGCCGACATCCAGCGCATTGACAAGCTTGAGGACGGCAGCCTGAAAGCCACCCTCAAGGACGGCCGCGAGCTGGTCGCCGATTGCGTATTCTACGCCACCGGCCGACGCCCGATGCTCGACAACCTGGGCCTGGAAAACACCGGCGTCGAACTGGATGCCCGCGGCTTCATCCGCGTCGACGAGCAGTACCAGACCACCGCACCGTCGATCCTCGCCATTGGCGATGTGATCGGCCGCGTGCAGCTCACCCCGGTGGCCCTGGCCGAAGGCATGGCCGTGGCCAGGCGGCTGTTCAAGCCAGAGCAGTACCGCAAGGTGGATTACCAGAACATCCCGACGGCGGTGTTCAGCCAGCCACCGATCGGCACTGTCGGCCTCACCGAGGAGCAGGCACTGGCAGCCGGGCACAAGGTGCAGATCTTCGAGAGCCGCTTCCGCGCCATGAAGCTGACCCTCACCGACATCCAGGAAAAGACCCTGATGAAGCTGGTGGTGGACGCCGAGACCGACAAGGTACTGGGCTGCCACATGGTCGGCCCGGACGCCGGCGAGATCATCCAGGGCCTGGGTATTGCGCTCAAGGCCGGAGCGACCAAGCAGTTGTTCGACGACACCATTGGCGTGCACCCGACTGCCGCTGAAGAGTTCGTCACCATGCGCACCGTCACCCGCTGATTGCTTTTGTGGGAGCGGCCTTGTGTCGCGAAAGGGCTGCAGAGCAGCCCCAGGATATCGGCGAAAAAGCTGATGTTGCTGGGGCTGCTCTGCAGCCCTTTCGCGACACAAGGCCGCTCCCACAAAGCGGCAGCGCTGCGTTCGAAACCGTTTGCTCAGCCCATTCCCTTCTATTAATTATCTGCGGTTATAGCCAAAACCAATCACAAGCATGAGCTTTGCCAATGAGCCTTTGTCGGGGCCAGCAGTTAGGATTCTCTCCATCAACTGATTCCAACCCCATGAAGGAGCGTCTCTCATGCCTATCATCAACAGCCAGGTCAAACCGTTCAACGCCACCGCCTACCACAAGGGCGAGTTCGTCCAGGTCAGCGAAGTCGACCTGAAAGGCAAGTGGTCCGTCGTGTTCTTCTACCCGGCCGACTTCACCTTCGTTTGCCCGACCGAGCTGGGTGACCTTGCCGACAACTACGCCGAGTTCCAGAAGCTGGGCGTGGAGATCTACGGTGTATCGACCGACACCCACTTCACCCACAAAGCCTGGCACGACACTTCGGAAACCATCGGCAAGATCCAGTACCCGCTGATCGGTGACCCGACCCACGTCATCTCGCGCAACTTCGACGTGCTGATCGAAGAAGCCGGCCTGGCCGATCGCGGTACCTTCGTGATCAACCCGGAAGGCCAGATCAAGATCGTCGAACTGAACGACGGTGGTGTTGGCCGCGACGCAGCCGAGCTGCTGCGCAAAGTCAAGGCCGCCCAGTACGTTGCCGCTCACCCAGGCGAAGTTTGCCCGGCCAAGTGGAAAGAAGGCGAAGCCACTCTGGCTCCGTCGCTGGACCTGGTCGGCAAGATCTAAGCCGATGTGCACGTCGCGGGCGGTAGCCAGCCGCCAAAGCTGAAACACCTACCGCCCCGTAAAAGCGCCCGGGCGACCTCGCCTGGGCGTTTTTGTATCCGAGTTTTGAAAAAAGGAATCGCCCGTATGTTGGACGCCACGCTTAAATCGCAACTGAAAACCTACCTGGAGCGGGTCACCCAGCCGATCGAGATCGTTGCCTCCCTCGACGACGGCGCGAAGTCCCGCGAACTGCACGACCTGCTGGTGGAAATCGCCGGCCTGTCGAACCTCATTACCTTCAGCGCGGACGGCAGCGATGCCCGTCGCCCTTCGTTTTCGCTGAACCGCCCGGGTGCCGACATTAGCCTGCGCTTCGCCGGCATCCCCATGGGCCACGAATTCACCTCCCTGGTGCTGGCGCTGCTGCAAGTCGGCGGCCACCCGTCCAAGGCCAGTGCCGAAGTGATCGAGCAGATCCAGGCGCTGGAAGGCGAATTCACCTTCGAAACCTACTTCTCGCTGTCGTGCCAGAACTGCCCGGACGTGGTCCAGGCGCTGAACCTGATGGCCGTGCTCAACCCCAATGTGCGCCACGTGGCCATCGACGGTGCGCTGTTCCAGGATGAAGTCGAGTCGCGCAAGATCATGGCGGTGCCAAGCATCTACCTGAACGGCGAAGTGTTCGGCCAGGGCCGCATGGGCCTCGAAGAAATCCTCGGCAAGCTCGACACCAATGCCGGTGCCCGCCAGGCCGAGAAGCTCAACGCCAAGGACGCCTTCGACGTGCTGGTGGTCGGCGGTGGCCCTGCGGGGGCCGCAGCGGCCATCTATGCCGCCCGTAAAGGCATCCGCACCGGTGTCGCTGCCGAGCGTTTCGGCGGCCAGGTGCTCGATACCCTGGCCATCGAAAACTTCATTTCGGTGCAGGAAACCGAAGGGCCGAAGCTGGCCACGGCGCTGGAAGAACACGTCAAGCAGTACGACGTCGATATCATGAACCTGCAGCGCGGCGAAGCGTTGATTCCGGGTACCGACGGCGGCCTTCACGAAGTGCGCCTGGCCGGCGGTGCCTCGCTCAAGGCCAAGACGGTGATCCTCGCCACGGGCGCCCGCTGGCGCGAAATGAACGTGCCGGGCGAGCAGGAATACCGCGCCCGCGGCGTGGCCTACTGCCCGCACTGCGACGGCCCGCTGTTCAAGGGCAAGCGCGTGGCGGTGATCGGCGGCGGCAACTCGGGCGTGGAAGCGGCCATCGACCTGGCCGGTATCGTCGCCCAGGTGACGCTGATCGAGTTCGACAGCCAGCTGCGTGCGGATGCTGTGCTGCAGCGCAAGCTGCACAGCCTGCCGAACGTCAAGGTGATCACCAGCGCGCTGACCACCGAAGTGGTGGGCAATGGCGAAAAAGTGACGGGTTTGCGTTACAAGGACCGCAACACCGATGAGGTGCATGACCTGGCGCTGGAAGGCATCTTCGTACAGATCGGCCTGCTGCCGAACACGGATTGGCTCAAAGGCACGGTCGAGCTGTCGCCACGTGGCGAGATCATCGTCGACGCCAAGGGCCAGACCAGCGTGCCGGGTGTGTTTGCCGCAGGTGACGTGACCACCGTGCCGTACAAGCAGATCGTCATCGCGGTGGGTGAGGGCGCCAAGGCCTCGCTGGCAGCGTTCGATCACCTGATCCGGACTTCGGCACCGGCGTAAGCCTGTACCGGCCTTTCGCGGCTGAAGCCGTTCCTACAGGTACACCACAGGCCCCACGGGCAGTGCTATCCCTGTAGGAACGGCTTCAGCCGCGAATGGGCCGGCACAAGCAAAGCATTACCTGAAGGTGTCTATGCTTACCGCAGACACCTTCAGGAGCTCCACCATGACCCTGATCAGCCGCGAACCCTGGTGGCTAATCCCCCCCAAGCCCGGGCAGAAAGAGCAGGACCTGCACTGGGGCTACCTCGAAATCTACGCAGACGGCCGTACCGTGTTCGTCGACCAGCGCCCCAGTGACCGGGAACTGGCCGAACGCAAGAGCTGCCGCAATTTCCCCGACCCTGAACCCTAGCCGGCTCAGCCTTCCAGTTCGGCCAGTCGTGCTTCCAGTGCCGCGATCCGTGCCTCCAGGGCTTCGATACGCTCTTCCGACACGCTGCTGCCACTGCTGCGAGTACCAGCGTCTTGCTGGCGCGCTGCCAGAATCGCCTCGATTTCTGCCGGGTCGCCCAGGGCATGGGTATAGCGGTCTTCCCGCTGCCCGGCCTGGCGTGGCAGGTGCAAGGCCAGGTCGCGTGAAATCAGGCGCTCCAGTTGGTGCTGGATCTGCTCGGTGTCGTCGAAGTCGTGCAGGCGGTTGCTGCGGGTCAGCAGTTCGTTGAGGGTCTGCGGCCCCCGCAGGAACATCAGGCCCATCAGCACCAGTTGCGCCGGTACCAGTTCCAGGGCCTTGTCCAGCCGATGTTCCCAGCGGTCGGCGCGGCTGCCCATCTGCAGGCGGGCCATGCCCTGGCCCTCGAGGGCACGCAGGGCCTGGCCGACCTGGCCCTGGGTCAGGTTCATGACCGGTTCCCGGCTGGTTTTCTGGTTGCAGGCCAGGACCAGGGCGTTAAGGGTCAGCGGGTAGCTTTCCGGGCTGGTGGCCTGCTTCTCGATGAGCGCGCCGAGAATGCGGATCTCGATGCTGCTGAGGCGACCTTCGTCGGCGGTTGGGTGTTCTGACATGGCCCTGTCTCATGGCTGGGGAAAGGCCACTAGCGTAGGTAATGCCGCGGTCCATGGCAATTGGGGCCGCAAGGCAGCCCCGGCGGCCTCACGCGTTACGCCGCTCTTCGGCTTGGCACGCCGCCGCAGTAAACAGCACATCGGTCGACGAATTCAGCGCCGTCTCCGCCGAATCCTGCAGCACGCCAATGATGAAGCCCACCGCCACCACCTGCATGGCAATCTCGCTGGGGATGCCGAACAGGCTGCACGCCAGCGGAATCAGCAGCAGCGACCCCCCGGCAACCCCAGAGGCGCCGCAGGCGCACACCGCCGCAACCACACTCAGCAGCACTGCAGTGGGCAGGTCGACAGGAATGTCGAGGGTGTGCACGGCCGCCAGGGTCAGTACGGTGATGGTGATTGCCGCGCCTGCCATGTTGATGGTCGCCCCCAGCGGGATCGAAACCGAGTAGGTGTCCTCATGCAGCCCCAGGCGCTCCGACAGCGCCAGGTTGACCGGGATGTTGGCGGCCGAACTGCGGGTGAAGAACGCGGTAATGCCGCTTTCGCGCAGGCACAGCAAGGTCAGCGGGTAAGGGTTGCGGCGGATTTTCCAGAACACGATCAGCGGGTTCATCACCAGCGCCACGAACAGCATGCAACCGATCAGCACACCCAGCAGGTGCAGGTAGCCGAGCAGGGCGCCGAGGCCAGACTGGGCCAGGGTCGAGCTGACCAGCCCGAAGATACCCAGCGGGGCGAAGCGGATCACCACGCGCACGATCAAGGTCACCCCATTGGACAGGTCTTCGACCACGGTGCGGGTGGTGTCGCCAGCGTGGCGCAGGGCCACGCCCAGGCCGATGGCCCAGGTCAGCACACCGATGAAGTTGGCGTTGAGCAAGGCGTTGATCGGGTTGTCGACCGCGCTCAGCAGCAGGTTCTGCATCACCTCGCTGATACCGCCCGGCGCGCTCAGGGCCGCCTCGCTGGCACTCAGGGCCAGTTGCGACGGGAACAGCATGCTGGCGACCACGGCCACCACCGCGGCTGCGAAGGTGCCCAGCAGGTACAGCCAGAGGATCGGGCGGATGTGGGTTTCCTGGCCGTGGCGGTGGTTGGCGATCGACGCCATGACCAGAATGAACACCAGCACCGGCGCGACAGCCTTCAGGGCGCTGACGAACACTTTGCCGAGAAAGCCCAGGTCACGGGCGATGGCGGGTGCCAGCAGGGCCAGGGCGATGCCGGCGACAAGGCCGATGACGATTTGGGTCACCAGGCTGGTGCGGTTTACAAGGCGGAGAACAGGCGTCATGTGCAGCGGAGTCTCGAAATCTTCAAAGGGCGCGACTCTAGCACAATCAGGCCCGGCCCTTTTGCGAGCCGCCACTACCAGTGGAACAGTTCGCGCCGTGCCCCCTCGGTAATCGCCACGATCCCCGGATGCTTGACCTTGCGCTCCACCGAAATGGCATAGAACGACTCATGCACCGCTTCGGTCTGGCCAATCAGTGCGACGCCATACTGCCGGCACACCTCCTCGGCAATCACGCTTGGCGCCACGAATATCCCGCTGCCCGACTGGCCGAATGCCTGCATCAGCGCACTGTCATCGAACTCGCCCACGATCCTGGGCTGCACCTGTTGCTCGCCCAGCCAGCGCAACAGGCGGCTGCGCACCACGGTTTCCGGCCCGGGAATCAGCAGCGGCGCATCCTGCAGGCAGGCGGGGAAGGGGCCTGCATGCTGGCTGGCCAGGGCCGGGGTGGCGAAGAAGCTCAGGCCGCATTCGCCGAGCTTCTGGCTATAACCCTTGATATCCAGGTGGCTGGGCATCGGGCTGTCGGAAATCACCAGGTCCAGGCGCTGGATCGCCAGGTCTGCCAGTAGCCGTTCGAGCTTGTCTTCGCGGCAATTGATGCGCAGCACTTCATCCAGCTCCATGGTCGGGGCCAGCAGCCGGTAGACGATCGACTTCGGCACCACATCGGCCACCCCTACGCGAAACAGGATCTGCTCCTGCGGGCCGGCCCTGAGCATGGCCTCCAGTTCGCCGCCGATCTGGAACATCTGCTCGGCATAGACCAGTGCCTGACGGCCGGTCTCGGTCAGCTCCAGTTGTCGACCAACCCGCTGGAACAGCTCCAGCCCGTAGGTCTGCTCGAACAGGCTGATCTGCCCGCTGATGGTCTGCGGCGTCAGGTTCAGCTGCTCGCTGGCGCGGGCGATGCTGCCAGTCTTGGCCACGGCCCAGAAGTAATGGAGCTGTCGATAGTTGAGCACGCGCGCGGGTCCCGATTCGGAAAAACCGAAGTATACACACTGGAAATACGAATTTTACTGAACTATTGGCGTCTTTAGAATGCGACCCCATCAGGCGCTTCGCGCCGCCGGGATTTTTCAAGCGAGGACACCATGCTGCATTTCAAATCCATTGGCACCCCGCTGGTGCTGGCCCTGGCGCTGTTCAGCCTGGCGGGTTGCGACCAGGCCGAGAAGTCTGCCCAGCAAATGCTCGACCAAGCCGCCAAGTCGGCCAAGCAGGCCATCGACGACACCAACAAGGCCGCCCAGCAGGCGTTGAGCGATGCCATCGGTCACGAGGGCCAGAAGCCCAAGGACGCCGAGAAGAAAACCCACACCCAAGAAATCTGACCCTAACCGCCGCTTCAGGATTTGAACAATGGAATACTTGCTGGAACTCGCCGCTAGCCCCACCGCCTGGGTCGCCCTGGCTACGTTGGTGGCCATGGAAGTGGTACTGGGTATCGACAACCTGATCTTCATCTCGATCCTGACCAACAAACTGCCTGTGGAATACCGTTCCAAGGCACGCCGTATCGGTATCAGCATGGCGCTGGTCATGCGCCTGGCCCTGCTCAGCACCGTGGCCTGGATCGTGCAGTTGACCGACCCGGTGTTCGAAGTGTTCGGTAATGCCTTCTCGTGGAAGGACGTGATCCTGATCGCTGGCGGCCTGTTCCTGCTGTGGAAGGCCACCAGGGAGATCCACGAGAACGTCGACCCGCACGGTGCCAAGGAAGAGGCCAAGGTGTCTTCCACGGTCACCCTGGGCTTTGCCGCGGCGATCTTCCAGATCCTGTTGCTGGACATCGTCTTCTCGGTCGACAGCATCATCACCGCCGTGGGCATGACCGAGCACCTGCCGATCATGATCATTGCCGTGATCACCGCCGTCATCGTCATGATGGTGGCCGCCGACCCGCTGGCCAACTTCATCAACGACAACCCGACGGTGGTCATGCTGGCGCTGGGCTTCCTGATCATGATCGGCATGACGCTGATCGCCGAAGGTTTTGGCGCCCATGTACCGAAAGGCTATGTGTACGCGGCGATGGCCTTCTCGACGGTGATCGAGATCCTCAACATCCTGGCTCGCCGAGCGCGGCTCAAGCGTGAAGCCGCAGAAGGCTGATAAAAGACAACGGGGCGCCTGGCGCCCCGTTTGCATTCAGGTGACGTGGCCTCAGTGGGCCCTGGCATGCCGCCGCGCCCTGCGCAAAGGCTGCGCTTTGGCCGGGGCCTGCGGTGGCAGGTGGTGATGCGGGGAATGACGCCGTACGATACGCAGAACACCCCACAGCATGGCGGCCGCGACGCTCAGCCACATACCCACCAGCATGAGGATTGCCATGGTCAGGCTCATGTGTGCCTCCTTCTCTTGGGCCAACCTGCGGTTTGCCCTCCAGACACAGCTTTAGTCTAGCTGCCCGGCCGTGACGTTCCATTGATCAAAGGTCGATGGCTCAAGCCGATTGGTTCCGTTCACTTGTCGGACTATACCCGCGCAACGCGGCGCCCTATGATCGGTGGCCAGAGCCGGGCGCTGCCTGCCTGGCATCGGAACAAGCGAGTGTCCATGGAGCAACATTCCTGCAAGCGCTGGGCAACCGTCCCGCGTCGACTGTTGGCCACCTGCCTGGTGGCCGCGACCCTGGGCGGCTGCGCCAGTGCACCGCCCGCCAGCCTCAAGGGCATGCCCCAGCGGGTCGAGATCAGTAGCGTGCCGTTCTACCGCGGCAATGCCAACCACAGTGGCTCGATGGCCTTGGCCGCGCTGCTGTCCCAGCAAGGCGCGCCGATCACCCCGGGGCTGCTGGACAAACCGCTGAACCTGCCCAAGGGGGCCGACGCGCTGGAAACCAGCATCCCGCGGGTGGCCCGCGAGTACGGCATGCTGGTGTACCCGCTGGACAAGCAACTGGACGCCCTGCTGACCCAGGTGGCCGCTGGCAATCCGGTATTGCTGCGTTACCGAGAGGGTTCGGCGTGGTGGAGCGAACCGCGTTACGCGGTGCTGATCGGCTATGACCGCTTCAAGAAGCGCGTATTGCTGCGCTCGGGGATGCATCGGCGCCAGTTGATGGCGTTCGATGACTTTGCCTCGGCGTGGGCGAAGGAGGGGAGTTGGGCGGTGCTTGTGCAGCCGCCGCGCCAGCTGCCGGCCCAGGTGGACCGTCAGCGTTGGCTGCAGGCTGCCGATGAACTGGCCCGGGCGGGCCAGGAAGTGGCGGCAAAACAGGCTGTGCGCAGCCTGGGTAAATAGTTACCTGCGCCGGCCTCATCGCCGGTAAACCCGATCCTACAGCTACTGCAATGGTTTCGAACCTTGTACGGTCCCTGTAGGAGCGGGTTTACCCGCGATGAGGCCAGGCCTGCTTACCTCATCAGAAGCCCAGACGATCGCGCAGGCTGTAGTACCAGGCACCCATGGCGCTGAACGGCACACGCAGCATCTGGCCACCCGGGAACGGGTAGTGCGGCAGGCCGGCGAAGGCGTCGAAACGTTCGGCCTGGCCGCGCAGGGCCTCGGCCAGTACCTTGCCCGCCAGGTGGGTGTAAGTCACGCCGTGGCCAGAGCAACCCTGCGAGTAGTAGATGTTGTCGCCGATACGGCCGACCTGAGGCAGGCGCGACAGGGTCAGCAGGAAGTTGCCGGTCCAGGCGTAGTCGATCTTGACGTTCTTCAGCTGTGGGAAGGCCTTGAGCATCTTCGGACGAATGATCGCTTCGATGTTGGCCGGGTCGCGTGCACCGTACACCACGCCACCGCCGAAGATCAGGCGCTTGTCGCTGGTCAGGCGGTAGTAGTCGAGCAGGTAGTTGCAGTCTTCCACGCAGTAGTCCTGCGGCAGCAGGGTGCGGGCCAGTTCTTCGCCCAGCGGCTCGGTGGTGATCACCTGGGTGCCGCACGGCATCGACTTGGCGGCCAGTTCCGGTACCAGGTTGCCCAGGTAGGCGTTGCCGGCAACGATGATGAACTTGGCGCGGACCTTGCCTTGCGGGGTATGCACAACCGGGTTGGCGCCGCGCTCGATACGGATGGCCGGGGTCTGCTCGTAAATGATGCCGCCAAGCGACTCGACTGCGGCGGCTTCGCCCAGGGCCAGGTTCAGCGGGTGGATGTGACCGCCGCTCATGTCCAGCATGCCGCCGACATAGTTGTCGCAGGCAACCACTTCACGGATGCGCTTCTTGTCCATCAGCTCCAGCTGGGTGTGGCCGAAGCGTTCCCACAGGCGTTTTTGCGACTCCAGGTGACCCATCTGCTTGGCGGTCAGCGCGGCGAACACGCCGCCGTCCTTCAGGTCACACTGAATGTTGTACTTGGCCACGCGCTCACGAATGATGCGGCCGCCTTCGAAGGCCATCTTGCCGAGCAGCTGTGCTTCTTTAGGGCCGACAGTGCGCTCGATGACGTCGATGTCGCGGCTGTAGCTGTTGACGATCTGACCACCGTTGCGGCCCGATGCGCCGAAGCCGACCTTGGCTGCTTCGACGATGCTCACCTTGAAGCCGTTTTCCAGCAGGAACAGCGCGCTGGACAGGCCGGTGTAGCCGGCACCGATGATGCAGATATCGGTTTCCACCTCACCCTGCAGCGCCGGACGTGGCGGCACCGGGTTGGCCGAGGCGGCGTAGTAGGACTGGGGGTAGGGGGTGTTAGCCATGCTGCAGGAACCTCGTGTTTTATATTTTTAACGAATGTACCGATGCTATCAATAATAATAAACACCCGCTAGTCGTCTGTTGAAATTCCTTTACGGGCCTGCGGCTCGCTGCTCTCTATAAACAGTTTAATATTCAGTGAGTTAGCGCGAAAAAAAGTGTTGACAGGGTTTTTGGATTGCGTAGAATGCGCACCACACGACAGGCACATAGCTCAGTTGGTTAGAGCACCACCTTGACATGGTGGGGGTCGTTGGTTCGAGTCCAATTGTGCCTACCAAACAAAGTCCCGCGCTGCGGGCAGCGAAAAGGGCGACCCGCAGGGGTTGCCTTTTTTGCATTATGGGCCTGTTCGGCGTGGCGGTCGCCAGCGCTTGCAGGTTTCTGAAAGTTTTTGATTTTTTTGAAAAAAACGCTTTACAGGTGTGCATTCGATCACTAATATGCGCACCACACGACAGGCACATAGCTCAGTTGGTTAGAGCACCACCTTGACATGGTGGGGGTCGTTGGTTCGAGTCCAATTGTGCCTACCAAACAAAGCCCCGGATTTCCGGGCATCAAGAAGGGCGTCCCGCAAGGGGCGCCCTTTTTGCTTTCGGATTATCCTCGAAGCAGCGTGTAACCTTTGGTCGCGGGCAGTGCCCCGAGTGGCCGTGGTAGAATCCGCCCCTTCGAATCTGGAGGTACACGCGTGCGCAAACTGGCAGTGGTATTGGCAGTGCTGGCCCTGGCGGGCTGTGAGAACGAGGTCGAAGGTGTGCATAAACAGGTTGCCGAGCACCTGCACAACCCCAAGACCGCCAAGTTCGGCAACGTGCGGATCGACACCAAGGGCACCATCTGCGGCCAGGTGCGTGGCAAGGACGATGCCGGCCAGTACGAGGCCTATCGCAGCTATGTGGCGATCAAGGGCGGCGAGGGCCAATACGAAATCATCGTCGATGATGGCGGCAACAACCTGCGTATCCGTGAATACTGCGGCGGTGCCGACCTGCAGCGCCGTGCCGAGGCGCTGGCCGATCAACCGGCCCCTGAGGGGTGGGATGTCGAAGTGATCCAGGGCGCCAACATGGGCGCGCTGTCCGACATGACTGCACGCTTGATCGAGAAAGGCATCCCTTCTTCGGTCGTATACCGTGATGGCAAGCCGGTGGTGTTGATGGGGCCGTTCCCGAGCAAGGCCGAAGCCGATGCGCGCAAGGCCGAGGTCATGGCCAAGCTGGGTACCGATTCGATCGTCATCCAGCATGGTGCGCAGCGTTAACTGTAATCTGTAGTCTTACCCGGCTATGCTTGCCATGAGACTAGCCAAACGGGGAGGGCCTCATGTCTACGCTGGAGCGGGCCATTGCCGTGGCCGCCAGGGCACATGAAGGGCAATACGACAAGGGTGGGGCAGCATATATCCTCCACCCGTTGCGGGTGATGATGCGGGTCAGCACGCCAGAACAGCGCATTGTCGCGGTGCTGCACGACGTGATCGAAGACACGTCGCTGACCCTTTCCGACTTGGCCCGTGAGGGCTTCCCCCTGAAAATTCTCGCCGCCTTGCTGGCCCTGAGCCGGAACAAGGGCGAAAGCTATCACGATTTCGTGGTGCGCCTGGGCAGTGACCCGTTGGCGCGCACCGTCAAGCTGGCCGACCTGGCCGACAACAGTGACCTGTCGCGTATTCCCGTGCCTGGCCCCGCCGACCTGGCGCGGCTGGCCCGTTACCGCGAGGCCAGTGCCTACCTGCAGGCGCTGGCCTGAGCTTCAGTCTTCCTTCGGTACGGTCCAGAAGATCTGCACGCCGCCGTCGTCGCGGTGGGCGAGGGTGACGTTGTCGTTCTCGGCAATTTCCTCGAGCAGGGTTTCCCAGTCGTCAGGCGACTCGTGTTCCAGGCGGAAGATCAGCGCGGCGCGGCTGCGCTGAGCGAGGGGATTGTTGATGATCTTCTGAATGCGCAGGCCCAGTTGTTGGTAGCTGCTTGCGGTTGCTTCGGCGGTGTTGGCCACGGAGGCGATTCCTTGTTGTGCTGTATGTGCGTACAGTATTTCAAGGCAACGTATTTCGCAACTGGGTCGGTGCGGGATTCTTCGCGGCTAAAGCCGCTCCTGCAGGTACTGCATACCTCTGCAGGAGCGGCTTTAGCCGCGAAAGGGCCGGCGCCAGCAGCGCACCAGCCCAAGTCATACCAGAATCAATACTCCCAGAAGATCCGTTGCAGCTCCTTGCTGTCCTGGGTCTTGGTCATCGCCACCATCGCCAGAATCCGCGCCTTCTGTGGGTTCAGGTCATGGGCCACCACCCAGTCGTACTTGTCATCCGGCTGTTCGGCATTGCGCAGCACGAAGCCGCCCTGGTTGACGTGGGACGAGCGGATGATCTGCACGCCGTTCTTGTGCAGCTCCTGCAGCGCCGGCACCACCCGCGACGACACCGAGCCATTGCCGGTACCGGCATGGATGATCGCTTTCGCCCCGCTCTGTGCCAGCGCCTTGTAGGCGGTATCGGTCACATTGCCGTAGCTGTAGGCAATGTCCACCTGTGGCAGGCTGCTGATCTGCTTGATGTCGAACTCCGACTGGGTGGTGTGGCGCTTGGCCGGCAGGCGGAACCAGTACGACTTGCCTTCCACTACCATGCCCATCGGGCCCCAGGCGCTCTTGAACGCTTCGGTCTTGATGTTGACCGACTTGCTCACGTCGCGCCCGGACTGGATCTCGTCGTTCATGGTCACCAGCACGCCCTTGCCGCGCGACTGCTTGTCGCTGGCCACCGCCACGGCGTTGTACAGGTTGAGCATGCCGTCGGCAGACATCGCCGTGCCCGGGCGCATCGAGCCGACCACCACGATCGGCTTGTCGGTCTTCTCGACCAGGTTGAGGAAATAGGCAGTCTCTTCCAGGGTGTCGGTGCCGTGGGTGATGACGATGCCATCCACGTCCTGGCTGTCGGCAAGCTCTGCGACGCGCTTGGCCAGTTTCAGCAAGTCGTCGTTGGTGATGCTTTCGGAGGCGATCTGCATCACCTGCTCGCCGCGCACGTTGGCCAGGTCCGCCAGTTCCGGCACGCCGGCAATCAGCTTGTCGACGCCGAGCTTGGCGGCCTGGTAAGTGGCGCTGTTGGCGGCGCTGGCGCCGGCGCCGGCGATCGTGCCGCCGGTGGCGAGAATGACCACATTGGCCAGTTTCTGCTGGGTTTCGGCTTCTTTTGCCGAGGCCGTGGCAGGGAGGATCAGCAGCAGCGCCAAGGCGCTGGGGGCGAAGGACTTCAATGCAGCATTCATAATTATTGTTCTCTCTCTTCCTGATGAGGTGTTTGCTGTGTTGCGCGTGAAAGCAGGCAGATTTCGTACCAGCTGCGCGCAGTCTCTTGTGGGAGCGGCCTTGCGTCGCGAAAGGGGTGCGAAGCACCCCCAGGGTTTCAGCTTCGCCGCTTGGATTGCCGGGGCCGCGTTGCGGCCCTTTCGCGACGCAAGGCCGCTCCCACAAAGGCGCATTCCATTCGGAATCCCGAACAAGCATAGGAAAGGTGTTCGGTTTTTCGGAAAAATTCCGGATAATCAGCACCGCTTGCGTCTTGGCCCCGCCAGCGAAACGGATTTGACAAAACCGGGTCTTGTTCCCATAGTTACTCAACGCAAACGTTTGCGATCCGATAAAAAACACAAGATTCGGAGTCATCTCCCATGAAGCTGCCGTTCCCCGGTCGTCTGCTGGCGCTCGCTGTCATCTCCTCGCTGTCCCTCGCCATGCCGCTGTCTGCTGCCCATGCAGAGGAAAAACCCAAGGTCGCGCTGGTCATGAAGTCGCTGGCCAACGAGTTCTTCCGCACCATGGAAGACGGCGCCAAGGACTACCAGAAAGCCCACACTGGTGATTTCGACCTGGTCGCCAACGGCATCAAGAACGAAACCGATACCGGTGAGCAGATCCGCATCGTCGAGCAAATGGTCAATTCCGGCGCCAAGGCCCTGGTGATCGCGCCGGCCGACTCCAAGGCGCTGGTCTCGGCGGTGAAGAAAGCCATGGACCAGGGCGTCGTCGTCATCAACATCGACAACCGCCTGGACCCTGAACTGCTCAAGAGCAAAGGCATCAGCGTGCCCTTCGTCGGCCCTGACAACCGCAAGGGCGCACGTATGGTCGGCGACTACCTGGCCCAGCAGAAGCTCAAGGCCGGTGACCAGGTCGGCATCATCGAAGGCGTGCCGACCACCACCAACGCCCAGCAGCGTACCGCCGGCTTCAAGGACGCCATGGATGCCGCCGGGATGAAGATCGTCTCGGTGCAGTCCGGCAACTGGGAAATCGACAAGGGCAACGCTGTCGCCGCGTCCATGCTCAACGAATACCCCGACCTCAAGGCGCTGCTGGCCGGCAACGACAGCATGGCCCTGGGCGCCGTCTCGGCCGTGCGCGCCGCCGGCAAGACCGGCCAGGTGCAGGTGGTGGGTTACGACAACATCAACGCCATCAAGCCGATGCTCAAGGATGGCCGCGTGCTCGCCACCCTCGACCAGGCTGCCAGCCAGCAGGCGGTGTTCGGCATCCAGGCGGCGTTGAAGGTGCTCAAGGGTGAAAAGCCCGACGTAGACGCCGACAACGTCATCCAGACCCCGGTCGAACTGATCACCAAGCCCTGATCCCAGCAGGAGAGATGGCCATGCCAGCATCGGCCAATGAAGTCGTGCTTGCCGCCAGCGGCCTGGGCAAGCGTTACGCGCAGCCGGTGCTGGCCGAGGTCAGCCTGGCCTTGCGCGCTGGCGAAGTGCTGGCGCTGACCGGCGAGAACGGCGCGGGCAAGAGCACATTGTCCAAGCTCATCTGCGGCCTGGAAACTCCCAGCAGCGGGCACATGACCTACCGCGGCCAGGCCTACGCGCCGGCCAGCCGCAGCGAGGCCGAGCGCCTCGGTGTGCGCATGGTCATGCAGGAGCTCAACCTGCTGCCGACCCTGACCGTGGCGGAAAACCTGTTCCTCGACAGCCTGCCCAGCCGCTTCGGCTGGATCAGCCACAAGCGCCTGCGCCAGCTGGCCACGGCTGCCATGGCTCAGGTCGGCCTGGATGCCATCGACCCGGACACCCCGGTCGGCGAGCTGGGTATCGGCCATCAGCAGATGGTCGAGATCGCCCGCAACCTGATCGGCGACTGCCATGTGCTGATCTTCGACGAGCCCACGGCGATGCTCACCGCCCGCGAAGTGGAGTTGCTGTTCACCCAGATCGAGCGCTTGCGCCAGCGCGGCGTGGCCATCGTCTACATCTCGCATCGCCTTGAAGAGTTGCAGCGCGTGGCCCAGCGCATCGTCGTGCTGCGCGACGGCCAGCTGGTGTGCGACGAGCCGATCCAGCGCTACAGCAGCGCCGAACTGGTCAACCTGATGGTCGGCCGCGAACTGGGCGAGCATATCGACCTTGGCCGCCGCACGATCGGCGCGACGTTGCTCAAGGTCGACAAGCTATGCCGCGGCGACAAGGTGCGCGAGGTATCGCTGCAGGTCAGGGCAGGGGAGATCTTCGGCATCTCCGGGCTGATCGGCGCCGGGCGCACCGAGCTGCTGCGGCTGATCTACGGCGCCGACCGCGCCGACAGCGGCAGCATCGAGGTCGGCCAACCGCTCAAGGCGGTGACCATCGATTCACCCAAGGCGGCGGTCAACGCCGGGATCGCCCTGATCACCGAGGACCGTAAAGGCGAAGGTCTGCTGCTGACGCAATCGGTCAGCGCCAACATCGCCCTCGGCAACCTGCCCGCCGTGTCCCGTGCCGGGGTGCTCGACGGCGAAGCGGAAAAGGCCCTGGCCGAGCGCCAGATCAGCGCCATGCGCATTCGCAGCGCTGGCCCGGCACAGCCGGTCGGCGAGCTGTCTGGCGGTAACCAGCAGAAGGTGGTGATCGGCCGCTGGCTGGAGCGCGACTGCCAGGTGCTGCTGTTCGACGAGCCCACCCGCGGCATCGACGTCGGTGCCAAGTTCGACATCTATGGCCTGCTGGCCGAGCTGGCGCGCCAGGGCAAGGCCTTGGTGGTGGTGTCCAGCGACCTGCGCGAACTGATGCTGATCTGCGACCGCATTGCCGTGCTCTCCGCCGGCCGCCTGATCGATACCTTCGACCGCGAACACTGGAGCCAGGACCAGCTCCTTGCTGCCGCCTTCGCCGGCTACCAGAAACGTGACGCCCTGCTGCATGACGCAGCACCCAGGATGGATGCATGAAGACCACACCCCTAGACACCCCGGGCAACGCCCCCGTGCGCCGCAGCGCTACCTACTTCGGCCTGGGCACCTACCTGGGCCTGGCCGGCGCCTTGCTGGCGATGATCGTGCTGTTTTCGTTCCTGAGCAGCCACTTCTGGTCGTACGCCACCTTCAGCACCCTGGCCAACCAGATCCCCGACCTGATGGTGCTGGCCGTGGGCATGACCTTCGTGCTGATCATCGGCGGCATCGACCTGTCGGTCGGCTCGGTACTGGCACTGGCGGCCTCCACCGTCAGCGTGGCGATCCTCGGCTGGGGCTGGGGCGTGCTGCCCGCAGCCCTGCTCGGCATGGCGGTCGCCGCCCTGGCCGGCAGCATCACCGGTGGCGTCACCGTGGCCTGGCGCATCCCGTCGTTCATCGTCTCGCTCGGCGTACTGGAGATGGCCCGCGGCCTGGCCTACCAGTTCACCGACTCGCGCACCGCCTATATCGGCGACGCCTACGCCTGGTTCTCCAACCCGGTCGCCTTCGGTATCTCGCCGGCCTTCGTCATCGCCTTGCTGGTGATCGTGCTGGCCCAGCTGGTGCTGACCCGCACGGTATTCGGCCGTTACCTGATCGGCATCGGTACCAATGAAGAGGCCGTGCGCCTGGCGGGTATCGACCCGCGCCCGTACAAGGTGCTGGTGTTCGCCCTGATGGGGCTGCTCGCCGGCCTGGCCGCGCTGTTCCAGATTTCGCGCCTGGAAGCCGCCGACCCCAACGCCGGGTCCGGCCTTGAGCTGCAGGTGATCGCCGCCGTGGTGATCGGCGGCACCAGCCTGATGGGCGGGCGCGGCTCGGTCATCAGTACCTTCTTCGGAGTGCTGATCATTTCTGTGCTGGCTGCAGGCCTTGCGCAGATCGGCGCATCGGAACCGACCAAACGCATCATCACCGGGGCGGTGATCGTCATCGCCGTGGTGCTCGACACTTATCGCAGCCGGCGTGCAGGCCGGCGGAACTGACAACATGGCAACCATCAAAGACGTCGCGGCCCTCGCCGGCATTTCCTACACCACCGTGTCACATGTCCTGAACAAGACCCGCCCGGTCAGCGAGCAGGTTCGGCTCAAGGTCGAGGCAGCCATTGTTGAACTCGACTACGTGCCCAGCGCCGTGGCGCGTTCGCTCAAGGCGCGCAGCACGGCCACCATCGGCCTGCTGGTGCCCAACAGCGTCAACCCGTACTTCGCCGAGCTGGCCCGGGGCATCGAGGACGCCTGCGAGCGCAATGGTTATTGCGTGATCCTGTGCAACTCCGACGACAACCCGCAGAAGCAGCGCAGCTACTTGCGCGTACTGCTGGAAAAGCGCATCGACGGCCTGGTAGTGGCATCGGTGGGCGAGGATGCCGACCTGCTGCAGAGCCTGGCCTGTGTGCGCACGCCGATGGTCATCGTCGACCGTGAACTGGAAGGTGTCGACGCCGACCTGGTGCGCATCGACCACGAGCAGGGTGCCTACCTGGCAACCCGTCATCTGCTGGAGCTCGGCCATCGCGACATCGCCTACATCGGCGGCCCGGCCGAAACCGGCGTTACCCAGTTGCGCCTGAGTGGCTTCCGCCGGGCGATGGCCGAGGCCGAGGTCGAGGTGCTGGCTGGCCGCGTGCTGCATTGTGATTTCACCAGCCCCGGTGGCCATGTTGCCGCAGCGCAGCTGCTCGATGGCAAGCGGCCGACGGCGATTTTCGCCGGCAACGACATGATCGGTTTCGGTGTATTGCGCGCCGCCGCCGAACGCAACATCAACGTACCGGGCGAGCTGTCGGTGATCGGCTTCGACGACATCGAGCTGAGCCGCTATGTATTCCCGCCGCTGACCACGGTCGGCCAGTCGATTCGCGAGCTTGGCGAGAGCGCAGCGGCCTTGCTGCTGTCGCGCATCGCCACGCCGCGTCGCGACGGGGCCGAGCAGCGCATTGTCTCGCCGCGCATCGTGCTGCGTGAATCCACCGGGCCGCGCCCGGACCTGTTCAATGATTACCGCTAAGGAATCGCCATGCATGCCAAGGTAGTGGTGGTCGGCAGCCTCAACATGGACCTGGTGGCTCGCGCCCAGCGGCTGCCACGCGCCGGCGAAACACTGGCCGGGGAACATTTTTTCACCGTGCCCGGCGGCAAGGGCGCCAACCAGGCAGTGGCGGTGGCGCGGCTGGGGGGCAGTGTGGCGATGGTGGGCAATGTCGGCGATGACGCCTACGGCCAGCAGTTGCGCCAGGCGCTGGAAGTGGAAGGCATCGATTGCCAGGCGGTCAGCGTGTGCCCTGGCGTATCCAGTGGCGTGGCGCTGATCACCGTGGATGCTGCCAGCCAGAACTGCATCGTCATCATCCCGGGCGGCAACGGGCTGCTGACACCGGAGTCGGTACAGCGTTTCGATGCCTTGCTGCAGGCCGCCGAGGTGATCATCTGCCAGCTCGAGGTGCCAGTGGAGACCGTGGCCTGGACCTTGGCCAGGGGCCGCGAGTTGGGCAAGCAAGTGATCCTCAACCCGGCGCCAGCCACCGGCCCGCTGCCAGCGGACTGGTTTGCCCATATCGACTACCTCACCCCCAACGAAAGCGAGGCCGAAGCCTTGGCCGGCGAGCGGGTCGACGATTTGGACAGTGCCCGCCGCGCAGGGGAGCGCCTGCTGCAGCTGGGCGCAGGCAAGGTGATCATCACCCTGGGCGCGCAAGGGGCGTTGTTTGTCAGCCGGGACGGCAGCCAGCATTTCCCGGCGCCCAAGGTGCGGCCGCTGGATACCACGGCGGCGGGCGACACCTTCATTGGTGGTTTTGCCGCTGCGCTGGTGCAGGGCAAGGGGGAGGCTGAGGCCATCGCGTTCGGCCAGCGCGCCGCGGCCTTGTCTGTCACCCGCGCCGGTGCCCAGCCGTCGATTCCCTACCTGGCGGAGCTGACCCCATGAAGAAGACCCTGCTGCTCAACGTCGCCCTGTCACGGACCATCGCCGGGATGGGCCATGGCGACATCCTGGTGATTGGCGATGCCGGCTTGCCGGTGCCACCCGGTGTCGAACTGATCGACCTGGCGTTGACGCCGGGGATCCCGGACTTTGCCAGCGTGCTGCGCGCCGTGTTGAGCGAGCTGCAGGTGGAGCGGCATGTGCTGGCCGAAGAGATGCAGAAGGTGGTGCCGCCGGCGCTGGTCGAGGTCGAGCGCCTGAAGGGCAAGCTGGGCAAGCGCGAATGGCACAGCCATGAGGACTTCAAGCTGCTGTCGCGCAACGCCCGGGCAATCGTCCGCACCGGCGAATGCCAGCCCTACAGCAACATCGCCCTGATTTCCGGGGTCACCTTCTAACAAGCGAAACGCGGTGCGATTTTTTGTGGGAGCGGCCTTGCGTCGCGATAGGGCCGCAACGCGGCCCCGGCAATTTTTGCGGCGAAGCTGAGATCCTGGGGGCGCTGCGCACCCCTTTCGCGACGCAAGGCCGCTCCCACAGTGATCGCATTCCATTTCAGGGCAACAGGAGTGCCGCTATGTTCAAACCTCTGCTACAAGGACTGACCCTCATGGCCGCAGCCGCCACAACCACCCTCCAGGCCGCCCCGCGTGACCTGATCATCGACACCGACCCCGGTGCCGACGACGTGGTCGCGCTGTTCCTGGCCATGGCCTCGCCCGAAGACCTCAACATCCGCGCCATCACCACCGTCGCTGGCAACGTGCGCCTGGAAAAGACCTCGCGCAACGCCCGCCTGGCCCGCGAATGGGCCGGCCGCGAAGACATCCCGGTGTACGCCGGGGCAGGGCGGCCGCTGGTGCGTGCGCCCATCTATGCCGCCGACGTGCACGGCGAAGAGGGGCTGACCGGCGTGCCGGTGCACGAGCCGAAACAGCCCCTGGCCGATGGCAATGCCGTGCAATACCTGGTCGACACCTTGGGCAGCGCCAAGCCCCACAGCATTACCCTCGCCATGCTCGGCCCGCAGACCAACCTGGCCCTGGCGCTGATCCAGCAACCTGAGATCGCCAAGGGCATCAAAGAAGTGGTGGTCATGGGCGGTGCCCACTTCAACGGCGGCAACATCACCCCGGCGGCGGAGTTCAACCTCTATGCCGACCCCCATGCCGCCGAGGTGGTGCTGGCCAGTGGCGTGCAGTTGACCTACCTGCCGCTGGACGTCACCCACAAAGTCCTCACCAGCGACGCCCGCCTCAAGCAGTTGGCGGCGGTGAACAACCAGGCCAGCAAGAAAGTGGTGGACATTCTGCAGGCCTACATCAAGCACGACATGGACCTGTATGGCATGCCCGGTGGCCCGGTGCATGATGCCAGCGTCATCGCCTACCTGCTGAAACCCGAGCTGTTCAGCGGCCGGCGTATCCACATGAGTGTCGACAGCCGCGAAGGCCCGACCTTCGGCCAGACCGTCGCCGACTGGTACGGCGTGCTCAGGCAGCCGGCCAATGTACTGTGGGTTAACGAGGCTGACGCCCAGGGCTTTTTCGACCTGCTCAGCGCGCGCTTGGCTCGATTGCAATAGCCGCATGCGGCGCGTAGCGCTCGAACACCTGATCGATGAAGCTGCGCGCTGCCTCGCCGCCGCGGTCGCGCACCAGCAGGTCGATGGCGATCAACAGCAACTCTTCGGGCGTGCTGGGGCTGTAGGCGCTCTGGCCTTCGGCCCATTTGACCTTGATATCGGCGTCGATGCTGTGGCTGCTCATGAAAGGCTCTCGCTGGGGGCCCGGGGCGGAGGGGCGGACACCGGATCCTGGTGTTCGCAGAAGGCACTGTGCCTTCACTTCCTAAAGTAAATCATGACTTTGCGGCGCGAACCAAGCGACTCGTCGGTTGCGCGGTAAAATTCGGTCACGATTGCCTTTGGCCCCTGCAGGTCAGATCAGGCAGACTTTCCCGGTTGTGCAACAAACTCTTGGTGGAGCTGTCGGATCAGGCAGTTCCCAGATCGATTTAGGAGGATTCATGTTCCGTACCCGTGCTTTCCTGGCAACCCTGGCGGTGGCTGCTTTGCTGGCGGGTTGCAGCACTGGCGGCAATTCGGGGGGTGGCAAGGCGCCTGAGGCGCCGGCCGGCAACGATGGCCGCTGCGAGGCCAGCGGTGCCGACTTCGCCGTCGGCAAGCCGGGCAGCGCCGCCCTGCTGGAGCAGGCGCGCAAGGCCAGTGGTTCACAGATGGCACGCATTCTCAAGCCGCACGACGTGGTGACGCTGGAGTACCGCTCCGAGCGCCTGAACCTGAACGTGAACGAGCAAGGTGTGGTGACCCGCGTCAACTGCGGTTGATAGGCCAAGCCTGCACACTGCCCACTTGTGGGAGCGGCCTTGCGTCGCGAAAGGGGTGCGCAGCGCCCCCAGAATTGCAGCTTCGCCACATGAAATGCCGGGGCCGCGTTGCGGCCCTTTCGCGACACAAGGCCGCTCCCACAAAAAAGCATGTGTTTGGGGCTGACAGGCACCCATAAAAAAACCCGCCACATGTGGCGGGTTTTTTTACAGCTGCCCGAATTACTCCGGACGAACCTGCGCAGCCTGCATGCCCTTCTGGCCGCGCTCGGCGACGAAGGAAACAGTCTGGCCTTCTTTCAGGCTCTTGAAGCCGTCGGATTCGATGGCTTTGAAGTGTACGAACAGGTCGTCGCCGCCGCCTGCTGGGGTGATGAAGCCGTAGCCTTTTTCATCATTGAACCATTTGACGGTGCCTTGTTGGCGATTGGACATGAGGTGAATCTCCAGAACATTTAGTTTTTTCAGTGGTGCAATGCGGCCGAGGCTACGGAGCACGGGGTACATCATAGTCTAATTCTGCGCATCTAGCGCCTTTTACCTTCGCAGGATATTGATCCACGGCAAATAATGCCGGGCTTGCTCTGGCTTTAAGGTTTCAGCCCTTCGGCGCGCAGCTCTGTTTCACCACGGTTTGCGCCTTCTGCATCAGCTTGGCATCGACGCCATCCTTGCTGTCCAGGTCGGCGATTTCCGCGTCGGTGAAATTCTTTTTGATCGCCTGGGCACCACAGTCGCAGTGCTTTTTCGCGGTGGCGGCGTCGACGCCTTGGCTGCTGGCGACTTGGGTGCACTGGGCCATGTAGCCGGCTTCCTTCCCGGCTGGGAAGTTGCCAGCGTTCGCAGCCACGGGCAGCAGCAGGGCGCCAGCGGCCGCCAGGGCCAGAAGAGACGGTACTCGCATAACCAGTTACTCCTTGGGTTAAGGTCTCATCAAGAGTAGGTTGCTTCCCAAGGTCTGATAGGGATTTTTCCGGGATAGTTCACCGAAGCGGTGTAATTTCCAAATATTTCTGCGGGCCACGCAACCCGCGTGCTAGCATGCCCGGCTTGCAGCAAGGCCCTTGCTGCGATGTTTTTTCTTTCCAGTCACTCTGGTTCGTCCCTGGCAAGCTGAAAGGCTTCTGCCACTGTGAGGCAGGCTTCCCCCAAGGGAAGGCAGGTCGGATCTTGTACTGGCTCATCCCAACCCACGTGACCTTTGGTAGGGGTCACCACTAGGAGAGGAGGCGCCATGCCCGTTATTACTCTTCCCGATGGCAGTCAACGTTCGTTTGATCACGCCGTATCCGTCGCCGACGTCGCCGCATCCATCGGCGCAGGCCTGGCCAAGGCCACCGTGGCCGGCAAGGTCGACGGCAAGCTGGTCGATGCCTGCGACCTGATCAACCACGACGCCACCCTGCAGATCATCACCCCTAAAGATGCAGAGGGACTGGAGATCATCCGCCACTCGTGTGCCCACCTGGTCGGCCACGCGGTGAAGCAGCTGTACCCGACCGCCAAGATGGTGATCGGCCCGGTGATCGACGAAGGCTTCTATTACGACATCGCCTACGAGCGCCCCTTCACCCCTGAAGACATGGCTGCCATCGAAAAGCGCATGATGGAGCTGATCGAAAAAGACTATGACGTGGTCAAGAAGATGACCCCGCGCGCCGAAGTCATCGAAGTGTTCAAGGCCCGTGGCGAAGACTACAAGCTGCGCCTGGTCGAAGATATGCCGGACGAGCAGGCCATGGGCCTGTATTACCACGAAGAATACGTCGACATGTGCCGTGGCCCGCACGTGCCGAACACGCGCTTCCTCAAGGCCTTCAAGCTGACCAAGCTGTCCGGCGCCTACTGGCGCGGCGATGCCAAGAACGAGCAGCTGCAACGCGTCTACGGCACCGCCTGGGCCGACAAGAAGCAACTGGCCGCCTACATCCAGCGCATCGAAGAAGCCGAAAAGCGCGACCACCGCAAGATCGGCAAGCAGCTCGACCTCTTCCACCTGCAGGAAGAAGCCCCGGGCATGGTGTTCTGGCACGCCAACGGCTGGACCGTGTACCAGGTGCTCGAGCAGTACATGCGCCAGGTTCAGCGCGTCAACGGCTACCAGGAAATCAAGACCCCGCAGGTCGTCGACCGCATCCTCTGGGAGCGCTCCGGCCACTGGTCGAACTACGCCGAAAACATGTTCACCACCTCGTCGGAAAGCCGGGACTACGCGGTCAAGCCGATGAACTGCCCGTGCCACGTGCAGGTGTTCAACCAGGGCCTGAAGAGCTACCGCGACCTGCCGCTGCGCCTGGCCGAGTTCGGTGCCTGCCACCGCAACGAGCCCTCCGGCGCCCTGCACGGCATCATGCGCGTGCGTGGCTTCGTGCAGGACGACGCGCACATCTTCTGCACCGAAGAACAGGTGAAGAAAGAAGCCGCCGACTTCATCAAGCTGACCCTGGACGTGTACAAGGACTTCGGCTTCACCGACATCGCCATGAAGCTGTCCACCCGCCCGGCCAAGCGTGTCGGCTCCGAAGAGCTGTGGGACCGCGCCGAAGGTGCACTGGCCGACGCCCTGAACGAGTCGGGCCTGGAGTGGGAATACCAGCCGGGCGAGGGCGCCTTCTACGGGCCAAAGATCGAGTTCACCCTGCGCGACTGCCTCGGCCGTAACTGGCAGTGCGGTACCCTGCAGTACGACCCGAACCTGCCAGAACGCCTGGATGCCAGCTATATCGCCGAAGATAACAGCCGGGTTCGCCCCGTCATGCTGCACCGTGCGATCCTCGGTTCGTTCGAACGCTTCATCGGCATGCTGATCGAGCACTACGCTGGCGTGTTCCCGGCGTGGCTGGCACCGACCCAGGCGGTGATCATGAACATCACCGACAAACAGGCCGATTTCGCCCTCGAAGTGGAAAATGCCCTGAACGGTAGCGGTTTCCGTGCCAAGTCGGACTTGAGAAATGAGAAGATCGGCTTTAAAATCCGCGAGCATACTTTGCTCAAGGTCCCGTACCTTTTGGTTATAGGGGACCGTGAAGTCGAAACACGAACCGTCGCTGTGCGTACTCGCGAAGGCGCAGACCTGGGCTCCATGCCCGTCGCCCAGTTCGTTGAGCTTCTGACACAAGCGGTTTCCCGGCGTGGACGCCAAGAATCGGAGTAATGACTATTAAGCGTGAAATGAGAAACGATAAGCGTGCTGTACCGAAGGCCCCGATCAACGAGAATATCTCGGCCCGCGAGGTTCGGTTAATTGGCGCTGATGGCGAGCAGGTTGGCATCGTCTCGATTGATGAAGCGCTTCGTATCGCTGAAGAAGCGAAGCTGGATCTGGTGGAAATCTCTGCAGACGCGGTACCGCCTGTCTGCAAGGTGATGGACTACGGCAAGCACCTCTTCGAAAAGAAGAAGCAGGCTAACGAAGCCAAGAAAAACCAGAAGCAGATCCAGATCAAGGAAATCAAGTTTCGTCCAGGGACGGAAGAAGGGGATTACCAGGTAAAACTACGCAACCTGGTACGTTTCCTTACCGATGGGGACAAGGCCAAGATCTCTCTGAGATTCCGCGGCCGTGAGATGGCCCACCAGGAGCTGGGCATGGAGCTGTTGAAGCGGGTCGAAACCGACCTCGCCGAATACGGCACCGTTGAGCAGCATCCTAAGATGGAAGGACGCCAGCTTATGATGGTCATCGCCCCCAAAAAGAAGAAGTAATCTCCCGGGCACGGCAGGCCTGATGATTATTGTGTAATTTTATCGAATGCGGAGTTCCAACATGCCAAAAATGAAAACCAAGAGCGGTGCTGCGAAGCGCTTCCTGAAGACCGCTTCCGGCTTCAAGCACAAGCACGCTTTCAAGAGCCACATCCTGACCAAAATGTCGACCAAGCGTAAGCGTCAACTGCGCGGTGCCAGCCTGCTGCACCCGTCTGACGTGGCAAAAGTCGAGCGCATGCTGCGCGTACGTTAATTCTGGTTTAGATAGAGGAAGTTACTCATGGCTCGTGTTAAGCGTGGCGTCATCGCTCGTAAGCGTCACAAGAAAATTCTGAAACTGGCTAAAGGCTACTACGGTGCACGCTCGCGCGTATTCCGCGTTGCCAAGCAGGCTGTCATCAAGGCAGGTCAATATGCCTACCGTGACCGTCGTCAGAAGAAGCGTCAGTTCCGCGCACTGTGGATCGCTCGTATCAACGCCGGTGCCCGCACCAACGGTCTGTCCTACAGCCGTCTGATTGCTGGCCTGAAAAAGGCTTCGATCGAAATCGACCGTAAGGTTCTGGCCGATCTGGCAGTGAACGAAAAAGCGGCGTTTGCTGCGATTGTCGAGAAAGCTAAAGCCGTTCTGGCTTAAGTACCCGCGACAATCACCCGGCGGCGCTTGCGGTGCCGGGCATTGAACGTCATCGATAGGGGAAGAGCCTTCAAAGCTCTTCCCCTATTTTCGTATCTGGAGTCTGTACATGGAAAACCTGGATGCGCTGGTCTCCCAAGCCCTAGAGGCCGTCGAGCGCGCTGAAGACATCAATACCCTGGAACAGATCCGGGTTCAGTACCTCGGCAAGAAGGGCGAACTGACCCAGGTGATGAAGACCCTGGGCAACCTGCCAGCCGACGAGCGCCCGAAAGTCGGCGCGCTGATCAACGACGCCAAAGAGCGCGTCACCGTCGTGCTCAACGCACGCAAGGCCGCCTTTGAAGAGGCCGAGCTCAGCGCTCGCCTGGCCGCCGAATGCATCGACGTGACCCTGCCAGGCCGTGGCCAGACCACCGGCGGGCTGCACCCGATCACCCGTACCCTCGAGCGCATCGAGCAGTTCTTCACCCACATCGGCTACGGCATCGCCGAAGGCCCCGAGGTCGAAGACGACTACCACAACTTCGAAGCGCTCAACATCCCCGGCCACCACCCGGCCCGGGCGATGCACGACACCTTCTACTTCAATGCCAACATGCTGCTGCGCACCCACACCTCGCCGGTGCAGGTGCGGACCATGGAGTCCACCCAGCCGCCGATCCGCATTGTCTGCCCGGGCCGCGTGTACCGCTGCGACTCGGATATCACCCACTCGCCGATGTTCCACCAGGTCGAAGGCCTGCTGATCGACCGCGGCATCAACTTCGCCGACCTCAAGGGCACCATCGAAGAATTCCTGCGGGTGTTCTTCGAAAAGGAACTGGCCGTGCGCTTCCGCCCGTCGTTCTTCCCCTTCACCGAGCCGTCCGCCGAAGTCGACATCCAGTGCGTGATGTGTTCCGGCAAGGGCTGCCGCGTGTGCAAGCAGACCGGCTGGCTGGAAGTCATGGGCTGCGGCATGGTTCACCCGAACGTGCTGCGCATGTCTGGCATCGACCCTGAAGAATTCCAGGGCTTCGCCTTCGGCATGGGCGCCGAGCGCCTGGCCATGCTGCGCTATGGCGTCAACGATTTGCGTCTGTTCTTCGATAACGACCTGCGGTTCCTGGCGCAATTCCGCTAGGCCCCATCGACGCACTTTTCCAGGAGAACAGCATGAAATTCAGTGAACAGTGGCTGCGCGGTTGGGTAAACCCGCAAGTCTCCCGTGACGAACTGGTCGCCCGCCTGTCCATGGCCGGCCTCGAAGTCGACAGCGTGACCCCCGCTGCCGGCCAGTTCAGCGGCATCGTCGTGGGCGAGATCCTCGCCACCGAACAACACCCGGACGCCGACAAGCTGCGCGTGTGCCAGGTGAGCAACGGCCAGGAAACCTTCCAGGTCGTGTGCGGCGCGCCTAACGCCCGCCCAGGCATCAAGATCCCGTTCGCCATGATCGGCGCCGAACTGCCAGGCGACTTCAAGATCAAGAAGGCCAAGCTGCGCGGCGTCGAGTCGTTCGGCATGCTCTGCTCGGCTGCCGAGCTGCAGATCAGCGAAGAAAACGACGGCCTGCTGGAACTGGCCGCCGACGCCCCGGTTGGCGAAGACATCCGCCAGTACCTGAGCCTGGACGACGCCAGCATCGAGATCGGCCTGACCCCGAACCGCGGTGACTGCCTGTCCATCGCAGGCCTCGCCCGCGACGTCAGCGCCCTGTACGACACCCCGGTCACCCGCCCGGTGGCACCCGCCGTTGCCCCGGCCCACGACGAAGTGCGCCCGGTCGAAGTCAGCGCCCCGGCGGCCTGCCCACGTTACCTGGGCCGCGTCATCCGCAACGTCGACCTGAGCAAGCCAACCCCGCTGTGGATGGTCGAGCGCCTGCGCCGCAGCGACGTACGCAGCATCGACGCCGCCGTCGACATCACCAACTACGTGATGCTCGAACTCGGCCAGCCGATGCACGCCTTCGACCTCGCCGAAATCAACGGCGGCATCCGCGTGCGCATGGCCGAAGAGGGCGAGAAGCTGGTCCTGCTCGACGGCCAGGAAGTGGCCCTGCGTGCCGACACCCTGGTGATCGCCGACCACACCCGCGCCCTGGCCATCGCCGGCGTCATGGGTGGCGAGCACAGCGGTGTGAACACCGAGAAAACCCGCGACCTGTTCCTCGAGAGCGCCTTCTTCGAGCCGATCTCCGTCGCCGGTAAAGCCCGTTCCTACGGCCTGCACACCGATGCCTCGCATCGCTACGAGCGCGGCGTCGACTCGCAGCTTGCCCGCGAAGCCATGGAGCGCGCCACCCAGCTGATCCTCGACATCGTCGGCGGCGAAGCCGGCCCGATCGTCGAAGCCGTCAGCGAACAGCACCTGCCGAACGTCGCCCCGGTCACCCTGCGCGCCGACCGCATCACCCAGATGCTCGGCATGGAGATGGACCCGGCCCAGGTTGAGCAACTGCTCAACAACCTCGGCCTGGCTACCATGGCAAACGGGGCAGGGCAGTGGACCGTCAACGTCCCAAGCCACCGCTTCGACATCAGCCTGGAAGTCGACCTGATCGAAGAGCTGGCCCGCCTGTACGGTTACAACAACCTGCCCGTGCGCTACCCGCAAGCCCGCCTCGCGCCGCAAGCCCGCCCGGAAACCCGCGGCGAGCTGCCAAACCTGCGCCGCCTGCTGGTCGCCCGCGGCTATCAGGAAGCCATCACCTACAGCTTCATCGACCCGAAGCTGTTCGAGCTGTTCAGCCCAGGCGTCGAGCCGCTGCTGCTGGCCAACCCGATCTCCAACGACATGGCCGCCATGCGCGCCTCGTTGTGGCCGGGCCTGGTCAAGGCCCTGCAGCACAACCTCAACCGCCAGCAAGACCGCGTGCGCCTGTTCGAAAGCGGCCTGCGCTTCGTCGGCCAGCTCGGTAACCTGCAGCAGCAGCCCATGATCGCCGGCGTCGTCACCGGCAGCCGCCTGCCGGAAGGCTGGGCCAACGGCCGCGACACCATCGACTTCTTCGACGTCAAGGCCGACGTCGAAGCCCTGCTGGGCTACAGCGGCGCCCTGAGCGACTTCACCTTCGCCGCCGGCAAGCACCCAGCCCTGCACCCTGGCCAGACCGCTGTGATCCAGCGCGACGGCAAGGACGTCGGCTACCTCGGCGCCCTCCACCCAGAGCTTGCCAAAGCCCTGGACCTGGACCGCCCGGTGTTCGTCTTCGAGCTGGTGCTGGGCGATGTGGTCGAAGGCCGCCTGCCGAAATTCAGCGAACTCTCCAAGTTCCCGGAAACCCGCCGCGACCTGGCCTTGATCGCAGGACGTGATGTGGCGTCTCAAGACGTGCTTGAAGTAATTCGTGACAATGCAGGCGAATGGCTCACAGACCTCAGGCTGTTTGATGTCTACCAAGGTAAAGGCATTGATCCTGATAGAAAAAGCCTTGCCGTCGGCTTGACCTGGCAGCATCCATCGCGCACTCTTAACGACGATGAGGTGAACACTACCCTGCAAAACATCCTCACCTCGCTCGAACAAAGGTTGAACACCACGTTAAGGAAATAACGGCATGGGTGCTCTGACGAAAGCTGAGATGGCCGAAAGGCTGTACGAGGAGCTGGGGCTTAACAAGCGTGAGGCCAAGGAGCTGGTCGAGCTGTTTTTTGAAGAAATTCGGCACGCACTTGAAGAGAACGAGCAGGTCAAGTTGTCCGGTTTCGGCAACTTCGACCTTCGCGACAAACGCCAGCGGCCGGGCCGCAACCCCAAGACAGGGGAAGAGATCCCGATCACCGCACGGCGCGTCGTCACCTTTCGTCCAGGGCAGAAGTTGAAAGCCCGGGTTGAGGCCTATGCTGGAACCAAGCCATAACGACGAACTGCCCCCCATACCGGGCAAACGCTACTTCACCATCGGTGAAGTGAGCGAGTTGTGCGCCGTAAAGCCACACGTGCTGCGGTATTGGGAGCAGGAGTTTCCTCAGCTCAACCCTGTGAAGCGGCGGGGGAACCGGCGGTATTATCAGCGGCAGGATGTGCTGATGATCCGCCAGATCCGGGCCCTGCTGTATGACCAGGGGTTCACCATTGGCGGGGCGCGGTTGCGGCTCTCCAGTGATGAGGTGAAGGATGAATCGAGCCAGTACAAGCAGCTGATTCGGCAGATGATTGTCGAGCTGGAGGATGTGTTGGTGGTGTTGAAGAAGTAGGCTGGTTTCTGATGAGTGGAAAATTTTTTGAGAAAAAGGTTTCATTTATCAGGAGGTTAGGGTACATTCTTCAACGTTCTCGGCAAGATTGAGAACATGCTTCAAGCCCAGTCGGGGCGTAGCGCAGCCCGGTAGCGCACTTGCATGGGGTGCAAGGGGTCGAGTGTTCGAATCACTCCGTCCCGACCATTATTTAAACGATTAAGCCACCTTCGGGTGGCTTTTTTGTTTGTGCGCTGGAAGCTGCGGGTTGGTGATCGTGTTCAATACGCTTTCGCTCTTTATCGGTTTGAGCCAGATTTCTAAACATACAACCTGTGATATGCGGGGGGGGGGGGAGTGTAGCTCTACTTTTTCGTGAGCCGGGATAATCTGAATTCTGTCGGTAGATTATTGATATAAATAGAAAAAATTTATATGAGTTTCAGCTTGGAATACCAATAGGAATGCCGATCACTGCTCGGGCATCCGTTTGCAATCGATCTCAACGCCTTTGCCACGCATGTGGCCACCAGCTCTCGGCGAGAGCCCTCTGACCGATACAAAAGCTAGCGAAAATCCTCCATCAGCAACGTTTTACGGCAAACCCTTGAAATGAGGTCAGGTTGCCATCATATAATTGAGGCAAAGTCACCAAGCTGCCAGTTGAGAGGCTCCGGTGATGAACCCCTGTTCGAGTTAGAAGGATTGGAATGCAATGTCGAGTCGGCCAGTAGTGCTCAACCCCGCCTGTATCAAGACCTTGTCTGCGGTGGAGGCTCGCCCTGAGCGTTCAAACCAGCATGAGTTTAATGGTGTGTCCGCGCTCAAAAACGTGTTTGGGCCTGATCGGGCGGAATTCAGTGCCCAGTTCTCGGTCAGAGGCGAAAGCGTTTCCGATCGGGCTAAAATGACTTGGTATGATGCCCGCGAGGAACATCCTACTCGCTCCGAGTATCGGCTCTACTTCCAAAACAACCAAGTTATGGAGCATGCCCAAGAGGGTGATAATGTCATCATCGGCTACGATGGGCAGGGCCTGCTTCATTGCATCCTAATTCGCACTGGCAGTGCGGAGCACCGCCCTGGCATTTCTCAGTGGGAGCGGTGCTGAGATTGGGTTGATGCAGAGAGCGAGGGTTCTCCTCCGCATCTGTTGTCGAACAGCATAAACCAGAAGGGGCGCAGCTTCAGCTTATAGGAAACTAATGCTGGCCCCCAAAGGTGTTGGATTGTGCACGACGCCGTCAGACTATGGAATCTCTAGATATTACGATAGTTATGTCTTTAGTGGACGCGCCGCCATGCTGACTTGATTTTGATCCTGACACCGCTCTCTAGGTCAAGAGCTTCGAGCGCCGTTGCCGAGCGTACGATCCGAATTCTGTAATGACTGGAGTTTTCGGGCTTAGATATTTCCAATGATTCGCCTTGGCGGGCTCCTGTCTCGTTAAAGTACTTCGTCATATGAGTGATTCGGTACTCGTTTCTAGTGCCGGATTTATGGATTTTGTTATTGTAATATACAAAGCGAAACTTCCTCATGGTTCCGTCTTCATCTTCGCATTCAATCCATGCATCTGGGTTTTTTATCGCTGGGTCAAGCGAAGGGAGTATTGAAAGAAGATCCGACTCTGATTTTGGTATGAGGATGCCGGCTTGATGAGCGCCTGTGGCGCCAACGTCATTAGCGCTCAAAGTTTTTCGGAATACAGGTGTTTTCATGTCTTCACCGGAGTAATTTCAAGGGCACGTCTGATGTCGGTTGCATCTCTGGAAAAAACTGGGATGCTTTCATTTGCCAGCTCGCTCTTCCAAAGAGAGCGTTCTAACATAACCTCTTCCACTGTATTTTTGTAAAAAAGACGGTAAATGGTGACTGGCTGAGTTTGCCCTCTTCGGTGGGCCCGAGCACTAGCCTGTGCTTCTAGTGCCGGGTTCCATACCGGAGTGAAATGTATCACCACGGTTGCTGCGGTAATATTTAAACCGGCGCCGGCCGCCTTAGGGTTAAGTATCAAGCATCCGGGGCCGTCGTGATTTGTAAAGTCATCGATAATTGATTGGCGATCTGGTTGAGCGGTAGAGCCATTAATAGAGCCCCAGTACGTGTTGGGCGAACTGGAGAACGCCTCCCTTACTAATTCGCCGATTCGGTTGAATAGCGCGAAAATTATGACTTTTCGTTTGTTTGCGAAAGACTCCTTTAAGAGGGAGATTGTTCTTTCCATTTTTGAGGTCATCAGGGGAAGTTTGGTTGTGCGAGTGATTGTCGACTCCTCACCATCGACGTCCCCTTCTGAAGCTTGGTGCAGCCAAGGGTGAGCACATACAAGTTGCAGTTGAAGCGTAGCCACTAGAGCCCCTGCTGTAGGATACTTGGCGAGTGTTTCAGATCTTACATTTAAATAATGCTCAGTCAGAAGGTCGTCCAGCTCGAGCGGCAAATCGATATTTATTCGCTGGGGTAAATCGTCAGCTACATCTGCTACCCGGCGTTTGAGTATCATAGGATCAGTGAGTTGCCCCACTGCCTGAGCTGATTCAATACAGTCCGGATATAGAGCCTCGAAATCAAGTTGAGAGCCAAGTAGGCCGGGGATGGCGAAGTCGGCAAGAGACCATAGATCAACCAAGCTGTTTTCAACGGGCGTACCAGTCATGGGAACAGTATGTCGGCGTGGGATCGAAGCGATAGCCCTTCTGCGATTTGATTGCGGGTTCTTGATTGCTTGTGCTTCGTCGCAAATTAGCCAAGACCATTCGACGGATGAAAAAATTGAGACATCGTTGACCATGGTGTCATATGTTGTGATAACAATACTGGTCCGTTGTAGTTCTCGATATATTCCTGCCCGATTTTGGCCGCGATGTATCATCAAGGTCAATCCAGGTGCAAACCGTTCAAACTCTCGCTCCCAATTGGCAATAAGGCTAGTCGGACAAATTATCAATGCAGGCGAGTCGGACTTTGGTGGGTCCATTAGCAGCAATGCGATAATCTGAAGCGTTTTGCCCAGCCCCATTTCATCGGCGAGAATCAGTCCGCCCGTAAGTTTAACGGTTTCCCACATCCAGAGAATACCGCGTGACTGATAGGGAAATAGCGTTGCGTTCAGCCCCTGGATTGTAAGCTCCCCCTCAAGTTTATGCGCAGCAACCCTTCCCGATTGTAGAAATATCTCATCAGGAAGCACCTCTAAATTTGCGTTAGGTGTCCGAATTAGCTCAATAGCCTTGCTGTAAGAAAGATTTTCGGAAGATGAGTTATTCAGTGCTTCGTTAAAAAGAGTGACTGCGTCGATCGGAAGTGGTCGGATTGTGTTTCCATCCAGTACCCAAGAATGTCGATTGCTTGGAGCATAGTAAACAGACCGCTTGCCTCGAAGCGATCGAATCCCTCCTAGGCGCGCGACTATACGATCCTCCGTCTTACAGATGATCATGACAGGGTCAACAAGCCGCTCTGAGAGTGTCAGGTTTTCAGGGTGACTGCTTAAGAGCGCTGCGAAGGTCTCAGGAAGTTTGATAATATCAGTCACGGCTATTTTCCCTCAGCGCTTTTAACTCTTCGAGGGTGAACGGTATGGGTCGCCTCGTATGTAGAGCTCTGTGGCAGTTGGGGCAGAGTGGTACTAGATCCATGCGCGGGTCATACGGGCGAGGCTCTGAAAGAAGTCCTACAGGCTCTAGGTGATGAACTTCAATTATTGATCCTGCCTCGCCATAGGATACCTTTGGCTCCAAGCCGCAGACCAAGCAGCGTTCTCCATGAATGCGAATGCACAAAAGTCTATTGCGAGGATTTCTTTCCCGTCGTTTTATAACCGAGTGCGAGATAGCTCCTTCGAAAACCGGAGCCACCTCACCTAAATCTTCCTCGATTACATCGTAGCCAATAAGCTCCGCCATCGCAGCCATCATTGGAACGATCACTTCACGACATGTCGCAATGATATTGGTATCGCTATGTGGATCGTCTTGGTCACGAATTTTTGCGGAAATTTGAAAATCCCCAGATGTTATTTTCCAGTCCGTGAGTGTTTGGCCCGATATCTCCAAGTCGATGTCAGTTCGAATTGATGCCACTAGAGCGCGTGCTAATTGGACATCTTCAAAGGACGCCTTTTTGATCTGGCTGATGACTTCTCCTGAGAAGCGTCCAAAGAAGAGACTTACACTATGTCCCTTGAGTCCAAATGGGCGAAGCTCCGCAACCGGTCCGTGTTTCTCATCTAAGTCACCAAACCAAATACGAAGTCCTGACCTAAGTCCACTAAGATCGACTGCGGCCGATATGAGAGCTCCAGTCCCTTCCTCAAGCTCTCTGAGGATAAGATTTTTCTTTCCGCTGATCATCTCAGCCTTCTTCTTCAGCCATCAGGTCGCCCGGCTCAGGGTCGGGAACATTTCGTAGAAGTTTACGAAGGTTGTTGGATATTTCGTTACGAATATCCTCAAATATCGGCTCAAGCTCGTCGTTGGTATTGTTTTGCTCAGCTACAGCAAAAGCCCACAATAGAAGATCCATACCTTCAACGGCGAAACCGTTAGCGGCCGCGCGTTTATAGATTTTCTGATAGAAGTCATGATGTTTGTTGAGCAAAACTGCAGGGACATGGTCGCTATTTCCAGCACTGCGGAGAGCTGGTTGCCACAGCTCTCCAGTATTGATGTTCTCTACAGCGTCTACATACACTGTTTCGGGACTTACATGATTCTGAACTGGTACCTTAAGCTTGATCTTGTTGCCATGATTATTTGAAATGATCGCAGACTGGGTTGCAGGATCGACAGAGTTTACCTGCGGTTTGCTAGCGCTGCCGGTTTCCGCAATGTTCTTGTTAGCGCTGGTGTGGTCGATCTTTTTAAGATTGGTTTGCTCTCGATTTTGTCTACGAGCCCGCTGTCCTGCTTCACGATAGACTGGCTGAAGCAACTCCCGCAGCCCGTCCTCAAGATCTGGGTGGAAAAGGATTCTGGACTTTTTGACATCGATCCGAAATGCGTCGTCAAGCTTATGTCCGAAGTCAAACTCCACACGCAGCAAGGAGGTATGAGGCTCTGGTGCACCAAAGACTTCTAGCCAGCTTCCATCTTGGATCAAGCGACCTTCACGATAGACGTAAAAACCCTGCGCACGGTTTGAGATGCGTGCATGGGTCTTTTCCTCATCTTTTGTCATGTCGCTGCGGTGCGGCAGAATCCACGCTCGTATATTCGCCGTCTCCTCGGAACCGTCAGCCAGCTCTACTACTAACTTTTGCTTTTTTTCTGAAAGAACCTGCTCGGAGCGTGCAGGGTAAAACGGATTCCATGGCTCTACCGGCGTTTGATTGATGAAAATATCGATATTGCGTTCGCGCTCGTCAGTGTGGTCAAGGAATCGGTGATAAACGAGCGATAGGTGTTTAATCAGGCTTTCCGCGAGGCGCTTAATCGCGCTCTGTTCTTTGCTCGAGCCTGCTTCGTATTCTCTGGTCAGAATCCTATCGCATTTTTCCCATATTAAGAGCGTGCCCCTTTCCCCACATAGCTCCTCGAACATCTCTTTTTCGTCCGGGGTGACGGGCTCGCGGAGCATCTCCCACTTTTCGCTCTGAGCGACGTGGTCTAGATCCCAAGCGAGCTTTGCGAATACATCGGTGGGACTTTTGCGAGAAATCAGCGTGTATTTGAGGCAAACAGAGCTGGATGCAGTCTTAAGCCCAAGCCCGAACTTCCCGAGACTCTCAGGGTTGTCGCGTTCCGGTGCCCCATAACGCATCGCCTTGTAGACACCATCAGCATCCATCCCTTCGCCATTGTCTCCGAAGTAGACCAGCTTACGGCCATCGCTACGTAGGGTGATCTCGACGTTGATTTGGTCTGCTTTGGCGGCGATGGAGTTGTCTATGATGTCTGCGGCAGCAGTCCTGACGTTGTAGCCTGTGTCTCTAAGCCCGAAGATCAGGCGGGGTGCATCTGGCTCGTTTATCAAATCACTCACATTGGGGTCCTTTGCGTTATGGGGCTCTAGGCTTCCCTAGCCCCAGTGCCATGAGCTCTGCGAGACTCTCGGAAGAGGTCAGTATAATTGCACTCCGCCACCACAAGGCAACCTTGTCGGTACCACCTGGTGCAAACTGCGGCAGGAAGATGACCTCCGTGGCGTGGTCGGGTCCTTAGATAGCATGGGCAATCATTTGGAGCCGGTGTTCCAGCCTAGACAACGTCTCCGGATCTTTTTTCAACTGGCATTCCCAGACGATCAAGACGGTCCAATCGCGAGCCTCCAGTGCTAGCGTGTTGGCAGCATCCCTGGCTATGTTTTTCTGGAATTTGTCACCCCAGAACTCAAGTCGGGTTTTGGGAGTGGTCGCATATCGGCAACCGGGGTGACGATGCCAGAAGCAGCCATGGACAAAAATGCATACCTTGAGGCGTGGAATCACAATGTCCGGATTCCCGGGAAGGTCCTTTCGATGCAAGCGATATCGGTACCCTCGGTTGTGCAGGAATCGTCTGACCAGCATTTCGGGAGCGGTATCCTTCCCTCGGATGCCAGACATCATCCTGGAGCGAGTTGCTGAATCGACCGTGTCCATATCGTTACCATTGGCAGAGCGGAGCTTTGTTTATTTTACGTTCGGTTCCATCTGTGACATCAGGTTCACCTCCTTTTCAGACCTCCCTGAAAGGGGGATTGGCGATTTGGCTGCTTCTGCGGCGGCGCCTACGATGTAGCGTCCTTAGGATACCTCGGTAAAAAACGCTTCACATTGCTGGCCTAAGGGATAGAATAGTGACGTTTCGTCACAGATTTGACCCAGAGAGCGCTTATGAGTTTTTTTGAAGATGTGCAAGGCGCAAACCCGCGCGCTGCTGCTACCGATCAACCCGGTGACTATGCAGGAAGCGATCGAGCGCTACTGCAGGAGCTGCTCGAGATCTACGATCAGGGTTTTCTAGCTGCTGTGCTTAACGAAGCAAGCCCGGGACATTGGTGTCGCGAGACGATTAATCGTTGGTATAAGGGCAAGGCGTCTCCCAAGCTGTCATACATTGACCACAAACGCTTGAGTGAGCTGCTGCCACGGAAGGTGGAAGGGGAGAGAACTTTCACTTTTATCGACTTGTTTGCCGGTATCGGTGGAATTCGCAAGGGGTTCGAGGCAGTGGGGGGCGAATGTCTCTTTACTTCTGAGTGGAATAAATATGCGGTGAGGACCTATAAGGCTAACCACTATTGCGATCCTGCTCGTCATCGTTTTAATTTAGACATTCGATCAGTAACGCTCTCGGATAAACCGGAGGTTAGTGAGGAAGAGGCTTACCGGAATATCGATCGGGAAATCCCAGATCATGATGTGCTGCTTGCTGGTTTCCCTTGTCAGCCGTTTTCTCTTGCAGGTGTGTCGAAAAAGAATTCTTTAGGGCGCAAGCATGGGTTCGAGTGTGAAACTCAGGGCACTTTATTTTTTGATGTGGCCCGAATCATCGCGGCAAAGCGTCCCGCTGCTTTCCTGCTCGAGAACGTCAAGAACCTCAAAAGTCATGACAAAGGAAATACGTTTCGGATTATTTGTGAAACGCTAGATGAGCTGGGCTATGAAGTAGCAGATGTTAATGCTCCCAAAGGCGCTGATCCGAAGGTCATCGATGCAGTCAAGTTCTTGCCTCAGCATCGAGAACGGATCGTCTTGGTAGGCTTCAGGCGAGACCTGAATGTCCATCAGGGGTTCACACTGAAAGACATTTCGAAGTATGAGCCGGTTCAGCGACCTTCCTTCGGTGATTTGCTTGATAAAAATGTCGATAGCAAGTACATACTGACTCCTAAGCTTTGGGAGTATTTGTACAAATATGCTCAAAAGCACAAGGCGAAGGGTAATGGCTTTGGCTTCGGCCTTACTCGTCCTAATGATGTGGCTCGTACGCTTTCCGCACGGTACCATAAGGATGGTTCGGAAATTTTGGTCGATCGCGGATTCTCGGATAAATTAGACTTTTATGGCGAAGTTAACAGTCTGAGCCGCCCCCGTCGGCTGACACCTCAAGAATGTGCTAGGCTTATGGGCTTTGACAAACCAGGCGAAAGCACCTTCGTTATACCTGTTTCGGACACTCAGGCATACCGTCAGTTTGGTAATTCAGTGGCGGTGCCTGTTTTCGAGGCTGTTGCAAAAATGATGAAGTCAAGAATTTTGAAGGCAAAGGAAAAAATTGGAAGGTGAGGCGGCAAGCGTTTGAGGTCGTCTGAAGTCTATGTCTCCCCATCGCAGCGTTTCGCATCTAATAAGATGCGCTCGCTGAGATGGACGGGCGAGAAAGAGGATGGCGGGGCTATCATTTCTGGGTGTTCAGCCAATCGATGAGCATCTGATCATTCTTGCCTAGCCGTTTATAGATAATCAAAGTTGTTAGTCTGCAGTAATAGCGGGTGCTGTAAGAGCGATTTTTTAGATTTTGTGCGAAAAACCATCGCAAGTGTTTAAGCTGCCAAACCCAAGCATTGTCTTGCTGCCATCGAAGCTGAATGGCTGCTTGCATGATCTTAGCTTGCCGTAGGTGTCGCTGCTGGGTGAGCTTCGAGCTCGTTAAAACACCGCTTAAAAACGCCCCCATATCAAAAGGTTTGGTCATATCCGCCCTCCAATGTTGGCGGAAACCACATCAACCCGATAAATTCCTAGCTCGAGGCTAATTTGCTTGAGGGCTGCTTGATCTAAATAGCAATCAATACGATAGTTCTTACATCGATTGACTGGGGCAGGGTGGCCTGTGAGCTGAGTGTAGCGTTCGCAAGCGTAGACTGCGCGCAATTCATGGAAGCCTTTCAATCCGTACGTACGCAGCACTTCGCAGGCGGGGAGAACCGTTCGTTGCAAGAAAGCGGCGTAGCATTCAGTGCGGTCCAGTAAGTTGCGACTGCCGACGGGAGACGCTTCACGCGCCGACTCGAGTGCCGCGATTACTTTTTCGTTCGCGATGATCCAACGCGGCGCTGATGCCCTCGAGCGCCCTCCCTAGGTACCCTCTTGAATGTTGATACGGCCAATGTGCTTGGCTTGGCGGAGCAAGCGTGGCAGATCTGCCAAGACTGCTTTGCGCAGGTGCATACCGGTAGTGCGGGTCAACATCACAATCGCGGCCACGCGCTCATGTTTCTAGTCAAGCAGCACATGCAGCAAACGCTTTAATGTGTTGTTGGTCTTGGCCATCCGGTGCACGCGTGCGAATTGTGGAACGCTGCTGTCCCAAGGCCTGGCTCGGACTGATGATTCTCACGTTCTGATCACCGCGCAGCGCAGCGAGGGTGCGGTTAACGCTGCAAATCGGCATGCAAGCTGGTCACCGTTTCGTTGAGCACCATCAGCGATGGCGGCCGTGGCGTCAGCAGCGCGGCCATCAGCGACAGGTAGCGCAGTGTCCCGTCCGACGGCACCGCCCAATGGTCGCAGCAGCCCGTGCTGGTACAACCGCACGCTGGACAGGCCACCCGGTGGCGCATCGATCTCCAGGCGGTGGCCGGGAATGCATCCTCCAGCGCGGCCACGAGGTCTTCCACCTCTCCGTTCTTGATGATGGTCTGCAGCGCTGAAGCGAGGTTGCGACCATCGTGGTGCAGCACTGGCGAGCGAGTGCCCAACTGAGGCTGACGGCAGGGCGCATCGCGGTCGATGCGGAAGTGGTCGTAGAACCGCCAGCTGTTGATGAACGCGCGCAGCTCGCCGATCTCCGGCGCTTGGCGGGGGCGTCCGACGATGTTGAAGAAGCTCTCACAACTATCGGCATGCTGATCGAGCACCTTCCAGCTGTTGCCCTCCCGGGCGCGGACCATGGCGTTCTTGCGCTCTACCAATAAGGAAGAGGGGCGGTAGGCTCCAGCACCCCAGATGGCTTCAGATTTGATCTCGGGGTCGAGCATGAATGCAGTGGGATAGGGCAGGGGAATCGGCAGGCCGAGCGAGATGGCAAAGCCGAAATCCTCGGTGGCAAAACCCAAGCGCAGGCGTTTGACGTCGCTTGGATGCTGGCCTTGGATGGGAACCTCGCCGCGCTTCATGCGCGCACTCATCTCAGGCCCGGCCCACCAGGTCGAATCCAGTCCGCCTTCACGGGCAAGGGCTTCGATTACGCCGCCTTGGGCGGTTTCGGCGAGCAGGCGCAGGGCCTTGTAGAGATTGGATTTGCCGCTGCCGTTGGCACCCGTCACCAGGTTGAGTTGGCCTAGTGGCAACACGAGGTGATTGATCGAGCGGTAGTTGCCGATGGCGAGGGTGGTGAGCATCCGGTGCGTCCCAGCTTGAACTGAGTGACCGATTGTGGCTGAACTGGGGCGGCGTTACTACCGGTCAGCTGGCGTGCGGGGATGGCTGTGTTCGAGTTCATCGAACAAGGCGCGAACCATCATGTTGAGGTAGTGGGAGGCAGCGACTCTTCGGTGGTCGCCTAGCATGAGGCCGGTGTGGTTGAGGTAGCGCGCGCCGTCCAACAGTTTCGCGGCTTGTTCTTTTGCTTGAGTGGTAGGTATCCCGGGGATTGCGGTGATCAATGATTGGGATGATTTGTAGCTTGGGGCCGGAATGTTGTCGCTTCCACTACTTGGGGTGTTGTTTTGGGGCATCTGTGAGATCTCCTGGAGTCGGCGCAGGGGCTTGGGTTGCTGGGGCCGCGTTACGGCCCTTTCGCGGCAAAAGGCCGCTACACCTGGGTGGCGCCGGTGCTGACGGTTCAATCCTTCATCATGCCCAGCTCTGCATCATCGAGCAGGGCCTTGGCCAGGGCGCTGAGGTAGTGCGAGGCCCAGAGCAGTTGGGGTTTGTCTTCCATCAGGCCGTCGATGGTCAGGTCGCGGACGTAGCCCATCAGTTCAGAGGCCTGTTCGCGGGCGCTTTGGCAAGGGATGCCGGGTTCGATGCGGAAGAGGGGATAGGTCTGGTTGTCACCTTGATAGAAGGTGGTTTTGCCGACTGTGAATTTGGTTTCTTCTGTGGCCATTGGTTGATCTCCCTGAAGTTGTAGCTGCCTGGGCTGGCCCAATCGCTCGCAAGCTGGGGACCCGAAGACGAAAGCGCCAGACCAGGCAGGATCATGATGCGAATTAATGCAGCGTCTGCGGGTCGGCTGGTTTCTGGATTTGGACCAGCGCCGATTCGAGCAATTTGCGCAGGGCCTCGAGTTCGTGCATTGAGGTCATGATCAACAGCGAAACGGGAGACTTGGGCTGCATCAACATCGCCTGCTGGGCAACGACCTCCGCGCAGAGTGCGTAATCGGCCGCCATCATCAGCGTGTCTTCGAGGGAGTGGATATTGTGGGGTGGGTCTGGAACTACTTTCAGCATGCTTACGCTCCAACAATGGTTGAGCTGCGATCTGCCTCGCTGTCAAACGGGAAGGTGGCAGCTGTACGCGGGTTGACAGACCGAGATTGTTGGCACTCGGCGCACAATAATGTGCCCGCACGTACAGCCGCCATAAGCGTGTGCACACGGACAACAATCGACGGTCTGTCAAAACCGATCGCTGAATTGGCAGCGACCGGCCGAGACTAGAATCCAGATTGAGCATGTGCAACGAAAAATGGGCGTCGGCAGTATCTTTGGGAAAGGTCCTACAAGGAAGGGGCTAAATCTGATTTTTTTTGCCATTCGACGTAACAGTTTGTAACGCCCCTTCCTCTCTCAAGGTCTTGCAGGCCTCAAGCGAACCACCGATTCCAAGTTGAACATCCACCTATGTAGTTTGGAGGTTCAGGGGCGGAGAGTCCGCCGCTACGGTTGCGCTAGCACTTGGTCAAGAAGTGGATCGGGAGTCGTACCCCTATTGCGGGCTTGATCGCAGGGGTTGAAGAGGTAGCAGGTGCTTTACTAGTTTTGCTGCGGAAGCCTAGCCATCCCGCATTCCGGCGAACACATTCAAGCTTGGGCATACCAGGCGCTCTAGGGTAGCCAAGTGTTAGTCGATTGTCTGTTGGAGCGCAAAATGGGCGCGGTTTTACTGTAGTTCTGCCATCAAGCGTACCGATGGGGCGCGGCGCTTTTATCATTCGGCAGATTGCCAAGAAGTATCTCGTCCAGCAGAAAGCGACGTGCTGCGCGTGAGTGGGCACTGACACTGCTCGGGTGCTGAATGCGGTAGCACTGTATGGAACCATGCAGGCGGAACCGCCACAGCTGGTTTAGCGGGATGCCTTGCATGCGGTAATCACCAAGCTCGCTGCAAACGCTGAGTTCGCCTTTGTGGGGGAAGAACTGCTGCCTTATGCGGGCGCTGCTCGCGCCGTTGGCAAACACGATGATGTCTGGACGAAGAATGGTGATTTGCGCCTCGAGCAGGCGCTTGGAGACCTTGGCGAGATCTTCGAAATGCCGCCATCGCATGGGGGACCCTCGCTGCCATGCAAAGCTGAAGAGGTTGGCCCAAGCGATGCCTATGGGTGAGTCGGCCTTGTGAAGTTCACGGAGAAAGTTGAAGAAGCTAGCCCCTCGGTCGGCTTTGTCGTTCAAGTACTCTGCCAAATGACTTTGCTGTCTTGCCATGGCGCGGTGGATGTACTCATCCAGATCAATGAAGGGCTTGCCGGAGGTCAGCACATCCCAACGACGCGTTTCCCGGCCCACAACCATGATACGTTTTGCCGCTTGCTCAAATTCCGGTGACGTACCAGGAAGAAACAAGCCTGAAAGATGTTTGAAATCCGCTTCGTGCTCGCGGCTGCGGTCCAGCCAATGCAGCGGTAAGTCTGATAGTGCTTGGCGGTACGCCTTCATCAATTGCTGCTGCTTGCTTTCCATCGCGTGTCTTTCCAAGGCTGCATCTGTCGGCCGGGTGTTGTGGGTGCAGAAGGTTTGCAAATTGGCGGAGTGGTGTCAATTTGATGTCGCGCGATGAGGGGGTAAGAAACGAAGTCGCGACACAGGGCCGCTAGCCTGCGGGAGCGGCTGTTGGGTGCGAACACCAGCAATGCCGGTGCCAGGCACCGTGTTAGATTTTTCGCGGATGAACCCGCTCCCAGAGTCTGTGTTGTAACGGTATTCTTGGAATACATATTGACTACCGCAAGGACCAAATAGATGACCCAACCCCCGGATGGATTGCCGATTTACCGGGTGCTCACCGGCCCCGACGATGCCTCCTTTTGCCACCGGGTCAGTGATGCCTTGAAGCTGGGCTATCAACTCCATGGCGGGCCTGCACTCACGTTCAATGGCAAGGATGTGATCGTAGCGCAGGCGGTGACTTGGCCAGGTGCCCAAGTAGCTTCGTCTTCATAAGCGGTTAATGGTTAGCGGGAAGCAGTAAGGATCGTCAAATGGAACAGTCTTGCACCACGTATTACCTGGAAATGACCTCGCCCTCCGAGCTGAAGGCAAAGCCTCAGCCTCAGGACCTTCAGATCATCGAATGTGAAGTGCCTCAGCCGGAACTTAATCGGTTTCTCTACCAGTTGGTGGGCACGGCTTGGGAATGGGGCGACCTTGATGTGTGGACGCTGTCGGACTGGCAGGCACTGGTTGAGCAGGAAGGCCACCGTACTTGGGTTGCCTATCATCGGGGGGCGATAGCGGGCTATTACGAGCTTTACCGGCCGGATGGGCGTAACAGTGAAATCCGCTATTTCGGGCTGGCACCTCAGTTCCTGGGGTGTGGCTTCGGCGGGGCGCTGTTGAGTCACGCTATTCAGTCCGCTTGGGCGTGGCAGGGGACAGAGCGGGTTTGGGTGCATACCTGCACGTTGGACCATCCTGCTGCGCTGAGTAACTATCAGGCGCGGGGGTTCCGGATTTACAAACAGGAAGAGGCCTAAAGCGTGGGGGAGCTGGGGCCGCTTTGCGGCCCATCGCGGATAAATCCGCTCCTACAGCAGTGCGATATGCGGGGAGACAGCGCTGGTAGGCCTTGGCGAATATTGAGGAACCATTGTCTGGTCGGCGTATTCACAATTCTGGGATCAATTGTGAGGGCTATGCCATGACAGACCAGAAACAGGATCAGCAACCCGCCGATGTGCCGGCACACTCGACCGAAGAGGAAAAAGCGCGGCTCAAGGACAAGAACAAGGATGGGATTCCACCGGGGGCTGAGTGAGGTGGGGGCGGTGGTGGGTTGTGGTACATGGGGCCGCTTTGCGGCCCATCGCGGATAAATCCGCTCCTACAGTTGGGGGCGCAGTTCAGTGGTGGGTCAGCGCTGGTAGGCCTTGCCGAAGTGCCGCTCAAGGCGTGCCTGCACCAGCTCCAGCAGGATCGACAACACCCAGTAGATCACCGCCGCCGTGGTCAGCATCTCCAGGTACCGGTAGCTTGAGCGCCCATAGGACTGTGCCAGGAACATCACTTCCCAAACCCCCATCACCGAGATCAGCGACGAGTCCTTGAGCATCGAGATGAACTGGTTGGCCGTGGGCGGGATGATCACCCGCATGGCCTGGGGCAGTACGATGCTGGTGAAGATCTGCACCGGCCGCAGGCCCAGTGCCAGGGCGGCTTCGCGCTGGCCGCGGGCGACGCCGAGAATGCCGGCGCGGAAGATCTCGCTCAGGTACGCACCGTAGTTCAACGACAACGCGATGATGCCGGCGCTGATGGCGCCGGGCACCAGGCCCAGCTGCGGCAGGCCCAGGTAGATGAGCAGGATCTGGATCAGCAGCGGGGTGCCGCGGAAGAACGAGGTGTAGAAGCTGGCGATGCCCACCAGCACTGCGCTGTTCGACAGGCGCGCCAGCGCGGCGGCAAAGCCGAATGCCACCGACACCACCATCGAGCACAGGCACAGGAACAGGGTCAGCGCAGCGCCTTGCAAAAAGCCGTTGGGCCCGAGCTTGAAGCCGGCGAGGTTGAGGAATTTCTCGACGATGATCGCGAACTTCAGATCAAAGCTGAGGAAGAACGCCACGAACAGGGCGAACAGCGCCAGCCAGGTCAGGTACAACCGGGTGCGGAAGCCGAACAGGCCGGCAACCGTGGCGCGGGCCACGGGTTTGGGGGCAGGGGGGAAGGTGCTCATTTGCTGATGTCGGCGCCGATCCATTTCTGCGAGATCTGCGCCAGCGTGCCGTCAGCCTTCAGCTCGGCGAACACCTGGCGCACCTTGGCGTCCCACTCCGGGTCACCTTTTTCGATGGCCACCGAATTCGGCTCTTCATACAGCGGGGCGCCGGCCAGCTTGAAGCGGTTGTCCTGGTCCAGGCGCGGCTTGGCGGTCACCAGGTTGGTGAGGATGGCGTCCAGGCGCACGCCAGCGCCCAGGCCGAGGTCCTGGAAGGCGACGTTGTCGGTGTCGTAGGGGGCGATCTGCACGGCCTCGAACGGGTAGTCGATGTGGCGGTCTTCGGCGCCTTCGATCACCAGGTTCTTGTTCAGGTAGCTCTCGTAGCTGGAGGCGGCGGTCAGGCCGACCTTGCGCCCGTCCAGGTCTTTGGCGCCGTGGATGCGGTCATCTTTGGCGTTGACCACGATGACGGCGGGCGAGGCGTAGTACTCCACCGGGAAGGCGAACACTTCGGCGCGGGCCTTGCTCGGGGTCATCGAGCAGATGCAGATGTCGTAGCGCCCGCTCCAGCGACCGGCGGCGATCACGTCCCAGGAAGGGGTTTCCAGGCGCAGCTTGACGCCGAGCTTCTGCGCCACTGCCTTGGCCACATCGACGTCGAAACCGTCGAGCTGGTTCTGCGCGTTGAGGAACGAGAACGGCGGGTAGCTTTCCATCAGCACGTTGACCAGCTCCTTGTTCGTCTCGACGCGCTCGAGGGTGGTGCCGGCGAAGGTTTGGGTAGCGGTAGCGAGCAACAGGAGGCTCGCGCCGAGCAGGGCAGGGATGCGCATGTAAACACCTGAAAAGTTGGCAAAACGGGACAGGAGGTATTAAATAGTTATAAATAATCGAAATATAATGAATTTTAATCATAAGCACCTTTAGAGACGTTATATGACACAGCGAGCGATGGTGGTTCTGGATGGTGGCATGGGGCGGGAATTGCAGCGCAGCGGCGCGCCGTTCCGCCAGCCCGAGTGGTCGGCGCTGGCGCTGAGCGAGGCCCCCGAGGCGGTGGTCGGGGTGCATGCCGCGTTCATTGCCGCAGGGGCGCAGGTGATCACCAGCAACAGCTATGCGGTGGTGCCGTTTCATATCGGCGAGGAGCGGTTTGCCAAGGAGGGCCTGCAACTGGCCACGGTGGCGGGCCAGCTGGCCCGTCGGGCGGCCGATGCCAGTGCGCAGCCGGTGCAGGTGGCGGGGTCGCTGCCGCCGTTGTTCGGCTCCTACCGGCCAGACCTGTTCCAGCCGGAGCGGGTGGCCGAGGTGTTGACGCCACTGCTGCAAGGGCTGGCGCCGCATGTGGACCTGTGGCTGGCGGAAACCCAGAGCTCGATTGCCGAGGTGCGGGCCATCCACAGCCACTTGCCAGCGGACGGCAAGCCATTCTGGGTGTCGTTCACCTTGCAGGACGAAGAGGTCGACAGCGTGCCTCGCCTGCGTTCCGGCGAGCTGGTGGCCCATGCCATCGAAGCGGTGGCCGGCCTCGGTGTTGCGGCGGTGCTGTTCAATTGCAGCCAGCCGGAAGTCATCGGCGCGGCGCTGGAGGTGGCGCGCTCGGTGATCGACGCCCGCCAGGCGGATATCGCCATCGGCGCCTACGCCAATGCCTTCCCGCCGCAACCGAAGCAAGCCACGGCCAACGATGGGCTGGATGAACTGCGGGAAGACCTCGACCCGCCGGGCTACCTGGTGTGGGCTCGCGACTGGCGGGCGCGTGGGGCGAGCCTGATCGGCGGCTGCTGTGGCATCGGGCCGGAGCATATTGCTGAGATCAAACGCGGCCTGGATTGAAAGGCACTGTGGCGCGGCATTTGGGGGGTGAAAGATACCTGGTGGATGGCACGGGCTTCGCCCGTGTTCGCGGGTAAACCCGCTCCCACAGGGGGCGCGCTAGTGCTGCCACTTCAGGAGTCAGTGGGCGGGAAGCAGCTCTGCGATGGCGCTGTTGAGGATGTCCAGTGTGCAGGGCTTGCGGATGAAGCGCGCATTGGCAGGGAGAAAGCCGGGGGGGACGATGCTATGGCCCGAGACAATGATCACGGGTAGTTCGGGGTGTTCTGCCCAGATCGCTTTGGCCAGGCCCAGACCATCCAGGTGCCCAGGCATGCGCACATCGGTAATCACCAGTGCCAGGTTTGGCAGACGCGCCAAGGCCGCCAAGGCGTCATCGGCATTGGCGCAGTCGGTGACCCGGTGGCCGAAGTGCGTTACTGCTTCGCTCATCAACCACCGCAGGATTTCGTCATCTTCCACTACCAGTACATGGCTTTTCATCGCTTCCCCCTGTCCCTGGCCATCTAGATGCGGGTTATAACAAGTCGTTTCCAAAAGTGGACGAAAGGCGCTCAAGCGGTTTCTTTGCCCGATCCAGTTCCTGGGCTAGGCTGGTTGGACGTTTGATCAGGGAGCTGGGCGAGGATCGCAATGAGACTGTATGACTTCATCGAGAGCGACATGGAGAGCATTCTCTTGGCCTGGGAAGACTTTGCCCGCTCAGTCGAGACGGATTTGCCCAAGCAGGATTCAGTCGGCCTCAGAAACCATTCCGAAAAAATCCTGCGTACCGTTGCCGCCGACATGCGCACCGCTCAGACGCCCTATCAACAGGCCGAAAAAGCGCAAGGCCGGGGCCCTCAACAGTCCAGCGACACGGCAGCTCATTCCCATGCGGTGACGCGCCTGATTGCCGGCTTTTCCATGGACCAGCTGGTCGCGGAGTACCGGGCCTTGCGTTCCAGCGTGCTTTCATTGTGGTTGGCACAAGAGACCATGCGGGACGCGCATCATGTTCAGGACATGATCCGGTTCAACGAGGCAATAGACCAGGCCCTGGTCGAGTCCGTCGCAGCCTACGGCGCCGCGGTGGAATCAACCCGCAAGATGGTCCTGGCCGTGCTGGGTCATGATCTGCGCTCGCCACTGGGCGCGGTGCTCATGGCCGGCGACCTCATCCTGCGCCAGGGCACGTCAGACGAGAAGGTGAAGCAGCTGGCGGCCCAGGTGTGTAACAGCGCTCGCCGCGCCAACAACATAGTCAACGACCTGCTGGACCTGGCGCGCTGCAACTTGGGGACAGGCATTCCGGTGCACCCGCAGCCGGTGGAACTGAACGCGATCTGTCGTTCGGTCATCGACGAACTGCGCGCGGCCACCCCTGAGGCGACAATCGTATTCGAGGAGGCCGCGCTGATTACTGGCCAGTTTGATCCGGAACGCATGGCTCAGGTGTTCTCCAACCTGATCGGCAATGCCCTGCGCCATGGCGATTCGACACTGCCCATCCGAGTCACGCTGGCCCATGAGGCCGGTGTGCCACGCATCAGCGTGCACAACTCGGGAGAGCCGATTCCCGAGGCCGTGATGCCTTATCTGTTCAAACCCGAAGGCCGCTACTCCAGCTATGCGGACGGCGACCGGGGCTCAGCTGCCGGGCTTGGGCTGGGGCTGTTCATCGCGGCGGAGATCGTCGCCAGCCATGGCGGCAGGATCGAGGTCGTGTCGACAGCGGAGCAGGGGACGCTATTCGAGGTCATCCTGTCTGACGTTTGACGCCCCCGCTGCCCGCCTCAGAAAACCGACCACCCGATCCGTGCGCTGAGCAACTCCAGTGCCGCCATCCCCGCCAGTGAATTACCCGCCGCATTCAGCTCCGGCGACCACACGCACACGGTGAATTGCCCCGGTACGATGGCCACGATCCCGCCACCCACGCCGCTCTTGCCGGGCAAGCCGACCCGGTAGGCGAAGTTGCCTGCCTCGTCGTACAGCCCGCTGGTGGCCATGATCGAGTTCACCTGCTGGGTCTGGCGGCGGCTGAGGATCTGCTCGCCGCTGTGCTTGCAGAACCCGTCGTTGGCCAGGAAGCAGAAGGCCCGCGCCAGGTCCAGGCAGCTCATTTGCAGCGCGCAGTAGCTGAAGTAGCTGCGCAGCACCGTCTCGACTTCGTTATGGAAGTTGCCGAACGACTGCATGAGGTAAGCCATGGCGGCGTTGCGCGCGCGGAACTGATACTCCGAGTCGGCGACCTTGGCATCGATCGCGATGTGCGGGTTGCCCGACAGCCGGCGGACGAAGTCGCGCATCGACAAGGTGGGCGCGGCAAAGCGCGACTGGTTGATATCGCAGATCACCAGCGCGCCCGCGTTGATGAACGGGTTGCGCGGGCGGCCACGCTCGAACTCCAGCTGCACCAGCGAGTTGAACGGCTGGCCGGAGGGCTCATGGCCCAGGCGCTCCCAGATGGCTTCGCCGGAATGGCCGATCGCCTGGACCAGGCTGAACACCTTGGAAATACTCTGCACCGAGAACGGCACCAAGGCGTCGCCTGCGCAGTAGTAACTGCCGTCGTTGCCATACACGGCGATGCCCAGCTGATTCGCCGGCACGTCGGCCAGCGCCGGGATGTAGTCAGCCACTTTGCCCTTGCCGATCAAAGGGCGCACTTCGTCGAGAATCTCGTTCAACAGCGTTTGCATGGAAGGCCTTGTTATCAGTCCCCGGACGACAGCGAGGGGGTTGCGCTTGTGACGCAGATCGCACGGCAGAAATCACACGCGTGTGCACAAATGGCGCTGGTGATCATGGCCCGGCGTGCTCGGCCATCAATTCCACCACCCAGTTGATGAATACCCGCAGCTTGGCGCTGACGTGGCGGTTGGGCGGGAAGGCCAGGTACAGCGGCATGGGCGCCATCTGCCAGTCCTCGAACAGCGCTACCAGTTCGCCGCTGGCCAGGTGCGGCCTGGCCATGTAGTGCGGCAGCCACAGCGCGCCCAGGCCTGCGAGGCCGGCCGCGAGGTAGGCGTTGCCGTCGTCGACTGTCAGCAGCGAACGGCCCTGGACCTCGACGCGCTCTTCGCCGCGCTGCATGACCAGCGGCAACGCCTTGCCGGTGCGAAACCACAGGTAACTGACCGTGCGCTGGCGGCCCTCTTCCAGTTGCCGTGGGTGCACGGGCCGGCCAACCTCCTGCAGGTAACCCGGGGTCGCGTAGACGCCGAGCTTCAGGTCGGCCACATGCCGCGCCACCAGGGACTGGTCGGTGATCTCGCCCCCGCGCACCACGCAGTCGACGTTTTCTTCGATGATGTCGACGATGCGGTCGCTCGCACCCAGGGTCAGCTGAATGTCCGGGTAACGGGCATAAAAACCGGGCAGGGCGGGGATCAGCAGCAGGCGTGCCAGCGGGCTGGGAACATCCACCCGCAGGCGCCCGCGCGGGGCTGCCGAGGCGCTGGACAGGCTGGTCTCGGCATCGTCGATATCTGCCAGCAACCGCACGACGCGTTCGTAGTAGGCAGCGCCATCGGCGGTGACGTTGACCTTGCGCGTGGTGCGGTTGAGCAGGCGCACGCGCAGCCGGGCCTCCAGTTGCTGGACCAGCTGGGTCACGCTGGTCTTGCTCATGCCCAAGGTGTCTGCGGCTTTGGTGAAGCTGCCGGTTTCCACCACGCGGGCGAAGGCCTGCATCGCATTGATACGGTCCATTTCAAGGCTCGCTCAGGTCAGGATTGTTTGGAGTATACAAACAGTCATGACCAGCATTGCCCGTTTATCCGCGCAGGCGGCGTTTCTACAGTGGCTGCACCGTAACCCACCCGGAGTTCTGCCATGACCTATCAACGCGATGTCGTCTTCCCGCCTGACCGCCACGCCCTGTATGACCTGCACCGTTACTCGCCGGCGATCCGCGCCAATGGCTTGCTGTTCGTGTCCGGCCAGGTAGGCAGCCGCAAGGATGGCTCGGCCGAGCCCGACCTGGCGGCGCAGGTGCGCCTGGCGTTTGCCAACCTCAACGCCATCCTGGCCGAGGCGGGCTGCAGTTTCGCCGACGTGATCGATACCACGCTGTTCATGATCGACCCCGACACCACCTTCGAAACCCTATGGGCGGTCGCCGCCGAGTTCTGGGGCGAGGCCCCTTACCCGACGGTCACCGCGGTCGGGGTGACCTGGCTGGCAGGCTTCGACTTCGAGATCAAAGTCATTGCCAAGCTACCCTGATGCGCGGCCCTCACGCTCAGTGCGAATGCCGCGGCATCCCGCCTTCCCGGGCGATCACGCGCATGTGCAGCGTCGCCGGCTCCAGGCAGCCGCCGGTGGACAACTGCCCCACCAGCTGGCGGTAGAGTTCCTGCCAGGGCGTCTGCGAGGCCGGGATGTTCGGCTTCCAGGCGGCGCGGCGGCGTGCCACTTCTTCATCGTCCACCAGCAGGTCGACGCGGCGCTGGTTGAGGTCCACGCGCAGCCAGTCGTTGGTCTGCAACAGCGCCAGGCCGCCGCCGACCGCCGCTTCCGGTGACATGTTGAGGATCGACGGGCTGGCCGAGGTGCCGCTCTGGCGACCGTCGCCCAGGCACGGCAGCGAATCGATGCCTTGCTTGATCAGCGCGGCCGGGGGCGCCATGTTGACCACTTCGGCGCTGCCGGGGTAACCCACGGTACCGGCGCCGCGGATCACCAGGATGCAGCGCTCGTCGATGTCCAGCGATGGGTCGTCGATGCGCGCGTGGTAGTCCTCCGGGCCTTCGAACACGATGGCGCGGGCCTCGAAGCTGTTCTCCTTGCCAGGTTCGGCCAGGTAGGTCTTGCGGAAGGCCTCGCCAACCACCGACATCTTCATGATCGCGCTGTCGAAGAAGTTGCCGCTGAGCACGATGAACCCGGCGTTGTGCTTGAGCGGCGCGTCGAACGGCAGGATCACCTCGCGGTTGCTTGTAACCGTATCGCTGACCACCTCGCCGATGGTCTTGCCGCTGACCGTGGCACAGGCCTCGTGCAGGCGGCCGGCCTTGCGCAGTTCATGCATCACCGCCGGCACGCCGCCAGCGCGGTGGAAGCCTTCGCCCAGGTACTTGCCGGCGGGCATGCAGTTGACCAGCAGCGGTACGTCTTCGCCAATGCGCTGCCAGTCGTCCAGCGACAGCTCGATGCCCATGTGCCGGGCGATGGCGATCAGGTGCGGCGGGCAGTTGCTCGAGGCGCCCAGTGCCGAAGCCACGGCAATGGCGTTTTCGAAGGCTTCGCGGGTCATGATCGACGACGGGCGCACGTCCTGCAGCACCAGTTCGCAGATGCGCCTGCCGGTGGCGTATGCCATCTGCCCGCGTTCGCGGTAGGGCGCGGGGATGCTGGCGCAGCCCGGCAACGACATGCCCAGGGCTTCGGCCAGGGCGTTCATCGACAGCGCCGTGCCCATGGTGTTGCAGTGGCCCACCGACGGCGAGGCGGCGGTGGTCATTTCCATGAAGCCTTCATAGTCGATTTCGCCTGCGGCCATCAGGTTGCGGGCGTGCCACAGCACCGTGCCCGAGCCAATCAGCTGGCCTTTGTGATGCCCGTCGAGCATCGGCCCGCCCGACAGCACGATGGCCGGCAGGTCGGTGGTGGCTGCGGCCATCAGGCAGGCGGGGGTGGTCTTGTCGCAGCCAGTGGTCAGCACCACGCCGTCCAGGGGGTAGCCGTGGAGGATCTCCACCAGCCCCAGGTAGGCCAGGTTGCGGTCCAGGGCGGCCGTGGGGCGGCGGCTCTGTTCGGCGATCGGGTGGACGGGGAATTCCATGGGGATGCCGCCGGCATCGCGGATCCCGGCCTTGACCCGCTGGGCCAGTTCGATGTGGTGGCGGTTGCACGGGGTGAGGTCGCTGCCGGTCTGGGCGATGCCGATGATCGGCCGCCCCGACTGCAGTTCGTCGCGGGTCAGGCCGTAGTTCATGTAACGCTCCACGTACAGCGCGGTCATGTCGGCGTGGCTCGGGTCGTCGAACCATTGCTGGCTGCGCAGCGGGCGTTTGGCGGTATCGGTCATGTCATGCTCTCTTGTTGTTTTAGCGCTGCAGCAGGCCGCGGGCGGCCAGGTTGCGCATCATCGCGCCAAGGCCGAAGGTCCACGGCGCAGCCTGGTCGCTGGTGGTCACCTGGTTGTGCAGCTGGCCGAGCAGGGGGCTGGCGATGCGCACCCGGTCACCCGGTTTGTGGGTGAACCCCGCGCCCGGCTGGTCACGGTCTTCGATGGGGGCGAACAGCGTACCAAGGAACAGCAGGAAGCCGTCGGGGTATTGATGGTTGGCGTTGAGGGTCTGGCGCACCAGGTCTTCAGGGTCGCGGCTGATCTGGTCCATCGAGCTGCTGCCGACCAGGCGGTAGCCGTCCTCGCCCTGGACTTCCAGGTCGACCACGCAGTGGCGCACCGCGTCCAGGTCGAAGCTTTCGTCGAACAGGCGGATGAACGGGCCGACCGCGCACGAGGCGTTGTTGTCCTTGGCCTTGCTCAGCAGCAACGCGCTGCGGCCTTCGAAATCGCGCAGGTTGACGTCGTTGCCCAGGGTGGCGCCGTGGATGCGTCCGCGGCTGTCCACGGCCAGCACCACTTCGGGCTCGGGGTTGTTCCACGCCGAGCCGGGGTGCACGCCGATCGCGCTGCCGCTGCCGACGGCCGCCAGTACCGGGGCCTTGGTGAATACCTCGGCATCCGGGCCGATGCCCACCTCCAGGTACTGCGACCACATGCCTTGCTCGATCAGCAGTGCCTTGAGGGCCATCGCCTGTGGTGAGCCGGGGCGCACTGCACGCAGGTTGTCGCCGATCACCGAATGCACGGTGGCGCGCACCGCCTCGGCCTTGCTGGCATCACCGGCTGCCTGCTCTTCGATCACCCGCTCGATCATGCTGGCGGCGAAGGTCACCCCGGCCGCCTTGATCACTTGCAAATCGACCGGGGCAAGCAGGTAGGGCTGCTGGGCGTCGAACGCTTCGCCGCTGTTGGCCAGCAACGCTTCGAGGCTGCCCAGGAAGCGGCCTGGTGTGCTGCGCACGGCGTGCAACGGGTCGTCGCTTTCCAGCAGCTGGCTGAGGGTGGCAAAGCGCTCGGACAGGTCGAATACCCCGTCCGGGCGCACGGTGATCGGCGAGGGGCCGCCAGGTTCGCCCGGGGTCCAGGCGCGGCCGATCAGGGTGCCGGTCAGGCCGTCCGCAGGCAGGGTGTTGGCGGGGGTGAGGGTCATCGGCATGGATCGCAATCTCTCGGAACGTGAGAGCTGCACGCTAGGCAAGCGGCGCGATAAACTCCAATGGCTTAATCTCACCATTCAATAACAAGCGGTTATCGCAGCGACAGGGGCGTGCATGTCGGACCTTTCCTTTTCCCACGTTTGCAACTGGCTCAAGTTCCGCCACCTGTTGCTGATCGAGACCCTCGGGCGCACGCACAACATGCACGTGGCGGCGCAGCAGATGAACCTGACCCAGCCGGCGATCAGCAAGATGCTCAAGGAAATCGAGCACTTGCTCGGCTTCGCCCTGTTCGAACGGCTGCCGCGCAGCATGCCGCCAACGGCGCTTGGCGAGCAGGTGCTGCGCTACGCCCAGGTAGCGTTGAACGATGCGCGCAACTTCGTCGACCAGATCGACAGCCTGCGCCAGGGCGGCCACGGGCAGTTGAAGGTAGGCGGCATTTTCGCCGCCACCGCCGTGGCGCTGCCCGATGCCATCGTCGCGATCAAGCAGCGCAAGCCGTTGCTGTCGATCGAGGTGGTGGAGCAGACCAGTGATCACCTGATGGCCATGCTCGAAGACAAGCAGCTGCACCTGGCCGTGGCGCGTTTCACCGACGTGTCCCAGCACCAGCGCTTCGACTTCCAGCCGCTGGCACCGGAACCGTTCTGCTTCGTGGTCAACGACCAGCACCCGCTGAGCGCTGCCGGGCCGGTGACCTTGCCGCAGCTGCTGGAGTGGCCGTGGATTCTCTACCCCAAGGGCACCCCGATTCGCGGGCGCATGGAGCGGGCCTTCGCTGAGGCGGGCGTGGCCGTGCCGCGCAACACCATCGACACCATCTCCATGCAGACCTTCCTAAAGGTGCTGCTGGGCGGGCCGATGATCGGCATGTTGCCCCAGGCGATGGTCGAGCCGCACCTGGCCAGCGGGGTGCTGGTCAACCTCGACACCCCGCTGCACCTGGCGCCGCAGGACTACGGCATCCTCACCCGCAAGGGCGAGCCGTTGAGCGGCGCGGCGCTGGAGTTCGCCGAGATCCTGCTGGCCCACGCGGGCCGAGGGGAAGGGGAGCGATAACGCGCCGTTATCGGATGATCGATAAATGCCATTGGGAAAGCATCGCACAGCCGCCTAGATTAGCGACCCATGTCTTTTGCAATGCCGAGGAATCATCCATGACGTCCCACGCAGGCCAGCAATTCATCGGCGGGGTTCGCCGCGCCACCGGTCAGGCGGCCTTGTACAGTGTCGATGCACGCAGCGGGCAGCCACTGCCAGGCGCGTTCTACCAGGCCAGCGACGAAGAAGTCGATGCCGCTGCCCTGGCCGCTGCAGCTGCCTACCCCGTGTACCGGGCCTTGCCCGCCGCTCGCCGCGCCGAGTTTCTCGACGCCATCGCCGATGCCCTCGATGCCCTGGGTGACGACTTCATCGCCACCGTATGCCAGGAAACGGCCTTGCCACCCGCCCGTATCCAGGGTGAGCGGGCGCGTACCAGCGGCCAGCTGAGGCTGTTCGCCACGGTGTTGCGCCGCGGTGACTTCCTCGGCGCGCGCATCGACCGTGCGCAGCCCCAGCGTGCCCCGCTGCCGCGCGTGGATATCCGCCAGTGCCGCATGGGCCTGGGGCCGGTCGCAGTGTTCGGCGCCAGCAACTTCCCCCTGGCGTTTTCCACGGCCGGTGGCGACACCGCTGCGGCGCTGGCCGCCGGCTGCCCGGTGGTGTTCAAGGCCCACAGCGGCCACATGGCCACGGCGCAGTGGGTGGCCGAGGCGATCGTCGCTGCCGCTGAGCGCTGTGCCATGCCGGCCGGGGTGTTCAACATGATCTACGGTGGCCGGGTCGGTGAGGCGCTGGTCAAGCACCCGGCCATCCAGGCCGTGGGCTTCACCGGCTCGCTCAAGGGCGGCCGCGCCCTGTGCGACATGGCGGCGGCGCGGCCGCAACCGATTCCGGTGTTCGCCGAAATGAGCAGCATCAACCCGGTGCTGGTGCTGCCCGGGGCGCTGGCCGCGCGCGGCGAGGCCGTGGCCCGCGAGCTGGTCGCTTCGGTGGTGCTCGGCTGCGGGCAATTCTGTACCAACCCTGGCCTGGTGCTGGGGGTGCGCTCGCCAGCCTTCAGCGCCTTTGTCGAGCAGCTGGCTGCGCAGATGGCCGAGCAGCCACCACAGACCATGCTCAACGCCGGCACCCTGGCCAGCTATGCCCACGGTGTGGCCGCGCTCAAGGCGCAGGCCGGCGTGCGCTTGCTGGCTGGCGCCGAGCAGCAGGGCAACCAGGCCTGGCCGCAGCTGTTCCAGGCGGATGCGCAGCTGTTGCTGGCCGGCGAAGCGCTGCTGCAGGAGGAAATCTTCGGCCCGGCCACCGTGCTGGTCGAACTCGCCGACCAGGCCCAGCTGCTGGCCGCGCTGCAGGCGCTGGGCGGGCAACTGACCGCCACCTTGATCGGCGAGCCGGACGACCTGGCGCACGCCGCGCCGCTGGTGGCCGTGCTCGAACAGAAGGCCGGCCGCGTGTTGGTCAACGGCTACCCGACCGGCGTCGAGGTGTGCGACGCCATGGTCCATGGCGGCCCGTTCCCGGCCACCTCCGACAGCCGTGGCACCTCGGTTGGTACGCTGGCAATCGACCGTTTCCTGCGCCCGGTGTGCTACCAGAACTTCCCCGATGCGTTGCTGCCCGAGGCGCTGCGCGATGCCAACCCGCTCGGTTTGCTGCGCCTGGTCGACGGCCAGCCCAGCCGTGACCCGATTCGCTGATTACCGCTGCTGATAGTCACCCACCGGCTGCGCCTGCAGCGGTGGGCTTCCAATAACAACAATCAGGCATGCACGACATGCCACGAGGCTTGGCCATGGCTCATCCATCTGTTGCTCCCAGCGCCGATCAGGCGTTCGAAGACCGTACCTACCGCAAGGTCATCCTGCGTATCCTGCCGATCCTGCTGCTGTGTTACATCGCCGCCTACCTTGACCGGGTCAATATCGGCTTCGCCAAGCTGAGCATGCTCGACGACCTGCAGTTCAGCAACACCGTCTACGCCCTGGGTGCCAGCGTGTTCTTCTGGGGCTACTTCCTGTTCGAGGTGCCCAGCAACCTGCTGCTGCATCGCTACGGCGCGCGCTTCTGGATCGCCCGGATCATGCTGAGCTGGGCGATCATCTCGATGGCGGTCGCGTTCACCCAGCCGTTGGCCGGGTTCTTCCACATCGAGTCCAGCACCATGTTCTACGTGCTGCGCTTCTTGCTGGGCATCTGCGAGGCCGGTTTCTTCCCCGGCGTGATCCTTTACCTCAACTACTGGTTCCCGACCCATCGGCAGAGCCGGGTCATGTCAGGTTTCCTCATGGCGATGCCGGTCAGCCTCACCCTCGGTGGGGTGCTATCAGGCTGGCTGATGACGCGCCTGGATGGCTGGCATGACCTGGCCGGCTGGCAGTGGATGCTGCTGGTCGAGGGCGTGCCTTCGGTGATCATGGCCGTGGTGGTGTTCACCTGCCTGTGCGACAACATCGACAAGGCCGCCTGGCTGTCGGCTGCGCAGAAGCAGTTGCTCAAGGCCAACCTGCAACAGGAAGCAGACGGCAAGGTCTCGCGGCTCGGCGAGGTGTTCTTCAACCCGCGGGTGTGGCTGCTGGTGTTGATCCTGCTGACCTTCAATACCGGCTTCTATGGCCTGGCCTTCTGGATGCCGTCGATCATCAAGAGCGCGGGCGTGACCAGCAGCCTGGAGATCGGCCTGCTGACCGCCATCCCGTACAGCGTGGCGATCGTGGCCATGTTCCTCAATGCGCGCCACTCCAACCGCACCGGCGAGCGCCGCTGGCATGCCGCGATCCCCGCATTCATCGGCGGCTGCGGGCTGATCCTCAGCGCCGCGTTCGCCCATGACGTCACGCTATCGATCCTGTTCCTGACCGTGGCCGCGTCGGGGGTGCTGAGCCTGATGCCGATCTTCTGGACCCTGCCGGGCACGGTGTTGTCCGGTGTCGCGGCGGCGGCGGGCATCGGCATGATCAATGCCATCGGCAACCTGTCGGGCTTCACCGGCTCGATGATCACGGCAATGGCCGAGAACCTGACCGGTAACATCAACGACGGCACCTACGTGTTGGGCCTGTGCCTGTTCGTCAGCGGCTTGCTGATCCTGGCGATCCCCGCCGCGATGCTCAAGCGTTCGGCTGCCGAGCCGCGCAAGCAACTGGAACTGGAGGCGGCCTGAGCGGCGCCCGTCACAAGGTGGTCGACTTGCCCATGCGGTCCAGCTCGAACACCTTGCTGCGTTGCAGGCATTCGCGCAGGTGACGCGCCGCCGGGCCAGGCTGGCGCTTGCGATGCCACAGCAGGTCCACCCCCACCAGCCAGTCGGTGTGGGGGTAGGCCTCCAGTTGCAACTCCACCAGCTGCCCGCTTTCCAGCTCGCGCTGCACCAACAGGCGCGGCAGGGTCGCCCAGCCAAGCCCGCCGCGCACCATCTCGACCAGTGCCAGGTAACTCTCCGCCCGCCACAGCTGGCCGGCCCGCAGGTATTCGCTGCTGGGCAGCTTGTCGGCATGGGCGAAAAACGCCAGCCGGCGATGGGCGTTGAGGTCGGCGAAGCTGACCGGGCACTGCCGCGCCAAGGCGAAGTGCGGGTGGCAGACGTGGGTCATGATCAGCTTGCCCAGCTGCTGGAAGGCCAGCTCCGGCGGGTAGCCGGGCTGGGCGAAACTCACCCCGAGGTCGGCCTCGCCGGTCAGGATCATTTCGCTGACGTCGCCGTGCAGCGGGTGGCGGATCGACAGGTCGACAAACGGAAACGCCGCGTCGAAGCCTCTGAAGGGCGCTATCAGCGGGCCATAGGGCACCTCGATCGCCAGGGTCAGCGCGGCTTCCACCTGGCCTGCCAGGCTGTCGGCGCTGCCCTCCAGGGCGTAGCAGCGCTCCAGGATGCCCTCGGCGCGCAGTAGCAGTTTATGGCCCGCCGCGGTCAAGGCCGGGATGCGGCTGGTGCGGTCGAACAGCTGCACGCCCAGGTCGGTTTCCAGGTTGCTGATGGCCGCGCTGACCGTCGACTGGGTGCGCCCCAGTCGTCGCGCTGCGGCAGAAAACGAGCCGGCCTGAACGGCGCTGACGAACACCTGCAACTGCTCCAGCGAAAAGCGCATCACCTGATCCTGTCCACGGGTCGATCCATCGATAGTAACGATGGTTAATCATTTGCTCCATCGGTGATTACTGAGGATTCTTCAGCCAGACATCGGCGACAGCTGCCACGCTTCCCTGCGCTGCATGTCACTCCGGGCGCCTTCAACAATAAAAAGAGCCGCACTTCAGGAGATTCACGACATGAGCCAACCTGTTATCCATCCCGTGGACGAAATACTGCCTGCGCGGCAGCTGTTCAGCTTCGGCCTGCAGCATGTGCTGGTGATGTACGCCGGTGCCGTCGCCGTGCCACTGATTCTGGGCAGTGCCCTGGGGCTGACCCAGGCCCAGGTGGTGACCTTGATCAATGCCAACCTGCTGACCTCGGGTGTCGCCACCTTGCTGCAGACCCTCGGGTGGTGGCGCTTTGGCGCACGCTTGCCGCTGATCCAGGGCTGCTCGTTCATTGCCCTGGCGCCGATGATCATGATCGGCAAGGAATTCGGGCTGCCTCACGTGTTCGGTGCGGTGATTGCAGCGGGTGCGCTCACCATGGCCATTGCGCCGCTGTTCAGCCGTTTGCTGCGGTTTTTCCCGCCGGTGGTGATCGGCAGCCTGATCACCGTCATCGGCATTTCGCTGATGCCGGCCGCCGCCATCTGGCTGGGAGGAGGGCAGCCAGGCAGTGCCGACTTCGGCAAGCCGGCCAACCTGATGCTGGGCGTGGCGACGGTGGCGATGACGCTGGTGATCCACGCCCGTTTTCGGGGCTTCATCGGTAACCTCAGCGTGCTCCTGGGGCTGATTGCCGGCAGCGTGGTGGCTGCAGCCTGCGGCATGACCGACTTCAGCCGGGTGGGCGATGCCGCGTGGTTCGAGCTCAGCGCGCCGATGGCGTTCGGCATGCCGCAGTTCGCCTTCACGCCCGTGCTGATCATGCTGCTGGCGATGCTGGTGATCATGGCCGAGACCACCGGCAACTGCCTGGCCATTGGCAAGCTGACCGGCAAGCCCACCGACCCGCGCACCCTGGGCAACGCGTTTCGCGCCGATGGCCTGTCGACCCTGCTGGGGGGCCTGTTCAACAGCTTCCCTTACAACGCGTTCACGCAGAACACCGGCCTGATCGCGCTTTCCGGGGTCAAGAGCCGCTTCGTGGTCGCCGCAGCGGGCGCCATCATGGTGTTGATGGGGCTGTTTCCCAAGCTGGGTGCGCTGATCGCCAGTGTGCCGACGCCCGTGCTCGGCGGCTGCGCCATCGTGATGTTCGGCATGACCACGGTGGCGGGCATCCAGGAACTGGCCCGCGTCCGTTTCGAAGGGACCCGCAACGGCCTGGTGGTGGCGGTGTCGGTCAGCATCGGTGTGTTGCCGATGTCGATGCCGGCGCTGTTCGAGCACGTCAGCGGCCCACTGAAGCTGGTGCTGGAAAGCGGGATCTTCCTGGCTGCGGTCAGCGCCATCCTGCTCAACCTGCTGCTCAACCGTGAAGCCGCACCCTGCAGCCAGGACGCGATCGATACCCGCCTGGCCAAGTGAGCCTGGCTTTTCATGCGCGCCAGCTGGCGCGCTTTCACCTGCCGTACAAGGAGTAACCGCCATGACATTCACCCGCTCCGGCGCCGAGCTGTCCGAGTTGGACCTGGCCCTGCTGCGCGAGTCGATCCGCCTGTCCGAGCAATCGCGCAAGGACGGCCGACACCCCTTTGCTGCCCTGGTGGCCGACGCGCAAGGCCAGATCATCGCCAGCGCCGGCAACAACTCCATGCCCCCGGAGGGCGACCCGACCCAGCATGCCGAGCTGGTCGCAGCGGCCCGTGCCGCCAGGCTGCTGGCACCGGAACAACTCGCAGGCTGCACCTTGTACACCAGCGCCGAGCCTTGCTGCATGTGTGCTGGCGCGGTGTACTGGACCGGCATTGGCCGGGTGGTCTATGCCTTGTCGGAACACGCGTTGCTCGGGCTGACCGGTGCGCACCCGGAAAACCCCACCTTTTCGCTGCCGTGCCGCGAGGTGTTCGCCCGCGGTCAGCGCACGGTGCAGGTGCATGGCCCGCTGCTGGAGGACGAAGCCGCGACCGCTCACCAGGGGTTCTGGGCATGAACGGCGGCGTCTCCGTGCACGTGGTGGACATTGCCAGTGGGCGTGCCGCGCAAGGGCTGCGCCTGAGCATCGGCGTCGCGGGCGGCGCGCCGATCGCGCAGGGCATCATCGATGCGCGCGGCCAATGGGCGGGGCTGGCGGAGATGAACGCGCTGTTCGGGGCCGGCGTCTATGAAGTGCGTTTGCAGGTGGCCCGGTTTTATCGGGAAATGGGGACGCTGTTGCCTGAAATCCCCTTTATCGACGAACTGGTGTACCGCTTCGGGATCGGCGATGCCCAGGCGCACTATCACTTGCCTTTCAAGCTCACCGCCTGGGGCGCCAGCTGCTTCCGGGGTGGCGCTTGACGCTGCGTCTGGCCATGCCTGGCGACTAAATCCGCAGCGATTCATCCTCTTTCTGCTGCTACCCGGCGCTGCATGGCTTATCCTTGCGCCACGCAATCAACGTAGAAGCAGTGAAATACGATGGGTTTTGAACAACTAGCTGAGTTACGTGACCGCCTGCGGTCTGAAAAAGAGCAGCAGGCAAAGGCCGACGCCCCGCGCCCTGCCAAGCGCAAGCCCGCCTCGCAGGCCAGGGCGCGTGAGCAGGACCCGGCGGTGGAAGCGATCTGGCCACTGCAGAAGCATTTCCCGTTGGCTTTCCCGGTCAACCCGGCGCCCAAGGTGCCGCTCAAGGAGGGCATCTTCAAGGATGCCGAGCAACACCTGGAGCTGCTCGGCATCACGGTTGAGCAGCTCAAGCTGGGCATCTCGACCTGGTGCCGGGGCAACCGCTACTGGGCAAGCATGGTCGAAGGTGCTTCGCGCCTGGACTTGAATGGCCAGCCCGCAGGCGTTGTCACCGCCGGCCAGGCGCTGTACGCCAGGCAACAGGCGGCACGCCAGCGCGGCAAAGGCCGCAAGGACCGCGCCAAAGCCAAAGCCGCTGCCCCGGCCCCTGTCGCCGATACCGCAGTGGAACCGACTGCGGACTGAGCCCCTTCGCGCTGGGCCCTGCGCCATCTAACCGGATGGCGCCTGGGCCTGCTCAAATGTGCGATCCCTGTGGAAGCGGGCTGTTCCCGCGAACACGGGCGCAGCCCATTTGCCATCCCGTGAAACCAGGGCGACAGCCATTAGCGCCACTGATCTGGCTTGTCACGCAGCGCACTGAACACCTGAACCTCAGCAGTTACCTCAACAGGGTAGGGCGCCTTTCGGTCGCCTCTGACACTCGGGAGTTCAACCTATGAAAGCCATCGTGTACAACGGCCCACGTGACGTCGCGGTCAAGGATGTGCAGGACGCGATGATCGAGAAGCCAACAGACGTGCTGGTACGCATTACCACCACCAACATTTGCGGTTCCGACCTCCACATGTATGAGGGGCGAACGTCATTCGAAACCGGGCGGGTATTCGGCCATGAAAACCTCGGCGAGGTGATCGAGGTAGGCGCCGGGGTCGACCGGGTCAAAGTCGGTGATCGCGTTTGCCTGCCATTCAATATCGGCTGCGGCTTCTGCGAAAACTGTGAAAAAGGGCTCACGGGATTTTGCCTGACCGCCAATCCGGGCACTGCCGGCGCTGCCTACGGTTTCGCCGACATGGGGCCTTATCAGGGTGGCCAGGCGGAATTGCTGCGCGTGCCCTATGCGGATTTCAATTGCCTGGTCCTGCCGGAAGATGCCGAGGAACGCGAAGATGACTACGTCATGCTCTCCGATATTTTTCCCACCGGTTGGCATGCCACGGAGCTGGCCGGCCTGCAGCCTGGCGAGAGCATCGCGATCTATGGTGCCGGGCCTGTCGGGCTGATGGCGGCGCATTCGGCCATCATCAAAGGTGCCTCTCAGGTGTTCGTGGTCGACAACCAGCCAGACCGCCTGCAGCTTGCCGCGCAGCTTGGGGCAACCCCCATCAACGCCGTGGAACAGAAGGCCGTGGAAGAGATCCTCAACCTGACCCATGGCAGAGGCACCGACCGCGGGTGCGAGTGCGTCGGCTATCAGTGCTGTGACAAGCATGGGCATGAAGTGAACAACCTCACCATGAACAACCTGGTCGCTTCGACCAAGGCTACCGGTGGCATAGGTGGCGTGGGCGTGTTCGTGCCGCAAGACCCTGGTGCGAAAAACGACTTGGCGAAAGAGGGCAAGATGGCCTTCGATTTCGGCGCGTTCTGGTTCAAAGGCCAGCAGATCCGCACCGGCCAGGCGAATGTGAAGGCGTACAATCGCCGTCTTGCAGCGCTTATCCACCATGGGCGGGCCAAGCCCTCGCAGATCATTTCTCACCGCCTGAGGCTTGCTGAAGGCCCGCAGGCCTACCAGCATTTCGATGCAAGGGATGATGGCTGGACGAAGGTGGTGCTCAAGCCAGCGGCTTGAGCCGAGGGCATCATCGTTCAGGGCGATAGCCACCGATGGCCAACGCTGCCCGCAGCGCGGCCAGGTGGCTCAGGCCCTGCGGCAGGTTGCCAAGGTACTGTCCATTCTGCGGGTCGATCATTTCCGAGTAGATGCCCACCCCCTGCGACAGTGCACCCAACGCTTTGCCATAGGCCGCCTCGGCTCGCGCTTGCTGGCCGAGGATGGCCCAGGCCTCGATCACCCAGAACGTGCAGGCCAGGAAGCAACCTTCCTGCGTCTGAGCTTCGCTGTAGCGGTAGTGGAACGGACCGGCACCCAACTCGTCCTGTATCGCCTCCAAGGTGCTGCGTAGCCGCGCCACGCTGGGGTAACCGAAGCGCACCGCGAGTGCCAGCGAAGCGTCCAGCCGATCACTGCCTGGGTAGAACAGGTACGCCTGATGTGCCTCGCTCCAGCAGTGGGCTTCAATCCAAGCCTGAACGCGTTGCCGCTCGCGGTCCCAGCGTTCCCGGCAGGTGGTGGGCAGGTGGCCGCCATCGGCCAGCTCGATGGCCCGGCTCAAGGCTTGCCAGCAGCTGATCTTGGACATCGTGTAATGCTGCTTGTCCGGCAGTTCCCAGATACCGGCGTCTTGCTGTCTCCAGCCGTCGGCGCACTGGTCGGCCAGTGCCGACAGGATCATGGCGCTGGGCGAGTCGAGAATGTTGCCGCAGTCGATGAAGCAGCGGGCGGTCTCGAAAATATCGCCGAACACGCCATGTTGCAGTTGGTCACGGGCATCGTTGCCGACGACGGGCGGCGAATGCTTGTAGCCAGGGAGGTCGATCGGCCGCACGCAAGCCCCGATGGCCCCGTCCAGGGTATAGAACACCCGTGGCCCGTGTTCATCCAGCCGCCGCAGCAACCAGCTGAAGGCGGCCTTGGCTTCTGGCTGCGCACCGATGCTCAGAAACGCTTCGATGGTGTAGCCGGCATCACGGATCCAGGCGAACCGGTAGTCGTAGTTCTTGTTGCCACCGATGCGTTCAGGAAGCGATGAGGTGGCTGCCGCCATGATCGATCCACTGGGCGAGGACAGCAGCAGCTTGAGTGCCAGCGCGTTGCGCACCACCAGCGGTTTGTACGGGCCATCGTAGACCAGGCTCCTGGACCATTGGCACCACTCCCGGTGCGAGCCATCGATGCGTTCGTCGATCAAGGCCAGTGGCGGTACTACCAGTGGCTCGTCACGCCCGGCGATGATCGCGACCACTGTACGCTGCCCGGCGGCAATGCTAAGCGAGGCCCGCACGCCCAGGTCGTCCTTGCGCTTGACCTGTACCTGGTGATCATGCAGGAACATGCCGAGTATGCGGCCTGCATGGAATACGCAGGCGTTGTCATTCGGCGCCAGGTAGGGGCTGACCGTATCGGCCTGGGTGCCGAAATCGATGGCGATGTTCAAGTCCATCTGCCCTTCGATGCCTTCGATGCGCCTGGCCAGTTCGGCCCAGGGCAACCGGCCGGCTGGGCCGCTGTTCAGGGACTCGGTGAGGCGGGCGCGACCCTCACGGGTAATGAAGGTGGTTTCGAGCACATTGCTGTCGGGCAGGTAACGGCGCTCGGCAACGAACGGCGCACTGGGGGTAATCGAGAAGTAGCCGCCCGTGTGCGGGGCCAGCAGTTTGTCGAACAGGGGCGGGGAGTCCATATGCGGGACGCACCACCAGTCGATGGAGCCGTCCAGGCCGATGAGCGCAACGGAGCGTCCATCGCCCAGCGCGCCGTATTCCTCCAGAGGTAGCCAGCCACCTTCGTCCCGCTGAGGCGCACCGTATTGCAGCCCCTCGCTCGGTTCTCTTTCCATCGGCATGCCTGCGAGATCTCGTGTTCTGTGTGGGACATACCGATTGCGCGCCAAGTTCGTTTATCCGCCCATCCCTTGCTGCAAACCCCGCCTGAACTTTGTGCATCAGTCTGGCTTCCCTTTTGTACTGGGTAGAAACGACAGGAGAGCGACATGACCAAAGAAGTCCAACCACAGCAGCCAGGCTCGCAAACAAAGGTGACTGGCGAACAGGAGCGGGATAACGATGCCCGTCGGCCCGATGGTTCGACCGGTACCGCGCATGACTCCACGGCGCAAAAAACGGCCCGTGGCCACGGGCGAGACAAACGCTGAAATTCATCCCAGATAATTGCCGACCCGGAGGCTTTGCCATGCAACCAAAAACGGAAGGGCTCGAAGAACACGGCCCAAGTGGTGTGCCTTTCATCAACGATCCGGAAAAACCCACCTCACCGCCGCTGAATGATGCCGATGCCACCGATGCCGCAGAGGCTGAGCAAGACATCGAGGACGATGGCCAATCGCTCTGAGTGTGGTGCAAAAAAATGCCGGGGCGATGCCTCGCCCCGGCACATTCAGCACAGGCCGATGCCCTTAGCTGTTGCGACCGCCGCCGTGGCTGTTCTGTCCGCCTTTACGGCCAGCCTCCGATGCGCGTTCGCGGTCATTGGCAAAGTTGCCGCCGGAAGCCTGGCCGCCCTTGCGGCCTGCCTCGGATGCCTTCTCCCGGTCATTGGCAAAATTGCCTGGGTTGTTCTGAGCGGTACCGCCTTGATGCCCACGGTTGCTTTGATTGTTAGCCATGATCTTTCACCTCATGTGGCACACAGGAAAGTCTGTGTTCAACTCCGACGCTTCGGCAGGGGGGCAATGCTCCCGTTAAATTGCCGTTGCCGGACGAAACGCATGAAAGGACCGGATGTGGGATTAATCGCGCTGCAGAACTTGGTCAGCCAGTATCTGCAATCGGTTTTATCAGCGTCCCGGCCTTTGTCGGTTTGAAAAGTGGTCACTCCCCGTTGGCTCGCCATGCTGGCAGGACGCAACTGAACGTGGCCTACGACGTTCAGGTCAACCGCTAGCGATCAGGAGAGGAGGTTGACCGTTGGACATTGAAGCGTTGCTGACTGAGTTGCTGAACGCCCGTGGCCCTGGTGGCCAGGAAGATGAAGTTCGAGCCATCTGTGTGCGAGCGTTGAAAGACGTGTGCGACGAGGCCTATGTCGACAGGGCCGGGAATGTGATCGGGGTCGTTCGAGCGTCTCGTGCGTGTGACCCTGATGCAGCCATCCGGGTCATGGCCCACCTTGATGAGATCGCCATGATCGTCAAGAACGTTCGTGCTGATGGCACCTTGGAAGTCTTGGCCCTGGGCGGGGCGCAGCCCATCAGTTTTGGTGTCTGCCCTGTCGATATCCTGGGCGATGAAAAGACCCTGCCAGGTGTGCGGTCTTACGGCTCGATGCATAACAGCGGTCGGACTTCGAACGGGCGAGATGTGCTGGCAGGCAATGTTCAGTGGAAGGATGTCTACGTCGTTACTCGCACCTCCAAAACCGAGCTGGAGCAAGCAGGCGTGCGGCCTGGCACGCGTGTGGTGCTTAGCCAGCATTGGCGCAAACCCTTCCAGGTCAATGATTGTGTCGCGGCTCATTTTCTGGATGACCGGGCGCCGTTGACTGCGGTGATCCACTGCGCACGGCTGCTGCACCAGAGAAGGCAACAGCTGCAGCAAGACGTCTGGTTCGTCCTGACCACCCTGGAAGAGGAGTCCAATGCCGGTGCCCTGTACGCGGCTTCCAGGCTGCCAGGCGAAACCACCATCGCGGTCGAGGTGGGGCCGGTGCTGGAAGAATACGGTACGCAGCTCTCGGTCAACCCGATCATCAATACCGGCGACCAGAAGGGCTACTACAGCCGCCCGGTTGTTCAAGCGTTGATCGCCGCCAGCCGGCGAGCAGGTTATGCGCCGCAGTCGGCACTGCTGGTGGATTTCGCCTCCGATGCCAGTGCGGTGCTGAGCACGGGCATTGATGCCCAGGCGGGTTGCATCGCCATTCCCACTGAAAACACCCACGGTTTCGAGATGGTGCCGGTGGAGGGTATTTCGGCGTGCGCTGCGACGCTGGTGGAGTATCTGACAGGCTCGACGGCTGGTGGTCCGCAACGGACACCAGCGTGAGCCTGGCTCGAACCGACGTCACAACGACGCTAACCGTTCGGACATCACGGCCATGCCGGTAGCCCGTCAAGGCTGCTGGTAATGCCCTGGCGATGTGCCGGGCTCGTGGTCATGTTCAAGGCGCTGAACCTGAACGTCAGTGAAGGATGACGCTTCGTTGCGATGCAGGCCTTGCAGATAATCGCGAGCAGCTTCGCGGCTGAGGTCTTCCTGCTCACTGCGCAATTCGCAAGTGCCGGGTTGGTTGTCGAGGATGTAACTGATCAAGTAGAGGTAGCTGGCCATGTCGAAGGTCCTTTTGCAGATAGAGAGAGGCGCGAACCTTCTGGTTGATCGTGGCGCAATCGAATCCGTTCACCCCGGTTGATGGTTGGCTGCATCACCGTGGTCGTGGCCATTGCATTCAGAGTCCCCTCTATCGGCACCGAGAATACCCAGGCCACCAGCAGCCATCTGCCAAGAAAAAAGGCCTGCGTTCATTAGCGCGTTTCGTCCGCCTTTTCGAAATTCAATGCACGATGCGGCGCTTGGTACCGGTCACTGATAAACACAGACCTTCCTGTGTGTATCTACCGACATGAGGTGTCAATCATGGCTAGCAATCAGGACAACCGCGGTAATCAAGGCGGCAACGCCAACACCAATCCTGGCAACTTCGCCAACGACCGGGAAAAGGCTTCCGAAGCCGGGCACAAAGGCGGCCAGGTATCAGGCGGCAACTTCAAGAACGACCCGGAACGCGCCTCTGAAGCAGGCCACAAAGGGGGCCAGGCCTCGGGAGGCAATTTCAAGAACGACCCTGAGCGTGCGTCGGAAGCGGGCCATAAAGGTGGCCAGGCGTCAGGGGGCAATTTTGCCAATGACCGCGAAAAGGCTTCCGAAGCCGGCCGTGTAGGTGGCCAGCACAGCCACGGCGGCGGTCGCAAGAGTGATGACAACCGCTGATCATCCATGAAAGTGCAGGGGGCAGCGCGGCTGCCCCTGCGCACTGATGAGGACCTGCTTATGTTCATGCATAACAAGCGATTGCAATACACCGTGCGCGTGGCGCAACCCAACCCCGGCCTGGCTAATTTACTGCTGGAACAGTTCGGTGGGCCGCAGGGTGAACTGGCCGCCGCGATGCGCTACTTCACCCAGGCGGTCAGTGAGGATGACGCAGGACGCAAGGACATGCTCTATGACATTGCCACCGAAGAGCTCAGCCACCTGGAGATCATCGGCTCGATCGTGGTGATGCTCAACAAAGGCGCCAAGGGCAGCCTGGCCGAAGGCGTGGAGGCCGAGGGCGAGCTGTACCGCTCGCTGACCGGCGCCGGCAATGACTCCCATGTCACCAGCCTGCTATACGGTGCCGGAGCCCCGCTGGTCAATTCCGCCGGGGTACCGTGGAGCGCGGCCTACATCGACACCATTGGCGAACCGACGGCCGACTTGCGCTCGAACATTGCTGCCGAGGCGCGCGCCAAGATCGTCTATGAACGGCTGATCAACGTCACCGATGATCCCGGCATCAAAGATGCCCTGGGCTTCTTGATGAGCCGTGAGATCGCCCACCAGATGTCGTTCGAAAAGGCGCTGCACGCTATCCAGCCAAACTTCCCGCAAGGCAAGTTGCCCGGCGACCCTGAGCTCAATCGCACGTATTTCAATCTGTCCCAGGGCGGGGAGATGCGTGGGGCCTGGAATGAAGGGCAAGACTGGATTTACGTCGATGAACCGCAGCCCGCTGTGGACGGTGGCGATGGCTCGGCCAGTGTCCAGCTCGATGAACGCGGCGCAGACACCCTCGCAGCCATGAAGCTGCGTACCCAGTCGGACCCGGATGCGCAACCTCTGACCGGAGCGGAACTCGGCAAAGTGAACAGTGGGCAGCAATGAGAAATGCCCGCGCCGGAGCGAGTCCGGCGCGGGATGCGTATTCAGCGCTTGGCTTCTGCATCAGGGTCGGCCGAGCGGGCCAGGAACGCGCGGGTTACTTCCGGCAGATGCGCCTTGAGCCATTCGGCCATGGCGACTTCTTCCTCGAGGATCGAACGACAGGCTTGCGCCGTCGCGCTGTCGCCGGCCGCTTCGGCGGCTTCTATGAGCACGGTGTAGGACGCAATCTCCAGGTTTTCGAACACATAGCCTGCCATCGCCCCTTTGACCACTTCATCGCTCATGGTCATCCCGCCGACCGCCTGCCCGAACGCCATGAGCTTGCCCGCCAGGTCCTTCAAGGTCGATGTGCTGCCGCCCAGGCGCTCGATGCATTCGACCAGCACGCGCTGCTGCCCTTGGGTCTCTTCGATATGTTTGACGATGCGGCCTTTCAGCTCGGGGTAATGCTCCAGCCGCTCTGCCTGTCCCTTGAGCATGCTCTCGGCCTGTTGCTCCATTGCATGGGCGTCACGCAGCCAGTCGAGCAGGTTTTCTTTCGCACTTGCCATGATCAGTACCTCGCATCCAGTGATAGGTACCTGTTGGGAAAGCGCCCGGCGGTGCCACGCTCAGTTGAATCGACGAATGGGGGCATGGGCAGGAGCGGATTCCACCGGGCAGAAGCGCCGAACTTCAGGTAGGCGTCGTACTCGTAACGTTTAGACACATAATGACGAGACGAGGTCGGCATGAGGATGATCCACGGCACTTCGCATTTTCGACCTTATACCTCGGCGTCCGGTGGCTGGGGGTCTGCCCATTCGGTGCTGAACATCCTCTGGCGCGAGCAGACCTTGATCAACGGCACGCGCGCATTGACCAAACAGAACAAGCCCAAAGGTTTCGCCTGTGTCAGTTGTGCATGGGCCAAGCCTGGCGACCCTCACGCTTTGGAATTTTGCGAAAACGGCGCCAAGGCGACGGCCTGGGAATTGACCGCGTTGCGCAGCTCACCCGAGTTCTTCACGGCGCATTCGCTCAGCGAATTGCGTGGCTGGACGGATTACCAGCTGGAGCAGCACGGCCGTCTTACCCATCCACTGCGGTACGACAAGCAGACCGATCGGTATGTGGTGACGAGCTGGGAGGAGGCTACAGAGGCAATCGCCACGCAACTCCGTGCGCTGAGCCCCGACGAGGTGGTGTTCTATGCGTCAGGGCGCGCCTCGCTCGAGACGTCGTTCATCTACCAGCTGTTTGCCCGTGCCTATGGCACCAACAACCTTCCCGACAGTTCCAACATGTGCCACGAAAGCACGTCGGTGGGCTTGCAGGAAAGCATTGGCGTGCCGGTGGGCACGGTCACCCTGGCCGATTTCGAACACACCGATTGCATCTTTTTCTTCGGGCAAAACGTCGGCAGCAACAGCCCACGCATGCTTCATCCGCTTCAAGAGGTGCGCAAGCGCAACGTTCCGATCATCACCTTCAACCCGATCCGGGAGCGGGGGCTGGAGCGCTTCGTCAATCCACAGTCCCCCACTGAAATGCTCGGTCCGAAATCCACGGCCATCAGTACCCAATATCACCAGGTCGCCATCGGCGGTGACACCGCTGCCGTCATGGGCATTGCCAAGGCCCTGCTCGAGATGGAGGACCGGTCGAAAATCAACGGCGAGCCGCCCGTGCTGGATCACGCTTTTCTTGCGCAACATACCGAGGGCCTGGTCGACTTCATGGAGCAGGTGCGGGGCTATGCATGGGCTGAGCTGGAGCACCGGTCCGGCCTGAGCCGCAGCGCGATGGAGGCCGCCGCCACGGTGTATGCGCGCAGCGAGAAGGTGATGATCGTCTATGGCATGGGCATGACCCAGCACCGGCACGGCGTAGGTAACGTGCAGATGCTGGTCAACCTGCTGTTGTTGCGCGGCAATATCGGCAAGCCGGGAGCCGGTATCTGCCCGGTGAGGGGGCACTCCAATGTGCAGGGCCAGCGCACCGTAGGGATCACCGAAGACCCTGCAAAGGTGCCCAAGGACAAGATCGAGGCACTGTTCGGCTTCAAGGTCCCTGAGCACAAGGGCCTGACCACGGTCGAGGCCTGCGAGGGCATCGATGGCCGCGTGAAGGGGTTCATCGGGCTTGGTGGCAACTTTCTGCGCGCGGTACCCGACACGCGACGAATGGAGCCTGCGTGGGCGGGGCTTGGTCTGAGCGTGCAGATCGCCACCAAGCTCAATCGCACGCACCTGGTGCCCGGTGCACACACCTGGCTACTGCCCTGCCTGGGCAGGATCGAAATCGACCGCCAGCGGGGCATAGAGCAGACGTACACCACTGAAGACAGTACCGGTTGCATTCACGCCTGGCGTGGCACTGCAGAACCGGCAGGGGAGCAGTTGCGCTCGGAGCTTGCGATTGTCGCCGCCTTGGCCGACGCCACGCTGGGCAACGCCGTCGCCATACCCTGGCTGCACTGGAGCGAGGACTACGCACGCGTTCGCCAGGCCATCAGCGAAGTCTACCCCGACATCTTCCATGACTTTGAAACACGCATGTGGGAGCCCGGTGGGTTTCATCGGCCGTTGGGCGCTGCGCAGCGCCAATGGGCCACGCCGTCGGGCAAGGCCCAGTTCATTACGCCCGCATCGCTGGACGAGGATGATGATGTCCTGTCAGGCGAAGCGGGCCGAAATGTCCTGCAACTGATGACGCTGCGCAGCAATGACCAGTTCAACACAACGGTGTACGGCTACGATGATCGCTTCAGGGGCGTGAAGGGCACGCGCAAAGTGGTGTTCCTCAACCGCAACGATATCGTACGCCTGGGCTTCGTGCCGGGCGGCTGGGTGCGCTTGCGCACGGCCATTGAACCGGCTGTGCGGCGTGAGGCAGGCCCTTTTCAGATCATCGCCTACGACATCCCGGAGGGGTGCGCTGCGTCTTACTACCCGGAATCCAATGCGCTCGTCCCGCTATGGCACCACGCCAGACGCAGCAAAGTCCCGGCCGCGAAATCGGTGCCGGTGATCTTGATCGATGCGCAGCCAGATGCCGACGATCTCGAGCATGCCGTGCCCGCAACTGACCAGGTCGTGTAGCGGGACTTCGAGCAGAGGGAGCCCTATGGAGAGTGTTGAATGGGGGCTGATGGCGGCACGGGCCCAGTTCGCCGTAACCATCAGCTTTCATATCGTGCTGGCGGCGTTCAGCATTGGTCTGGCGAATTTCCTGCTGGTGCTGGAGGCGCTGTGGCTGTGGCGCCGGGAGCAGGTCTATCGGGATATCTACCGGTACTGGCTGAAGCTGTTCGCGCTCAACGTCGCGATCGGTACTGCGTCAGGCCTCATCCTCGAATACCAGTTGGGTCTCAACTGGTCACGGCTGTCCACCCAGGCAGGGGAAATCCTCGGGCCGCTGATGTTCTACGAGGTGATGGCGGCGTTTTTCCTCGAGGCAGGTTTCCTCGGGATCATGCTGTTCGGCATGAAAAAGGTGGGGCCCAAGCTGCATTTCTTCGCCACCTGCGCGGTGGCTGTCGGCGCCATCATCAGTGCCTTCTGGATCCTCTCGGCAAACGCCTGGATGCACACGCCGCGCGGTTTCGGCATTGGCCCGGATGGACGGTTTATCGCGCAGGACTGGTGGGCGATCATCTTCAACCCGTCTTTCCCTTATCGCTTCGCCCATATGCTGCTGGCCACCTTCCTGGCCACCGCCTTGCTCATTGCTGGCGCGAGTGCATGGCAGTTGTTGCGCGAATCCTCCAACCGCCATGCCAGAGTACAGTTCAGCATGGCAATGTGGACCCTTGCCGTGCTCGCGCCTGTCCAGCTGGTTGCAGGCGATCTGCATGGCGAGAACACGCTGAGGTATCAGCCACAGAAGGTGGCTGCAATGGAGGGCGCATGGGTGCGCCCTGCACCCGGCGCAGGTGAGCCGTTGCGGTTGTTTGCATTGCCCGACATGGCCGAGCGGCGAAATCATTTCGAGTTGGCGATTCCACGGGTAGCTTCGTTGTATCTGCGCCATGACCTGAGCAGTTCGATCACACCGCTCACGGAATTCGCGCCCCAGGACATCCCGCCTGTCGCGATGGTGTTCTGGGCCTTCCGCCTGATGGTGGGCTTGGGGCTGCTGATGATCGTCCTGGGCATCACCAGCCTGGTATTGCGCCACCGACAGCGCTTGTACACGGCGCGCTGGATGCTCCGTTGCTGCGTGCTGATGGCCCCGGCCGGTTTCATCGCCATGATCAGTGGCTGGGTGGTCACCGAAGTGGGCCGTCAACCCTTTACGGTCTACAACGTGCTGCGAACGGCTGACAGTGTATCGCCGGTCTCCAGGGACCAGGCCGTCGCCGCTACCGGCGTGATTCTGGTTTTCTACCTGGTGGTGTTCGGCATCGGCTTGTGGGTATTGCTGCGCATGCTGCGTCATCCTGCCAAGGCAGAGGAGCCAGAACCGCAGCCGACCCTTGCGGATGAAATCGGCAGGCCATGAGGTGCGCCTATGCTCGAAGGTGACGTGATCGTTTTGCTTTCAGCTGCCGCTCTCGCGTTCTCGGTGCTCAGCTACGTGCTGCTCGACGGTACGGATCTGGGCGTCGGTATTCTCTTGGGGCTGACCCGCAGCGCCGGGCGACGGCGCGCCATGGCGGTGTCGATCCTGCCCATCTGGGATGCCAACGAAACCTGGCTGGTGCTGGGGGGCGGAGGGCTGCTGGCGCTGTTTCCGCTGGCGTATGCGGTGCTGCTACCGGCGTTGTACCTGCCCTTCATTGCCATGTTCCTGGCGCTGATCATGCGTGCCATGGCATTGGAATTTCGCGATTACACGCAAAGCCCGACCCTCAAGCGCGGCATCGACGCGCTGCACACATGCGGGTCGTTGGTCGCCGGTGGATGCCAGGGCGCGGTGCTGGGCACGCTGGTGCAAGGCATTTCCAGCCAGAACGGGCAATTCAGCGGAACCGGCTGGGAATGGCTCAGCCCTTTCGCACTCTACTGCGCGGGCGTGCTGGTGGTGGGCTATGCGTGGCTCGGGGCCTGTTGGCTGTATTGGCGAAGCGAAGGTGACCTGCAGCGAACAGCGCGCAGGCAAGCGCAATGTCTTGCTGCAGCCACCCTGGTGCTGCTGATGGTGCTGCTCCTCTGGACCTCTGGCCTGAACCCCGGTTATGCGCAGCGACTTTCCAGCCCGGTCGTTCTGGGGGCAATGGGCGGAACAGGTCTGTTTGCCTTCATCGCTTTTGCGCTCAGCTTTCGAAGTCGCTACGACGTAGTACCGCTGATCTGCGCGCTGAGTGTGTTCGTCCTGGCGTTCACGCTGATGGTCATTACCCTCTTTCCGCTGATCGTCCCGCCCAGCCTCACGCTGTTCAGCGCCGCGTCGGGCAGGACAAGCCAAACGTTCATGCTGGCTGGTTTTGTCCTGCTGATGCCAGTGACCTTTTTCTACAACACCTTTGGTTTCCGAGTGTTTAGCGGGAAAGTCCATGTGTGGGGGCGAGGCACACCCTGAGCAATCATTTCATGGCTGGGCTATCACCAGTCCACTGGCTGCCGGTGAGCCGAACAGCGATCTTTTGGGGAGCGGGCGCCCGCGAAGAGTTCAACGCGGCGCCTTGACCTTCCAGTACTACTGCACAAACCCTGATAACCTCCAGGCTATCGACGTGTCGATGGTCCGCCAGTGGTGGGCTTACATCGCATGACAAGGTACTTGCAGCTGCCGATCCTGAGCAGAAGCCGATGACAGGGGTAATGAATGCTTTTCGTAGTGCTGCTTGGCGGTAAACACCCTCGGGCAAAAATCGAGGTGCACGACGTCGTTTTCGTGGTGGCCGATACGCTGGAACAAGCCTACCCGCAACTGCGTGACAGCTGGTTCGGCAGCCTCAAAGGCATGCATATCGACGCCTGGATGGCTGTCGATGGTGTCGAGGGCTGGCGGGTGGAATTGAGCAGCTTGGCGCCATTGCCCGATGCACCTCGCCTGTACTTCATCAACCTGGGTGGCTACGAGTCACAGACGTTCGGCGAAGCGCATCATTATCTGTTGGTCGTGGCCAGGAGCAAGAGCGAGGCCAAGGCAAAAGGCAAGCGGCAGATCCTGTCACATTGGGCGCAGGCCCATACCGATGCGGTGCTGGACGTTGACGACTGCTTGCCCATTGATGAAGTGGGCGGCCGCTATGTGCACCTGGTTGAAGGGCCGCATACCGGGATCGTGCAGCGCAACGACTACATCGTACTGGCCTAGCCTTGGCCCCTGGCGAGCGGCGCAAGCCTGCGAGGGGCTGGCCGCTCGAACCCGGTGCGGGTCAGATCAAGCCTTCGGCTTTCAGGGTTTTCTGCACGGCCGGGCGGTTGGCGACGCGCTTCTGGAACTGCACCACCGTTGGCCAGGGCGAGAGGTCGATTTTCAGCATCGGCGCCCAGTTGACGATGGTGAACAGGTAGGCATCGGCCACGCTGAATGCGTTACCGGTCAGGTAATCCTTGCCCTGCAAGGCCTTGTCGACGAACCCCAGGCGTTTGCCGAAGGTTTCGATGGTCTTGCTCTTGGCCTCCGGGCTGATGCTCGGGTTGAACAAGGCGGCGAGGGTCTTGTGCAGCTCGGTACCGATGAAGTTCAGCCATTCCTGCACCCGCGCGCGCTCCAGCGTGCCAGCAGGCGGTAGCAGGTTGGCCTGGGGCTTGTGCTCGGCAAGGTACTGGATGATCGCCGGGCCCTCGGTGAGGACCTCGCCGTTATCCAGCTGCAGGGCCGGCACATAGCCTTTGCCATTGAGCGTGTAGAAATCCGCACCGCTGGCCGTGGTATGGGTCTTGAGGTCGACCTTTTCGACGGTGTAGGGCAGGTCCAGTTCGTTGAGGACGATATGCGGCGAGAGTGAACAGGCACCCGGCGAGTAAAAGAGCTTCATGGTCTTCTCCCATTGAGTGGGCCAGCCGGGATACGGCTGGCGTGGTGAGGCGCTGTGCAGCGCTCAGGTTATGACAGCAAAGCAGGCTCTCAGGCAAACCGCTGACCAGCGGCCAGCACAATCACTGCTCATCGATGATTTCCCGGGCCAGGGTCAGGCGGCGCGTGTGGAAGTCGTACTCATACAGCTCGGCATAGCGCCCCCACTCGATGGCCACCTTGAGCACACGCTCGGCTTCCTCGGCGTCCATGTACTCCGTCAGGCGGTCGAGCACGGTTTTTTCCTGCAGACCGGCAGGCTCCAGGTGCAGGCTGTCGAGGATGTAGCCGATCAGCGACACGCGGCCCTTGCACTGGCGTGCGAACAGGTCCTGGCGCCGCGCCTGGCGGGCGGTCACGTAATTGCGGCCGTGGCGTGTGAGGCGGATGTCGCCCTCGACCACCTGGGCGAAGCCGAGCAGGCCGAGTGCCTCGTAGATCGGGAACAGGACCTCGTCGGGCAGCTCGGTTTCCTCGGCCAGGTGCGGCAGGTCGGCCTCGCCGTTGAACGGTTCGCCGGCGATCAGTTCGAGCACGCTCTCCATCCGCGCGATATCCGCGTCGGGCAGCCGGTAGCCGAGCTCCACGGCCGGTGGCGCGCCGGCGGCAGCGATGGCCTCGGGGCGCTGGGTCATCAGCGCATAGACCTCGTCGATCAGCGCGCGGACCTCTTCCGAGTCAGCGTTGCGCGGGCGCGGCAGGTCGATGTGCAGTTCTGAACGCACCCGGCCCGGGTCGCTGGAGAGGATCAGGATGCGGTCGGCCATCATCACCGTTTCCTCGATATTGTGCGACACCACCAGAATGCTGCGGGTGGTGATGCGGTGTTCTTCCCAGAGTTCGAGCATGTCGTCGCGCAGGGTTTCGCCGGTGAGCACGTCGAGGGCCGAGAAGGCCTCGTCCATCAGCAGCACTTCGGGGTTCATCACCAGGGCACGGGCGATGCCCACGCGCTGGCGCATGCCGCCGGACAGTTCGCGTGGCAGGGCGCCGCCGAAGCCGGACAGGCCGATCAGTTCAAGCGCGGCGTCGGCCAGGCGCTCGCGTTCGGCCGGGCTCACACCCTGGGCCTCCAGGCCGAGTTCGACGTTCTGCTGCACGGTCAGCCAGGGGAACAGCGCGAAGGTCTGGAAGACCATGGCCACACCGCCCACCGGGCCGTGGATCGGCTGGCCGCGGTAGGTGACGGTGCCGCGGTCGGCGCCGATCAGGCCGGCGATGATCCGCAGCAGGGTCGACTTGCCCGACCCGGAGCGGCCGAGCAGGGCGACGATCTCACGCTCGCGCAGCTGCAAGTCGACGCCTTCGAGGATGGTTCGCGGCGTGCCGTCGGTGGCGCGAAAGGCCTTGCTCACGCCCTTGAGCTGGATCAGCGGTGGTTGTTTCATGGCAGGTCCTCAACGACGGCTTTCGGCGCGCAGGTACAGGCGGCGCCAGAAGAAGCGGTTCAGCAGCATCACGTAGATGCACATCACGCCGATGCCCAGGGCAATGCGGTGGAAGTCGCCGGCGTCGGTCATCTGCTTGATGTAGCTGCCCAAGCCGTCGGCCACCAGCGAAGTGTCGCCCCAGCTGACGTATTCGGCGACGATACTGGCGTTCCACGAACCGCCACTGGCCGTGATGGCGCCGGTGACGAAGCTGGGAAACACCGCTGGCAGGTACACGCGCTTCCATTTCAGCCAGCCGCGCAGGCCGAGGTTGTCGGCGGCCAGGCGCAGTTCATAGGGAATGGCCGCAGCCCCCGCCACCACGTTGAACAGGATGTACCACTGGGTGCCGAACACCATCAGTGGGCTCAGCCAGAGGTTCGGGTTGAGCTGGAAATGCACCAGCAGCAGGACGACCAGCGGGAACAGCAGGTTGACCGGGAAGGCGGCGAGGAACTGCGCCAGCGCCTGCACCTTCTGCGAGTAGCGCGGGCGCAGGCCGATCCAGATCGACAGCGGCACCCACACCAGCGAGGCCAGGCCAATCAGCAGCATCACCCGGCACAGTGTGATCAGGCCCAGGCCGAGCACGTGCAGGGCTTCGCCCCAGCCGACGTCCTGGTGCACGAACAGCCCCAGGCGCAAGAAGGCAAAGGCGCAGGCCAGCACCAGGAGGATGTCCCAGGCGCGCGGCCACCAGGCCGGCAGGCGCAGCCACGGGCGTCGCGCCACGGTGCCGTCGTGGCGCTGGGCGAACCAGCCCATGGCGTTCTGCAAGCCCTTGGCCAGCTGCGCACTGCAGGCGCTCAGCCAGCGGCTGCGGCGCCCCCAGTCAAGCAACCAGGCGCGTTGCGCGGTGTCGCCTTGGGTGTCTTCGAAGCGGAAGCGGTCAGCCCAGGCCAGCAGCGGGCGGAAGAACAGCTGGTCGTAGAGCAGGATGCCGGTGAGCATCGCGCCGATGGCCCAGGCGATGGCGCCGAGGTTGCGTTGGTCGATGGCCACGGCGATGTAGGAGCCGATGCCGGGCAACTTGATGTCCTGCCCAGCCACCGAGATGGCCTCGGCGGCGACCAGGAAGAACCAGCCACCCGACATCGACATCATCATGTTCCACAGCAGGCCAGGCATCGCGAACGGCAGCTCCAGGCGCCAGAAGCGCTGCCAGGCCGAGAGACGGAAGATCCGCGCAGCCTCGTTCAGCTCCGGCGGCACGGTGCGGAACGACTGGTACAGGCTCAGCGCCATGTTCCACGCCTGGGAGGTGAAGATGGCGAAGATCGCCGCGCATTCCACCCCCAGCAGGTTGCCCGGGAACAGCGCGATGAACGGCGCGATGGCGATGGCCTGGAAACCCAGGATGGGTACCGACTGGAGCACGTCCAGTAACGGGATCATGGCCTTTTCGGCGGCGCGATACTTGGCCGCCAGCGCAGCGAAGACGAAGGCGAACAGCAGCGAGAAGCCCAGTGCGATGAACATCCGCAGGATGGTGCGCATCAGGTAGTAGGGCAGGTTGACCGGGTCGAGGGCAATCGGCAGCGCCTCGCCGACCACGAACGGCCGGCTCATCTGCATGGCGCCATAGGCGGCCAGCACCAGGACCACCAGCACCAATGGCAGAAGGATCCAGTCCCAGCGATTGGGCGCTACCTCACGCAGGCCTGGCGAGGGGTTGAACAGGCGGGCCATGAACAGGTCTCGATCGGGATGTGAATGAGTGCAGTGCCAACACCTGAGCCAGTATGGTTGAGGTGGATGACAGGTCAATGTGGCTATAACTGACGGCCAGATGGTAGTCACCATGCTGTTCGGATAAGGTTCAGCTGTCCGAAATGGAATGTCACGTGAAGGCACTGGGGTCATGGATAACTTTTTTGATATGCACATACGTAAACTGACCCACGCAGACATACCCCGCGCCAGCGCCCTGTGTCTGCAGGCATTTACGCTGGCGGTGGCGCCATCGCTGACCGAGCAGGGGGTGGAGACGTTCGCCAAGGTTGCTGCCGAGCAAGCGTTCGCCGAACGCATGCAAGGCGATAACCTGATCCTGGTCTGCGAAGCGGATGGCAACCTCTGTGGCCTGGTTGAGCTCAAGGAAGGCCGTCATGTAGCGATGCTGTTCGTGGCGCCTGCATGGCAACGCCGGGGTGTGGGGGCGCGCCTGATGAATGAGGTTCTGGCCTACGCAAGGAGCCAGGTCCTGACCGTCAGGGCTTCGTTGAGCTCCGTGCCTGCGTACCAGCGCTACGGTTTCGTTTTGGCCGGGGAAGTGGGCGAGTTCGCCGGGCTGGTCTATCAGCCGATGGAGAAACTGAGATGACTGGTGAAGTGTTTACCCCGTTCCGGCACCTCGCCGCCCAGTTGCTGAAATACCTGCCGGCGAGCCAGCAAGATGGCTCCCACGACCTGTCCCATATCCATCGCGTTTGGGTCAACGTGCAGCGGATACAGCGGGTGGAAGGCGGTGATCTGCAAGTGCTGCTTGCAGCGACGGTGCTGCATGACTGTGTCGCGGTAGAAAAGAACTCGCCATTGCGTGACCAGGCTTCGTCGCTGTCCGCGGACAAGGCGGCGTCAATCCTGGCTGATCTGGGCTGGCCTTCGCAGCGCGTCGAGCAGGTGGCGCATGCCGTCAAGACCCACAGCTATTCGGCAGGTTTCGCGCCGCAGACGCTTGAGGCCAGGATCCTTCGGGACAGTGATCGGCTGGACGCTTTGGGTGCGGTAGGCATTGCCCGGTGCTTTTACACGGCTGGGCGAATGGGGTCTGCGTTGTACGATTTCGAGAATCCCGTTGCGCGGGGCAGGGAGTACCGGGATACGATGTATGCGATCGAGCACTTCCACACCAAACTGCTGAAACTCGCCTCCGGTTTCACAACCGGCGAAGGCGCTCGACTGGCTGCCGAACGCCATGCGCGGCTTGAAGCATTTCTTGCAGATTTCATGGATGAAGTTGGCGAGGGCTAGGCGCTGGGGCTATCACCATTCAATGGCTCGTCCATCCCACGCCCAGAACCCTCCGCTGTCCGCAGGCCCCAACCGTCCGACCTGCTCGATGACACACTGCGCGGCGAACGCAGGGTCAAACAGCTTGCCCGCTGGCACATTTCCTTGAAACGGCCGCGACAGCGCTGTGTCCGTGGTCCCGGGATGCAGCGCCAGCACCGTGGAGGCCGGGTTCAGGCGCCTCAGTTCGATGCTCGCCGTGTGCAGCAACTGATTTAGCGCGGCCTTGCTGGCCCGATAGCTGTACCAGCCACCCAGGCGGTTATCGCCGATCGACCCAACCCTGGCTGACAGCGCGGCATAGGTGGCGGGTTCCTTGCGCAGCAAGGGCAGCAGGTGCTTGAGCAGCAGTATCGGTGCGAAGGCATTGGTCGCGAAGCTTACCTGCAGGCCGGCCAGGTCCAGCTGTGCCAGAGATTTTTCTGCCTTGGCGCCCTCCTGATGAAGGATGCCCAAGGTGCTGATGACCAGGTGCAAGTGATCGCAGGTATGCCCGAGTTCGGTTGCCAGTGTCGCGAGTGATCGTTCATCACGTGCGTCGCAATCCATCAGTACCAGGCGCTCGCCGTGTTGCCTGGCGAGTGTCGCGAGGTCGTCATTGCCTTTGGCATTGCGCGACACGGCCCAGAGCCGGGCCACCTCGTCACGCGCCAGCAAGGCCGTACATAGCGCCAGGCCGATGCCACGGCTTGCGCCGGCTACCAGGACATTGGCGTGGCCATTGAGGTTGGGTATCAGGCTCATGCGGCACCTCACGCGAGTGAATTGAATACGAGTCTGGCATTGAACTCGCCCTGCGACGCGCTACGCTTTTGGCAGGCGTCTATCCTTTTGCCAAACCTCCGCCCGTCAATGGAGTGAATGAGCAGATGATTCGCAAATCCCTACTTGTGATTGCCATCGCTACCTTGCTGGCGGCCTGTGGCGACGATTCTTCCCACTACGCGGTCTCCGATGAACACTGCCAGCCCGATCGTTTGAAGACGCTCCCCAACAATGCCAACCGCGATACGCTGGTCGAAAAATGCATGCCTCGGCAATCCCCATGAGCGCATGGTCGCGGTTCACGCCGGGCGAAGATGGGCGGGCGGCGTGACTGGACGCTCCGATGGCAGTTGTTCGGCACCATTGTGTTGCTTCTCTTTGTTCGCAACGCCGAAGGGTATATGCACCATCGGCAGATCTCCCGCCGCTGACGTCAGGTGACTGCGCTGGTCGTCGAAGAACATGTGCGGCTTGAGGATCGACAGCACCCGATCTTTCTCCATCCCGCCAAGGAAGAACGACTCATCCGGCGAAACCCCCCAGTTCTTCAGCGTCGTCACCACCCGTTCATGGGCCGGCGCATTGCGTGCCGTGACGATGGCGATGCGCAGGATGCGCTGGTACGCAGGGTCCTGCGCCAACTTGCGGTCTTCCAGTTTGCGAATCAGTGAAAGCTTGCGGTACAGGTCTGCCAGCGGCCCCGGCTGATGCGGTATGGCCTTGCGATCTTGCTCATGGGCCTGGAACTCATCCAGGTTCAGGCGCTGCTTGTATACGCTCTCCGCCTCGTCATCGGCAATCACGCCATCGAAGTCGAAGGCCACGCGCAGCTCGGTGTCGATCTCGTCATCGTAGATCTTCGTCGGCAGCACCAGGCCCGCCGGGTAGTCGGCGTCGATTGCACGCTGCACGTCGCCTTCATGGGCACTGAGGAACAGCGAGGCGTTGAACGCCGGGATGTATTCGTAGGGCGAACGGCCGGACATGAACGCGGCGCGGGTGATGTCCAGGTTGTAATGGTTGATCGAGCGGAACACCCGCAAACCGGTTTCCGGCGAGTTGCGCGAGAGCAGCACCACTTCCACCGGCAGTTGTTCGGGGAAGGCCTTGTTGATGCTCAGGAAGCGGCGGATGAACGGGAAGGCGACGCCCTTGGGGAAGGGCACGTCGAGGTTTTCTTCCTGGTGCAGGCGATACGCTTCGACGCCTTCGCACTGGTAGATGTTGTCGGAGACGGTCAGGTCGAACAGGGCGCTGGAGGCGACGCCGACGACGAGTTTCTCTTCGATGGGGTAGGGCATGGGCTGTCCTGAGAAAGGCGGGGACCAGCCACCATCATAGGCCAACGCCATGCTAATCTGCGCCCGAGTTCAACCAAGGCCCGAATTCGCATGCCGATTGCCGACAATCTCATTGCCTTTACCCTGGCAGCCACGCTGCTGACCCTGACCCCAGGCCTGGACACGGCGCTGATTCTCAGGACCGCTACGGTAGAGGGCCGCAAGCAGGGCGTGCGTGCAGCTTTGGGCATCAACGCTGGCTGCCTGCTGTGGGGCGCAGCCGTTGCTTTCGGCCTTGGCGCATTGATCGCGGTATCGGAGCTTGCCTACAACATTCTCAAATACTGTGGGGCTGCCTACCTGGCCTGGCTTGGCCTCAACATGCTCTTGCACCCACGGCAATCGCTGGCACCTGCCGGGGAAGATGGCCAGCGCGCTGGCAACTGGTTCTTCAAGGGCATGATGGGCAACCTGCTCAATCCCAAGGTCGGTATCTTCTATGTGTCGTTCCTGCCCCAGTTCATTCCCCAAGGTCAGCCTCTGGTAGCCTGGACCTTTGGCCTGGTCAGCATCCACGTGGCGCTCGGCTGGCTTGCTGTGGGCGATGCTGCTGATTGGCGCGACCCGGCCGTTGGCGGGCCTGCTGCGACGGGACAAGGTCATCCAGTGGATGGACCGTGCGACCGGCCTGGTATTCGTGCTGTTCGCGGCTCGGCTGGCGCTGGGCAAGCGATAGGCGCCGAGCGCCGTGTGCTACATCACGTCGAACGAGCCATCGAGATTGCATTCCCGATGATCGCCACCGCTATTTTCAGGCAGAAACGCGGTCAGGTCATAGGGCAGCAGTACCGTATCCAGCGCGAAGGAGAAGGGTACGTCGATCAGGCCCACTAAACCACCGGGGCCGTTGCGCGTGGCGAAGTTCCAGCCAAAGCGTGTGCCCGGATAGACACAGCGCTCGCCATCGAGGTGAATGAGGGTACTCCAGCAGCCACTCAACATCAGCGGCAGCGAGAGCGTCAGGTACTTGGCAATCCTTTTCCCAAGGGTTGACACCCCTTTCTGGTCTTTCATCAACGCGGTCCTTCAACCAGCCGTAATTCCCCATCCCGATACTGCACCTCACGCCCCAGCCACTCGCTGCTCACTTGCGGCAGCACTGCCGAGGGTTTGCGCAGTTCGCGCAGTAAGGTCGAACCATGGGACAACCGCCCACCCATGCGCGCAATCACGGCCCGTGCGGCCTGATAGTGGGCATGGCGGCCGGGGTCGAGGCTGTCTTCGAGGAGGATGTCCTGGCCCAGGATGCCTTGCACCTGGCCAGGGTAGATCATGAAACCGGTGGCCTGTTCGCTGCCCTGGCTGCCGTCTTGCCAGAAGCTGCCGTCGCGCGTGCGCACGTCAGGATGCGGGCCGAACCAATCGGCACGCTGGGCTTCAGGCATGGCGTGGTGCACGCGGAAGAAAATCCGCATCAGGTTGTCCCGGTACCACTCGCGCACTTGCAGGTAGTAACCCCGCAAGCCGGGCAGGCCGAGGCGATGGGCCAAGGTAACGACGGATGGCCAGGCGGGCAGCGGCTGCAGTGGCAGGTCGGTCGGCGCTGGCCGCGGCGTGCCGGGGTCGGTTTCCCACGGCAGACGGTGGGGGCTGTGCTGCAGGTCGTTGTAGGCGGTCGCTGGCCGGCCCAGCCAGGCACCGCCGCTGCTGGCCAGGGCCGTGGCGATGCACAGGTTGCCTTGCACCACGAAGACATAGAAGCGGCTGAACCAGTCTGCCAAGTGCTGGCCGTCAGCCCCGGCGGCCTGCAGCTGCGCCAGTTCCGCGTCGAAGCGTTGCAGGCCCGGGGCCAGGGCCTGCAGGTGGCTGCGTGCAGCATGCTGCATGCGCCACAGGCGCGGCACAGCGCGCAGCAAGCGCAGCGGGCGCCAGGGCAGGGCGGGGGTGGCGCCGCCGACTTCGCCCGCGTAGCTGGCAGCGGAGATGCCCCAGTCGGCCAGGCGGGCAAGGAACAGGTCGTTGTTGATGTAGGAGGCACCGCCAAACACGGCGGTGAAGGGTTCGTTGTCCTGCAGCACCCGGCTGTCCCAGCGCGCCATGATCGCCGGGATGCTGGCGGCAGCGCGGCGCTGGGCGTATTCGACGAAGCGGCTGGGTTGCGGCGGCAGGATCTCGGCGATGTTGGCCGAGGTCAGGTGGCGGCGCCAGCCATGCTCGCTGATCGGGCGATACTGCAGCAGCCACAGTTGCTGGCCGTCCCAGGCCCATTCGATATCGCCGGGCACGTAGTGGAACACGTTCAGCACGCCTTGCAGGAAGTCCCACAGGGCCTTGGCTGTCAGGCCATGCACGGTGGCGAAGTGGCCGCTTTGCCAGGCAGCGCCCAAGCGCGACAGCGTTGCGCGCCGGGGGCTGGCCTGGCCGTCGGCCAGCGCTTCCAGGTGGCCTTCGAGCCACTCCAGCTCCACCGACAGGTGACGCACGAAGGCGATGCCGGACACCCTCGGTTGGATGAAGCGCTGCACCACCACTTCCTCGACGCCGGCGTCACGCAGTGCGCTGACACGGTCGGCGACGGCGTCGCCGGGCACGCGCAGGTAAGTGGTGCTCAGGCCGGCATTGGCGGCATCGGCCTGGTCCTCGGCATAACTGGAGGAACGCACGGCCCACAGGGCATCCGGGGCCGAGGCAAGCAGCCTGGCAAGGCGCGGGTCGTTGCCGTCGTCCAGGCTCAGGGCTTCGGGCACAGCCTGGCCGGCCAGTGCCGCCAGTTGCAGGCGGCCGCCTTTGGTGTGGGCGACGAAGCCTTGGCTGCCTGACTCCAGCCAGGCGGCAAATTCGGCCGGCGCATCGATCCAGGGGTAGTGGCCCCAGCCCGGTTGCAGGCTGATGCGCAGGTCGGCGCGGGCGAGGATCGCTGACCAGGCGGCGGCCTGGGCGATCCCCAGCACGCGGTCGTGGTCGCCCCATACCAGCTCGATGGGGTCGGTGACCCACTCCAGCAGCGGCAGCGCGGTGTCGGCGCGCAGTTGCGCCCAGGAGGGCACGAAGGCGCGGCAGCGGGCATAGCCGGCACCCATGCGCTGGTACTGCGCGGGCGTCCAACGCTGGCTGGAAAACTTGGCGGCGAACCAGTGCGGCTTGTGGCTGAGCAGCCAGTGGATGGCCTTGCGCAGCGGCAGCGGCGACATCAGCGCCGGCAGGCGGCGTTGCCAGAGGAAGGCGCCGACCGGGGCCAGCAGCACGCTGCGGCTGAAATGGCCGGGGCTGCGCTGCAGGGCATGCAGCACGATCAGCGCGCTGACGCCAACGGCCATGATGGCGTGCCCGCGTTCGCTCAGGCTCAGCAGGGCTTGCGCGTACTCGTCCAGGCCCGTGCAGGGCGGCGCGGGGTTGTCGCCGAAGCCGGGCAGCTCCAGGGCCTGCACCCGGTAGTGCCGGAAGTGCGGCAGGGCATCGTCCCACCAGTCGGCGGCGCTGCCGTTGCCGGCCAGCAGGTACAGCAGAGGCTTGCTCATCGATGCTCCTCAGGCCAGGTCGCGCAAGGCGCTGTCCAGGGTCGGGTACTGGAAGCGGTAGCCGGCCTGCTCCAGGCGGCTCGGCAGCACGCGCTGGCCGTCGAAGAACAGCTCGGCCATTTCCCCGGCAAGCGCCCGAACCGGTGCGGCGGGAACATGCAGCCACACCGGGCGCTTGAGCAGTCGGCCGACAGTTTGGGCGAAGGTGGCCTGGCTGACCGGCTCGGGGGCGACCAGGTTGTAGGTGCCCTGCATTTCGCTGTCGACCATGGCGCGCGCCATCACCGCCAGCACGTCGTCACGGTGCACCCAGCTCATGATTTGCCGGCCATCACCCATGCGCCCGCCCAGGCCCAGGCGGAACGGCATCAGCAGGGGCGCCAGCGCACCACCAGGGCCGAACACCACGCCCAGGCGCAGCACCACCTGGCGAACGCCGAGGGCGCTGGCCGGGCTGGCGGAAGCCTCCCAGCGATCGCACAGTTCGGCCATGAAGCCGTCGCCTTTGCTGGCGCTTTCGTCCAGTGGCTGGCTAGCGTCGCGTACACCGTAGTAACCGATGGCCGAGGCCTGGATCCACAGCGCCGGCTTGTGCCGGGCCTGGCGTGCCCAGTGCAGCAAGGCCTCGGTGGTGCCGACCCGGCTGGCCAGCAGCTGCGCCTGGCGCCGCGGTGTCCAGCGTGGCCCGGCGACGGGCGCGCCCGCCAGGTTGATGACCACGTCGAAGCGCTCGTCATGGCCGAGTTTGTCGAGGCTGCGCAGGCAGCGGGCGCGGCCGTCGAACAGGTAGGCGGCGCGCAGTGGGTCGCGGGCCAGCACGCTGACGCTGTGACCGGCATCGAGCAACTGGTTGACCAGGGTTTCGCCGATGAAGCCGGTGCCGCCAGTGACCAGCACCTGCTTGTAGGCGCTGCCGGCGAACGGGTTGGTTGCCGGCCCCTGGCGGTGCAGGCGCAGCGTCGCCAGCGCATCGCGGATCCCCGACGCCGTCACACCGAGGGCGAACAGGGTCAGCAGCCAGCCGCGCCAGCCGAGGTCGATGGCCACCAAGCCATCGGGCAGGCTCGACCACTGCAGCAGCTGCAGGCCGTACAGCGCGAAGAAGGCGCCAGCGTTGATCGCCAGCACGGTATGCATGATGCGTTCGATGGCCGGCAGCTTGCGGCTGCGGTCCTCGACCACGAAATCCCACAGGGTCAGGCCGATCTCCAGGGTGAAGACCACCGCCACGATAATCGCCCAGACGCCCTGGAACGCTACATGGGCGATACCCAGGAACAGGATGCCGTAGCAGCACGAGCGCACTGCGTGGATCGCCAGCTCCAGCCGCGCACTGTAGCGCTGGGGCAGGGCAACGGTCAGTTCATGGTGGTAGACAGTGTCCAGCGCGCCCAGCAAACCTTGGATCAGCAGCAGGTTGAGGGCCCAGGAGAGGATCGGCAGTTCAGCCACGTTCAAGTCCTTTCAAAGTGGTGGTGGGGCGGTCGCAGCGATACAGCCACAGCAACGGTGGCAGCAGGGCGAGCAGGGCCAGGCCATCGATGACCAGGTGCGACCACATGCCGGCCTGCAACGACACCACTATGTCCTGCGGTGCCCACAGCACGATGCCGCATGCCAGCCAGGCCCAGGCACTGTGGCTGCGCAGGCGGTCGCCCAGCTGGATCAGGCCGAGCATGTACAGCGAGTAGCTTTGCAAGGTGGCGCCGAACAGTGCGAGCCACCACACCTGCTGCTCGCGGGCAGGCGCTGGCGCTGCCTGGCCCCAGAACGCCTGCTCGATGCTCAGTTGGTAAGTGCCCAGCAACGCGCTGTGGCCGGCCCAGGTGAGGCCCAGGCCAATCAGCAAGTGCATCAGCGCTGCGGCTTGCAGCCAGCGTACCCATGCACGGCGCACATCGCATCGTGCGGTAAAAGAGCGGAGCATTCCTTGTCCTGTCGGCTTCCGTGACGGCGGCCAGTGTACTTGATTTGCGCAAGTGGTCGTAGGCGCTGGCTTTTTGCGCCACTGGTCGAGGCGCTGGCACTCCAGCCCTTCGCATTTCTTCTGAGTTAAAGGTGCAGATCCGCTGCACCGCAGACCGGAGACCCACCATGACGACAGATACCCCGAAAAAGCAGGATGTGGGTGAAGCGTGGTCGCAGCAGCGACCGGAAGACTGGAACCCGCCAGGCAATCCGGGTTCCGATCAGGACGCGCAACAGCAGCGGGAGAACGGCACTGCCCGCACTCAGGAGAATGTCGAAGTCCCGCTCCCGGGGGACGATGAGGCCCCTGTCGAGGAAGAGATGCAGGATGTGGATGCCAACAACTCAGTGTCCAGCGAACACCCGCAACCTCGTTGAGCGATTGCGGTGGCGGTCGGTACCCTGTGGCAGCGGGCGAGCCCGCGAAGGAGGCGACGCGGTGGATGGCACCGCCTTTGCCGGTATTTGCGGGCGCGCCCGCTCCCACAGGGATGGCGTCAGATGCTGAAGGGTTGTACGCCAGCCTCCTCATCGACCCTGTCTATCAAGCCATCCACCCTATCAATTTGACTGCGACATTCTGCCTCAGTAACGTGCGCGGCTCTTCGTTGTAGCGCCAGAGACCACCTGTTTTGCCTTCCCCCTGAAGCACCTCGCATCACTTCGCCACCCGTAAATTCCTGACTGCCGGCGTGCCTCCGGGCGTGCCTGTCGTCCCTGCGTTCGAGTTTCCGAAATGTCTGTCAATGCCCCCGCCCGGATCACTGAACTCGTCATCGAGGCCGGTACCAAGAAAGCCCATTTGCCTACCCGCGCACTGCTCATCCTCGGCTTTCTTGCCGGTGGCTTCATCTCGATGGGCTTTATCCTGGCTATCCATGTCAGCGCGATGATTCCCGGGCAATGGGCTTCGCTGGGTAACCTGCTGGGTGCTGCTGTGTTCCCGATTGGCCTGATCCTGGTGATCCTGGCGGGCGGCGAACTGCTTACCGGCAACATGATGAGCCTGCCGCTGGCCATGTTCGCCGGGCGCATTCGCCTGGCGGCGGTGGCACGCAACTGGTGGCTGGTAACCCTGGCCAACTTGCTCGGCGCGCTGTTCGTGGCGTACTTCTTCGGCCACCTGCTTGGCCTTACCGAGGGCGCCTACCTGGCCAAGACCGTGGCCGCCGCCACCAGCAAGGCCAGCGCCGACTTCGTTCATGCCTTCGTCTCGGGTATCGGCTGCAACTGGCTGGTGTGCCTGGCGGTGTGGCTGGCTTTTGCCAGCCGTGAGATGAGCGGCAAGATCCTCGGCATCTGGTTCCCGATCATGGCCTTCGTCGCCATCGGCTTCCAGCACGTGGTGGCCAACATGTTCCTGATCCCGGCGGCGATTTTTGCCGGTTACCTGAGCTGGGGCGCGCTGGCCGAAAACCTGCTCGCGGTGTTCCTCGGCAATGCGGTGGGCGGGGCGATCTTCGTCGGCCTGGCGTACTACGTGTCGTTTGCGGCTACGGCCCAGGAACAGGCGACCGTGCCGTAAGTGCCTTTACCTCGCCGGCAAGGCTGGGTAGCATGGGCGCCTCCTTCCTTTCCGGCTGTTCTGCCGTGCACCGCCCAGGCGTTGATTCGCGAAGCGGGCATACATGATGCCGACATGAGTACGGGCGCCTGGCCAAGGCGCACCGATAATCCGTCATCAGAAAATCAGGATGATTCCATGATCATTCGCCAAGCTATCGCTGCCGATCACCCTCGGCTGCTCGACATCTGGCTGCGCGCCGTGCGCGCCACGCATCACTTTTTACAAGCGTCCGACATCGACGCCTTGCTGCCGCAGCTGCGCGATGTCTACCTGCATGCCGTCGAGCTGTGGGTGGCCGTCGACACCGAGGACCAGCCGCTGGGCTTTATCGGGCTCAACCAGCACCATGTGGAGATGCTCTTCGTCGACCCTGATCGGCGTGGGCAGGGGATTGGCCGGGCGTTGCTGGATTTCTGCCGCAACCCGCGCAATACCTTGAGTGTCGACGTGAACGAGCAGAACCCGCAGGCGGTGGGGTTCTACCTTCACTACGGCTTCGTGCAGACCGGGCGTTCGCCGCTGGACGGCGAAGGCCGGCCGTTTCCTTTGTTGCACATGGCCTTGCCTGACCCGGCGTAAGCCATAACCCTTGAGCCTGCAGATCAGCGCCGCACCGTCAGCGCCTGCGGGTTGGCGACGTTCTTCGCCGCGCCTTGGGCAAACGCCACCACGTTGTCGAAGGCATCGCCGAAATACAGCTCGTAGCCGTTCTTCTCCACATAGCCCAGGTGCGGCGTGCTCAGCACCCGCGGGTGGGTGAGCAGGGGGTGGTTCGGCTCGAGTATCGGCTCCTGTTCGAACACATCCACCGCAGCGAAGCCCGGCCTGCCGGCGTCGAGCGCCTGCAGCAGGGCCCCGGGCTCAATCAGCTCGGCGCGGCTGATATTCAGCAGCAGGGCGTCCGCTTTCATCCGCGACAGGTCGCTGAAGGTCACCCGATGGCGCGTTGTCTCTGACAGCCGCAGGTTCAGGCTGACGATGTCCGCCTCGGCAAAAAATGCCTCGCGCGAGGTCGCCGCCCGGTGCCCATCGGCCTCGGCCGCCGCCCGGCTGCTCTCGCTGCCCCACACCAGCACGGGCATGTCGAATGCCTGGGCGTAACGGGCGAGCCGCTGGCCGATCTTGCCGTAGCCCCAGATGCCCAGCAGCTGGCCGGCCACCGCCTGGCCCAGGTTGACCTGCCAGTGGCCTTGCTTGAACGCTTCGATCGCGGGTACCAGCTGGCGCCGGGCGTTGAGCAGCAGCGCCCAGGCAAGCTCCGCCGGCGCCACCGGCGAGCCGCGGCCTTCGCTGACGACGATGCCGCGGGCGGTGCAGGCTTCCAGGTCCAGATGGCCGGCGACCTTGCCGGTCTGGCTGATCAGCTTGAGGTTGGGCAGCCGGTCGAGCAGGGCTGCATCGATGCGCGTGCGTTCGCGGGTGAGGACCAGGGCGTCGGCATCGGCGAAGCGGGCGGCCAACTCATCCAGGGAGGCGGGTGGCTTGTCGTGAAACACGCGAACCTCATGCCCAGCGAGGCGTTTGAAGCATTCGAGCGAGCGAATGACGTCCTGGTAGTCATCGGGAATGGCAATGCGCATGGTGGTCGGCCCCGGCGGTCAGTGTGGGAAGGGGTTGGCCCGACGTGGCACCACCCTGGCCATACACTTGAGCACAACTCCCAGCACCACCGCCACCCCGGCACTGACAAAGATCGCCTCATGCCCGGCGCTCTGCTGCTGCAAGGCCACGAACGCCGGTGCCAGCGCCGCCGCCGCGACCTGCAGGATACTCACCCAGGGCGTCAAGGTGCCGCGCGGATCGTTGGTGGCGATGGCGCCCATGTAGTAGGTCAGCGCCAGCACCCAGCCAAAGTTCATCAGGAACAACGCCACGCACAGCTGCTCGGCATCCTGTGCCTGGCGTGCCAGCAATACGATCGACAACAGCACCAGCAGCGAGCCGAAGGCGATCATCGGCCCACGCCTCACCCGTGCGCCCAGCACACTGGGCAGGGCACCGCCGGGCAAGCCGCCGAGAATGCCCAGGCCGAACGACCAGCCCACCTCCACCGGGCTGATCCCACGCTCGCGGGCCAGTGGGTCGACAAAGCCCCAGATGCAATAGATCGCCAGCTGCAGGCACAGCATCCCCAGCAGCGCATAGCGCCCGAGCGTGGCACAACCGACACCGCTCTGGGCCACGGGTAACGGCGCCTCGCGGTGCAGGCGGGCCGGAATGGCCAGCGCGACCAGGGCGATCAACACGAACCAGCCACCGATGCTTGCTACTGCCCCACGGTTGCCGAGCACCTCGGCGAGCTGTGGCATGCAGGTGGCATACAGCGCGAACACGGCGGTCTGGATCAGCAGCGATAAACCATACGAGCGGTCCTGCCCCGGCAAGCGCCCCAGCCCGCTGATGGCGCCGGCATACAGCAACCCGGTAGCCACGCCGCAGGCCAGGCGGCACAGTACCAGCGTTGCCAGTGAGTCCAGCATGGCACTGAGCACATTGAGCAGCAGGGCCGCGAGCGCGCCTGCCAGGTACAGGCCACGGCCACCGAAGCGTCGGCCCAGCATGGGCAACAGCAGGCTGCCGAGCAACGTCCCGGTCATTTCGCTGGACAGGATCCAGCCTTGCTGGCTCAGGTCCAGGTTCATCCGTTCGGCCACCAGGCCGATGAAGATCGGTTGCACGCCGATGATGATCAGCGCCGTAGCGGCGATGTAGATCAGGGCGGCACGCAAAAGCAGGTTGTTCTTGTTGTTGTGCATTGGAGTTTTCCGAGGGGCGCTTGAGGTTCAGGCGTGGCGCAGGGTGCCCGCGTCATGGGTGATGCGCCCGTTCATCACGGTCAGCGCCACGTCGGTCTTGCCGATCTGGTAGCGATCGAGTTCGAACAAGTCCTGTTCGAGGATGATGATGTCGGCGCGCTTGCCGGCAGTGATTGAGCCGATTTCCTTTTCCAGCCCCAGCTGGTAGGCGCCGTTGAGGGTGTAGGCGGCAATCAGTTGCGGGATGCTCAGGCGTTCGTCGGCATCGGGCATCACTGGCGCATTCGGCTCGCCACTGAGCTGACGGGTGTGGCCCGATTCGATGTGTTCCACCGGTTTGTGCTGGCAACGGCACTGGCACACCACGCCGTCCATGCCAATCGACACGGTCACGCCCTGGTCGATGAAAGTGCGGAACTTGTACATCGAAGCCCAGCGCTTGAAACCATACGACTGCTGGATGGCCTCGGCGTAGGCGTCGACCACGCCCCATTGCAGTTGGGTGTTGGCCATGACGCCGATGCGGCGGAAGCGGGGGATGTCGTCGGGGTGGGTGAGGAAGGCATGGGTGATCACATGACGGCGGTCGCGCGGCGGGTTGCTGGCGAAGGTCCGCTCGAACACATCCAGCGCCATGCGCACGGCGGCATCACCCACGGCATGAACCATCACGTCGATACCGGCGGCATCGGCCTGGCGCACGTGGTTTTCGAACACCGCTTCCGGCATGGTCGTCGAGCCGCAGTGCGGCTTGTCGCAGTAGGGTTCGAGCAGGAACGCGGTGTGGTTGAGTTCAGTGCCGTCAAGCATCAACTTCAAGGTCTGTGCCTTCACCAGCGGTGAGTCATAGCGGCTGCGCATGCCTTGCAGGATGGTCACCGGGTCATCCTCGGTGCCCATGTTGATATAGCTGCCGACCACGCGCAGTTTCAGGCGGTCTTCACGTTCCAGTTGTTGCAGGGTTTCGTACAGCAGGGTCTGGTCACCGGCCGGGTCGAGGAAACCAGCGTCGAACACGGTGGTGATGCCGGCGGCGACCAGCTTTTCTTGCCAGAACGGAATCGAGCGCAGGTACAGGTCGATGCCGGTTGGCAGGTAACCGGCTTCGCTCAGGCGTTGCATCAGCAGCGAGTAGGCCGCGCAGTCGATGATCACGCCGGTGGGCTCGCCGCTGAGCGGGTCCTTCTCGAACCAGCTGGCGCCTTCTTCCACGGCCGGCGTGTCGCGGTCGATGCCGGCTGCCTTGAGCGCGTAGGTGTTGACCCACATGGTGTGGTAGTCGGTGGACAACAGGCACACCGGCTTGTCCGGGCAGATGGCGTCGAGCACTTCACGGCGCAGCAGCTCGGCCGGCATCAGCGGCTGGATCCAGCCCATGCCGGTGATGGCTTTCTCGCCTGGGTTGGCCGCCACGTAGCGCTCGAGCAGGGCCAGCACTTGGTGCGGGTCTTCATGGTTGACCAGTGCCTGGAAGGCGAACGCGGTGCTGGAAAAATGCCAGTGCGATTCGACGAACCCCGGCAACACCAGCTTGCCGGCGGCGTCCAGCAAGCGCGTGGCAGGGCCGGCATGGGCCATGACGCTGGCGTGGTCGCCAACGCAGAGGATGCGCTCGCCCTGCACGGCCACTGCGCTGGCCCACGGCTGGTGCGGGTCGACGGTGTAGATGCGGGCGTTGTGAATGATGAGGTCGGCGGTGCTGGTCATGGCGGCTCCCTGGGGCAAAATGCCGCGCTAGTTTTGTGTCGGTAAAAAGTTTTAGTCAATAAAATATTTTTACGGCTTGGCTTTGCGGTATGCTGGCCGTCGGTTTTGAGAAGGGGGGGCGAAGTGAGCGGATTACGCGAGCAACAGAAGGCGCAGCGCCGGGAAACGATCAGCCGCACGGCGCTGGGCCTGTTCGAGCGCCAAGGTTTCCAGACCACCACCATGGAACAGATCGCCCGCCTGGCGGCGGTGTCGGTACCGACGGTGTTCGCTTATTTCGGCAGCAAGCAGGAGATCCTCCTGGAGAAACTGCGCGAGGCCGACCACCGCGCGGTGGCGGAGGCACGCAAGCGCCTGGCGGAATTCGACCAGGCGCTGGATGCGCTGTGTTTCTACGAGGCCAACCTGACCGATTACGCCTTCGAGGTGCTGCCGGCACCCTTGTGGCGTGAGATCCTGCCGCCGTTGCTGCCGCTGTTGGGGAGCAAGCAGCGTGATGTGCCCGAGGCCTACAAGCGGGTCAATGACGCGCTGGTCGAGGAACTCAAGCACCTGCTGCAGGACCTGTGCGACAGCGGCAAGTTACGCGCCGACCTTGACGTGGGCTATGCAGCGTTTTTGATCAATGACTACGGGCATCTGCAGCTGCTGCGGTTGTGCAGTGACGAGCCGCTGGACCTGGTGGCGCATCGCGAGGACGTGCGCCGCTTCATGGGCTTTTTGCTGGCCGGGATGCAGGCGGGCCGGCCCTGACCGGTAGCGGCCTCATCCGCCTTCGCTCAGTGCCCCGATCACCTGCTCGACACTGGCCTTGAGCCCGGCCAGTGCATTTTCGGGGTCACTGTCCACCACCAGCAACCTCGCCCCGGCCGCCTCGATCACCTTGGCCACCGCTGCATCCGGCTGCCGATGGTCCAGCACCAGCGCCACATCCTGCCCCGTGAGGTTCTCGCCCAGCGCTTTCAGCGCCGCCTCATCCCATTTGCCATCCGCTGGCAGCGGCTGTTCCACCACATCCAGGTTCAAGCCGCTGGCCAGATAGCCCAGGCGCTCCGACAGGCTGACCACGCTCAGGTTTTCGACCTTGGCCAGCTGCACCTGGCTGCTGGCAGTCAGCTCCAGCAGCTGGCGCTTGAGCTTCGCCAGGTTGCCCTGGATCCTCTGCTTGTCGGCGGGCACCAGGCGCTCCAGGTCGTTGGCCAGAATATCGGCCATGCGCCCCAGGTTGGTCGGGTTCAGCCAGGGGTAGGCGGCATAGGCGTCATCGCCGCTCACGGCGATGCCCGGCAGCGCGCCATCGAGCGGCCGCGCTGCATCGATCTCGACGATACGGATGTTGCTGCGTCGCGCCAGCGGGTAGAGCGGGTCGTCACGCCAGATCGAACGCACACCGATCACTGCGTCGGCCTGCTGGGCGGCCTTGGCCAGGCTGGCACCACCACGGCTGCTGAAGTACGACGGCTGGCGGCTGGCCGGCAGGTTGGCGGGCGCGGCGCGCGTGAGCTGCACGCGGGTGCCGTCGAGCAGGGCGCTGGCCAGGCTGTGGGTCACGGGTAGGGAAGTCAGCACTTGGCTGGCCGAAGCGAGCGCGGGCAGGCTGGCCAGAGCGATGGCCAGGGCCAGGTGTTTGAGTTTCATGCCGGGTTTCCTTGCAGACGTGGGACGAGGGCGCGGGCCAGCGCGGCGAGGGCGAAGCAGATACCGGCTACCAGAATGATCGCGGCGCCCGAAGGCACCGGCAGGTCAAGCATGATCGGCAGCAGGATGCCGAGCAGCGTGCTCAGGCTGGCAATCAGCACCGACACGAAGAAAAACCCCTTCAGCGACTGGCTGACCAGGCGCGCCGCCGCTGCCGGGATCACCAGCAAGGCGCCGACCAGAATCGCCCCGATCACCTTCACCGAAGCCACTGTGACCAAGGTCACCAGCACCACGAACAGGTAGTCCAGCGTCTTCACCGCCACCCCACGCACCGCGGCCAGTTGCGGGTTGAAGCTGGCCAGCATGATGCGGTTGTACAGCGGCAGGGCCATTGCCAGCACCAGCATCGCGACGATGCCCAGCACCAGCAGGTCCTGGGGGCTGACCGTCAGTACCGAGCCGAACAGCACATTTTCGAGGATATGCACGTTGATCTTGCCGGCGAGCATCAGCAGCAGGCTGGCGCCAAGGGCCAGCGACACGGAAAGGAACACGCCGATCAGCGTGTCCGGTGCCAGCCCGGTGCGGTTGCGCAGGAAGTTGAGCAGGATGCCGAACAGCAGGCAGTAGCCGAACAGGCTGCCATAGGGGCCGGTATAGGGTTCGCCGAGCAGGATGCCGATGGCGACCCCGGTCAGCGCGGCATGGCCGACCGCTTCCGAGAAGAAGGCAAAGCGCTTGACCACCACCAGTGTGCCGAGGCCGCCCAGCACCGGGCCGATCATCAGGCCGGCCAACAAGGCATTGATCACGAAACCGTAGGCCAGCGCCTGCGGCAGGTAGCCAGCGTCGGCCCAAGCCTGGACCAGCTGGCGGAAGGCTTCGAAGCTCATCGGGCAAGGCTCTCGCTGCGAGGGTGGACAGAGAACAGGCCAAGCAGGCGCTCCGGCGTCAGCGCCTGGGCCGGCGGGGCGTCGAACAGCACCTGGCGGTTCAGGCCGGTGACCCGGTCGGCCAGGCGCAGCACGGCCTCCAGATCATGCTCGATCCACAACACCGTGGTGCCGGCCTGGCGCCAGCCTTGCAGCAGTTGTTCGAACACCTGGATGCCGGCTTCGTCGAGCGCCGACATCGGCTCGTCGAGCACCAGCAGTTGCGGGTCCGGTATCAAGCCCTGGGCGAGCAGCACGCGCTGCCGCTCGCCACCGGACAACGCGCCCATGCGCCGCTTGCGCTTGGCGAGCATGCCGACCCGTGCCAGCGCCGCATCGATCGCCGGCTGCACGCGCCGCGACAAGCCGAGGAACGCCGGGCGCCGCTGACACATGGCCGCCATGAAGTCGTCCACGGTCATCGGCAGCCCGCGGTCGAACTCCAGCGCCTGCGGCACATAGCCGATCACCTGCTGCGCGCCTGGCCAGTGCAGGGTCAGCTGGCCCTGGTGCGGCATCTGCCCAAGCAAGGTCTTGATCAGCGAACTCTTGCCGCCGCCATTGGGCCCGACGATAGCGTGCACGCTGCCTGCGGCCACGCTGAACTGCACCTGGTCGAGAATGCGTGTGCGGCCCAGGGTCAGGTCGATGCCGGCAAATTCGATGCACGGGCCAACGGGTGCGGTGAGGTGCGCGGCAGCGGTCATGTGCGGTTCTCCTGGATGGCGCGGACCACGGTGTCGAGGTTGCGCTTCATTTCCACTTCGTACTTGTCCTGGGTGTACTCGCCATAGGAAATGTGCGTCAGCGGGTACAGGCGCACGCCGGCTTCACGCTGGATGGTCTCGACATAGGCCGAAGGGAAGTCCATCTCCGAGAAAATCACCTTCACATCCAGCGCCTTGAGCTGGTCGATGGTCTTTTTCAGCTGCGCCGGGCTGGGTTCGATGCCGTGGGCGGGCTCGACCACGGCGGTCACTTCCAGGCCGAAGTCACGCACCAGGTAGTCGTAGGCGGCATGGATGGTGGCCACACGGAAGGTGGCGCTGGGGGCTTCGCTGACCTTGGCCAGGGCTTCGGCACGCAAGGCGCGCAGGCGCTTGGCATAGGCACGGGCGTTCTGCGTGTAGAGCCTGGCGTTGTCCGGGTCGAGCTTGCCAAGCGCCCGGGCGATGTTGTTGACCTGGGCGATGGTGGTGCTGATCGACAGGAAGGTATGCGGGTTGACCACCTTGCCGGCGCCCCGCGCGGCGATCCCGGTAGCGGCCAGCAGCGGTACGTTCTGGTTGGCTTCGATGGTCTGGATGCCGGGCTTTTCGCTGGCGGCGATCATGCGGTCGGCGAAGTCGTCATGGCCCACGCCATTGAGCACCACCACGTCCAGCGTGCCGATGCGCTTGATGTCTTCGGCGCGGGGTTCATAGGCATGCGGGTTGAAACCCGCCGGAATCAGCGGCACCACTTCGGCCTTGTCGCCGACGATGTTGCTGACGTAGCTGTAGTAGGGGTGCAGGGTGATGCCGATGCGCAGGGGCTTGCCGGTATCGGCCAGGGCCAGCGCCGGCAGGGCGCAGGCCAGGAGCAGGGCGAGGGCTTTGCGGAACATGGGGAATCCTTGGGTTCAATGACGGTGTTCGCGGGTGACCCCGGCGTCGTAGTGGCTGACCACCTGCTGCCAGCCGGCGGCGATCAGTGCGGCCTGGCCGAGGTCGTCGGGGAGCACGGCGGCGCTGTCGCGGCGCAGCCACACGTCGACCTCGGTGCTGCCAGCGTCGGGCAGGATCAGCAGGAAACTGCCGGCCACCTGCGGCGCCTGGCTGCGGCCCAGGTAGGCGCCAGTCGCCAGCCACTGCCACTGGTGGTTGCCGCGGCGCTTGCTGCCGGCATCGGCCACGAACGGTGGCAGGCCTTGCTCGGCCAGGGCCGCAACGCTGGGCGTGGCGGCGCTTTCCTGTCGAAGCAGTTGTATCTCGTCGAACGCCACGCGCAGGTCGGTGTAGATGCCTTGTTCGGCCGCGCTCAGGTCGCGGCGTGCGTCGATCTGGTGGCTGGCGATGGCCTGCTCGTCCTCGCGCTCGCCGCGCAGCAGCACGACGCTGGCGGCGAGGGCAACGATCAACAGGCTGGCCAGCAGCACATAGAGGGTTTCGTGCCCGGCGCCAGCCGGGCGCACCACTTGGGCCTGGCTCATGGCTGGGCGGCTCATGGTTGCGCGATGTCGGCGTGGTCGACTTCCACGACGTGGCCAGGCCCTGCGTCGAACAGCACGTAGAACCCGCCGTCGGGGCGTTTGAAGGTCAGGCTCGAATCGTCACCGAGCTTGCCACCGACCAGCACCTGCTCGTCGTAGCCGATCACGTCGAGGGTCACCCCGGGCGCGCCGCTGCCATCGGAAAACCCGCCGGTGCATTTCACCTGGCCACCGGCCACCTCCTCGCATTCGCACATCGGGTTGTGGGCCAGGGCCGGGCTTGCAGCCAGTACCAGCCAGGGCAGGGCGAGCCTGTGCATGAGGTGTTTCATGGTTTGCCTCCTTGTTTTTCGAGCCAGGCCACGGTGGCTGGCGAAGCCTTGGCCAGGGGGACCGAGGCCTGGTGCAGGCTGCCGTCCCAGCCTTCGAGGGTGATCCAGACCTGTGCGTCGGCGCCGGTGCGCGGCGGTATGGGCAGGTTGGTGACCATGCGGTATGGCGCGCCGAAGAAGATGGTGCCGGCGGCGCGCAGGCTGCGCGGCTTGCCGATGCGCAGGTAGACCGCCTTGACGTCATTCACGCAGGCCTTGCACAGCGCCGCGTTGAACAGCTTGAATTGGCCTGCGGGGCCATCGGCGCGCGGGGCTTCGTTGCGCAGCTCGGCGAGGTCCAGGCTGTACGGGCCGACCTGTATGCCGTGGATCGGGTTGGCACCGAGCCCGGCGTCACCACGTAACAACCTGACATCGGCGAAGTACTTGGGCATGAAACCCAGGGGAATGAGGATCAGCAGGATGTTCAGGTGAAAGCGCCACTTCAGCCACCCTTGCTTGAGTGGCCGGCCAGGCAGGGTTCGGGCACGGCTCATGGGCGCACCTCCAGCGTGGTTTCGCGGTGTGTGCCGTGCGCTGTGCGCTCGCTGCGCTTGAGCGCGGCGGCGGTGGCCTGGGCGGTGCGTTTGGTCCAGATCAGCAGCCCGCTGAACACCATCAGGGTCAGGATCAGGCCGAAGAAGAACCAGATCAGCTTGATCGGCAGGCCACCGAAGTCGCCCGTGTGCAGCGGGCGCATGGACTCGGTGACGAACTCCAGGGCCGAGCGGTCGCTGAGCAGGAACTGGCTGTCGACCTGGCGTGTATACGGGTTGACCGACGCGCTCTGGAACATCAGCGGGTACCAGCCACGCCCGCCCATTTCGATGTGGCTGTAGGCGGTAGCCGGCAGCGAGATGGAGGTGATCTCCAGGCTGGGGATGGCCAGGCCGGCAATGCGTGCGGCCTCGTCCAGGTCGATGCGTGGCGCCGGGCTGCCGTCGACGGTCTGCGGCACCTGCTCGCGGGCGATCACCGGCACGACGGGTTCACTGGAAATAGTGATCTGGTTGTCGAACAGGATCGCCCGGATCAGGAACCAGATGCTGGTGATGGCAATGACCGCGATGAACCAGATCGACCAGACCCCGGCCAGGCGGTGCAGGTCGCCCCAGAAGATGCGCGAGCCATGGCCGGTGCGTACCGGCTTGAAGAACCCTTTCCAGAATTTTTTGTACACCACCAGGCCCGTTACCAGCGACGCGAGCATTGGCAGGCCGAGCATCGACACCAGGTACCAGCCCCAGCTGAAGCCATTGGTGAACGGCACCAGCCACCAGCCGTGCAGGGCCCGGGTGAAGGCTTCGAAGTTGAAGTCCGGCATCTTGCCCTGAATGGCCCCGGTATAAGGGTTGACGTAGAGCATCGGGCTGGAGCCATCGGCGTAAGTGACCTGGGCCGTCAGCGCGAAGTGCGCGCCATCGGGCTGGCTGAGCGAGTTGACGGCCATGTCTGGTTCGGCCTTGTGCAGGGCATCGAGCACTTGCTGGAAGCTCAGGCGTTCGGCGTTGTCATCAGGCTTGCTGGCACGCACGTCGGGGTTGGCCAGCCAGACGATTTCCTGGCTGACCACGGCCAGCATGCCGGTAAAGCAGACGATCAGCACGAAGAACCAGATCGGCAGGGCGAGCCAGCTGTGCACCAGGAACCACAGCTTGGACTTGGATTTTTTCGGTGATTTGGCCATCGGTCAGTCTTCTGAAAAAAGGGGCGAGCACAGGCCCGACCAAAAAAGGGCTGTTGTTCAAAAGACGAATGAGAATGAAAATCCTGA